>NZ_BAAAEL010000030.1:0-1910 GCF_039522995.1 Sphingomonas molluscorum | reverse complement strand
GGTGGATCAACAGCCGCGGCGCCAACCGCAGGAACGAGCTGCTGGGCTCGGCCCGGTTCGGCGACCGCCCCGACGTGCGCAAGCTGGAAGCGAATGGAGATCTCCTGATCGGCCGTGCCAAGGAGTCGGGCAAGCTGCTCCGCTATGACGGCGCGGCGCACCTGCTGACTATCGCACCCACCCGTTCCGGCAAGGGCGTCGGCACGATCATCCCCAACCTGCTGCTGCTCGATCGCTCGGTGGTCTGCATCGACCCCAAGGGCGAGAATGCCCGCGTCACGGCCCGTGCGCGGGCCAGCAAGGGCGCTGTGTGGTGCCTAGACCCTTTCGGCGTCTCAGGGCGTCCTGCGGCCCGCTACAACCCTCTGGCGCAGCTCGACCCGGCAAGCCCGGACCTCGCGGAAGATGCGCAAACGATCGCTGACGCGCTGGTCCATGACGCGCCGGGGCAATCGGGCGAGGCGCATTGGAACGAGGAAGCCAAGGCGCTGATCGCCGGCATCATCCTACACACCGTCATCCACGAACCCCCTGCCCGCGCCACGCTGGCGACCGTGCGCGACAAGCTCACCCCCGATCCCGCCGGCTTCGCCGCGCTGCTGGCAGACATGCAAGCCAGCAGCGGCGCGCACGGCCTGATCGCACGCGCCGCCAACCGTCACCTCGGCAAGTCCGATCGCGAGGCCGCCGGCGTGCTGTCCTCGGCGCAGCGCCACACCCACTTTCTCGATAGCCCGCGCCTGGTCGAAAGCACGTCCGCCTCCGATTTCCGCTTCGCGGACCTGAAGGAGCGGCCCGGGACCGTGTTCCTGTGCCTGCCGCCGGATCGACTCGATACCTATGCTCGCTGGCTGCGGCTGCTGGTCGCGCAGGCCGTCACCGATATGGCGCGCTCCCCTGCCCGGCCGGAACGCCCGGTGCTGTTCCTGCTCGATGAGTTCGCCGCCCTCGGCCGACTGGAGCCGGTGGAGCGCGCGATGGGGTTGATGGCCGGCTATGGCCTCCAGCTCTGGCCGATCCTCCAGGACATGCACCAGCTCCGTGCGCTCTATGGCGAGCGCGCCGGCACCTTCCTGTCCAACGCCGGCGTGATCCAGACATTCGGGGTCAACGATCACGCCACCGCCGACATGCTCTCGCGCACGATCGGCGACACGACGCTGGAATATGCGACCCTCAGCACGTCACGCGGCACGGGCTGGGGCGACAATCGCGCCGGTCCCTCGGAAAGCGTCAGCACGCATGTCACGGCGCGGCGGCTCGTCACGCCGGACGAAATCATGCGGATGCCGGCCGACACGCTGCTGCTGCTGCGCCAAGGCGAACGCCCGCTGTGGGCCGGCAAGGTCCGCTACTATGACCAGCGCGAGTTCGCCGGCCTGTTCGATCCGGCATGATCGCACACACCGGTCCTTGAAGATCGAAAGTGAGCTTTGGGGTAGCGCCTCATCGCCCTCTCTGCCGGCGAAACGTTGAAGGCACACACCGCCAGTTTCGCTTGGCTTCTTCCGGAAGCCTTGCGGCCGTTAGGCCGCTCTGGTGACGGCGATAGCCGTCACGGATCGAAGGCGCATTGGCCGTAGGCCAATTCCGCTTGCCCTTCTCAGGTTGACGGTTTTGGGTGAGCCCTGTCGTTAAGAGATTCTGTTAAATAGGAATCGTTAAACAAGTTAAGCCGCTCAAAAAGCGGAATCTTGCTTTGTTTATCAACTGCTTGCCAGCCGGCCCGGTGGGTGAAACCCCGTGATTCGGTGTGTGATACCCCGATAGTGCGGTGGGTGATACCCCGACGCCAAGGTGGGTGAAACCCCGAGACTCTGGAGCCGAAAAGGGGCCTCCGGTGCCAGTTATCCACAGCCTGGCTGGTGGCTCCGGCATCGCCCGAAGCATGTCAGGGTTCAGGCAGCATC
>NZ_BAAAEL010000029.1:0-9585 GCF_039522995.1 Sphingomonas molluscorum | reverse complement strand
GGTTCGCGACAAGAGCGAAGCCGTCGAACTGTCGCTGATCGAGAACGAGCAGCGCGAGGATATGCACTACGCCGACCGCATCCGGTCCTATGGCGCGCTGCGCGATGCCGGTATGTCGGCCGAAGACATCGCCGCACGGTCGGGCCTGGCCGTCAGCTTCGTCTATAAGATGCTGCGGCTCTGCGCCCTTGCGCCCACGCTGATCGACCTGATCGCCAAGGACCAGTTGAGTCTGGAAGCGGCACGGGCGCTCACCCTGACCGACGATCACACCCTACAGGTCAAGGTCTGCAAGGCGGCAAACGGGCAAGCCCATGCCATCCGGCGGATGCTGACCACCGAGAAGATCGCAACGACGCACGGGGCGTTCCTGTTCGTCGGGCGCGACGAATATGCAGCGAAGGGCGGGACCATCACCCCCGACCTGTTCGGTGAAGGCGATGCCGGTTACGCGGACCAGCCCGAACTGGTGCAGGAACTGGCGGAGGAAAAGCTGGACGCAGTTGCCGAGGAATATCGCGCGATCGGGTGGCATGAGGTCAAGGCCGCACTCGACCGGCCCTACGACTATTACATGAAGGCCAGCCTGTATCCCGCCACGCGCGAGCCGAACGACACGGAGGCCGAACGGCTGACCGCGATCGACGCCGAAATCGAGGCTATCGCCGAGACGGAAGGCGAGGACAGCGACCGGATCGAACCGTTGATCGACGAGCGGGACGAGATCAACGCCGGGCGTCGCGCTTTCACCGCCGAGCAGGTGGCCGTGGGCGGTGTCATGCTTTGGGTTTCTAACGATGGCACCCTTGGCAAAGGCTTCTATCGGGCCAAGGCCGAGCCGAAGCCCAAGGCGACGAGCAGCGGACCGCAGCCGCTCTACAGCAACGCCCTGTTCGCGGACCTGACCCGCATCAAGACGCAGATCGTGCAGGAAGCGGTCGCGGGCGATCCAACGCTTGCACTCGACATCATGATCGACAGCCTTGCAGGGCAGCTACTCCACGGCGCGCACAGCTATCAGATGGCAGCCGAGATACAGGCAAAGCCGATCGTGACGACCGTTGCCGACGAACTGATGGCGACGAGCAATGTGCGTGCCGTCGAGGATATGATGGCGACCCGCTTCGCTGCGCTGCCGACCGAAGGCCGGTTCGAGGCGATTCGGGCGATGGACCAAGATGACAAGCTGGCGCTGTTGGCGGGACTCGTGGCGATGACCATCGACGGGACGGTGTTCGCGGGCGGCTCCCCCGGTATGCGGCACCATCGTTTCGAGCAGATCGCGCGTGAGAGCGGCGTGGACATTGCCGCCCGTTGGTCCGCCCCCATCGCGTTCTTCGACAAGATGCGCCGCGCCGCGATGATCGACCTGTTGCGCGACGAAGTGGGCGCACCGAGCGCCGAGAATTGCGCGACGATCAAGAAGAAGGCCGATTTGGCGGTGAACGTCTCCGAACGACTTTCGGCCCGCTGGCTTCCCGCCCCGATGCAGATCGGCGCGTTCGACCAGCCCGACGCCGACACGGAGGGCTTCGATCCCGACATGGACGGTAACGAGGACATGGAGAGCGGCGTGTTTGCCGACGATGAAATGGCCTGACGGCGACGAGGGGTCCGATGATGATGATGATCGGACCCCTTTCCCCTCTCCCCGCAACAGGCAGGCAGCGACGGGGCGGTGACAATCGGACCCGTTTTGCGTTGCGCCAAGCGTCAGCGAGCCGCCGGCGCGACGGCCATGCCCCGCATGACCGTCGCGCGCGCAGCCCCTGCGGGGCCGCTAGCAGCGCCCGTCCGGTGCCCGGGCGCCGCCAAGACGGCAGAAGGAGTAGGTGTGCCACGTGGCACACCTGCAATCCACGCATCGCCGAGCCGGGCCAGCAGGTCGCCCAAAGCGCGACGGCGATAGGCGTTCAGCCAGCGTCGACGCCGATGCTCGGCGGCATCATGGATCATGTGGCACCGCTGGCAGAGCGCCGCGAGGTTGCGCGGCGCATTGTCGGTCGGATCGTGGTTGAGGTGCGCACAGGCGATAAAGACCCGCGTGACGCGAACAATCGCTGCCAGCTCGGCGACGGAAACGCGGACGATCCGCCCCCTTCCGTCGCGCCAGCGTCGCCGCTCGCCATCCCACCAGCGACCATCACCCAGGTGGAACACCCGTGCGCCATGCGGACGACCACAATGCTCGCAGCAACCCTTGGCGCGACCGAAGCGGATCAGCTTCGACAGCTCGGGCCAATCGATCGGGTAGAGCCAGCGATGTTCGGCCTGGATCGGCATTGCGATTCTATGAGTCAGCGGACGGCGGAACGAAAGCGGAAAATCGCTTGTCGACGTGCGTGTCCGCACGGCGCTTTGCGTGCCGGTCCAGCTCCGCACTGCCGGCGGGGGGAACACCAAGGGCGCCGCCCTTTCGTTCCCGAACGACAATCGGCCGCCCGAGTAATCCACCAAGCACGGCACCCGGCCTTTCAGGACTGGCCGCGCTAGGCGGCTCGCCCGCGCCAGCGACAGATTCTCGCTCCCCCTCCCCATCCCGTCCTCGCCGGACAGGCAGGGCCGTGAGGCCGAGTGGCCTTGCGGCCCATGCCAGAAGGAGGACAGACACCATGCCGACCCTCGATCAGATCGAAACCATCCGCCGTCTCAACGACGCCGCCCGCCGCTATCCCGGTCATGCATCGCGCGCCGTCGTCACCGAGGGCTTTCAGGCTCTACCCGATGCCGACCGCTTCGCCGCACTCGCCGTGATCGTCGGTTTTACCAAGTTCGATGGCGATAACGACCCCTATGGCGAACATGATTTCGGAGCGGTCTATCGCCTGCCCCAAGGCACATGGACCGAACGTCGCCCCGATGATGCCGAGACGATCACCCAGACCGTGTTCTGGAAAATTGACTCTTACGACAACGCCCTGATGTTCGGAAGCGAAGCGCCTTGGGATGAAGCGCAGACCAAACGTGTCCTGACGATCATGCTCGCGAGCGAATATTGATCGCTCCGGAACGCGCCGTGCCCAGGCGGGCGCGGCGCAGCGCGGCGACTACCCTTCGCGGAAAGAGCCTCTTTGATTGAGAAAATCGAGCGACGCGCCTAGTATGGAACCCGAAAGGATGACGAGATGCCCACCATCGATATCGACGCGCTGCGCACCCGCATCCGGGCTATGGAGTTCGAGCGCGGCACCGCCGAGCAGGTCGCGCTGTGGAAGCGCGACGTGGCCGAGGCACGCGCCAATCTTGTGATCGAGGATATGTCGCCGACGCGCGATGAGGACGCGATGTTCGCGATGATGCTCGAAGAAGGCGTGCCCCCGGCCATGATGCCGGCGATCATGCTCGACCTCTATAGACCCGGAAGCGATCAGATCGCGGCCTGACCTTGGCCGACGACCCCTACACATATCCCGGCACCGACACGCTTCGGAACAAGCTGGGGATCACCGACGCGGCGACGCTGACGGCCGCGGAACGGCAATTCACGCTGGCGCGCGGCGCTGACGCCGCGCGCCAGACCTTCCCGTTGACCGCCGACGGCTATCGCGCGCTCCACGCGCATCTCTTCCAGGACCTCTACGCATGGGCGGGAGAGGATCGGACGGTGAATATCGCCAAGGGCGGATCGAGCTTCGCCGCCGTGCCTTATATCGCCCGCGAATTGGACAAGCGGTTCGGCGAGGTAGCGGCGCAAAGCGGATTTCGCGGACTTGCCGCAGGCGAGTTTTTCGACAGGCTCGGCAACCACATCAACGAGCTGAACGCCATCCACCCCTTCCGCGAAGGTAATGGGCGCACGATGCGCCACCACGCCGTGCAGATCGCGCGCGACGCCGGGCACGAGATGCGGATCGGGCTGATCGATCCGAAAACATGGATGGAAGCATCGCGCCACGGTTTCCTAACTGGCGATCACCGCCCGATGAGCGCTGCGCTCGCTAGCGCCGCGCTCGAACATGACGTCGTGATCGAACCGCGCCTCGGCCCCGCCGGGGTCGCGATGCTCCCCCCGCGCGATCCGCCCGCAGGCCAGCGGTATCGCATCACGCTCAACAAGGTGCGCGAAGAGCTCGAACGCTATCTGCCTGCCGCACAGAAGGAGGCGGACGGACAACTGCGCAACCTGACCGCGCTCAAGGTGTCGAGCAAGACCATCGGAGCGGCGCGCACCGAACTGGCCTATTTGCGCCACCCCAAAGGTCCGCTCTATCAGTCCCATCTTCTCACCCAGCTCGGCATCCGTCAGGTCGATGCCGTCATCCACAAGGATCAGACGCCGCTCGAGCGGGTGCGCGAGATCGGTGCCGCCTTGGGCGTCCAGATCAATTCCCAGCAGCAGGTGCAGCTTCAGCGCGCCGTCCGCGCACTGGAGCAACCCGCCCTGCCCCCCGGCCATGCCCCGGGCCAGCAGCGTCTCGCGGCGCTATTCCTGAAGAATACGGCCGACGCCAATCGTGCAGACCCGCGCCTAGCTCCAGCGCAAGCCCTCGTCGATGCGGCCGCCTCCAAAGCGCGCGATCGGGGCGACGATGACCGCGCCGTCACCAAGATCGAGGATGCGACCCGGAAGGGCGTCGCCGCACGGATCAGGACAGGCGGCAAGCTCGACAGCGAAAGCCTTGGCGCTGCCGATCCCGGACGCGGCGCGCCGAACAAGGATCGAACGCGAAGCCGCTGACGCGGGCAGGAGTCCGGTATGTGCAACAGGTATCGTCTGTCGGCCAAGCAAGCGGCGGTGATGCGCGCGTGCGGGTTCGACCCGCCCTTTGCCGAGGACGAAACCTATCCCGTCCCGCGCGAGATCTTCCCGACGGGCAAGAAGACCGCGCGCTACGGCCTGATTGTGCGGCGATCGACGCAAGGCAACAGGCCATTGGAGCCGGTCGCGATGGAATGGGGCTTCCCGACACAGGTGCCGAGCAAACGCGACCCGGCGGTAAAGCTGGAGAAGTATGTCACCAACGCCCGCAACCTTGCGTCCTCGATGTGGAAGCCGTCGCTCGCCAACCCGGAGCGGCGCTGTCTTGTCCCCTTCACCCACTTCGCCGAGCCCCACCCTGAGGGGGGCACTGGTGACGACAGCAAGCCCCGGCAGATGTGGTTCTCGATCCCCGATGAGCCGATCGCGTTCTTCGCCGGCCTATGGCGGCCGACGCCGCGAGGCGAAGCCTACGCCTTCGCCACGACGTCGCCGAACGCGATCGTCTCGCCTTGGCATCCCAAGGCTATGCCGGCGATCCTACACCCGCGCGACTTCACGACTTGGCTCGATGGCTCGCAAGACGAAGCGCTGGCACTGGTCAAACCCTATGACGGCGCGATGACCGAACAGGTCGCGACGCCCACCTAAGGCGCAGCCCTCAGGTCGGCGCGATTTTCCGAAAAGCGCCAACGACTTCGTGGGGATCGATCGGCTTGCTAAGGATGGCAGCTGCATAATGGCAAGGTTCGCACGCTTCGGGCGTCCCGGTAATGAAGATCACCGGCACGTCGCCCAATTGCTCCATGATTTCGACCACCGCCAGCGGCCCGGTTCCTTCGGCAAGCTGCACTTCTGACAGGATGACAGCGGGAGGGTTCTTCGTCGCTGCGGCTACGGCATCCGATTGGGTCGCAGCTTGGTCGATCGACGTAGCTCCGGCGCTCAACGCCAGCTCGCAGACATATTCCGCGATCAGCCATTCATCCTCGATCACCAGCACATGGCACATCGACTTCTCCTATCGAGGAGGGAAACCCGCGAGAGAAGGCCATGACCCGCCTCCGATCAAATAAACTCGCAAACGTGGTAGTTTAGTCGATCAGCGTGCAACGGGAATTTCTCCGATCCGCGTCGTCCACGCCGGGCTCTTCTGCGATCGCTTGGTATCGAATGACCGTGCGCCGCACCCCTGCGCCCCCAGGACGATGGTGTTGCGACCGAAGCGGCTGTTGAGGCCGTCCATCGCCGCTAGCAGCGCTGGCGCCTTGGGATCAGCCGTCGCGAACAGGTCCGTTTGCCCTTCGCCCTCCGGCACCAGATCCTCCAGCAGCACGCCGCATTTGGTATAGACGCCTCCCGGCTGAAACATCGCATCCATCATCTTCCCCGCGATCCCAACGATCACGCGGGGATCGTTCGTCGGCGGGGAGAGACGCGCCGATCGCGACGCCGAGGGCGGGTTCGGCCGATAGCGCGAGCCATGCGCGAAGGCGATCAGCCGGCTCGCCGCGAGTCCTTGCGCGCGTATCTTCTCGGTAGCGCGCGCCGCGCGCCTCGCCATCGCTTCGCGCAGCTCGACGGGATCAGAGACAGGTGCGCCAAACTGGCGCGTCACCGCGGTCGCCTTGAGCGGTTCGGGCGCTACTTTGAAGTCATCGCACTCGGTCCCGCCCAGTTCGCGGACAAGGCGTTCCAGCACCACCGTTCCCACGTCTCGCGCGACTGTCGGGGGCAGTGCGGCCAAGTCCGCCGTCGTCCTCACACCGAGGGGCCGAAGACGCGTTTCCAGCGCACCCCCGATGCCCCACACTTCTCCGACCGGCCATTGCTGGAACAGACGCCGGCGCAGTTCGAGATCGTGAAGGTCGACCACCCCGCCCCACACCTTCTCCGTCGCCTTCGCCAACGCGTTCGCAACCTTCGACAAGGTGCGGGTCGGACCTAGGCCGATGCGGGTCGGAAGCCCGACTGATCGAGCAATATCCTCGCGGACCGCGTGCGCGGTCGCGACGTCGCCAAGCCCGGTGGAAAGCACGGGCAACCGGAAAAAACTCTCGTCGATCGAGTAGATTTCGACCGTCTCCGAATGGTCGGCGATCACCGAATTGAAGCGACGATTGAGATCCGCATACAGTTCGTAGTTGCTCGATCGGAGCTGGATGCCGTGACGCTTGATGCGGTCGCGAATCTTGAAGACCGGCTCGCCCATGCGGACGTGCAGCGCCTTCGCCTCTTCTGAGCGGGCGACCGCGCACCCGTCATTGTTCGACAGGACGATGACCGGCACGTCCCGCAGGCTCGGATCGAACAGGCGTTCGGCCGAGACATAGAAGTTGGCTACGTCGACGATTGCCCAAGACACGACCTAGCGCCGATAGTCGCGCACGCCAGTCCGCACGACACCCCAGATCTCGACCCCTTCGGCCGAGGTAGGTTCGTAGCATTGCTGGCTATTGCGCGCTTCGAGGAAGGCGGCGCCCCGGCGCCGGACAAGCTGGCGGCAGACGAAGCCGCCATCGACGATCGCGATCACGATATGCCCTTCTGCAGGGCGCGTGTCACGATCGACCACCACCACGTCATTGTCGTAGATGCCCGCTTCGATCATGCTGTTGCCGCTGATGCGGAACACGAACGAGGCCGCCCGATCGAGACGCAGCAGCTCGATCAGGCTTATCGCGTCATCTTCCCAATCTTGGGCCGGGCTTGGAAAGCCGGCGCCGGCAGCGCCGACGATGCGAAGGACAGTTTCCCGTGGCACCCCGGCGACCGGGACCGGCTGCATCAGAGGCAGCATGTTGATTCCCTTCACCGCCTTGTAACTCGCTAGAGAACGAAAAGGGAACAGGCATGTTGAACCGTTCGCCGCAATACGGTCGACGGTTTCGCTTGCGGCCGTGGCGACAGATGGCACGATGCACCATCAGGAGAACGCCATGCCAGCTACCAACGTAAATACCGCAAGTGCCGATGAGCTAGATGCCGTCCCCGGCCTCAACGGACATGGCCCGGAAATCGTGCGCTACCGCGAGGAGCGCGGCGGCTTCAGCGATTTGCGCCAACTGGAGGAAGTGCCTGGACTTGCCGGAAAGGTCGACGGCAGCAGTGCGGCGCTCACCGTTGGCGACCCTGCTTGAGGAACAAGCATGAGTGACGCGGACGCAGATGACGACGATGGTGCCTATTATATCGTTCCTGAAGAGGCGATCCAGTATCTGCCACAAGAGTGGCAAGAGGCGATCTACGCGCGTGCCGAGGACGGTCGCAAAGTCCTCGAAACCGCTGACAGGGAGCTGAAGCAGCTCTCGCGACTGTCATTATCCTTTTACCACGTGACAGTGCTGAAACACATCAGGGACAAGCTGGCTGTCTATCGATTCAAGGCAGATATGGTCGCGTTCCTTGAACTGGACATGCTGACGACTGCCTTCGTCGCCACCTATGTCCGGCTTCACACCGGAGGGAGCGGTAGTGGCTTCGCGCGCGATGCGCTGCCCGAGGCGTTGCGCGGTGCCCATGACGAAATTATCGATATGCGGAATAAGCGATACGCCCATGTCGCAGATCATGATTCCGTCAACGATGAGATGGAGATCCAAGAGGATGAAGGGCGCTTCATCGTCAGTCTAAGCCTGCGCTTCGGGTTCTACATCGGAGGGTCGAACGACTGGACGAAGCTGGTCGATGCCCTCGATGAGATATTCGCCGAGCGAGGTCAAAAGATTGTCGAGCGACTTCAGGCTAGAACTGGGAGACAGTGGTTGATCGCACAAGGCGCCCCTCCCGATGCAACGTCGGCCTGATTAGCAGGCGCAGCTGTCCCCAGCGGTCAGCGAGACATCGGCCGAGGGCCAAGTGCGTCAGCCAGCCCACCATAATAGAGCGTGACGCTACCGTTGCCATCATGAGGGAAGTCCGACCAGGCTATTGGTCGCTCGCGAAGATTGTAGGCAGTCTCCCCGTCGCTCATGACGATCTCCGCATCCGGATGCTCCTTCGCGATCCTCGACAGGGCTTCGACTAGGGCTGCTAGTTTCATCGTTCACTCCGTAGGTTTGCTGTGCAATGCGACTGCCGCGCTATCCTGTTCCATCTCTTCCGCGTTGATCGCATCCTGAACCGGCCCCGGAAAATGTCGGTAGAGCGTCGGGACTGAGACGCCGATCGCCGGCGCGACTTGGCGGATCGTCATACCCGCGACCAAGAGCTTACGCGCCGCCTTGATCCGCGCCGGCGTCATCACTGTCTGACGGCCGCCGATCTTGCCGCGGCGCTTCGCAACCATCAACGCAGCCGTGGTGCGCTCTCGGATAAGGTCGCGCTCCATCTCGGCTACTGCCGCGAGAAGGCGGAAGACGAACTTCCCCATCGTCCCTGCCGTGTCGATGCCGTCGGTGATCGAGCGCAACCCAATGTTCCGCGTTTCCAGCTCTTCCGCGAGGGTGGTCAGACCCTTTGCCGTTCGGCCGAGACGATCGAGCTTCCAGATTACCAGTATGTCGCCGTCCCGCGCGTGCGAAAGTGCTTCAGCTAGGCCGGCGCGGTTCGCTTTGGCGCCGCTCGCCTTGTCGCTGAAGGTGCGCTCGCAACCGGCCGCGCGCAGCGCGTCGAGCTGGGGCGTAAGATCCTGCTCCGGCGTCGACACGCGCGCGTATCCGATCAGCATGGGCCGTTCTCAAAACTCATGCGCGACGCCTATCACGACGGCCAGCAATCGAGAAAGTGTTTTGATACGCTTTGCTGGGCTGCTACACGTCTCAAATGGCCGTGCTTCAAAATCGATCGTTTGTGAGAAGGCTCTCGGGCCTGTCCCGAGCGTCGGTTGTCGAAAGCACGAATGGCAATGGCAACGCCGTCGTTCGGTTATCGAAAGCACGAACTTT
>NZ_BAAAEL010000028.1:0-540 GCF_039522995.1 Sphingomonas molluscorum | reverse complement strand
TGACCTGTTTTGGCTGACGAACGAGCAGATGGAGCGGCTGCGGCCGTTCTTTCCCAAGAGCCACGGGAGGCCGAGGGTAGACGATCGGCGGGTGCTGAGTGGCATCGTATTCGTCAATCGCAACGGGCTGCGCTGGCGAGATGCACCCGGCGAGTACGGCCCGCACAAGACGCTGTACAATCGGTGGAAGCGTTGGGGCGAGGCCGGTGTGTTCACGCGAATGATGGAAGGTCTGGCTGCAGCCGGCGCCGAGCCGCAGACGGTCATGATCGACGCAACCTACCTGAAGGCTCACCGCACGGCATCGAGCCTGCGGGTTAAAAAGGGGATCTTGGCCGCCTGATCGGCCGCACCAAAGGCGGCATGAACACCAAGCTTCACGCCATCGCCGATGCGAACGGGCGCCCCTTGAGCTTCTTCATGACCGCGGGCCAGGTCAGCGACTACACCGGCGCGGCAGCGCTACTCGATGACATGCCGAAGGCGCAGTGGCTGCTTGGTGATCGCGGCTACGACGCCGACTGGTTCAGGGACGCCCTC
>NZ_BAAAEL010000027.1:0-3834 GCF_039522995.1 Sphingomonas molluscorum | reverse complement strand
GATTGGAACTGCGTCGGGGTGGTGGTCGCCGGATACTCCCGGATGCCGAAAATGCCGCCGAAGAAGCTGCGATCGGCGTCGCGGACCTCTACCGTCTCCCCGCCGAACACGACGCGCTGGCGATAGAGGGCGCTGCCGAGGTGCCCCCGGATGATCGGGACGCGGCGATGCCGGCCCGTCATCACCATTTCCGCGACCTCCATCGTCTCCGAGAACTTGAGGCCGTTGTGCCCGTAGATCGACAGCCGGCGCGGCGAGCAGCGATCCATCAGCTTCTCGAAATCGCGCGCCTTGTCCTCCAGCGCCTCCAGCAGATCGGCGTCGATCGCGTCGGCTTCCGTCTCCGCCCGCGCCTTGTTCTTGAAGAGCTGGACGAGCTTGTCGGCGCCGTGGACCGACGGCCGCAGCACCAGCGTCACGAAGAAGCGGTTGATGAACATCCGCTCCTTGTTCATCCGCCCGAAATAGGCGGCATCGAGATCCCGCGCGAAGCGGGATCGAAAGTTGCCGCCCGGATATTGCTCGACGCGCGCGCGGACGAGGTGCGTCCAGATCGACAGCCGATCGTCGTGCAGGTTGCGCAGCATCCCGTTGAGCTTGGCGTGCCAATCGTTCAGGTCGCGCACGTCGGCCGTCTCGAAAGCCCGGCCTTGCAGCTCGAACGTCAGCATGATCGCGCCGGAATCAAGCACCACCACTTCGTCGGTGACGTGCCGCGCATATGGCAGGAACTTGGTCGGCATCACTTCCTTGAGCGCGACCTTCATCGGCACCTGTTCGGACAGGCGATTGGCCCTAGCCATTGCGGCCGAACCCCTTTCGCTTGATGCCTTTCAGGGGGAGCGGCGTGTAGCTCGACCCGCCCCAAAAGACGCGGTTGCGGTTGGCCGCCTTGGTGCGGCCCCATAGGAAGATCAGCCGGAAGGCGTTGACGTCGTGCCGCACCACGAGGCGCGAGATTCCGAACATCACCGCGGCGACGACAAAGCCATAGATGGGGTTCGAGGTGCCGATCAGCGTAATCACCGAGGACAGCAGGATCACTACGGCCGCCTCGATCGGGATGCCCGCGAACAGCGCGGGCCGCGTCACCGCTAGGAACAGCGTGTTGCGCGCCATCACTTCCCGTTCTTCGTCCACGCTACGCACTCCACGAAACACAGGCGGAAGCGGGGCGTGGGGGACGCCCCGCTTTTATGAAGATCAGCCCTGGAGCTGATCGACGATCCACGGCGCCGAGAAGATGATCGCGATGCCGATGATGACGGTGACGAGCGCCCCGGTATTGACCCGACCCGTCAGCCACCCGAAGCCCGCCGCAATCAGCGCGAGAATCGCGACGATGCGCAGGAGGCCGTTGCTCAGCAGGCCGAGGACCGCGTTGCCGAAGCTCTCTAGATTGGTTTGCGCGAACGCCGGCTCGGCCGACAGCAGCGAGGTCAACGCGACCAGGCTGAACATCGACAGCACCCGCGACACCTTTCGCTGGCACGGGGTCATCGCGTCGACGTAGCTGGTGACATGGGCTCGGAGGGCCAGCGCCGGCCCACCGAAAGATGCGAGAGTCATCGGTTTTCTCCTTCTCCGGCGAGCCGCGCTCGCTCATATTCCGCCCTCGCAAACACGTCCCACGATGGCGGCGGTGGGAGTGGCGCAGCTTTCGACTGCCCCGCAGCGGACGTGTTTTCCTCGACCAGCGCGTCGAGCTGCGCAGCCGGGCTCGATCCTTCGCTGGTATCTGTTGCGGCGGTGAACGCGCTCACACGCAAGGCGACAGGCTGGATGCCGTCGGCGAAGCCGGCGTTGCCGACTACCTTCCCGACATAGCCGTTGGAGAAGCCACGCGACTGCGACCCGGTGTTATACATGGACAGGGCGATGCGAAGCGCGCGCTGGGGGTGGAGCCCCGCGCGCACACTCCGATAGTTGCCGGACAGCACTGCGCCCGCCGCGGCGATGTTGGTGCAGGGATCGAACACGTTGTCCCAAGTCAGGCCGAGGGCCTTCATGTTCCGCGAGTTGATCTGTCCGAGGCCGAGATCGACCGAATAGCCCTTGCCGACATAGTAGCGGGCGATCTCGATGGCCTGCGCCACGCTCGTCGCTGGCGCGGGCTGGCGTGCGAGGCCGTTGACCCCAATCGCCAGTTCAAACCCTCGGCTTTCCGTCTGGACGATCGCCGCGATAGTCGCGGGTGCCACACTAGGCGCGCATTGCGCCGCGAGACCCATGATGACCGCGGCGGGGAGCGTCATTACTGCTCCAATGTCTTTGAGCCGAGCGGACCGCCCGGCTGCGCCGTGCCCTTCGCTTCGGCCACCTGCGCCGCCGTGGGGACGGTATAGCGCGTTCGGGTGCCGTCGGTCATCGTCATCACAACGTAGCCGGGACGGCCGTTCTTCGGCTTCGTGTAGTCCGCCTTGCGAACCCCGCCCGCGCTACAGGTCGGAAAGCCGCCGCCGAAGGCCAGGTGCTCAAGGAGCTGATGGATCGGCTGCACGCACTCGGCGAACTGCATCCACCCGCCCGGGTTGCTCGCGCACAGCAGCACTTCGCACGCCCAGGTGGAATCGGATGCGCGCGCAGGCGTCGTCGCGATCGAGGCCGTTGCGAACGCCACGGCGGCTAGTGAGGAACACAAGCGATTTAGCATGTTTTCGCTCCTATATGGCGGAGACGAATATCATGCTTTTGGCAAATGCCTATGCGGAAAATGACATTAGGTTCATTCTGGCTGGTTCAGCGTCCCGCGCTAAAAGGCCGCGTCGTCTTTCAAGCCGGGGGAAGGATGGACGTAGATGACACCATCATATCCGTAGCTGACGATGATGTGACGCAGCGCCGAAGATACCTTCTTATAGAGGCGGATGCGCTTCTTGTCGTAAAAGCCGACATGAAACAGCGCCGTTCCACGCCAGCTCACGCGGACATTGATGTGCCACTTACCGGACTCCTGCTGGCACACATGCGCGTCGGTGATACTCCCTCCGGGAGGGCGCATCGTCGTCAGGTCTCGTTCCAGAAGCAGTTCTAATTCCATGTCATCCGTCATATAGCGATTTGTATTGTTTTCGCTGGTGCAGCCTTGCACCCCTGCGTTACCGAGTATGCAAGCTGTCTGAGAGGAGTCCAGCGATGGCACGATATGCCGCATCATCGGTCGCAGACCAGGCCGATCAGATCGTTCGCCAGCTCGGGGGGAAATGGCAGGGCGATTTCGCCATGTGCCGCTGCCCAGCGCACGCCGACGGCAAGGCCAGCTTGTCGGTCCGCGTCGGCGACCGGGCCGTCCTCTTCCATTGCTTCGCCGGATGCACCGCCGACGCGATCATGTCGGCGCTGCGCTCGGGCAAGATCCTTGCGCCCAACGACCATGACCCGGGCCAGCGCCAGGAGATTAAGGCCGACCTCAACAAGCTCGCGCTCGCGGTCTGGCGACACGCTGAGCCCTTCGCCGGCACCCTCGCCGATCGCTACATGCGCAAGGGTCGCCGTATCATCCCCGACGGCATCAACGCCCGCTTCGATCCGCGCTGCCAATGCGGCGCCGGCGCCGCCAAGGCGTTCGCTCCGGCGCTGATCGTGCCCGTCGAGGAGGACTCCGGTGTCGTCGCCATCCACCGAACCTTCCTGCGCCCGGACGGGCTTTGGAAGGCCGACTTCGATGAGCCGAAGCGGATGCTCGGCAACCCCGGTGTCGGCGCGGTCCGCTGGGGCGGCCTCCCGCTCGACGGCACACTCCGCCTCGCCGAAGGCGTCGAGGACGCCGCGAGCGTGATGAACATGCTCGGGCCTGGACGCTTCGTTTGGCCCGTTCTCGGGATTGAGCGGTAT
>NZ_BAAAEL010000026.1:0-2375 GCF_039522995.1 Sphingomonas molluscorum | reverse complement strand
CTCAACTAGCCGGGCTTTCAGGATCAACGCCTCGCCACCCCCTGCGGTGATCTCCGCTCTGAGTTCCTCGAAGAGCGCGCGGGTGTCGTCGCGAGCAGGGAGCGCGTGAACGGCATTCTTGAGGGGAGCGGCTCCCATTGCTTGCAAGCGCCGCCAGACCCGCACGCGCAGATAGGCGGGCTTGGCCGGGAGCTGTGGGATCAGGAGCAGCCAGTCACGGGGCTCGGGCGAAGAAGCATCAGCCATGAAGCAACTGTAACATAGCGACGCAACGAACGTACACTTGTATCGTTTGCTTGGGTGGATTAAAAGTTGGGGTGAGGAGACCGCAATGCGAGCTGTTGGATCAGGTGCTGCCGCCATGCTGGCGTGCCTGGCGTGCCCAGCGGCCTCGTCTGCCGCGGCCCAACCTCGCTATGAGACGGTTACGCAGTTCTATCGGACGTGTGTCGACGAGACGAAAAGGAAGGTGAACGGTCGGTGCGAAGCGTATCTCGCTGGTGCCGCCGAGACGCTTTCCGCTTTCGGCAACGGCGGCAGCGAAGCCGGAATCTGCGGCCGGGGCGTCCGATCGGGCGAGTTGAGCCGTATCTTCCCGGCGTGGGCGGTAGAGAACCGTCACGCAGCCAACCTGCCCCGGTTGGCGGGTGTGACGATGGCGCTACGCCAGCGCTTCCCATGCCGACAAACCAATTGAGATCGAGGAGAGAAGCATTGCGTCACTTGTTGCTCCCGCTGGCGATCGCGCTCGCCGCACCGGCCGCCGCCCAGACAAACCCGCAAGCGACACCGCCCGAGGCGCACGGCGACAGGTGGGCGCTCGTGGACAAGAGCCTCGGCCGAGCGGGAACGACGCAGCCCGACGGCGTTCGCCGGTATGGGTTCCCGCGCAGCGATCTTAACGTCCAGCTCGACGGTGTGGCAATCAAGCCGGCGCTTGCCCTCGGCTCCTGGGCGGCGTTCCACCCCATGGGCAATGACGTGATGGTCATGGGTGACCTCGTGCTGACGCATGAGGAGGTAAATCCGGTCATGAGCCGGTTGCTGGCATCCGGCTTCACGATCACCGCGCTCCACAACCATCTGCTTCGTTCCGCGCCCGCGACCATGTACATGCACATCGGCGGCCATGGTGACCCCGTGAAGCTTGCGGCCGCCCTCCGTGAAGCGCTCGCCGCCAGCCGGACACCGATGACGGCACCATCCAGGGATTCGCAACCGCCGTCCGCCGGCGCGGGGTCGTCGCAGCCAATCGCCCTCGACACCGCCGCGCTTGACCGGCTGATGGATGGCAAGGGTAAGCCCAACGGTGGGGTCTATCAGTTCAGCTTTCCTCGCGCGGAGAAGCTGAGCGACGGCGGCATGCCCGCGCCAGCGTCCATGGGCACCGCAACCGCGATCAACTTCCAGCCGACCGGCTCGGGCCGGGCGGCGATCACCGGTGACTTCGTGCTCACCGCCGCCGAGGTCGATCCCGTGCTCCGCGCACTACGCGCGGGGGGCATCGAGGTCACCGCGCTTCACAATCACATGCTGGATGACCAGCCCCGGCTCTTCTTCATGCACTTTTGGGCGAATGACGACGCCCAGAAGCTCGCACGCGGGCTCCGTGCAGCACTGGATAAAACCAATGTGCAACGGAGCTGACCTATGACACGAAACTGGTGGACGGCGCTGTTCGCCGCAGCCGCGCTGGCGCCTACAGGCGCGCTCGCTCAAGACGAAACGCCGAGCGATATGCAGGGTCTGGCGCTGCTCACGAGCTGCCGGGCAGGCGAGTCGGGCTGCGGAGCTTACCTTCAGGGCATCGTTGACATGATGATCGCCCAGCAGAGTGTCTGTAATCCGCCTCGTTATAACCGTCACCGGTTGCGGACCGCCTATGTGCGCTGGGCGGAAGTCAACACGTACTTCCATGACAAGCACATGATGGCGGGCGCGGAGCGCGCGATGAGTGAGACCTGGCCGTGTCCGTCGAACTCACCACGATGACGATACCTAGTGTCACAACCGGTCATTTTTCTGAACAGCCGTGCTCGACCGAGTCAACGGTGGCTTTCAGGCGCCCATCAGCGCGAGCGGAACGACAGAGAATGGATCGCAGCGGCCACGGCTTGTCGCGGAAGTCCTGAGTTTTGCGACATAGAACACGGTCACGCTCTTGGGTGTAAACGCTCGCGCTAAGTGGCGGCATTCTGATCGCGCTATTTGTCGGCGAGCGTCGCTACGCGGCTACCGGCTTGGTCTCGGCCGATCGCACATAGGCGTAGAGTGTTGGCTTGGAGATGCCGAGCATCGAGCAAATCTTGGCGATCGGCATCGTGTTCTCGTGGTAGAGCCTGAAGGCCAGGTCGCGCTTGTCCTTGCCGAGTGCG
>NZ_BAAAEL010000025.1:0-8636 GCF_039522995.1 Sphingomonas molluscorum | reverse complement strand
GGTGTGGCCGGCATCGTGGCGCTCGCACCCGGAGTGGAACTCGAAATACGCCCAAAATACGCGGGTGAAGGTGACGATTGGCGAGCGGACCTCCTGTTTCTCGCCCTGTTTGCTGCCCATGGGCGCATCGATCCGATCCGCACCATTGCTTCCGACAAGTCTACCCCGAACAGCCTCGCCGATTTAATCGCAAGGACGCTACTGAATGAGCTCCGGCGCAATCACAGGACCCCCCTCAAGGCGCGTCGGCGGGTCACAACCGAAACCTTCGAGCCGCTTGGAGAGATTGATCCCGACACTCTTCTAAACCCAGGGGAGGAGGGCTGGCGGCAGACTTTCTACGCAATGAGCCGCGACAACGAGTACTGGGCGACCATACATGCCGGTGCACATGCGCTGCTGGGTCATGTCCGCGATGTCCAGGTAGCCGTTATGCTCAGAGATGCGGTAGGACGCTGGGGCTCCCCCGCCGTTCGACCGAGCCGGATCAGACGCATCCTACCGCCCCGTCTCTCCGCTTGGCAAAGAGCCTACGATCTCGCGCTCGAACTGCTGAAAAATGCAGGGTTCGCTCCAGGTTCCGGCGCCTTTGCTACCTTTGAATTCACCCTCGACACATGGCGAACCTGGGAAGCGCTCGTCGAGCGCTCACTCGTGATGCGCCTCGGCGCAAATCGCGTCCAGCTCCAAAAAGATTTCCAGCTTGGCATAATACACCGGGCAGGACGGGCAACTTCAAGCCTCGTTAGACCAGACGCGCTCGTGGACGTGGACGGCCCCATCGTTTTCGACGCGAAGTACAAAGGCAACGAAGAACGCGGACGCAATACGGTGTCGGCTGCCGACCGGTACGAAGTGATTGCATTCATGCACGCGACGGGTAGCTCCAAGGCAATCCTCGCCTACCCCAGCCTGAATGCCGCCGATGTCGGCGAGGAAGCGAAGGTGTTCCAACGTGAACAGCTGCCAACTGGCAGCCTTCTCGCGATAACAACTGGAGTGTCCGGTATTGCACGACCAGGCGGTCTAGCAGCGTTTTCATCCACATTAGCCGCCGCAACACAAGAATGCACAAACGCTGGGATCTAGAAGCAAGCTACCATGCTGATGTACAGGTCAAAGCCGAATGGTTGACACCGCGTCCTGCCTCAAGGTGGATGACTACCGGCCGGAAGCGGCTTGGGTAAATCGATCAAAAGCATCTTCTTCATCGGACTCCTGCTCCCAGGAGGTCCTGCTGTCCTCAGCGTCATCAAACACCAAAAGAGATATCGTCATTTCATAGCGATCGGCGAAGATCGCCATCTCTCGTACGTCACTGACGCCACCCCATACGCTCCGATCAAGCATGGTCCCCCGATCCGGATCGGGAAGAATCAACATGGGCCGCGTCGCCAATGATCCTGCCGGCAGTTCCATCCCGCTCGGATAGTATAGCCGTCGCTTCTTCGCCGACGTGCTGCGCCAGCACCACAGCACGAAACCGTTGGTTGCCACGACGAGGACGGCGCACTTGGGTGTGAAGTCCAGCCACTTGATCGCCGCTGCGGTCATCGAGACGCCGTAGCGATCGGCGCATTGCCGCAGCAGCTCCAGCGTCATGTCGTCGCGGCCAACCTGATCCCGATAATCGTTCATCGGCATTAACAGGTATGACGCGAAGGCATCTGCCTCCTGTTCGATGCGACGCCGCTCTGCATCGCGATCAACACCCAGAATCTGCTTCTCCCCGCATTCAAACCCGCCGGGGCTGATCTGGCGATGGACAAAATAATGCCCCAGCTCATGGGCCAAGGTAAAGTTGATGCGTCCCGCCGACACAATGTTAGGGTTATAGAGGATCGCCCATTTTCCGCTTTTGGGTAACGGCGCCAGCGCACCCTCGAAATGGTCTACTGGTGCCTCCTTGATCGTCTTGATCGGATCGGCAAATTTGCGCTGCGTATAGTCGAGTGCGATGGTTCTCACATCAACCGGGAAACGTGGCCCCCATAGCTGGCTCAGCAGATTGGCCCATGCTCTCGGTTGTGTGGGATCGGGCATCACTCGTCGTCCAGAACGTCCAGGATACGTTTGAGCTTTTCTTTCACGTCGGGATTGGCTCCCTGATACTTGCGATAGAACGCCTCATCATGTTCGTCAGCGGTGGGCTGAGTTCGCTCCTCGTCAGCTAGGTACTCGGGGGTCACCCCCAGCACGGCCGCAATACGATTCAGCTTATCGGCCGAGGGACGCGCGACCGGCTTGTTCTCTATCTCCCACATGTAGCTCTTGCTGCTGCCGGTAGCCTGGGCGAGCTGATCAAGGGTCAGCTTCTTCTCCTGCCGTAGCTCCCGAACCTTCCGACCGAGAGTCGATGACATGGTTTCTCCGTGAAAATTCGTTCGTTCGGTGATAGCCTCATTTTTCCTACTTGAACAGCGAACTCGTAGTAGCCATATTGCTTGTACCGGTAGTCCGAACTGGATGCCGGACATCATGGTTCAAGGAGTTTGAAGAATGGCAGGTAGCAAGGGCGGCGGTGGTCATTACCGCAGCGCAATCAGCGGTCGGTTCGTGACCTCGGCTCACGGCAAGGCCAGCCCCCGTACGACGGTGCGGGAATCCAACTCGGGCGGCAGCTCCGGCGGTCACTATCGGAGCGCGATCAGCGGCCGCTACGTCACCACCGCACATGGCAAGGCCAGCCCCCACACCACCGTCCGCGAGAGCTGACAAAAGGAGGGGACCATCATGGCCAAGCGCTATGTGAACAAGACCGGCAAGGACAGGGACGGTGATATCACCAAGCTCTGCAATGCCGGGCAGAGCTGGTCGCCCCGCTTCAAGGCGGACGCTATTCGGGATATCGAGAACGGCGATCACCAGTATTACGTCTCATGGACCGATGGTCAGGAGACGCCCATCACGGTCGTTAACGGCCCCAGCGGCAAGTACCTCCGCACCCGCCGCGACGGCTCGACCAAGAACAACCTCGACGATCTGCTCGATTGCTGAGGAAGGGGCGGAAGGGGTGCTAGCCCCCTAACGCTTCGTCCTCTCGTCTGCCTCAACATCGATGGTGCAACGCACCGCCTCGCGCGCTTTGTCTGCACGCTTCCGGCACGCCTCCAGCGCCTCACGATTGGCGGCAACGATCCGGTCGCCCGCCGCCAGTGCAGTGAACGCACCAGGCGAGGCGCTCTGCATCATGCGCTGCCCGCCTTCCCACATCGGCATGTCGAGCGTGTGCGCCGCCATCTTCTCGGGCCATTGCCAGCTCGCCGGCACGGCGCGTGCCACAATCCCGGCGAACGTCGCCCAAAGCACCATGCCGAGCACCACCCCGCCGGTCGCCGTCCACATCACCCATCGGTTCTGCTCGTCGCGGCGCCGCGCCGATGCGACGACGCCCTGAAGCATCCGGGTCGCGTCCTTCAGCTCAGCAGCGGCGGTCGCGATCGTCCGCCGGTCCTCGGCGCTGGCGTCCGCGCCCGCCGCCACGATCCGGTCAACGATATGGCGCGGGGTCGCTCCCTCCTTGGCTGCGACCACCAGAGCGTCCGCGCGCTGGAAGGTGGCGTTGATCGTCTGCAACAGGCCCGCCAGCGTCTCGCTATAGTCGGGCTGCTCGGGAAGTTCGACGCGCTCGATCGCCATCCGCTCCACGGCACGGCGCAGCAGCGCCAGCTCGCCCTCCACCCGCGCGAAGGCTTCCTGGGCTGTCTCGGGTTCGTGCTCGTCCTCGCTCATCCTGTCTCCCTCACGCACCCGAAAGCGCGAAACCTATCGGCTCAATCCCCGGTCGCGCTCGCGGTCCGGCCCCAGCGATTTCGCCAGCGCGTCGCCGATCGCGCGGTCCTTCTCCAGTTTCAGCGCCAGCTCGGGCGCGCGACGGCGCAGCGCGGATTCCAGCTGCGGATCGCGCCCGATCGCGCCGGCGACCTTCGCCATGTTGCCGCGCATCCGCTCCGCGCCGGCGCGGTCGCCCGCCCGCTCAAGGGTGGCACGATCGCGCTGCATCGCCTGCCAAGCTTCCACGAAGCGGCCCGCGCGCGCCTCCGGGTCGAGCCGCACGCGCTGCTCCTCGGCCATCGCGCGCGCCGCCCCGCCGGTGTTGCCGCCGGCGGCCTGCTCGATGAGCTTCGGGTCACGCCGGAGCGCGGAAGCGAGGTCGCGCGCGGCATGGGGGCGGCCTGCGTCCAGCGCCTCGCCGGCCTTGCGCAATGCGCTCTCCTGGTGGGGCAGCACGGGCAGGCCCTTGGCGCGCATCCGGCCTATATCGGCCGTGGCGCGCGCATAGCGTTCGATCGCTTTGTCCTGGCCCGGCTTGTCGCCGATCATAGGCTCCCGTTTGGGCGCGGACGCCTTCTCGGCTGCCGGCTTGGGCCGGAAGCCGTCGAACATGCCCTTGGCCTTGTCGCGCACTTTGGCGGCGATCTCCCGCGCGAGTTCCGGGAACCGGATCTCGCGCCGCTCGGCGAACGCGCGTGCCCGGTCATTGTCGGACGGCGCGGTATAGTCGCTGGCCATGTCCTTGGCGCGGTCACGCGACAGGACGCGGGCGAGCTGGCGCTGGTCTGTGAAGTCGTCGCGGCCATAGTGGAGCTGCACGCCCTCACGGTGCCGGGACAAGGCGACATAGGCCCCGTGCCGGTCCATCCCCGGCGTCGCCAGCACATGCGCGCGATCGACGGTCACACCCTGCGATTTATGGATGGTCGCCGCATAGCCGTGATCGACAGCGGCATAGTCCTTGAGGTCGAACGCGACACGGCTGCCGCCATCGAGCCGCACCGCCATGCGTCCCTCGCTGACTTGCTCCAGCGTGCCCAGCGTGCCGTTCTTCACGCCAAGCGAACGCTCGTTGCGCAGGAACATGATCCGGTCGCCGGACGCGAAGTCGCGCCGGCCGCGATCGACCGTGGTGCCCACGTCCTCGCCCAGCCCGCCCGATGCGCGCACCCGCTCGCGCGCTTCCTGGTTCAGCTCCCGCACCTCGGCATTGGTATGGGTGAGGATGATCCGGCTCTGCTCCGGCGCAGCCTGGCGCTGGCGGTCCCAGCCATCGACCAGCGCGGCGCGCGCAGCTTCTCTGGTTTCCGCCGCATTAACCATGCCGTGATCGGCATAGGCGTGCAGCGCCTCGGCCGTGCGGCCCGTGGCGAGCGCACGCGTCGCGTCCTTCTGCCAGTTGTCGCGCTGCCGGCGAACCTCGGTGATCTCGGCCGCGCCGTGGCGCTCGCTGATCGACCGGAACGCCGCGCCGGCTTCGATCGCCTGCAACTGCTCGGGATCGCCCACTAGCACCACCTTCGCGCCGGCGTCACGGGCATGGGACAGCACCCGCTCCATCTGGCGGGTGCCGATCATGCCCGCTTCGTCCACCACCAGCACGTCATTGCGGGTCAGCTGGTCACGCCCCTGCGCCCACGCATGTTCAAGGCTGGCGATGGTGCGGGACTGGATGCCCGATCCGCCCTCAAGGTTCTCGGCCGCGATCCCGGACAAGGCCGCGCCGCGCACCTGATAGCCCTCGCGCTCCCACGCCTCGCGCGCGACGCCCAGCATCGCCGACTTGCCGGTGCCGGCATAGCCGATGACCGACGCCAGCCCTCGGCCCTCCGTGATATGGTCGAAGGCGTCGCGCTGCTCGCCCGACAGCACCAGGCCGCGCCCTTCCGCCGTCTCCAGCGCTCCGGTGCGATGGGACACGGACACGCCATGCCCGGCGCCACGCGCCAGCTCGTCACCGGCGCGCTCAAGCTTCGCTTCGGTAGCGATCATCTCGCGGGAGGTGAACCGCTCCTGGTCGCGCCCGTCCTTGCCCAATGCCACCAGCTCGGGACTGGCGCGCACCGCCGCCATCACCTGGTCGAACTGCTCCTTGCCGTCCGAATGACGGAAGGCGAACGCGGCAAGATCGCGGATGGTGAAGGTCGCCTGTTGCCGCGTGATGCCGTCGAGCGCAATGCGCGGGTCGGCCGCGATCTTCTCGCCATTCTCCCGCGCGATCCGCCGGTGATCGTCGGCGCGCTCGGCATCCTCGCCGCGGTCGAGCCGCCGCATTCCCGCTGGCCCAATCTTGTGCTGCGGCTCCAGCGCGATGCCCTGGTCTTCATAGGAGCGATGATCGATCCGGCCCTCCAACCCCAGCTCGGCCATGCGCTCGTTCACATGCGCCGCCCATGCCTCGCGCCACTCCTGCAACAGCTCGGTGCCGTTCCAATCCCGGACCTTCTTGCCGAACCCCTCCTGCCCCACTTCGCGCATCGCCAGCATGACATGCGCGTGCGGCTTCGGGCTGCCGTCCTTCGCCTTGTCCCAATGCACGTTGAGGTCGGCGACCATCCCGCGCTTCACGAACTCCTTTTCCACGAAATCGCGGGCGAGGCTCACGCCCTGCTTCTCGTTCATCTCGCGCGGGATCGAGAACTCCACTTCCCGGGCAAGCTGCGCGTCCTTGCGCTTCTCCCCTGCCTCCACCTCGTTCCAGAGCGCAGTGCGGTCGTTTAAACGCTCTGGCGCACCTTCCGGCAACAGCACCTCGGAGTGGATGACGCCGGCCTTGTTCGAGAAGTCGTGATGGCGGTTCAGCTTCTCATCGAACATCCGCGATGCCGAGCGATAGGCAGCGGACGCGACGGCACTGGAGCCCTTCGCGCGGCTGATAACCTTGGCGCTGAAATGATAGATCGCCATCGCGACCGTCATGATGCACTTCTTAGCGCATGTCGGCAACGAGGTATAAGCGCGCACTCATCATTCGCTTCGCTCCCGCTGATTGACTGCGGTGCGTTTTCATTATGGGTTGCCTGCCTGCTCCTGTTTGCTAGGCTGCGGTGAACCAGACGCGGAAGGAGAGAGCACCATGCGCAAGGTGCGCGACTATGACGCGGAACTGAAAGCGCTGGAGAGCCGCGCCAAGGCGATCAAGGCGCGTCGCATCGAACAGCTCGGCCAGCTCGTCACCGCAACCGGGGCCGATGCGCTCGACATGGAAATGCTCGCCGGCGCGCTGCTCGATGCCGTTGCGTCGAAGGATGCGGAAGCGAAGGAGGCTTGGCGCGCGAAGGGCTCCACTTTCTTTCAACGGCGCGGGCGCAAAGCTGGGCGGACTGCTGGCGGCAACGGCGACAGCGCAGGTACGCAACCGGGCGCTGATCCAGCGTCTGGAAGCGGCACGGCGTCGGACTGATACGCGGGGCTGGGTCTTGGCTCGGCGCGAACGCACCCGCCACCTGATCGAGCTGGGCGGCCTCGTCCAGAAGGCTGGCCTGGTCGATCTCGCCGACGACGATCGCGCAACGATTTACGGCGCGCTGCTGGAGCTGGTCGGCCGCGCTCGCGGCGAGGCCGGCGACTCGCTTGCGCTCTGGAAGCGGCGCGGCAAACGCGCGTTCGATGCGGAAAACAATGTGGAGGAGCTGTCTTGAGGAAGACTCTATGGGCCTTGCCGCTCTGCGTCATCATCGCCGGTTGCGGTCGAGGCCCTGCCGATCCGCAAGGCCTCGAAACCGGTGAGACTTTGTTGACGGTAACAGGCACCGGACGCACCGAAGCCGCGCCCGACCAGGCGCTGTTCACCGCCGGCCTGTCGAGCGTGGCGGCTGATGCGAAAAGCGCCAGCGCGAAGAATGCGGAAGCCATGAGCCGGATCACGGCCGCCCTTGCCCGGCTGAACGTGCCCGCGCGCGATATCCAGACGCGCAGCCTGTCGGTCAATCGCTTGGACTATGGCCCCAACAAGGGCCGCTTCGAGGCGAGCAATACCCTCACCGTGCGGATGCGTGACACGGCGCGGGTCGGTGAGGCGATCGCCGCCGTCACCGATGCCGGCGCGAACATCGTGTCTGGCCCCGACCTCTCCGTTACCGATCCCGAGAAGGCGAACCTGAGCGGCTATGATGCTGCCTACAAGTCTGCCCGCGCCAAGGCCGAGGCTTATGCCAAGGCCGCTGGCCTGCGCATCGACCGAGTGCTCGCGATCCACGATGGCGGCCAGGGCGGCTACATGCCGCAAATGGGGGCAATGGATGCCCGCATGGTCGCGCCGCCGCCCGTGTCTGTGCAGGCGGAACAGGCGTCGGCTACTGTAATGGCGGGGACCAATGCCGGAATGGTGACGGTGCGCGTGAACTTCGCGCTGGCCCTCAAATGAACACCTAGCCACCATACCGCGAGAAAGGATGAAGCCGTGACGCCCCTCCTCGACCTCGATGCGATCCGCCGGGAGGTTCGCGCGCTGGAGTTTGAGCGCGGCACGCCGGCTGATGTGGCGGAATGGCGCGAAGCCGATGCCGAATCCCGCGCCAACCTCGCGATCGAGGGCATGACGCTGAGCGGGGATGACGAGGCGCTGTTCGACATGCTGCGCGACGAGGCGGTGCCCCCTCCCCTCGCCACGCAAATCATCCTCAAGCTGCTCGGGCATCCCGACGCCGATCCGGCGCTTGCGATTACGCCGCTGGAACAGGCCTGCTGATGGCTGGTCCGCTCATCGGCGGGCGGCGGCCGATCAGCTGGCGGCTCGCGATCGTCGTCTCGTTCGTCGCGGCCTATGCGACCGCGCGATGGCTGGAAGGCATCTTCGGCGTCGGGCAGATTTCCGGCACTGTGTCGTTCCTGGTCCTGGTCGGCCTGATCGGCGCGACCTG
>NZ_BAAAEL010000024.1:0-1233 GCF_039522995.1 Sphingomonas molluscorum | reverse complement strand
GCCAGGGCACGTTTGCGTCCAAGGTCGAGGTCGAAGGCGACGCCGCCCATGTCACCCGCGAAGTCGACGGCGGTCTGGAGACGGTGGCGCTGCCGCTGCCCGCCATCGTCACCACCGACCTGCGCCTGAACGAGCCGCGCTATGCGTCGCTGCCCAACATCATGAAGGCCAAGTCCAAGCCGCTCGCGCAGAAGACGCCGGCCGACTACGGCGTCGACCTCACCCCGCGCATCACGATCCTCAAGGTCGAGGAACCCGCCAAGCGCGCCGCCGGCATCAAGGTCGACGACGTCGACGCGCTGGTCGACAAGATCAAGAGCCTGGGAGTGATCGCATGAGCGTGCTGGTACTGGTCGAACAGCTCGACGGCCGCGTGAAGGACGCGACGCTCGCCACCCTTACCGCCGCCGCCAAGCTCGGCGACGTGGTCGCGCTGGTCGCAGGACACGGCGACGCCGCCGCGCAGGCCACCGATGCCGTATCGAAGGTTGCGGGCGTGTCGAAGGTGCTGCTGGCGAACGATCCGGCCTATGCGAACATGCTGGCCGAGAATGTCGCAGCGCTGGTGGTGCCGCTGATGGCCGACCACGACGCCTTCCTCGCGAACGCGACTTCGATCGGCAAGAACGTGGCGCCGCGCGTCGCAGCGCTGCTCGACGTGATGCAGGTGAGCGACATCGTCGCGGTCGAGAGCGCCGACACGTTCGTCCGCCCGATCTACGCCGGCAACGCGGTCGCGACCGTGCGGTCGTCGGACGCCAAGAAGGTCATCACCGTGCGCGCCACCGGCTTCGAAAAGGCCGCGGCGGAAGGCGGCAGCGCCTCGGTCGAACCCGTCCCCGCGCCGGGCGACCAGGGCAAGTCGCGCTTCGTCGGTGCCGAGACCCAGGAGTCGGCGCGTCCCGAGCTCACCAGCGCCGCGGTGATCGTCTCCGGCGGCCGTGCGCTGGGCTCGGAAGAGCAGTTCCACGCCCTCATCGAGCCGCTCGCCGACAAGCTCGGCGCCGCCGTCGGCGCCAGCCGCGCCGCCGTCGACGCAGGCTTCGCCCCCAACGACTATCAGGTCGGCCAGACCGGCAAGATCGTCGCCCCGGACGTGTACGTCGCGGTCGGCATCTCGGGCGCGATCCAGCACCTCGCCGGCATGAAGGACAGCAAGACCATCATCGCCATCAACAAGGACGAGGACGCCCCCATCTTCCAGGTCGCCGACGTCGGCCTGGTCGGCGACCT
>NZ_BAAAEL010000022.1:0-3364 GCF_039522995.1 Sphingomonas molluscorum | reverse complement strand
TCGTGTCGTGAGATGTTGGGTTAAGTCCCGCAACGAGCGCAACCCTCGCCTTTAGTTACCATCATTTAGTTGGGTACTCTAAAGGAACCGCCGGTGATAAGCCGGAGGAAGGTGGGGATGACGTCAAGTCCTCATGGCCCTTACGCGCTGGGCTACACACGTGCTACAATGGCAACTACAGTGGGCAGCAATCCCGCGAGGGTGAGCTAATCTCCAAAAGTTGTCTCAGTTCGGATTGTTCTCTGCAACTCGAGAGCATGAAGGCGGAATCGCTAGTAATCGCGGATCAGCATGCCGCGGTGAATACGTTCCCAGGCCTTGTACACACCGCCCGTCACACCATGGGAGTTGGATTCACCCGAAGGCGTTGCGCCAACCCGCAAGGGGAGCAGGCGACCACGGTGGGTTCAGCGACTGGGGTGAAGTCGTAACAAGGTAGCCGTAGGGGAACCTGCGGCTGGATCACCTCCTTTCTAAGGATATCGGCGGAAAGCGCCGGATGGTACGCCATCTGGAAGAGCTTCCTCCATTCCAAAGAACATTTGCCGCCGTCCTCATGTCCCTTCATCCTAGGTTAGTCTGCGAGACGAAATAGCGTGAGCTATTTTGCACGCAGACAAGCTCGGCCAGCGCGGAGAAGCGCGCCCATAAGGCGCGGCTTCGCCGCGACTGACGGGCGCAGCGTGTGCGGGCCGGTAGCTCAGGTGGTTAGAGCGCACGCCTGATAAGCGTGAGGTCGCAAGTTCGACTCTTGCTCGGCCCACCATCGCAGGCGTCGTCGACCGAGCCAGCGCCGCGGGCAAAGCCCGCGTCGTCGGACGGTGCTTCGCACCGCCGGCCGTGCTTGGCATTGCGCGAAATAGCGTTGCTATTTCGTCGTATGCCTGGCGCATGGGGCCTTAGCTCAGCTGGGAGAGCGGTTGCTTTGCAAGCATCAGGTCATCGGTTCGATCCCGATAGGCTCCACCATCCCGACAACCTAGAGATGAAGACATCGGATCTCCGCGCTTGACGTGGAGTACGGGGTTGCCCCAAGGGCGCCCCTCGTTTTTTGACATTGTGAATGGGTTTTTCAAATCGATGCCGTGGTGGCTTCGGTTTGGTTCGTGTTGAGGCTTTCGGGCTTCGTTGCGGATCGAGCTGGTGCCGTCACTTACAAGGCTGAGATTAACATCCACACCGAGCATACCGCGATACACTGCTCTGCCGAGTTTCGTGTCGGTCGCAAGACCGATCCAGTGTTGTCGTTGGTGGTGTGGACTCTCAAGCGTGAGGTAAGGGCAATTCGTGGATGCCTTGGCATGTACAGGCGATGAAGGACGTGGCACGCTGCGATAAGCGTCGGTGAGGTGTGAGCAACCTTTGACCCGACGATTTCCGAATGGGGGAACCCACCTTCACCATTTAATTCAGCCGGTGTGCAAACATCGGCCGGGTTAAATGGGAAAGGTATCACCGAAGTGAATACATAGCTTTGGTGAAGCGAACCCGGTGAACTGAAACATCTCAGTAGCCGGAGGAAAAGACATCAACCGAGATTCCGTTAGTAGTGGCGAGCGAACGCGGACCAGGCCAGTGCCTGATATTCAACTAGCAGAACACTCTGGAAAGTGTGGCCATAGCGGGTGACAGCCCCGTATGCGAAAGTGATGTATCAGGACTCGAGTAGGGCGGGACACGTGAAATCCTGTCTGAACATGGGGGGACCACCCTCCAAGCCTAAATACTCGTACATGACCGATAGCGAACTAGTACCGTGAGGGAAAGGTGAAAAGCACCCCGATGAGGGGAGTGAAACAGTACCTGAAACGGATTGCCTACAAGCAGTGGGAGCATCTTTAGGGTGTGACCGCGTACCTCTTGCATAATGGGTCTGTGACTTAATGTATCAAGCAAGCTTAAGCCGTTAGGTGTAGGCGTAGCGAAAGCGAGTCTGAATAGGGCGACCATAGTTTGATGCATTAGACCCGAAACCCGGCGATCTATGCATGACCAGGATGAAGGTGCGGTAACACGCACTGGAGGTCCGAACCGATTAACGTTGAAAAGTTACCGGATGAGTTGTGCTTAGGGGTGAAAGGCCAATCAAGCCGGGAAATAGCTGGTTCTCCGCGAAAACTATTGAGGTAGTGCCTCGAGCGAATACCCTAGGGGGTAGAGCACTGGATGGGCTAGGGGGTCGCGAGATCTACCAAACCTAACCAAACTCCGAATACCTAGGAGTACTACTCGGGAGACAGACGGCGGGTGCTAAGGTCCGTCGTCAAAAGGGAAACAGCCCTGACCTACAGCTAAGGTCCCCAAGTCGTGTCTAAGTGGGAAAGCATGTGGGAATCCCAAAACAACCAGGAGGTTGGCTTAGAAGCAGCCATCCTTTAAAGAAAGCGTAACAGCTCACTGGTCTAAACAAGGGTTCCTGCGGCGAAGATGTAACGGGGCTCAAGACACGCACCGAAGCTTAGGGTGTGCACTTTGTGCACGCGGTAGCGGAGCGTTCCGTACGCCTGTGAAGCGGGAGGGTAACCGACCGTGGAGGTATCGGAAGTGCGAATGCAGACATGAGTAGCGATAAAGAGGGTGAGATGCCCTCTCGCCGAAAGACCAAGGGTTCCTGCGCAAGGCTAATCCGCGCAGGGTGAGCCGGCCCCTAAGACGAGCCCGAAGGGGGTAGTCGATGGGAATGCGGTTAATATTCCGCAGCCTGGTGGTGTGTGACGGATGGCGTGTGTTGTCAGCTCTTATCGGATTGAGCTGGCTTCGAAGCTGTCCCGGGAAATAGCCCCACCGTATAGACCGTACCCGAAACCGACACAGGTGGTCAGGTAGAGTATACCAAGGCGCTTGAGAGAAGTGTCCTGAAGGAACTCGGCAAATTGCCTCCGTACCTTCGGAAGAAGGAGGCCCCATGTAAGCGCAAGCTCTCATGGGGGGCACAGGCCAGGGGGTAGCGACTGTTTAGCAAAAACACAGGGCTCTGCTAAGTCGGCTTCAAGACGACGTATAGGGTCTGACGCCTGCCCGGTGCCTGAAGGTTAAGTGGAGGGGTGCAAGCTCCGAAATGAAGCCCAGGTAAACGGCGGCCGTAACTATAACGGTCCTAAGGTAGCGAAATTCCTTGTCGGGTAAGTTCCGACCTGCACGAATGGCGTAACGACTTCCCCACTGTCTCCAGGACATGCTCAGCGAAATTGAATTCTCCGTGAAGATGCGGAGTACCCGCGGTTAGACGGAAAGACCCCGTGCACCTTTACTGCAGCTTCAGAGTGGCAGTGGACAAGAACTGTGTAGAATAGGTGGGAGGCTTTGAAGCACCGGCGCCAGCTGGTGTGGAGCCATCAAGTGAAATACCACCCTGTTGTTGTTT
>NZ_BAAAEL010000021.1:0-8195 GCF_039522995.1 Sphingomonas molluscorum | reverse complement strand
GTGTCGATCGCCTCGTGCAGGCTCAGCAGCCCGACCTTTTCCTCGTCGAGGTAGGTCATCCATCCGATCAGATCACGGAGCGAGCGGCCGAGCCTGTCGAGGCGCCAGACCACCAGTGTGTCGCCGGCGCGAAGCAGCTCCTTCACCTTTTCCAATCCAGGGCGAGCGGCAGTCGCCCCGGAGGCCTTGTCGGTGATGACCTTCTCGCAGCCGGCAGCCTTCAGCGCATCACGCTGGAGGTCCAGGTTCTGCTCGGCGGTCGATACGCGGGCGTAACCGATTTTCATGCGTAGGGCCGGTGGCGCCCCGATCGGGCGCGGTTTGGGAAGAAAGTCGTCATCGGCAGGTCTATGTTGCCCTAGTTTTCTTTACCGGGTAGATTTACGTCGAACAGGCCGGTTTGGCAACGCGAGCGGACTCGCATGGCGATGGGCAGGCAAATCTCCGTTTTCCTTACCTGCGACACGGACCGTCGGCGGTGACGCATCCGGCGCTTGTCCCGCCGCTGGCGATCGAGCGCTACCGCGTCCTTGAACCGCACCTCGCCGATGGCATCCCGCTCGCGGACCTCGCCCGCACCGGCACGCTGAGCGAGCGGACGTTGCAGCGCTGGCTCGGGCGCTACCGTGCCGAAGGACTTGCCGGTCTCGCGCGTCTGCCGCGCAACGATCGGGGCAGGCTGCACCTGCCGGAACATCTGGTCGAACTGACCCGCACTCTCGCCACCAAGCGCCCGCGACCCCCGGTCGCCGCCATTCACCGAAAGGTGCAGGAACTCGCCATCGCGCATGGACACCGAACCCCCAGCTATGCGGCCGTCGCGCGTGTCGTCAGGGCGATACCGGCAAGCCAGATCGCCGCAGCCTCCGATCCGGCCGTCTACCGCGACCAGCACGAGCTAGTGCATCGGCGCGAAGCCGCGACCTCGAACGAGATGTGGCAGGCCGATCATACCGTTCTCGACATTCTCGTGCTCGATGATGCCGGAACCCCGGTGCGTCCTTGGCTGACCGTCATCGTTGACGATCACAGCCGAGCCATCGCCGGTTACTTCCTCAGCCTCGATGCCCCCAGTGCCCTCAACACGGCGCTCGCCTTGCGGCAGGCGATCTGGCGCAAGCCCAATCCCGAATGGATCGTCAGCGGCATTCCCGAACAGCTTTACGTCGACAACGGCTCGGATTTCATCTCCGAGCATATCGAGCAGGCGTGCATCGCCCTCAAAATCCGCCTCATCCATTCGCTGCCGGGGCGTCCTCGCGGGCGCGGCAAGATCGAGCGGCTGTTCCGCACCATCAACGACATGTTCCTGCCCGACCTGCCCGGCCACCTGATCGCGGGCAAGCCGCTGTCGGCGCCAGTGCTCACGCTCGACGAGCTGCGCGCCCGCTTCGAGGCGTTCGTGTGCGGCGTCTATCATCGTCGCCCGCATGGCAGCACCGGCGAACCGCCGATCACGCGCTGGCAGAAGGGCGGGTTCCTGCCCGCAATGCCCGACAGCCTTGAACAGCTCGACATGCTGCTCGTGCACGTGCCCAAGCCCCGTAAAGTGCTGCGCGACGGCATCCGTCTGATGGGCAGGCGCTATGTCGAACCCACGCTCGCGGCCTTCGTCGGCGAGCAGGTCGAGGCGGTCTATGACCCCCGCGACCTGACCGAGATCCACGTCTACCACCAGGGCCGGTTCGTCTGCCGTGCGCTCAGCTCCGAGCACGCTGGGCACCCGTCGTTGCGCGCGATCCAGCGCGCCCGGCGCGGCGCGAAGGAGCGCGACAAGCAGGTGCCTGCCCCCACGGAGACCTTCGATGGCGACCAAGAGGATACGGCTTCCCGGCCCACCACCTACCGAGGGCTCCGGCTCTACGCCGCTGACGATTGAGTTCCTGGTCGAGCAGCCGTTCCTGGCGACCCGCGAACATGCCCGGTTCGTCGAGTTTGCCGAAGCCTGCGCGCACTACCGCTATATCGGCGTGTGTCATGGCCGGCCGGGCGTCGGAAAGACGCGATCGGCGCGCGAGTTTTCCAGCTTCCCCGACCTGGGGGAATATGCCGCGCTCCGTCCCATTGCCGCGCTCCTTGGCGAAAAGGTCGCTCGCTGCCGCGCCGTCTTCTACACCGTGTCGGTCAGCAACACGCCCAAGACGATCGACGCGGTGTTGGGCCTCAACCTCATTAAGCTGGGCTATGCCCGGCTGACGGTCGCGGGCGGCTCGCAGGACGAAATCACCCATGACGCCGCCCGCATCGCCTGCCCCCTCGTCATCGTCGACGAGGCCGACCGCCTGACCATAAAGTCGCTCGAACATCTCCGCGACATGGCCGATCGCCACGGCTTCGGGCTGATCCTGATGGGTATGCCGGGCTTGGAGAAGCGCCTCGCCCGCTATGCCCAGCTCTACTCGCGGATCGGCTTCGTCCACGAGTTCAAACCGCTTACCGAGACCGAAATGCGGCTGCTGCTCGCGACCCACGCCGGCGATTTCGGGATCAGCTTCGACCCGGCCCAACTCGACGCGATCGAAGCGCAGGCAGCCGTGATCCGCATCACGCGCGGCAACTTCCGGCTCATGGAGCGCCTGTTCGCGCAGATGCGGCGGATCATGACCCTCAACCGCGTCGAGGAGGTCACCGCTGACATCGTTCAGGCCGCGCGCGATTGCCTCGTCATCGGACCCGGCAACTGACAAATAGCGCGATCAGAACGCCGCCATTTAGCGCGAGCGTTTACACTTGGGCCAACGAGCATGTCGCAAAATTCGTTTGCAAAACAGATTCCTTTATAGGCACATTTGCAACATGCTCATTGGCTATGCGCGTGTCTCAACTGACGATCAGGATTTGCGGGTGCAGCGCGCCGCACTGAAGGAGGCCGGCTGTCGCCGCACTTTTGAGGAGAAGGTTTCGGGCGCAAGGCGCAACCGGCCCGAGCTGGAACGCATGCTCGAACATCTCCGTGACGATGACGTAGTAGTAGTCACGCGGCTTGATCGGCTCGCACGATCAACCAGAGACCTGCTCGACATCGCTGAGCGCTTAAAGGAAGCTGGCGCGGGGTTGCGTTCGATGGCCGAGCCTTGGGCCGATACAACCTCCCCAGCGGGTCGCATGGTTTTGACCGTCTTTGCCGGCATTGCCGAGTTCGAGCGCGAGCTAATCTATCAGCGTACAAGCAGTGGGCGGGTTGCCGCCAGAGCGCGAGGCGTGCGCTTCGGCCGGCCGCCTAAACTTACTTCAGACCAAGTCGCTCTAGGCGAACGTCTGGTGGAGGAGGGCACATCCGTCCGAGAAGCAGCTAAGCTGCTCAAGTGCCACCACGCCACTCTCTACCGAGCGCTATCCACGCGCACGAGCCTTCCGATCAGCGATAGGTCCCGGATTTATGACACACATGGCGGTAAAACCGTGACCCGAAGCGAGACATCGCTAGGGGCGGCGCACCAACTTAACGAGGTGCAAGGGTGACGTTCCGGTACATTGGCTCAAAAGCGCGCCTAACTAGCCCCTTGAGTCGGGTTATCTCCTCGTATGACAACTGCGATCGCTTCGTGGATGCGTTTTGCGGGACCGGGGCGGTATCAGAGGTAGCTGGCCTGCTCGGACGCGATGTCTGGGCAAACGACACCATGGTCAGCGCTACCATCATGACGGCAGCTCGGCTTCTTTCACATGACCAAGTCAGCTTCAGCCGTCTTGACGGTTATGACGGTGCCATCAATCGATTGAACCAAACGCCGGCTCGGACTGGCTACTTTCACCGGACGTACAGCCCTGCCTCCGCGCTGCACGCTGGAACCGCGCGCAGGTATTTCACAGAGGAGAATGCTGCCCGAATTGATGCCATGCGGTCATTGATCTCTGACTGGCGTGAGGGTGGCGATATAAGCCCTGATGAGGAAAAGCTGCTACTCGCAGACCTAATTGCGGGCGTAAACAGATGCGCTAATATTGCCGGGACATACGGCTGCTTCCTATCCAAGTGGCAGAGCGCAGCACTGCGTCCCATAGTTCTGCAACCTCGATTGCTAAAGGACTTTGCGACGGAGCTTGATACTACCACGCACGATGTCGCTGATTTAGTAACGGCCGAAAACGATCTAGTGTATCTCGATCCACCTTACACTAAGCGCCAATACGCCTCATACTACCACATCATTGAAACCTTGGTGCTTGGCGATGAACCCCGCGTTGAAGGTGTGAGCGGCCTAAGGCCTTGGCAGCACAAAGCCTCGGCCTTCTGCTACAAGCGTCGTGCGCTTGATGCGCTTGTTTCACTTGTCGAAAACATCGGCTCACGTCACGTCATTCTGTCATACAGCGCAGAAGGCCACGTCGACTTACTAGAGCTGGAGGAGATGCTTTCCCGCAGTGGTAAAATAGTCACTACTCCGATTGAGGAGGTGGGCCGCTACCGGCCAAACCGTTCGGCGAGCGCCAATGGTGACACCGTCACAGAGTACATTCTTACATATGCACGACGCGGGGCGCGAAAGAGCTCCCCAATGCCTCGGAACGTGATTTTAGAAGGCGCGACCGCATGACCGGTCCTATCCCGCTCGAACATTCATTGTTAGGGCCAGCCGAACGCATTCTCGACGCCGCATGCATCAGGTCTAAGAAGCCAGATGCCGAGCGCAGGATGCAAGTTCTTGAAGCAGCGTCTGCGCGACTGGGAGGATATGATCTAAGGTCCTTCCATCGCACCTTTGGTATCGACACGCACGATTACAGTACTTTGGATGAGGTTGCGTCAAAACTTCTCAGTGCCATCCGCGACACAAACATTCATCCGTCTCTCGCCTTGTCGTCTCTAGCTAGAGAACGATTGAGCGTCCATGCTCAGCGCACTACTGGCGCGCACTATACCGACTTTCGTCTCGCAGGATTGATCGGCCGAAATATCGCTGTCGCTGGCTCGCCAAAACTTCCGTTAGTTGATCCAGCAAGCGGCACCGGCATCCTCCTAGTCGCGTCTGTCCTCGCACTTTGCAACCAGGACCGGCGAGCCGCGGCCAAGCGCCTTGCGGAAGGTGTAATCGCTGCCGACCAATCCTCCACTGCACTGCGAGGCGCCCGACTTTCGCTGGCGTCGCTCACCGGCGATCTCACTGTGATTAAATCGATGACAGCGCGCTGGCACGCCGGGGACAGCCTGATGCGCTCCGCACGGCAATGGAGAGAGAACATCGGGGCTGCGTCCGCGATGGTGGTCGGCAATCCTCCTTGGGAAAAGCTGAAGGTGCACAGGCACGAGGAAGAGCGTGCTACGGGATCGTCGCGTCACTACGGCGCGGTGCACGAAGGTGCGATCTCGATCGCGACGGAGCAGCGAAAGAAGGAAGTTAGGAACTACGCCCAAGCCGTCTCGGAGCGCTTCGGACTGGCGAGTGGTGAACAGGATCTGTTCGCAGCCTTCACACAACTTTTCCTAGAAATTTCTGGCCCCGGAGGCGCGATATCCGCCCTGCTTCCCGCCGGCCTTATCCGCTCTAAATCTACCACGGCTCTACGCAAACTCCTGTTGGATAGATTCGAGCGGATAGACATCGCTGTCTTCGATAACAGCGCCCGGTTTTTTGGTATCGACAGTCGCTTCAAGTTTCTCGCCGTGACCGGGGCAGGCACCGCAAAGCTAGCCGGGTCCCGAACAGCCCAACTCACTTTATCGCGCGGGCTCGGCTCGCGGGGCGCTGCAGAAAGTGGTGAGCCCGTTTCCATTCCGCTGTCGAGCCTTCGCCGCCTCCGCCCCGATCTGTCGATACCAGAAGTTAGCTCAAGCGCAGAATGGCGCTTGTTCGCTAGGATGAGCAAAGCCGGCCAGCGCTGGGCAGAAGCTGATGACACATGGGCGCCCGAGTTTTCGCGCGAAGTCGACATGACTAGGGAGCGACGTCTTTTCAAGACGAAGCCCACGCCCGGCGCTATACCGCTGGTAGAGGGACGAATGGTCCATCAGCACCGATTTGGTGCAAAGGTGTATCTTAGCGGCACTGGCAGACGTGCGATCTGGAGCAGCGCTCCGATCGGCAAAGCAACAATTAAGCCGCAGTTCTGGATCAAGGCTTCTGATGTTCCAGCCACGGCACGTCCGCGCCTGTCTCAAGTGCGGGCAGGCTTCTGCGACATCGCCGGCCAAACTAACGAGCGTTCGATGCTGGCCGCTGTTATTCCAGCTGGCGTCGCGTGCGGCAACAAAGTCCCTACGATCCTATTTCCAAATGCCCTTGGAGAGGACGCGCTGCACTTGTGGTGCGGCATGGTCAACAGCATAGCCTTTGACTGGCTCCTTCGGCGGGTGCTCACCACCACTGTCAACTACTTCCTACTCCAGAGTGTACCGCTCCCTCCAATCCTGCCAGACTCCCTGCCGGCGCGGCGTATCGTTGCGGCCGCCCGCCGTATTGCGCAGGCCGATGTAAGTAGGGGAGGAGATGCGGCCGCAACCATTGCGGCCGCCCGGCGTGACATCGACCTTATCTGCTTGCGCGCATATGGCATTAGGAGTGATGCCGATGTCATTCGTATCTTAGATGATTTTCCGAGCCTCGACCGCAGCCAGCCTGCCTTGCCGGGAGAGAAGCGTTCAACCATTACGCGCGACTTCATTCTTTCCGAGATTAGCGGATCGCAGCAGGACATCGCTCGGCAGCGTGTGCTCGCAGCCTCGACGCTTGGCGCTCGGGCCTATGTCCCGTCACAGGTCGATGCCGACGAGCCTACGACTTCTCAAGTCGCCCACGGTCTCTAATAAGATAGTTGAGGGGGGACAGCGTGTGACGGGAACGGGTCAGGTACAGCGCTTCGTTTATAAGGAGCTGAAGGCGGGGGATCTCAGGAAGTTTGAGGCAGCGTCCGCAGATAGCGGGACCGGTGGCGGCGCGCGCGATCAACGCTTTAGCCCTGGCGGAACGTTCGCGCCCGTGTTCTCAAAAATCTTCCCGAGCGCTACGCCCAGGCAACGAACCGAGTGGGGCGGTAAGAAAAAGGTCTCAAACGTCCATGCCGCAGACGTTTTCGTTCACATTGATGATACTGCCATCGACAGAGCAGCAACCGAACTTGAGGTAAGGTCTGTTGATGGCGAGGACTACGTTGTCATGAGAATGGAATACTGGCCGCCGACAAAAGCCAGACCTACTGAGGTTCGCCTCGGGCGCGTCGCTGCACTCAGGCTCACGCCGCCGACGAACGAAGGCCGGGTGTTCCTGTTGGTAATCCAGAGCGACGCCCAGGTCTCGCCGCGGCTTGCATTCATTACAGAACAGGCAATCCAGAATAATCTTTGGAACGCAGAGGTTACCGACTTCTTTCGACCTATCCTGGCCCAGCCACCGGGCACTAACGCCACGATGGGCTTCAAGGACTTCGAGGCCAAGACCTCGTTCGTGAAGTGATGGCTATCTCGAACGAAGCGCGCGCTGTCCTCCAGGCGCTCAAGGACAAACACAACGTACTTCTGTCAGGCCCACCTTCCTGCGGTAAGACACATTTGATGCAGGAGGTTGCGGAAGCCTTCCAGCAGGTGACGGCCGCACCGGCCCCGCCACCTAAACCCATTACGTCCAGCGGGCGCATCGCCATGCCGGCGCAGGTGCCGCTTGCGACCACAGCGGACGCGCACATGCCGAGCGGAGGTCGATCGAACCGCCACGTCGAACGCATCGCCTTCTCGGCAAACACTAAAGCCCGTGATTTCACGACGGCTTTCGTTCCCAGCACCGATGCCGGCGCCGGCGGTCCGTCCTTCAGCGTCGCGCATGGTTCACTCGTGAAGACAAACGCGTTTGCATTAGATGGTGGGGCGGCACTGCTGATCATCGACGAGATGAACCGCGGCCCTGCGGTGCAGCTGTTTGGCGACGCCGTAGTCTCTATCGAGAGCGATAAGCGGCTTGGCCCAGACGACAAGCCCACGGCGCAGAGCTGGCCCATGAAAGTGCTCGACGAGACCGGCGCTACCGTGGACCTCTACCTCTCGACCCACCTCTACATCCTCTCGGCGGTGAACCAGGCAGACAGCTCGATCGAACCGCTCGACGTAGCGTTCCTACGTCGCTTTGAGACAATCGCGATAATGCCGGACGCCGAGAAGGCCAGGAGCTTCGTCCAGGCTGTAGGCGCGGCCGCAACCCTCCCAGACGCGCCGACCATGGCGGGCGAGGTGACTGAGGCAGCAGTGCGGGCGTGGGCGGCAGTTA
>NZ_BAAAEL010000020.1:0-10614 GCF_039522995.1 Sphingomonas molluscorum | reverse complement strand
CCCCATGCTGGCGATTGGAACGACCTCTTGCGCGAGATCCGTTCGCTATGAAGCTGTTTCCGGGAGCGACGCGGTTCCAGCGATGGACAATGGGCGCGACGTTCCTGATCGTCGCGAGCTACGCAATTTCACAGAACAAGCAGTCGTTGATCGAGGTCTCGAAGACGAGGATTTCGTCGACGACACCGAGGATCATCGATGGAGATACCGTCGATTTTGCCAGCGGACGGGTGCGTGTCGTCGGGATCGATGCGCCGGACGATGATTTGCCGCAGCTCAAAGCCATGTCGACAAATGTGTTACGGGGGTTGGCGGCGCGAGACGGTGGGTTGGATTGCTCCGTGTCGATGTTCGATTACGCGCTTCGTCGGGAGAACCAGTGCCGGACCGATCCGAAGAGTTATGGTCGCCTAAATCTGGCATGTCGCTTTCCCGCGAATAAGGCGAGTGTCGGCGCTACGATGGTCGCTCAGGGCTATGCTGTCGATTACCGGGTGTTTTCAGGCGGGGCCTATGTCGATTTGATGCAGGAGGCCGCAGCGAGAAGGGCAGGACTTTGGGGCGTCGACTATGAGGCGATGCGTCAACTTGCTGTTCGCAGGGCACAGGTGCCGCAGGGATGCAACGTAGGGACGATCAAGCAGTAAGCGGGGCCTGCCTCCGGCCCGTGCTCTACTCCGCGGCGCTACGCGCCGCTCCGCGGAACCCCGTCGCCGGGTTTCCGCCCTACCGGGTGACGATCAGACTAGGCCACAACGGGCCGCCCTCGCGGGCGGGCGTAGCTTGTGCGGGAAACCGCTCCAATGCTTGAGCGCGGTTCTCCCGCCGCCGTCCTGATCGGCCGTTGGGGCATAGCGCTATCCCTTGTCACCGGCGCCGTCTTGGCCGGTCGTGTCATACGCAATTTCCCCTACCTGCTTCCCAACCGCCTCCCCGGCCTGGTCCTCTACGAGCTGGGGCCGGCGCTGATCCTCGCGCTCGCGATCGGGACCGCCATCGCCATCACCGGCAGCTCGCGTCCCGGCATCCCGGCGCGGCTCGCGCTGTTCGCGCTCGCCGCGCTGGTCGCCGGCGCCGTCAGCCTCGCCATCGAGTTCGGCGCGATCCTTCAGGGACAATGGATCTAGGGGGCCGCGTGGGGTGTGCCACGTGGCACACCTTCCACCCGCGATTACAAAGCAACGCGCAGTCGCTTCGCGCGCTCGCGGAATGCCTCTTCGCCACCTTCGAGGATGCTACACACGCTCTCGCGAATGGCGGGGTCTTCCAGGCCCCCCGAAAGGTAGCTGATCTCTGGGAGCCGACCGGGACGGTGCGGGCCGCACGTCGCCACGATCACCTGATCGGCATCGGTGTTGACGATGAGGTTGGCGTTGTGCGTCACGATGACGATCTGGCGGCGCTGCTTGGCCGACCGGAAGCGCTCGACCAACTCGACGAAGATTGAGCGCGGATCGAGGTTTTCTTCCGGCTGATCGATGACGAGCGGGCGGTTGTCGTCGGTGTCGATCGCCAGATACAGCAACAGAAGAACGATGCCGCGCGTGCCCGGCGACAGGCGCTCGACGTCGGTGCCGTCATACTGGATGCCATAGGCGATCTGGATATGGCTGGTGCCGTAGAGCCAGGCGGAAATATCGCCGGCCCATTGCCGCAGCTTCGCCGCTTCCGCCGGATCGTTTTTGTCATAGGGACAGCACTCGACGATCGCAGCGTCGTAGGTCTCGCGAAATTGCTGGAGCGCGGCCGACGCCTGTTCGGCGCTACCCGACGCCCATGCGGGCGCAAGCGATGCCGTAGCGATCTCGGCGAGCGAACCCTTCTTTAGCGTCGAGCCATAGCGAAGATCGAGCAGCGTCTCGCCCTTCCGCGCCCAGGCGCTAATGTCGACCCGCCGCCGAACATCGAACGACAGCATTCGCGCCGAACCGCTTTCCGCCTCGATCCGGCTTGCGAGCGGCGCATAGAGGCTGGTCAGTTCCGCTTGCTCAGCGACCAGTGCATCGAACACGCGCGTATAGGCGTCGCGCCGCTCACCCCGGATCGCGACGAGACGCGCTGGTGCCTGTTCGGCCGCCTCGATCTGGCGGCGCAAGCTCGCCGCCTGCGCCTCATCGGCTGCGATCTTGCTGTTCAGCGTCGCCAAAGCCTTCGCAGCCTCGCGATCGACCCCGATCAGCGCCTCTAGCCGCCGCGCTTCCGCCGCCAGGACTGCGATCGATAACGAGGCGGGCTGGGCACCTTGCGGGAGGTAGGACGTTGCGGGGGGCGCTGCCCCGACGGGAGTTACGATGGGTGTGCCGGCGAGCGTCGCCAGCGCCGCCGTGACGGCAGCGCGTTCGCTTGCGATCGCGCCATCAACGTCGCCGGTGAATTGCAGGGCGAAGCGCGACCACAGTGCGTCGGGCAATTGCGCGTCCTGATGACGCTGGCGCATCTGCCGGAGCATGTCGGGAAACGTCCGCGACCGCGCCAACGCGACTTCGCGCGCGAGCGTATCGAGCGCATTGCGACGTCGTTCAAGCTGTTCATGCTCCGATCGGCGCTGCTGCAACACCCCGGCGATGACGCTGTAGCTGTCGAGCCGGGCCTGATCGCCACCGCTCTTGCCGACCAGCTTCGTTCGATCGGACTGCGCCTTCGTGATGGCACCGGTCAGCGCGGTCAGCTTGCCGCGCAGCGGCCCGACGCTCGCTTCCTTCTCGCGTTCAGTGACGAACTCCGCCGACAGGTCGCTCAGCTCGCCTTCTGCCTGGCCGCGCGCCGTGCGCGCGCTTTCGGCGCGCAGATTAAGGAGCTGCACGAAGTCGGTTGCGCCAAGCCGCTCCTCGGTGGGATGCGCGAGGAAGATGACGCGCTGGATCTCGACCAACAGCTCGTCGGTCAGGCCCTCAGCGGAGCACAGGCGATCGACGAACTGCTGTGAGAGATAGCGCACCTGCGGATCGTCGCTCTCGCTTTCCATCTCCATGAGATTGGCGATTGTCTCACCGCAGCCCGTGCCGTCATCCCAGCTCAAATCCACGCGCGCGCCTGCCAGATGCTCGCGGGCGCGATATACAAACGACAGCTTGTTGCCCTTGACCATCAAGGCCGCGCCCGCCGCCGCGATCAGATCGGCCAGGGCAGTCTTGCCCGATCCGCGCGCGCCGATGATCCCGATCAGGCCGGGATTGAGCGGCACCTTTGCGTCGAGCATGAACGGCGCGCCGCTGACTTCCACGTCGGTCATCACCTGTGACGGCTGCGCCGCTGGTGGTGCGGCCGTCCCGACGAACACCCGCATCTCGGGTTCGAGGCACGCCTGTCGCAGCGTCTCGAACGTCACACGTCCTTTGAGCCAGCACCGTCGATCCTGTGTCGGCGCCGCGACCTTTTCGGGCCGATGCGCGTCGCTGCCGTGCAGACACGGCTTGATGCCGCCATATTCGGACACAAGCATGTCGCGCGTCACCGGCCCCTGGCCGAGCCAGAACTGGCGATCTGCCGGTCTGCCCGAAAAGATGATGTGCGACGCACGCTCGATTTCACGGCGCAGACGCTCGAGCGAGGCATCGCCTTGAAGGCCAGCGGTGCCGTCCTTGCTGCTGGCCGCGACGGCGATCAGAATGTTGGCGCGCGCCCAGTCGCTCGCCTTCATCGCCTCCCGGAGATTGGCAAGGTCGACCTTGAACTGATTGGTGCCAACCTCCAGCGCACGCTCATCGCTGGCCGCATCGGCGTCATGGGCGCGGCCCAAACGCATAATGTCCGCTGGCGTGCAGCGATAGCGTTCACCCTTGGCCTCAAACCTTAAATCCGAGAGGAACCCGTGCAAGCGCGCCAGATGATCCTTGTCGTCAGGCGAGACGAGAAGATGGATGTTGACCGGCGACCCCTTGTCGGTGCCGACACCGAGTCGCAGCTCGACATTCGGGAAGATCAGATCGACGTCGCGCAGCCGCCCTGCCGCCTTGTGCGCGCACGCCTGTTCGTAGGTGGCCGTGCTGAAATAATCGGTGATGCCGAGCGCGCGCACCCGTGGTTCGGACGTCTCGATGCGGTTCAGGAATTGCTCCCACCCGTCAGCAGCAGGGTAATGATCCGACAGGATCGTGCCGGGCGTGTGGATATGCGGGTCCCACCGATTCCACACCGATCCTCTGGTAAGCTGTCTGGTCATGCTTTCCGCCCCGCCCCACGCTCTACGCGGCGCCGACGAACGGGAACGTAGATGCAGTCACACCCGCCAGAAAGACGAGCCTTCAGCGCAATTTGTCAGCGATGACCAGATAAGCCAAGGGCCGCCCTTGTGAGGCGGCCCCGACCGTTTAGTTCCCTCGCGGGAAACGGACACTCCCACAAGGGGGAGGCCGCGCGTGCTCCCCATGTAGAAACCGATATCCTACGATTCAACTAAAATCTGAAAGGCTTCAACCACCAGCGGCACCCGGACCGGGTGCCAAGGGTGGCGCCCCCTGCGGCAGCGCAGGCGGTGTCGAGGGCACGGGAAGCCACGCCAGCACCAATCGCAGCATGTCGTCGAACTCCCCGACCGGCATCCGTATGATGCCGCCCTTATCGGGAATGAGCCGGCTGACCGCGACCGTTGTCAGCTTGTCGCAGATCGCAAACGCCGCACGCCCGTCGATCGTCGTCTGAAGGGGGAACGCCCACTTGTTGCCGGGCTGCGCAGCGGTCGAACAGGGGACGACCGTCACCGCTCCATGCAGCGTGTTCTTGAACGACACGATGACGACGGGGCGCCGCTTCCAGAACTCCGGAAGCTGCGCGTCCTGCGGAAAGTCACACCAATAAAGCTGACGGATCGCGGGTGCCGCCGTGACCCGCGGCGCTACCTTGGGCGGCGGGTCCTGGACGTGCGCGTTCATTCGTCGTCATCCTGAACGATCCGCAGCTTCGGCGCGCCGCGCCGATTCTGCCGGCGCTGCGCCAACTCGGCCTTGTCCTTGATCTCAGCTAGCTTCTCGATCGCGAACGGCGCCGCGGCCTGGATCAGTCCGTCGAGATGATAAATGTTGGTCCGGCTGCCGGTATCGGTCCGCCGTTCCTCGCGCCGGAGATAGCCCGCCCCTTCCAGCGCGGCGATGTGCTTCTGGATCGTGCGCGGATGCACATCCATCGCCTTCGCCATCGTCGTCTTCGACGGGAAAGGCTTGCCTTCCGCCGTCCACCACTTGCTCGCCAGATACACGATGATGTTGAGGTCGAGCGGCGACAGCATCAGTTGACGCTGGTTCTCGATAATGACGCTCGGCAACGCGGTCCATCCCGCATCCATCAGCGGTTTGGTCCACTTCTTCTCGTTCGTTCGCAGATCGGCGCTGCTCTCCTTTTGCTTTTTCGCAGCCATGTCGGTATTCCTTTCTGGCAGCGGATATGTCCCCCGCGCGAAGGGGATTCAAGTTTGATGGGGCGCCCCCACTGCCGCCCGGGAAGGCGCTGGAGCCACCCCCTCCCCGGCCCTCATTGCCACCCTCCTGGGAGCCGCCAAGGGCCTACAAAGCATAGGACATCCCCATATAGGAACCGCTCAGGGAACACTCCTGGCGTAAGAACCGAGGACACACCCAGCGGGCGCCCCCACGGCCTCCCCCTCCCCTTTCACCCTGAACTCAAACGATCGGTCCGCCGTGGTGTGCCACGTGGCACACCTATGGCCGCGCTGTCAGCGCGACGCAGCTTGTGGGCGCCGCAGCCCTCCCCCGGAGGCCCGCTGGCGCGGGGAACACAAAGGGCGGCTGCCCTTTCGTTCCCGAACGACAATCGACCGCCCGTGTAATCCGCCAAGCGTGGCACCCGACGCCCTGCACGGCGTCGACCACGCTAGGGCGGCTCGCCCGCACCAGCGGTAGATTCTCGCCCTCCCTCCCCATCCCGTTCCTCGCCGGAAAGGCAGAGCCGGTTGCTGTTGCGACCGGCCTTCAGCCTCAAAGGAAAGGAAAAGATCATGGGACGGATCACCGACAACCGGGCCGACATCTATCAGGAGATCACCGATCAGATGATTGCCATGATCGAGGCGGGCACCCGGCCTTGGTCGAAATCGTGGAACGGCAGCACCGCGCCCACTATCCCGCTGCGCTCGACGGGCGTTCCCTATCGCGGCATCAACGTCCTGACCCTTTGGGTCGCCGCCATGACGAAGGGCTATGCCTCCCCGCATTGGCTGACCTTCAAGCAGGCGCTCGCGCTCGGCGGTTGCGTCAGGAAGGGCGAGAAGGGCTCAACCGTCGTCTATGCCAACAAGATCGAGGTGGACGCCGACAGCAAGGGACAGGGGGGCGGAGAGCGGGGCGAGGACGGCAAGCGTCAGGTGGCGTTCCTCAAGCGTTACACCGTCTTCAATGCCGCGCAGATCGACGGCATCGAGGCGAGATATCCGGCCCCCGCGCCGATCATCACCGCGACCAATCCTGACGAGCGGGACGCCGAACTGGACGCGCTCTTTGGCCGCGTGCCCGTCACCCTCAAACACTTCGGTTCGCAGCCCTATTATCAGCCGAGCGGCGATCATGTCGTCATGCCGCAGTTTGCCGACTTCCACACCAGCGATGACTATTATTCGACCCTAGCGCACGAGCTTTGCCACGCGACGGGACACGTCGACCGCCTTGCCCGTCCCTCCCTGATTTCCACAAAGCGCGAGGACTACGCCCGCGAGGAACTGGTTGCCGAGCTTGGGGCCGCGTTCGTCAGCGCGACAATCGGCATCAAGCTCCACGACCGCGAAGACCATGCCGCCTATCTGGCGAATTGGCTTCAAGCCCTGCGCAACGACAAGCGATGCATCTTTACGGCCGCACGGCTCGCGCAGGATGCTTCCGATTGGCTGCTGACCCGCATGGCCGTCGAGACGGCGATCGAGCTGGAGGAGGCGGCGTGACCGCTCCCAGCGATCCCGGCCCTGACGAGGGCCGGGGCGTGGCGGCGCGACTGGTCTATGACCCGAGCATCGCCACCGTGAGCGAGGAGGAGTTTAACGAGCTAATCGCGATCATGCGCGACGGCCCGACCGCAAAGCCGCTGACCCCGGAGGCGCAATGGCGGCGCGACTATCACAAGGCGATGTTCAACCGTCGTCTCGTCGGGGTGCAACCCGACCTGTTCGGCGGAAAGCCGGTGACGCACATGCACAAGGCCGCGCCCGGGCCAGTCATCGACTGGAAACCCGAGCCGGTTGAGGAAAAGCTGGCGCGGATCGCGCGCGACCCGGGCGCGACGTTCGGTATTGGCCGACCCGGCTTGAGCGAGGACGAAAAGGCGGCGCTGATCCGCTCGGCCGCGAACTGGCTGCGCGTCGGGCAGCGCGTCCGCATCGCCGGATCGTCCGCGTCCTACGATGGCCGCTTTGAGCGCCGCGTCGGACGTCGGGGCGTCGTGTGGCGCTTGTGCAGTCCCGTCTTTGCCGACCATATCTATGTCTATCTCGATCCAATTGGCGCGGAGCGCGTCGAGAAGACGCCGATGGTGGAGCTGCGCGACGTCGAGCCGATCGACGACGCGCTGTTGGTCCCGATCCCCTTCTGCCCATAATATTAAGCAGCAACGACGCTCATGAACCCGCCGCGTTATCATCCGACAATCGCTGTCGCCGCAGGCCAGCGGCCTTTGCAATTGTCGAGTGATTTCCTATCTTAGCACTACGGCTCTCGTCTCGCTGCTTGCCGCGCTCCGCTCGCCGATCTCTATCGCAGCCAGGAGCGCTTATGATTGCCACAGCCTATATCGATATCGATCGCGTTCGCGAGAGTATCTGGCAGGCTCGCGGCGCGAGCGGCACCACCGATCAGATGGTCGCCAAGGCACTTCGCGTCGATCTGCGCGACTATTCCTCGTCGATCGAAGCCGCCCGCGGCCTTGCCGACCGCCTTTTTCCAAATGCCGTCCTGCATGTCGGCTTCGATGCGCTCGGGATACTTCCTGTCGCGACGCTGACAGGCGCTGGTCCTGCAATCGCCGAGACAGCCCCGACCGTCCCACTCGCCATTCTGCGGGCAATATGGTCCGCTAGTGAGCACGCAGCGACTGCATAAAGCATTTGCAAGTGATTCAGCATCTTTTCACTTGCGAATCGCTGCAATGCGGCATAAGCGCGCGATTATCCGCCGGACCTGTTCTGCGTAACAGGTGGCTCGGCCCGGCGCCTATCCCCGGGATAACCTGACAAACCCCGCCGCTTGCTGACCGATACGGTCGCCGCCCCTTGGGTTCGTCAATTCCGTCCATCTGATCGCTGACACTCGGCCGATGCAGCCTTGTGCTGTGCGGAGCGCCGCGTGCCCGCTCAGCCCGAGGGTATCGCCAATGACACTCTGCTCGGTGCAATCCGACCAGGAAGCACGCCTGAACTCCACCTATGTCCACCCCGGCCGCGCGCTGTCGCTGCTGCTCGACCGCATTCTGACCCAAGGCAATCTCGCGTTCGTCGACGGGACTTCCCACGAACTGCGCCACTTCGGCGACGGCACCGGTCCGGAGGTCGTCATCGGCCTGACACCCGGCGCAGCCCGCCGGATCGCCGCCAATCCCGATCTCGCGCTTGGCGAGGCCTTCGTCGATGGCACGCTGGTGCTGATGCGCGGCACGCTCGCCGAGTTTTTCGCGCTCCTGTTCCGCAACCAGGCCGCGCTCGCGCTGTCGCAGTCGAACATGAGCAACGTCGCGCTGCGGCTCAAGCGCCGCTTTCAGCAAGCCAATGCGCGCCTGCGGGCGCGGCGCAACGTCGAGCATCATTACGACCTATCGAACGAGCTCTACCGGCTCTTCCTCGACCGCGATCTCCAATATAGCTGTGCCTACTACGCCGACCCCGGAATGACGCTGGAGGACGCGCAGCGGGCCAAGAAGCGGCATCTCATCTCCAAGCTGCTCCTCGAGCCGGGCCAGCGCGTGCTGGACATCGGGTGCGGATGGGGCGGGATGGCGCTGGAGGTTGCCGCGGCCGAGCGCGTCTCGGTCCTTGGCGTCACCCTCTCCGTCGAGCAGCTCGACGTCGCTCGCAAACGCGCCACCATGAGCAACGCGCGCTTCGAGCTGACCGACTATCGCGACGTCGAGGGCCGGTTCGACCGCATCGTCTCGGTCGGCATGTTCGAGCATGTCGGCGTGCCAAATTACGATGCCTTCTTCCGCAAGGTCGCCGAGCTGCTGACCGACGACGGCGTGGCGGTGATCCACTCGATCGGCCGTAAGGACGGCCCCGACATCACAAACCCCTGGATCGAGAAATACATCTTCCCCGGCGGCTATATCCCGGCGCTCTCCGAGGTGCTGCCGGCAATAGAGCGTGCTGGCCTCTGGGTCACCGATATCGAGATCCTTCGCCTCCATTATGCCGAGACGTTGCTGGAATGGCAGCGCCGCTTCCACGCGCACCGCGATCAGATCGCCCAGCTCTACGACGAGCGCTTCTGCCGCATGTGGGACTTCTATCTCGCCGCGAGCGAGAGCGCGTTCCGCCATCAGGGGCATATGAACTTCCAGATTCAGCTCGCCCGGCGCGTCGACGTCGTGCCGCTGACCCGGGACTACATCACCGACAACGATCGGGCCGCAGCCGACACCGTCGCAGCTGCTGCCTGACGGGCGGCGCGGGCACCCCCCTGCCCCGCGTCGCCCCAACTGCCAAGCCAACCAACAGGGACTTTCATGCCAACCATCCAATCCATCCGAAGAGAATGGCTGTCCAACCCCAAAGGAGACGTCCTCGCGGGCATCGTTGTGGCGCTCGCCCTCATTCCCGAGGCGATCGGGTTCGCGATCATCGCCGGCGTCGATCCTGCCGTCGGCCTCTACGCCTCCTTCTCGATCGCGGTGATTGCCGCCTTCGTCGGCGGGCGACCCGCGATGATCTCCGGCGCGACCGCCGCAATCGCGGTCCTCGTCCTGCCGCTGATCCGCACCCACGGCGTCGAATATCTGTTCGCCGCCACGATCCTGATGGGCGTGATCCAGATCGTCGCCGGCTTCCTCCGGCTCGACCTCTTGATGCAATATGTGTCGCGATCGGTCATCACCGGCTTCGTCAACGCGCTCGCGATCCTGATCTTCATCGCGCAATTGCCGCAGCTCACCCATGTGCCCGTCATCACCTACGCGCTGGTGCTGGGCGGCCTCGCCATCATCTACATCTTCCCGCGCCTGACCACCGCCATCCCCTCGCCGCTGGTCGCGATTGTGGTGCTGACCTGCATCACCATCTTCGCCGGCATCGACGTCAACACGGTCGGCGACATGGGCAAGCTGCCCTCCGCGCTACCGTGGATCGCCATTCCGCAGATCCCACTGACGCTGGAGACGCTGACGATCATCCTGCCCTATTCGGTGACGATGGCCGCGGTCGGTCTGCTCGAATCGATGATGACCGCGCAGATCGTCGACGACCTCACCGACACCACGTCGAGCAAGCGGCGCGAGTGCAAGGGCCAGGGCATCGCCAATCTTTTGACCGGCTTCCTCGGCGGCATGGGCGGCTGCGCGATGATCGGCCAGTCGGTCATCAACGTGAAGTCGGGCGGGCGCACGCGCCTGTCGACCTTCGTCTCCGGCGCCTTCCTCCTGTTCCTCATCGTCGTGTTGGGGCCGCTGGTCAGCCGTATCCCAATGGCGAGC
>NZ_BAAAEL010000019.1:0-20895 GCF_039522995.1 Sphingomonas molluscorum | reverse complement strand
CTTGATAGCCCGCTGTTGAAGGAGGTCCGCGGCGAACGGTCGCTTATGGCGTTCCCGTTCTTCGCGTTGAGCAAGGGCAAGTGGACCAAGCCCCTCGCCTACAAGACCGACGCAGTTTCGATCGAGATCGTCGCCACCGCGAAGGGCGTCGCGACGATCTACGACAAAGAGGTGTTGCTTTACATCGCGAGCCTCATGGTGGCGAAGCTGGAGGCCGGCGTGGACGTCTCCCAGGACTTCTATTTCACCGCCCACGACCTGTTCCGTGTCACCGGCGTCAACGGCTCGGCCCGCTCCTACACGCGTCTGTCGGACGCGTTGGAGCGGCTACAGGGCACACAGATCAAGACCAACATCGAGGCCGGAGGCGAGGGCCAGGCCGGCTTCTTCTCATGGCTGTCGGAAGCGCAGCTCACCTACACCAAGACGCGGGCCGGCGATAAGCGGTTGAAGGCCGTGAAGGTCCGGCTTTGCGATTGGCTCTATCGCGCGATCCAACGTGATCGTCGCGTGCTTGCCTATGCGCCATCCTACTTTCAGCTCGGCCCGATCGAGCGGCGGCTTTACGAGATTGCGCGCTCAACGTGCGTCGATGGTGCGGTCGAAGTCGAGATCGAAGAGCTGCGATTGCAGCTCGGCTACCAGAGTCCGCTAAAGAGCTTTCGCTTCGAGATGAAGCGGATCGCCGACGAGAATACCATTCCTGACTTCATGTTTGAACTGCTCGACAGCTCGCCTGTATTGAAGGGGCGCCGGAAGATCAGCGCAACTCGCGTGCGGATTACTCCGATGCCGATGCTCACCAGCGACTGACAGACGTCTTCTCGGCTCGTTTGTATGCGATTCGGCGAGGTCACAATCTCGGTTTTCAAAAGCACGAACTTCGGTCGCCGAAAGCACGAACTTCGGTTTTCAAAAGCACGAAGTCCCAACGGCTAAGTTATCAAAAGCACGAACTTTTTCGTATTTCGGTCGCCGAAAGCACGAACTTAATCTGTTTCGCGGCCCGATTTATTCCGTCAAAATCGGCTGTGAACCGAGAGCGGGTGCAATCGGTCAGTCAGGGAGCGGCCGTGACCACATAAACGAATGCCCGGCACGAAGGCCGGGCACCCTGGAACGAGATGAGCGATGCCGGCAAGCATCGATCAGGCCGTAAGACGCCCTTCTCATACCCGTTCCCGAGCCTCGGTTCAAGGGAGCGCGCTTCGCGCCACGCTCTAGTTTTGCCTGGTCCCGGCCCCACGAAGGGGACGGAAGATGGGAGCTGTTACACTCGCGAAGGCGAGCTTCATGGCGCTCGACCGCATTGAGCGGACGCGGCCGAGATCGCGATCGGGCGCACCAAACCCCACGCGCGCGCACGTCCACCCGAACAGTCGGAGGGCCGGCACGTTCGAGGAGGACTTCTTCTACAGCTATGCAAAGGGCGAGCCCGACCGGCTCTACAAGCAAGCGGCCGAGCTGCTGAAGCGCAAGAACGCGGTGCGGCGCATCGCCCGCGCCGAGGGGCGCCAGCTCACCGAAGACGAACGCCTCGCCACCCTGATAACCAACACAGCATTGCGCGTGTTCGAGCAGCTTACGACGTTGGCGCGAACGTGCGCCGGCAAGGTGTTCCCGACCTGGGAATGGATCGAGGCGGCTGCCGGCGTCTCACGCGCCAGCGTCGGGCGTGCGCTGGTGGCGCTCGCCAGCATGGGCCTTCTCGACAAGCAGCGGCGATGCGTGCCGATCGATCCCCCGGCCGATCGCCCGAAGGCGCGCAATGCGCAGACCTCCAACGTCTATCGCATGAGCTTCCCCAATCGGCTTGCCCGCTTCCTTCCGCGTCGTCTCCGGCCCGTTCCCCTCCCCGATGACGTGGTGCAGCGCGAAGCCGACCGTATCGAGCAGATCGAGGCGATGCGCCTCTGGCGCTCGCCGCGTCAGGTTGTCGCCGAGGAGATCGAGGATGCCGGCTTGCGGCAAGTGCTGGACAGCCTTGCCATCGCTATCGAGAAGCAAGAGTCTCAAAAAAATGGTCAACCGCTCCTAGATTCATATGTTCTAGAAGCAGATGGAGTTGGCCTAGTCGGCCAACGCCCTGACGCCTGACGGCGAGAATAGTCCTGACCCGATCGGACACGCACAACCACAGCCGACAATGCCAAGCCGCAAGGTTAGACGCGCCGCTTCGCGTCGCGATGCTCCCGAGGGGAGCAAGCGTTTACCGTCGCGCTCAAATGGCCGCCTTCGTGCCTGGTGCAGCCGTTTTTGGTCCTTCATCGCAGCCGTAGCGCCAGTCCCTAGCGCCGTGTCGCGCGATCGGCACCGGCGTCTCCCCCATCGAGCGGTCCCCCATCCCAATTTCCTCGCGGCCGTGGTGAGCTGGTCGACCACCATCATGCGCCGCTGCGATCCTTGTCCAGGCCGTGAGATCCCCGCGCGATTTTCGAGGCCGAGCCCTTACGAACGGCTATTCCTGAATCGATGGGAAAAATGGGCGCTGGCCGCCTTCTACGATCAAGCAAATAACCGGCTGCGCCTACGGTTTCCGCTACGCGGACCCTCCGTTTTTTTGCTTGATCGCGGCGCCTGCACTCCCCTTCAATTCCCATCAGGAATGAGCCTGATCGCTCGAAGGGACAGGACCATGCAGAACATCGCGGAGTTTCGGATCATCGGCCGGGTCGGGAAGATCACGGAGCATGACAAGGTGACGAAGGTGAATGTCGCCGCCAACTACAACCGCCAGGAGAACGGCGAGTGGGTGACGGACACGCACTGGAACGAGGTGACGCTGTTCGGCAAGTTGATCGAACGCGCCGCCAAGGCGCAGAAGGGCGACCTGGTCCACATCACCGGCCGCGTCCGCCAGAACTCCTACGACACGGCCGAGGGCCGGCGCTACACCGTCGAGCTGATCGCCGACGGCTTCGCGGTTCTCGCCAAGGGGTCGGAGGATCGCGACTAGGCGGGACCGGGGCCGCCCACCGGCGGCCCCTCTCGCCGGCGTAGCTCCAGCTCCACCGCCTCGCGCACGAAATCAGCCTGACTCTCGCCATCGCGGAGAACGGTCTTGATCCGATCGAGCGTCCCCTTGGGAAAGCGCCCCATCGTCTTATCCTCCATCGGAGGGCGACCAACTGACCGGATATTGCTAGACGTCATCCAATGGCCTAATTACCGATACCGCATATTGACGGCATTTGCGGTATCGTATATTACAGGTCGGGCCTTGCATCAAGGCAGCGTCGGAGGCGAGAGCCATGTGGGATAATCTGCTGACGATCGGACTGTTCGTCCTGATCGCTTGGGCCATCTTCCGCGGTCGCAGCGGTTCGAGCCCGCGCATCTGGAGCGGCGACACGCCCGACGAGGAGGCCCGCCGCAACACGCGCACGGACTCCAACTATCGCGGTTACGACCATTGGAACAACAACAGCGATTGGGGCTGGTAGCGCGTGCGGACCATTGCCATCAACGTCGAGAAGGGCGGCGCCGGCAAGACCATGATCGCCTGCCATGTGGCATGGCATCTTGCCGATGCCGGCCATCGCGTGCTGTTCCTCGACCTCGATCGCCAGTGCAACGCGACCGACGCGCTTGCTGACTTCGAGAGCCTTGGCACGTGCAAGCCGCTGTTCGAGCCGGGCTATACCCCGCCTGCTACCTTCCCGCGCCTCGCGATCTACTCGAACCGCATGGGCGGTGAGTATGATGCCGACTACCCGCGCGCGCTGACCAACCTCAACGCCAACTTCCCGGCGCTCGATCCCCACTTCGACTACTGCGTTCTCGACACGCCCCCGTCATGGTCGTGGATCAACTTCGCCGCGCTGTTGGTGTGCAATCACCTGATTATCCCCGTCGAGCTGGGGCCGTTCGGTCCCGCAGCGACGAAGCAAGTCTCTGACTCGATCGCGACGGTGAACACCAAGCGTCGAACCCCGATCCACGTCGTCGGGCTGATCCCGAACCGGGTGCGCGCGAACGACCGGCATCAGATGGACATGCTGGCAGCGATCAAAGCGAAGATCGGTCGCAACCTGTTCAGCACCTACCTTCCCGAGCGCGCCCACTACAGCCAGGCCATCCAAGAGCATGTCCCGGTGTGGCGCTTCGATAAGGACGTGCGGACCTCGCTTCCCCCGATGCGCGCGTTTCTTGAGGAAGCCATGACCCGGATCGGGAGCCACGCATGACCGACTTTAGCGGCTTTGACGTTTTCGGCGAGAAGGCGGCCGTGGCGGACGCCGATCGCGTCCAGCTCCTCGATCCCGAGCTGCTGTTCCCCGATCCTGAGAACGTCCGCAGCGAGATTGATCCGGCCAAGATCGACGAAATGGCGGAGACGATCAAAGAGCGCGGCCAGCTTCAGCCGATCACCGTGGCGCCGAAAGATGCCGACGGGCGCTACCGGATCATGTTCGGCGAGCGGCGCTGGCGCGCGTGCAAGCAGCTCGGCGTGCAGGTCCGCGCGATCGTCAGCAAGACGGACGACATTGAGCAGGTCCGGATCGACCAGTTCATCGAGAACGACCAGCGCGAGGACCTGTCGACGGCCGACATGATCCGGTTCGTCACCGGCCAAGTCGAGAAGGGCCGCACGCTTGCCGAGCTGGCGCGCGCGACGGGTCGCAACCGCACGTTGCTGACCCGCTATCAGGGGCTCGCAAAGGCGCCCGACTATATCGCCGCGCTGTTCGCCGACATTTCGATGCGGAGCGCGGTCGCACTTGTCCAGGCTGCGAAAACCGACGACGCGGCAACCCGGACCTTTGTCACCAACACCGCGGCGGAGGATATGACGGTGCTGGCGTGCGAGCGGTTCGCGCGCGAGGTAGGCGCGAAGAAATCGGCGCCCAAGCCCATCCCGTCGAGCCAAGCGGAGGCACCCCTACCCCCCGCCGAGGATGATTTGGCGACGGCCGAGGCTGACGGAACCACGCCGACGACGGACGCGATCCAGGACGAGGAAGCCGATCGGGCGATGGACGAGACGCCCGTGCCAGAAGGCCCAGCGCCGGCAGACAGTGGCCCGCCCGCAACCCCCGCCCCTGCGCCCCGCTCGCCGGCCAAGCCGAGGACGGGAAAGCAGAAGGTCGAGCGGCCGACGATAGAGATCGAGGGCAAGCGCGCGATGATCGTCGAGGCGTGGTTGCACTTCGAGGACGAGGCTGAACCGCGCATGGTGAGCTGGCGCTGATCGCACCGGGTTGAACGGAGAGCGCCGGCAGCGGCCGTCGCGCGCGCCCAGGTCCAATCCTTCCTTCCGCGACTTCATCACTTTCAGACGGATTGGGTGTGCCACGTGGCACACTTGAAGGCTGTTTTTGGTGGAGGATGTTTAATGGCAGGATAGGTATTGCTGCGTTTACTGTATTACATTACCCTTGCAGGCCATGTCGCTCGCGCCGCAGTCTCCATCCCCCACCAAGGATTCAGCGATGTTGACGGCGCGCGTCGATCGCGAGCTGCTCGCCGCGTTCGACGCCGTGGCCGAGGGCAGGGGAGGGCGCAGCGCGCTCCTTCGCACCGTGCTTCAGCAATCGTTGAAGCACGTGGCCGACGCTCCCCGAATCGCACCCCGTGCCGATAGCGCGGGCAATCGCGTGTCGCTGACCTTCACGGACGTCGAAACGGCCGTCGTCGATCACCGCGCGGCTGAGCGGGGCGTTGATCGCGCCGGATGGATCAAGGCGTTGGTGCGCCGGCACATCGCCTTGAAGGCCGGCGTCGACGACGGACTCCGCGACGCCGTGGCGCCCATCCGGATGCAGCTCCAGCGCATCGGCCGGAACCTCAATCAGGCGATGAAGGCCGGCAACGCGGCGATGATGGCGGACAGCGGCTTGCAGATCGACCGCGAGCTGCGTCGCATCGCGGACATGCGCGAGGAGATCAACGAGCAGATCGAGGCGCTGGCGGCCGTGCTGCGCGGCGAAACCGCCTTTTGGGAGGTCGCCGACTAATGCCGTTCGGGGACCGCGAGGATGAGCTTTGGGAGGCGATGAAGCCCAGCTTCAAACCGCGCCTCGTCAGCGATCCGAATCTGAAATACGCGCGGCACCTGGTCAACGGCACCGGACCGTTTGCTGCGCGGGCGCCGGCGACGTCGCACGTTAGAGGGGATGCCCGGGCCACGCTCGCGCGTGTCGTGCGGCGCACGCCCGAGGTGCTGGTCAAGGTGACGGGTCGGAAGAAGGGCGCCAAGCATCTCGCCGCCCATCTCGATTACATCTGCCGCCACGGCGACATTCCCCTTGAAACGCGCGACGGGGAGCAGATCGCAACAAAGGAAGACGCGCAGCGGATCGCCGACGAATGGTCGGACCCGCTCTATTGGCGGCAGGGCACGACCGTTTCGGCCGTGGCGATGGTGTTCTCGATGCCGGCAGGAACCGACCCCGAGACGGTGAAGCAAGCCGTGCGCGAGGCGGCCGAGCGCATGATCGGCGACAACCACGACTATCTGATGGCGCTCCACACCGACACGCCCCGGCCGCATGTTCACCTGACGGTCCAAGCCGAAGGAGTCGACCGCAAGCGGTTCGATCCGAGGCGCGAGGATCTGTTCCGCTTCCGCGAAGCGTTCGCCGAGGCGCTGCGTAGCCGCGGCATCGAGGCCGAGGCGACGCCGCGCTACACGCGGGGCCAGGGGAGGGCCGGCACCAGCATGGCACTGACGCAGTTGCGCGCGCGGATACGCAGCGGCGCTTCCCGCCAGCCGACCGAGGCCGATCTACGTCAGGCACGAGAAGCCATGCAGATCGCGCTTGGCAAGGCGCAGCAGCCCGCGTTCGTGTCGAAGACGCGCGCGCGTTGGCAGGACACCAAGCGGCGCTATGAGGTCGCGGCCGAACGGCTCGATCGCAGCGCCGATCGCGAGGACCGCAAGCTGGCGCGCGACGTGCGCCAGTTCATACAGGAGCGCGGGAGCATCGAGACGGTGCCCGACCGGATGTTGCGCGAGGCGGAGAACCGCGTCCGAGAAGCGCAGGATCGGACGCGGACCCGGCCGTCGCCGGATCAGGATGTGCCACGTGGCACACCCCCGCCTCCAACGCGGCGAAGATGACCATCACGATTTCAGAGGCATGGGGTAGGCGCTGTATCCAAGAGACAGACCATCAAGAATGCCTTAGCTCTTCCACGGAGAGGGGAGAGCGCCTAGTGCGCGCGTCCAAGGGGTGCAGGCGAGCGGATGACTGATTTCGAGGAAGTGACGCCGCCATCGCTCCCAAAAACCCTGCCTAGCGTGGGACAGTTTCAGAGCGGTCCGCCGGTCGCTCCAATCGCCCGGCTGATGATCTATAGCCCCGATGATTGGGAGAGCTTCATCGAGGAATGGGTTTCCTCGGCGCTCAGCAAATCCTATGCGTCGGTGGCCCGGTTCACGGGTAGTGGCGACAAAGGCATTGACGTCGCTGGCTTCGTCGGCGCCGACGGGCTCAAGGGGGTATGGGATAACTTCCAGTGCAAGCACTACGCGCAGCCGTTGTCCCCGACGGTCGCTTGGCCAGAAATCGGGAAGGTTCTGTGGTTCTCATTCAAGGGTCACTATGTTCCGCCGAGGGCCTACTACTTCGTCGCGCCGCGTGGCGTGGGTACGAAGCTAAATCTGCTCCTTTCGCATGTTGTTAATCTAAAGGCTGAGACTAAAAAGGTCTGGTCAAAGAACATTGCTGAGAATATCACCGGGACGCAAAAGGTCGACCTTACGGGCGAGTTTGCTACTTACGTCGACAAGTTCGATTTCTCGATCTTTAAGTCGGTGTCCCCACGCGAGCTGATCGAGCAGCACCGGAAAACACCTTACTTCTTTGAGCGCTTTGGTGGCGAGCTCCCCGCGCGCCCCGTTCCGGAGAAACCGCCTGCGGCTGTTCAGGGCCACGAAGAAAGATACGTGGCACACCTCCTCGCCGCCTACGCCGAACACAAGAAGGAGACGATTGCGGACATTGTGGCGCTCAAGAAGTGGAAACCTCTCGGGGATCACTTCAACCGGCAGCGCGAGAGTTTTTATCACGCCGAGGCGTTTCGAGTTTTCCTCCGCGAGAAGGTCGATCCGGGCACGTTCGAGAGCCTTCAGGACGAAATTTTAGACGGCGTCATCGATACCGCCGAGGGCGCCTTTGCCGACGGGTTCGAGCGCGTGAAGGCGGTCACACAGGCATCGCAGCATGTACCGTTGGACGCGCACCCGCTAGGTTCGAGCGCGTTCGTGAAGGATCGTCATGGCATTTGTCATCAGCTTGCCAACGACGATCGGCTCCAGTGGACACAGTCGTGAGCAGCGGAAATCTTACTTTCAACGGCCCATTCGAAGCCGGCATGCGCGCGGTAGCGATCCTCGCTGCGGCATTCCCGCGCGAACTCGACATCCAACGATTAACGGCGTTTGATTATCTTCTGGTTCACACTGAAATGTTGGGAGGACCGGAGGACTTGCACCCTGAAACTCCAATATCCACCCCGGCTACGCAGGTTCGTCGCAGCATCGTCCAAGACGGGCTTCACCTAATGATGACTCGTGATCTGGTAGCAAGATCAGCGCGAGCAAACGGCATCGTCTACCAGGCAGGAGAACTCGCGGAGACTTTCCTGGACGCATTACAGTCACCGTACTCTACAAAGCTCAAAAACCGGGCCGAATGGCTGGTCAAGCACCTTGGGTCGTATGAGGAAGACGATTTTGACCGGTTAATGCGCCGGTTCTTCGATCAGTGGGTAATGGAGTTTCAGCATATCGAGCAAGCGATAGGCGGTGCAGCATGAGTGTGCGTTTGCGCCTCTGTTCCCTGAGCTATCATGGGCCTTTCCGGAAGCCTGCAATCGTAACGTTCAAGCCCGGCATGAACGTCATCTATGGCGCATCGAACACGGGTAAATCGTTCATCGTCGACACGATCGATTTCATGCTGGGGGGGAAGGGTCCACTTCGCGACATTCCTGAGCGAGTGGGCTACAAGCACGTGCTCTTGGGTATGGAGACGACCGCCGGCGATCAGTTTACGATCGGCCGCGCCGTCGATGGCGGCGCATTTGTGCTTTACGATGGCCTGTTCGCCGAGGAAATGCCCTCAGGGGAGGGGAAAACACTCGCCGACCAGCACAATGACCGGCGCGAAGATAACCTCTCCGCGTTTCTACTCGAAAAGTTAGGGCTGGCGCATAAGCGAGTCCGTCGGAACAAGAAGGGCGACACGAACAGCCTGAGTTTTCGTAATCTCGCCCGCCTCGTAGTCATCAACGAAGAGGAGATTATCCAACAGCGCTCACCGCTTTCAGATGGCGGGTACGGAATGGGCGACACCGCGAACACATCGGTGTTTAAACTGCTTCTGACGGGCGTAGACGACACGTCGCTGGCTGCGGCCAAGACACGCTCGCCGGAAGACCAAACCCGGGACGCACAAATCCTGCTGCTGGATCAGCTCATTGCCGACTACCGCAAGCAGGTGAAGGATCTTGCGGGGTCGGACGAGCTTCAAGAGCAGCTCGACAAGCTTGAAGCGACCATGGAAGGTCAAAGCGAGCAGTTGGCGATTTCCGAAGCGGGTTTTCGGAACGCTTCGGCCGAGAGACGTGACTTGGCGCGGAAGGTCGAGGAAGGGCGAAATCGCCTCGCAGAGATTACCGTGCTCCTCGAACGTTTCCTTCTACTCGGCGCTCATTACCGATCGGACGTTGCGCGGCTCGATGCGATCGCCGAAGCGGGAACCCTCTTCGGTGCCTTAGGCGAGGTGGACTGCCCGTTATGCGGCGCAGCCCCCGACCAGCATAAACAAAGCAAAGACTGTGAAGGCGACGCCAGCCTTATTGCTGCTGCCGCCTATGCCGAGATCGCGAAGATCACGGCGCGGCAAGCCGACCTTGCCTCTACGATCGGCTCGCTCAGGACTGAGGCTGTTCACTTTGAGAAGCGGCTACCAGGTTTGGAAGCGCGATTGTCCACCGTTGCAGGCGAGATCGATCGCGTCGTCGCCCCAAATCTAAAACAGCTACGTTCGAGCTATCGGCAGCTCGCGGATAAGACGGGTGAGGTCCGCGAAGGCATCGCGGTACACCGGGGCCTGCTGGATTTTGAAGATCGCAAGGCTAAGCTCGAGCGTGAGATGGCAGACGGAAGCGGCAGTTCCAGTGCGGCAGACGTGGATCTATCGACCAGCACCGCAGACAAATTTGCGACGATAGTACGGGAGGTATTGAAGGCGTGGCACTTTCCTGACGTGGATCGTGTTCACTTCGATATGAAGGTTCGCGATCTTGTCATCAACGGTAAGGCCCGAACCTCATTTGGAAAGGGGCTACGTGCAATCACGCAAACGGCCTTTTCGACGGGCCTTTTGGAATATTGCGTGATGGAAAAGACACCCCATCCTGGCTTCCTCGTCGTTGACTCGCCGCTTCTATCCTATCGTGAGCCGGATGGCGCAGCAGACGATCTACGCAGCACTGATCTGAACGATCACTTCTATTCATACTTTGAAAACTGGACCGGCGATCGGCAAATTCTCATTATCGAGAACACCGACCCGCCCGCTGACGTGAAGGCCAGTCCCCAGGCCGTCATGTTTACAGGCATCGAGGGGCTAGGGCGAGCAGGCCTGTTCCCACCTCCTCAGGCGGCAAGCGACGAACCGTCCGCTTCCGCCTGAGGCCAACTACGCGAGGTGTGCCATGTGGCACACCTCGCTACATCGACTAGCGATCATCGTGAGCGAGATTTCTGCAGGATTTGATCCTGCGCCATCTCACGCACGCGCTGTTCCTGCTTCGCCTTGACCTCGATGCCGGCAACGGCCTCGCCGCGGCCGAGCCGCGTTGCAACCTCTTCCTTGCGTTCCGCCACGAACTCGCGCCGCTTCTCGTGATCGTAGGGGAAGCGTTCGACCGCAACCGCCATCGCGAGCGCGACGTGGCTTTGCGCCTTGCGCAGCTCGGGGTCTTTGGCGTTCTGAACGTCCGACTGCCGGCGAAACCGCTCCGACAGATCGGCACGAGGCTCTGCCTGTTCCCGCGTGTCCCGGGCCTGGTTGGCGGTCCGCGACGATCGCGCCTGGTTGTCGGGAACGCCGCCCTGACGCGCTTGCTCGCGCTCGGCCGCAGCCTTCGTCTTGTCGTCGGGCTTATAGCCGTCGACCTTGATGCCCTGCGCCGAGGCGGCGAGGTAGGCCGCACGCTGAAACTCGGCATCGCCGCTGACCTTGATCGCGGTCCATCCGTTTTCCTTTGCGAGCCGGATCAGATCGGGGAGGGAATCGCGGTCCTTCGCCTTGATGCGGTCGGGCGTGATGGTCGCGACGGGCTGTTTGTCATGTGCGCTGCGATAGAGCTTGTCGCCGACGCGGAGGAACCGCGAGTCCAGTTCGGCGGGCACTTCCATCGGTCGCCGGCGCCGACCCTCACTCTCTTTGCCGGCGCCGGCAGCTTCGACATTCTCAGCCATGTCATCGCTCCTGTTCGATTACACCAACGACCTCATTGCCGCGTTGCTCGGCCGCCACGTCTATGAGCATGTCGGGATGATCCTGGGTGACGACGCAATCCATCGCGAACGCGAAAGGGTCAGGGTCCGTGAGCTGGTCGAATGTCGGCATCGCACAATCGGGCAGGTCCTCGTCGTCGCGCAACGTGCGCGGGATCGGGGGGACTCCCGGCGCCGGCTCGACGCGCCCGCGAAATAGGCGGTCCGCATAGTAGCGTATCTTGTCGCCGTGGATCGGCGGTATGCCGCCCCGGAGGAGGAGCAATTCACTGTCGGGAAACTGCATCAGCTCTTGGGGGAGCAGGAGGGCGCGGCGCTGGTCCGACATGGACTTGGAGCGGTTCGCCAGGATGCCGTGGATCGTCAGAGATTTGGTGACGGACTCCTGCCCGATATAGCCGATCCGCTCGGATAGCTCGTTCGCCACGCGCAGCTCTTTCGGCGTGAACGCAACCTCGACGCCGCAGTTGGCGACGATTTCGTTGGCGACATGCTCGCCATAGACGGCCCGGAGCTGCGATCGGGACTGGATGACGGGCAGGAGGCGGATGCCGTAGCCGGCGACGTAGGAGAAGGCGCTGGCGATCACTTGCGCCCGCCCGATGCGCGCGAACTCGTCGAGGATGACGAGGATCTTCAGCGGCGTTGCCGTGTCAGGCAGATCGCGCACATTCAAGTCGACGAGCTGCTGAAACAGAAGGTTGTAGAGCGGCGCGACCCGATCCAGCTCGTCGGGCGACACCCCGAGATAGATCGACATGCGCGTGCTGCGCAGCTCGCGCAGATCAAAGTCAGATTCTTCCGTTGCCGCGTCGACGCGCGGGTTAAGCCATAGGCTCAGCTTCGAGGTGACGGTCTGGACGATGCCGGCGAACGTATTGTCGGCGCCCGACGTAAAATCCGCGAGCGCGTTCCGGCACCCTTGCGACAGATCGAGCGAGCGATCGTCGAGGACGCGCTTGAAGAACCCGCGCGTGTCGCCCGTCGTCATCAACCGGTAGATCGAGCCGATGGTGAAGGGTTGATCGGCGACCGCGAGATATGCGCCGACGCCGACGAACGCGGTCCGCGCCGAGTCCGTCCAGAACGGCTCCCCGCGTTCGGGAGGCACGAACAGCATCGTCGCGATCTTTTGCAGCTCGATCACTACCTGATCGGGGTCAGTGCGATCGATATAGCCGAGCGGGTTGTAGCGGGCGGTCCGACCTTCCGGATCGGTCGGGTTGAACAGGTAAACCGCCTGCCCGTATTTCTTGCGGAAACCCGCCGTCGCGTCCCAATTCTCGCGCTTCACATCGAGGACGACGACCGACTCCTGCCACGACAGGAGGTTCGGGATGACGATGCCGACGCCCTTGCCCGAGCGGGTAGGGGCCTCGACAATGCAATGTTCGCTGCCCCCGAAGGTCAGGAACTCGCCGCCCTTCTTGCCCAGGACAATGCCGTCGTCGGCGCGGAAGCCGGCATGGCGGATTTCGCCTTCCTTCGCGAAGCGCGCAGCGCCGTGGAGAGGGGGCTTCCGCTTGGCGACCCACCACAGCATGAGGCCGGCGATGATGATGCCGACCAGGGCACCCCCGGCGAGGGCCTTCAGCACCACCGGATCATGCCGGTAATACCAGAAGAACGCCGGCATCTTGAAAATGTCGAACTTCGCGCTGGGGAGGCCCAGGTATATCCACGCGACGACCGAGGCGATGAGGAACGCGACGACGATCCCGACCGGGATGCCGAGCGCGAGGATGGTGCCCCGTTTAGGCGGCATGGCGCCCTGCCGGGTCATAGTAGATCTCGGTCATTCTGAACTTGCCGTCGACCTTCTTCATCTGAACCACGACGTCGACGAGTATCTTGAGCAGCGCGCGTATGTCGTCGCGGGCCAGGTCCGCGCCGCCCTCGCTTTCCTTCACCAGCAGCGTCAGTTGCTCAAACGCCAGCTCGGCCGAGTCCGCGTGTATCGTGGTGATCGAGCCGGGATGGCCGCTGTTGACGTTGCGCAGGTAGAAGAACGCCGTCCCGTCGCGCAGCTCTTGGAGCAGGATGCGATCGGGCCTCATGCGCAGCGCGCTTTCCAGCAGCTCCTTCGCCGTCACCTTGGCGGTGCCGGTGCCGTCCTTGCTGTAGATCATATGGACGACGTTCTTGTGAGGCACCACCAGCTCGCGCGTGTCCTCGATCGTCAGCAGCCGCTCATTCTCCGGAATCAGCTTGATAAGCCCCTTCGAGAACGTCGTCTTGCCCGAGCCCGTGGCGCCGGAGATCAGGATGTTTAGCCGGCTGCGCACGGCCAGCTCGAAAAACTCGACGTGCTTTCCCGTGTTGAGGAGGCCGAGCAGGCGTTCCTCGACCGGGCTGACCCGCTTCGTGGCGACCTTAGTTTCCGCGAACAGGCCGCTCGCCTCGAAATCGGCCATCGTCATCGTCTTCGTCGACGGCTTGCGGACCGTGATCGACACGGTGCCGTCGGGCACGACGGGCGGAAGCACGAGCTGGACGCGCTCGCCGGTCGGGAAGATCGTCGAGCAGATCGGATTCTCGCGCGTCACATCCTGCGACGTGAAGGCGGCCGCAGCGCGCGCCAGTTGGTTGAGCGCGTCGAGCGTCAGATCATCCTCGCGCTCCCAGGTCCAGCCACCATGCCGCTCGACGCCCACGATCGACGGCTCGTTGATGACGACTTCGGTTACACCGTCGTCATCGAGATACTGGCGCAGCGGCCGAACAGCGTGATCGAGGATCGCGGTGTTGCGGAACGGGGCGTTCACTTGAGCCCCAGCCCATAGACTTGCGAGAAATCGAAATCCTTGGCGACGGTGATCGCCAGCTCGGTCCCTTGGTTCACGCGCACGATCGGGCGGATGTTCTGCGTATCTTGCAGGATTTGCGACGTCGTGTCGCCGGGAGTGCGGAACACCGTCGAGCCTTGCGGGCTGACGGCCTGGCCCGCGATCTGACCGCCAGCATCGAGGACGCTGAACAGCATCGCGGCACCGAACCGCTGCCAGAAAAACCGATCGATCTTGCCAGTGACGCCGGCGCGGCCGAGCGGGTCCGAGGCCGGCGACGCAATGTCGATCGCGACGCCGCGGGGCGTGACGGCCCGCGTCCACATCGCGAACAGGCGATTTTGGCCGCGCTGCAAGCCGCCCTGATATTCGCCGAAGACGCGCGTGCCTTTCTCAAGCAGCACGACGCGCCCGTTGTCGGAATACACGTCGCGCGGGATGATGCAGGTCGCATAGCCCGGCACGGTGCTGTCCATTGCGGTCTGGAGCGTGCAGGGAATGATCGCGCCAGCGGTGACGAGATAGTTGCGGTCGCCGATCATGCGCGCCGTGGCGGTGCCGATCGTCGAGGTTTGCTTCAGGTTATCGAGGTTGGTCCGCGTCGGGGCGCTTTCGCCGTCGCCTTGACCATTGCCGGCACCGGCGCCGGCGACGTCGCCGAGCGCGCGCCTGACGCCTTGGTCGCCGTTATAGGCGATCAGCGTCGATCGCCGCGCATTGTCGCGCAGCTCGCGGGCTTCGTTGGCATGCCGCTCCGCTTCGCTGACGCCGCGGCTTTGCTGCTGCCCTCCCGCCGATCCGTAGGGCGTGATCGGCTGACCGTCAGGACCGATCGCCGGCACCTGCTCGCCGGTGAGCTGCACAGGCGCATTGGGATCGCGGGGTGCGGTAGCGAGCGTGGGCGCGATGACCGAGTTGGGATCGTATGGCGCTTCCACAGCCGGAGGCGGCGCCTTCCTCGCTTCAAGGGCTTTGTTGTTGCTCCCTGAGCCCGCGAAGAGTGACAGAACACCAAACAGGATCGCGGCGGCCAGGGCTGCGACCACGATCATCTTCTTGTTGTCCCACTGGACGGCGTTCAGCGCCGGCATCCTGCTCGGGCGATCGGCCGCCGGGGTGCGGTCGATTTCGTTCACGTCGGGCGTCGCATCGACGTCGAATCTCTTGTCGGACACGTCAGTTCTCCGTCGTGCGCTCGACCGCTTCCGAGGCCGTGTCCGTCTTGGGATCGCGGCCGTAGAAGCTCGGGCTTTCGTTATAGATGCACAGCACCACCTTCCCCCGGCGCAGGCGCATTTCCTTGTAAACGCCGTGGACGACCACGAACTCGTCGCGGACGTCGAACGAGGCTGTAGCCTCGCTACCGTCGGGGTTGACGGTGAAGATCGCAGGAATCTCGCGCTGGTTCGGGAAGCGCAACACGGTGAACTGCCCGTTGTCGCTGACTTCGGACGGTTGCAGCGCGGTCGATCCTTGGACCTTGTAGTTGAGGTTCCGCGTCCCTTCGAGGACGCCAATATCCAGCGCCGACCTGATAGCGCCGTTCTGCGCGGCGAGCGCCGCGGCGAGCTGCGCGCGCTGTTGCGCCAATCGAGCCTGCGCTGCTTCATATTCTGGATAGCGGAGCCGCACCTTGAAGAAGGTGCCCGGCGAACGTGCCGTCGCCACCGTCGACAGCTCGAAAGTGTAATTGCGCTTGGTGCCCTGAAAATCCGTCACGACGATCAGGTTCGTCGCGCCGGCACGCTCGCGCGGCTTCACGAACAGCGAATTGTCAGCCGGCGCGACCTCCCACGATACCGTGTCGCCCATCGCCACGAACTTGATGACCTCGCCGGGGGCGAACTCGATCTGCGTCGCGGTGCGGAACGCGCTCCGGATTTGGATCACGTTGCCATCGGTATAGTTGACCTCCCGGATACGGGCATCGGGACCACGTGCAGCGGGGGTCTGCGCCAGCGCCGGCGCTGCCGACACGGCGCCGATCGCCGCGGCCAGGAGCAGGATCGTCTTCATCGTGTCGGAACCTCCACGTCGGCCCGGTATGTCTTCACCTGAAAACCGAGCGGATTGGCGTATCGGCCGGATTCCGTTTCCGGCTTCGACAGCACGTCGAAAGTGATCGTCGCGATGGCCGGCGTCTCGATTATCTGCTGGTCGCGCTGGAGCCGCTTGATGAAGCGGACCTGCGCCACATTCGGCGAGATGAAGGCCACGGAGCGGATCGCCACGAACACCGCGTCATTGGCGGTGAACTGGTTTTGCGGGGAGTCCGGGTTGTCCTTCTTGTAGAAGGCCGTCCAACGGTTCTGTTCCTCCCGCGCCGACAGGGCCAGCACCTTGCGGAAGAACTCCTCCCGCGCTTGCGGAATCCACCCCTCACGAGCGCGCACGTAATCGGCGAGGAAATACTTACGGATCGCCTCGTCATAGGTGATCGTCTTATCGCCGCGCAGCTCCTGGGTGACTTCCGTGGCGCCGGTCGAGCGGTCGACGGTGACGACGTAGGGAACGACCGTCTTGAGCGGTGAGAGCGCCAGCACGGCGGCTGCGCAGATGGCGGCGAACACGATCGCAACCGCCGCGACGATCCAGGCAATGCGCCGCGACCGGACCGCAGCCACGAACCGATCACGATCCCAGCTTTCCGCTTCCGCGAAATATGCCTTCAGATCCTCGTCTTTATCCTTCACGCCGATAGCCATTTCAGCAGCTCGCATATGTGGTTGGGAGCGCCGCGGTCGGGCCGGCGCTCGGATTGAGCGCGCCGATCGCCGGCACCTTGCTCGACGTGTTCGCCCCTTGCGGCCCTGGCGCCGCATCCTCGGGCGGAAACAGGTTCGTCGCCGGCGCCGGTGCGGGTTGGGGTGTGCCACGTGGCACACCCCCCTCCGGAGGCGTTACAGCGGCCGTCGGGGCGTCCCGCGACGGGATCGACGGCAACACCGTCCCGTAGAGATTGGCGGGCCGCTTCTGGCGGCCATTGCAGCGGGGCAGCTTTTCATCCTTCGCCGCGAGGGCCGGGACCGGGGGAGTAAGAGCCGCGAGGGCGAGGAAGGCCAAGGCCGCACCGAGCTTCATGCCGGGTCTCCGATTAGCTGTTGTTGTAGAGAGAGCCGCCGCCCCCTCGCGCCGCGCGGGAGGATCGACCAAGCCTCATTGGCAAGCTGGCGATACTCCCCGGAGCGGAGGACAAGGCGCGACCCGCGTTGGGGACGACGTTGCCGGTGGAGGCGTTCGCAAACTGCGTCGCGAGCGATGCACCGCCACCGCCCAGGCCAGCGGCAAGGCCCGGAATCTGGAGGAAGAAGAAGAACCCCAAGACGTAGAATGCGATTGCGCGGATCGCGATGACGGCGATGTTTGTGTCTCCAGCGAAGGCTTGGCTCATAAAGTCCTCACCCGTGTTCCGGATGAAGATCGTCAACAGAAGCGCGAACGCGACAAGCATTAGGTAGCTGATCGCGGAGCCCAGCCAGGCGAAGAAGAAGGCGCGAGTGGAATCAAACAAGAGCGCAGCGACGAAGATCGGCCCCACGGCCGCGAGCAGGGCCAAGGCAAACAACGCGAACGCGCAGATGGTGAAGCCGAGGGCGGCCGACAGGATCGCCATCACCATCAGGACAAGGCAGTAGATGCCTGTAAAGAATATCTCGACGATGTTGTTCGGGAGCCCCACAAGGTTCTTGCCAGCCGCGGCAGTCCTAGCGTCCTGTATCTCTGTAATCTTCGCGACCGTCGTGGAGGCGCCTCTCACGATCTGATCGAAGAAATCGCCAAGGCCGGTGACGTCCGACCCGCCTACAGCTTGCGCCACGTCTCGCGGCAGACCATTCATCGCGAACAGACTGACCGACGCGCCGTAGAGCGTCGTGACGGCGAACACGAGCGCAGCCAGCTTCATCCCGCGATAGACGAACTCCCGGAATGGATATTCGACCGCCCCGCGCAGGATCGCGAAGCCGAGGAGGATGATGTAGATCGTTACCCCGACGCGAAGCGGGCCGGAAATCCAGCCCACGACGCCGGCATAGACAGCGATGATCGCGGCCAGGGCGTCGTTGAGGTAGGTGAACATCGACTGGAAGAGATTACCCATTCTACCTACCCTCTAACTCCAACACAGGCGGGGGAGCCGCGGACTTAAATACCCATGCCCTTCTTGAACTCGTCTCGATCCTTCTTCGATTGGATGAGCTGATTAGCCGTATCCATGTTGTTGCAGTTGTTCACGACAACAGAGGGCCAGCTTGCCGGGGGGCGTTGTGACGCTTTCCACTTCTCGCAAATGGCGGCCATTTCCACGCGCTCTTGTTCGTGCTGCGTGAAATAGGTGGCATCCCGGAGCGGCATGTCGGACCGAAGATCATCCCCGGTCTGCTGCCGCTCCGATGGCGAGCAAGAAGCGAGCGCGCCGATCGCCAAACTGACGGTTACGGCCCGCATGGTGCGCAGCATCAATCGATCCCCATCCCAGCTTTGAAGCTGGCGCGATCCGACTGCTGCATGGCGACGTATCGCTGGTAGTCAGCTTCGGCCTTCGCGCGGCGCTGAAGCTCGATCGCCTGTAGCGCCATCTGATCGTTCATCATCTGCGCTTGTTCGAGCTGGAGCCGCGCCGACATGTCGGCGCGCTCCGCGGCCGAGTTGGCACTGGCGAGGCGGCTGCGCAGCTCTTCGAGGCCCTGGCGCCGGCTCGTTACCGCGTCGCCGACGTTGCTCGCGAGCCCCGTCGTCACAGCCGCCTCGCGCGAGCCTTGCTCATAGGCGGCGCGCTGGTCGGCAGTCATATTTTGCGAGCCGCGCCCGATGAGGTCTTGATAGACGTCGTTCGCCTTGCCCCGCAGGCCGCCGATGACGTTCAGATCGCCATTGGTGTAGCCGTCGAGCGAGCTGGACGACACGTTGCTGGTGCGCAGCACGTCGTTCTTGAGCTGTTGGGCGACGTTGCCAATGTCCGTCATCTTGTTGAGGTCTTGGTAGAGCTTCTGCGCTTCCTGAATCTGCGCGGCGCCCTGCTGGATCACCTGAACGCCCTGCCGCACCTGCTCGATCTGCTGGAGGATCGAGCTGACGTCGTGGACCGGGATACCCTGCGCGTGTGCCGAACCCGCCAGCATAAGCGCTGATCCTGACAGCGCGAGTGCGATTGCCTTCATTCTACGCATGTCCCTTCTCCTTCAGCTTGGACGACGACGTTGGTGAAATACCGGGAGCCAGTTGGCGGGATCGGGGCCGAACTCGGCCGCGGCCTGGACGGCGATCGGCGTCGTCTCGGCGCGACCCGACAGCACCGCCAGCTCGTTATCGAGCCCGGTCAAGTCTAGCTCGACCACAACGCTGTCATGGCCCTGCTTCACGAGGAACTTGCGCGACTCCGGCGACAATTCCTCGCGGATGAGCTGGTATTCCGCGTCCGTGAGGGAGAAGCCCTCCACATAGTCGCGGCGTGATCCCTTGGGGTTGGGAAGCATCACCTGGGTCGCGACCTGTTCGAGGATCGAGTGCGCAATGTCGCTCTTGAGCGCGTCCGCCGGCGACTGCGTGGCGAACACCATCATCGCGTTGCGCTTCCGGTATGTCTTCAAGCCGTCCTGCGCGAAGCTCCGGAACGCATCGTCGCCGAGCGCCTTCCAGAACTCGTCGACGGCGATGATGGTGCGCTCGCCGGTCAGCAGCTTGTCGATCCGGTGGAACAGGTAGAGCATCAACGGCGTGCGGACGTCGGCGTTGTCGAGGAAATCCGTCATGTCGAACCCGATGAACCGGGCATCGAGCGTCATTTCGTCCGCCGCGTTGTCGAACACCCAGCCCATTGACCCGCGCGAGGTCCACTTTTCGAGACGGGCGCCAATGCCGCCCGCGTCCGACATGCCGAGCATCGTGCGCAGCGCGTCTAGCGAACGATCCTCGCGCGGGAGCCGCATCACCGCGGCGATCCCTTCATCGATCATCCGCTCTTCCTGGACCGTGATCGGGCGGCTTTCGGTCCGGACGAGCTGGCGGACCCACAGCGACAGCCAGGCCCGATCCTCCGGCTTGTTCTCCAGCGCCTTGAGCGGCGCGAAGCCGGTCGGCTTGCCGTTTTCGAGCGTCAGGTAGGTGCCGCCCGAGGCCAGCACGAAAATCTGCGCGCCGCGATCCTTGTCGATGAATATCTGGCGCGCGCCCGTCTTCTCGGCTTGCGCCATCAGGAAATTGACGATGACCGTCTTGCCGCCCCCGGTCGGGCCGACGATCAGCGTGTGGCCTATGTCGCGCTTGTGGAAGCTGAAGAAATAGGGGCTGCGCGCGCTGGTCTTCATCAGCGCAATGGCGTCGCCCCAATGATTGCCGGTAGCCAGGCCGGCGGGATAGGTGTGGAACGGCGAGAACGCCGCGAAATTGAGCGACGTGATCGGCGCCGGCCTCGCCCGCCATGCGAAATTGCCGACGAGCTGGCTCCAATAGGCCGCTTCCAGCGCCGCGCCCTCCCGCGCCGCGACCATGCCTGTATCGGCGAGCGCAGCTCGCGCGATCGACATATTGTCGCGCAGCCCCTTGAGGCTGTCCGAATAGACCGCGAGCGTGAAATGATGATCGCCCAAGACGAAGCGGTTGGACATGAGATCGTCCGCCGCGTCGACGAGATCG
>NZ_BAAAEL010000018.1:0-1303 GCF_039522995.1 Sphingomonas molluscorum | reverse complement strand
CCGCTCCTCCTCGGCGCGCATTCTCTCGGCGAGTGCCAGTGCCTCGGCCTCGCCGCGGAGCCTGAACAACACGGCCGGGCTTTTGTCCGTCGTCTCGGTCAGCTCCATCGCATAGTCGGGGAGCTGGTCGGCCTCGATCACCCGCCGAAGCATCCGGTTGAACTCCTTGGGCTGGGCATCGCTGCCGGTTTTGTCGCGAAGCACCTCTACCCGGCAAGTCCACCCACCGCGCTGCGTGCCGGCGTGCTTTCGCGCGATACGATAGAGCGCCCGCTCCAACCCTCCGGAGAGTAGGAAATAGTCGGGGTGCATGGTGAGCAGCGACTTCTCGTTGACGATGCCCTCATAGACCCAATCCGAGAGGGTCAGCGTCATGCCGCGCGGCTGCTCCGTTTCGGCGTCGGTGTCGAAGGTCCAGCTGTCGAGCCAGTTGAAGCCAGCCTTCTGCCGGCGCTTCGTCGCGCGGATCGAAGTTGTGATCGAAGTCGTCTGGAGCCGGAGGAGCGCAGCTTGCAGCTCCTGATAGTCCCTGCCCCCTGTGCTGCGCTTGATCGCCCGCAGTAGGTCGTAGGGCGTGGTTGTCAGCGTGCGGGGCAGATCGTTCAGCCCCTGCTGCTTCATGCGGTTGAGCGTGGACGCGGCCCATATCAGGATATCGGCGTCCCAGATCGTGGCCATGCCGTAGTCGGGAATGGCCTGCACGCGCACCCAGGCCTCGCCATCCGGGCTGCGATACTCGATCGGCTTCAGCCGCTTGCGCTTCTGGAGCGAGAAGAACGGGCGCTCCATGACCTCCCGCTGGTCCTTGAGCGGAAGATCGCCGAGCGCCGGAATGAACAGGTCGAACTCGGGATTGGGATCACGCCGCTTGCTCACGGCGCGAACCTGGTGTGTCCCCGCTGGACCAGATACTGGCGCAGCAACCGCTCGGTGATGACGGTAAGGGGCTCCCCGCCCTCCTCGACGCTGAGCTGGCGCAGTGTGCGGTGCATGTCTTCGGGAATGTGGATCAGCACCGGCTTCTTGCCAGGATGGCTGCTGCGCCGGGCAGGTACTGCCGGGGCCGACGTGTCCGCCGCACGCCGCGACCGACGCGGGACGGCAGGCTGCGGCGCGGGAGTTGCATCGGCAACGGGAGCCGGTGCCGGTGCCGGTGCCTCGGGCTCGTCATCGAAGATGCCGGCGAGCGCGGAAGTTTTCTTCGCCATCATCCAACCTCGCTTACTTGCTTAGTCGTAAAGCCGCTTAGTCGCTTAGCCTCATCATAGGCGGCGCGCAACTCGGTCGCCGCCTTGCTGTCCGG
>NZ_BAAAEL010000017.1:0-2243 GCF_039522995.1 Sphingomonas molluscorum | reverse complement strand
AGTTTCGTCGCCGATCAGATCGTGGCGCATCGGGCCATGCCCCCTCAATCGGGCACAAAGGTGCGCCCACTGTCTCCAGCCATTTGCGCGCGGTCCTGACGGTATAGCCGCACGTCGAGCACTCGCATTTCAGCATCCGCGCCGCCTGCTTCCTGGGCCGAGTGGTCGCGCTGCCTGTATCGAGTCTGGCATGGGGGAGGAGGTGACCGACCGCAGCCAAGATCGCCGCTTCACGCGAGAACGGCCGCAAGAGCGGGTAGCCTCGGAAACCGCTGGCTGCTGGAGCCTAAAAGGGCGAAAAGCAGTTTGTCGCTTAACAGCTTATTCGCTTAGTCAATGTCGCAAATATTCTGACTTCCCAGCGTCGCCGCTTCTGCGACAACGCTGGGGCGAGAAGGAACAGCCTTAGTCATCAACAACCGTCAGCTCAGCGCAATGGCACCGATTGCCGCCCCAATCGCCAGCACAACCGGCGTGGCGAGCTTGCTCTTCCACCGGTACATAATCGCCAGCGAGACCGCGAAGATGAGCGCGCTTACGATCAGGTTCGGCGTGCGTGCGCCCGTGGTTCGGGCAAGATCAACAACGGTGACCACAATCAGGCCGACGACGCCGGCCGCCACGCCCGCCAGGAAGAGTTGCAATCGCTTATGTTCGACCACCGCTTCCAGTCGATCGTAGAGCAGGAGCGAGAACGCGAAGGCGGGCAAAAACATGCCAGCGGTCATGGCAAGCGCGCCAGCAAGGCCGCCGCTGATCCAACCCACGAAGGTAGCGAAGATCACGAGGGGGGCTGGCAGGATGCCCGACAGACCCAAGCCATCAAGGAACTGCGCGTCGGTCATCCATCCCCGGCCGACCGTATCGTTGCGGATGAACGGGATGGCGGTGTAGGCTCCGCCGAAGGTCAGGAGTCCACCCTTCAATCCCGCCCAGAACAGCGCGGCGATGGCAGGCGCTGGTTCCTTGGTGCCCGTCATTATTTCGGCACCCCCGGGACTTCCTGCCCAGGTCAGAGCCGCCAGGCCAACGGCAAGCGCGACCACGACCGCGGCGAGCGCGTAGCGCCCGGTTGATCCGAGCGCGTAGGCCGCGCCGGCCGCCGGAAGCACGATCCAGAAGCTGACGCCGGCGAGCGAGGCGGCCGCCGCCGCAATCGCTGCGGCCCAAAGCCACGGGTCGAACAAGATGTGCTCACCGATGCGATGGACCGCGCGGACAATGACAGCGATCACCGCTGCTTGGATGCCCAAGAATGCGGCTCCGAGGAGCGTTCCTTGAATCGGGAGCCGCGTGTACGCCCAGGCAAGCGCGAGCATGAGCACGAGGCCGGGCAACATAAAGCCGAGCCCTGCCAGAAGGCCGCCCAGTCGCCCCTTGGCGCGGATGCCGAGATGGACGCAGAGTTCATGCGCCTCCGGCCCGGGAAGCACCTGCATAACTGCGAGCAGCTTGTTGAATCGGTCGCTGGGTATCCAGCGTTCCTCGTCCACCAGCTCGCGCCGGATCATTGCGATCTGCGCTACGGGGCCGCCGAACGCCATCATGCCGAAGCGCAAGAAGCGCAAGAATAGCGCGGGATAACTTAGCTCTGGCGGCTGGGCTTCATCCAGAGCCGCGCTCGCCGGGGCAGGATGTTCGATGCTCGACATGTTCTGCTCCCCTTATGCGCCGCGTCGCTTGGTGAAATGTGCGTAGAAGCCATCGAGCGCGCCCGACCCTTGGGCAATGCGCTCGTTGTCGCCGTCGGTGCTCGCGCAGATGCCATTGATGAGCGCGGCGATGCCGGCGGTCTCCGGCCTACCGAACTTGTCGTCGGCGATGTCGAGGTCGTGGATGATCTCGGCAAGTGCAACGAGCGCCTGATCGCCGTCGAGCCCCGTCCGATATGTCAGCGTTTCGAAGGTGCAGTGGTCGCCTTCGTGCGTGAACTCCGCGTCCGCCATGTCGAAGCGAAGCTCGCCGGGCTCGGGCTGGTAGTCCTTGCCGTCCACGAACTTGAAGCTGGGGCTCGGGTCGATGAACCGGCGGATAAGCCAGGCCGAGGCGATGCGATCGACATGCACGTGCCGGCGCGTGACCCAAGTGCGGCCTTTCAGCTCCGCCGGCGTCAGCTCCGGCGCTCCCGGCCCGCTCACGTCCGGGTGGCGGCCGGCGCGCCCCTCCGCTTGGGCTATCGCGGCGTCCGCCGCCTGCCGTCCATGCGCGCCGAAGAAGTCGACCGCTGCGATCTCGTCCAGGCG
>NZ_BAAAEL010000016.1:0-32857 GCF_039522995.1 Sphingomonas molluscorum | reverse complement strand
CTTCTCCGCAATCGCCCTCGCTGCCACCGTCATCTTCTGGCTGTGATCAACGAGTCCTGACCCTAGCACCGCGTTACATGACCGTAGCGCCAAGTGCGTTCTCGATTATAGAACGGGCGCTTGAAACGGTGATCGGGGCAAGCGATCGGCGCGCGATCGGAAGCTATCGGGCGTTCGCCGAAGGTTCAAACGTAAGCCTATGCATCGAAGCCATCGATCCAACCTTCGACAGTGCGCCGCACGAGCTGTTTGATCGCCAGTATATGATGCGACTTTTCGACTGGGGCCATGCCGCTGGTCGAACCCACGCTTGTCAATCAGGTTTACATGAGCCGAATAATTGAACCTCAAATACTGATGTTAGCCGGGCTCGTCGCCGCATCAAGAGCACTGCACCGTGACTGGCCTCTCACAGCCGATCACTTCCCCCGCTCACGTTCGGCGCGATGGCAGATTAAGCCCCGGCGAGTCCCATCTTGTCGCGACGGTGATTGTTTTGGACAAGGATTTTGATGGTGCGGGTCGCCGGGGTCGAACCGGCACTCCTCTCGGAACTGGATTTTGAATCAGACGCGTCTACGCCGCGATAGCCGGTAGCACGTCTGGAACAGGACAATTTGGCGGGTGGGGCGCGCTGCAACGCACCTACACCTCACCTAGAAACGGCCGGAAACTGTAGCCTTTACGATCACTTACTGCGGCCGCTTCTCGACCGGTGCGCACCTAGCAAGCACCACGGTCATGGAAGGTGAAATGGCGCACCCGACACGATTCGAACGTGTGGCCTCCACCTTCGGAGGGTGGCGCTCTATCCAGCTGAGCTACGGGTGCCGCACCCGAGGAGCTATCCCCGCTCGGGCCCGAAAGGTCAACCTGTGAAGCAGGTCGGCGCCTACCCCCCCGAGAACGGGCTGCGCCACGCTACGGTACGCCTGTTACTGCTTCCGCCACGCTTCCGCGACGATTTTCGGGTTCCGATACGCAAACTGCCCGGCTTGCTAAACGACTGTGTTTATAGTAGAAAACTGGCGCACCCGACAGGATTCGAACCTGTGGCCTCTGCCTTCGGAGGGCAGCGCTCTATCCAGCTGAGCTACGGGTGCCGGCCGGTGGATGCGCCTAGCAAAGCCTTGGTCCCGACGCCAGCCGTTTTCGCGTCGCGGGTCGCCGCCACCACTATCGCTTGGCCTCCGCCCCGAACCCGCGTACACCATGCCCATCCCCGGGGGACCGCTATGCCGCGGTTGAGAGGTGGGCAGGAGCCCGCGACCCGCTGAACCTGATCCGGCTGACACCGGCGTAGGGAGGGAGCGGTCGGCCAGCGTCCGTTTCCTCCATGTGGAGTGGAACCATGGCAGACATCCCGGCAAAGACCTCTATCGGCGTAACCACCGGCCCCATCCGCGGCTCGCGCAAGGTGCACGTCCCCGCGCCCGGCAACCCGCAGATCCGCGTGGCGATGCGCGAGATCGACCTCGATCCGAGCTCCGGCGAGCCGCCCTTGCGCGTCTACGACACCTCCGGCCCCTATACCGATCCCGCGGCCGAGATCGACATCATGGCCGGGCTCCCCCAGCTCCGCCGCGCCTGGATCGAGGCGCGCGGCGATGTCGAGGCCTATGACGCGCGCGAGATCCGGCCCGAGGACAATGGCCAGCTCGGCCCCGATCGCTCCGGCGGCGTGCCGCAGTTCCCGCGCCGCATCCACCGGCCCCTGCGCGCCAAGCCCGGCATGAACGTCAGCCAGATGCACTATGCCCGCCGCGGCATCGTCACGCCCGAGATGGAATATGTGGCCGCCCGCGAGAATCTGGGCCGCGCCGCGATGCACGAGGCGGCGACCCGCGACGGCAACAGCTGGGGCGCCGCCATCCCCGATTTCGTCACGCCCGAGTTCGTCCGCGACGAGGTCGCCCGCGGCCGGGCGATCATCCCCAACAACGTCAACCACCCGGAAAGCGAGCCGATGGCGATCGGCCGCAACTTCCTGGTCAAGATCAACGCCAACATCGGCAATTCCGCCGTCGCCTCCAACGTCGCGGCCGAAGTCGACAAGCTCGTCTGGTCGATCCGCTGGGGCGCCGACACGGTCATGGACCTGTCGACCGGCCGCAACATCCACGACACGCGCGAGTGGATCCTGCGCAACTCGCCCGTGCCGATCGGCACCGTCCCCATCTACCAGGCGCTCGAAAAGGTCGGCGGCATCGCCGAGGAGCTGACCTGGGAGATCTTCCGCGACACGCTGATCGAACAGGCCGAGCAGGGCGTCGACTATTTCACCATCCACGCCGGCGTCCGCCTCCCCTATATCCCGATGACCGCCAAGCGCGTCACCGGCATCGTCAGCCGCGGCGGATCGATCATGGCGAAATGGTGCCTGGCGCACCACAAGGAGAGCTTCCTCTACGAGCGCTTCGACGAGATCACCGAAATCATGAAGGCGTATGATATCGCCTATTCGCTCGGCGACGGCCTGCGCCCCGGCTCGATCGCCGACGCCAATGACGAGGCCCAGTTCTCCGAGCTCTATACGCTGGGCGAGCTCACCAAGCGCGCCTGGGACCAGGACGTCCAGGTGATGATCGAGGGCCCCGGCCACGTGCCGATGCACAAGATCAAGGAGAATATGGACAAGCAGCTGGAGGCGTGCGGCGAGGCGCCCTTCTACACGCTCGGGCCGCTCACCACCGACATCGCGCCGGGCTATGACCACATCACCTCGGGCATCGGCGCCGCGATGATCGGTTGGTACGGCACCGCGATGCTCTGCTACGTCACGCCCAAGGAGCATCTGGGCCTGCCCGACCGCGACGACGTGAAGGTCGGCGTCGTCACCTACAAGCTCGCCGCCCACGCCGCCGATCTCGCCAAGGGGCACCCGGCCGCCAAGCTGCGCGACGACGCGCTGAGCCGCGCCCGGTTCGAGTTCCGCTGGCGCGACCAGTTCAACCTGAGCCTCGATCCCGACACGGCGGAGAGCTACCACGACCAGACCCTGCCGGCGGAAGGCGCCAAGACCGCGCACTTCTGCTCCATGTGCGGGCCCAAGTTCTGCTCGATGAAGATCACCCAGGAAGTGCGCGAGTTCGCGGCGAAGCAGAACGCGCCCGTCGAAAGCTTCGTCGCCGCCCATCCTCCCCTGCAAGGGGAGGGGGACCCTGCGAAGCATGGTGGAGGGGTGTCACCGCTGGACGCAGCCTCTGCCGAAGCCGGCATGGCCGAAATGAGCGAGCGCTTCCGCGAAAAGGGCAGCGAGGTCTACCTCCCCGCCGCCGAGTGAGCTGGTTCCGCCGCAAGCGCGCATCGCCGCTCGCCTCCCTGGCGGGCGAGTGGCGATGCGCGGGTTGCGGCGAACGCCACAGCGGGCTGATGGATCTCGCCGCGGCCGCTCCAGACCCGTGGCCGCATGACAGCGATCGCGAGCCGAACGGCGCAATCCGCTTCGACGGAGACTTTCTTTCGGAAGATTTCTGCGTGCTTGAGGGGCGCTACTTCTTCGTTCGCGCGGTGCTGGAAATTCCGGTGCACGGCCTCGCGGAAAAGTTCGGGTTCGGGTGCTGGTCCACCTTGTCCCGTGCGAACTTCGACCTCTACCTTTCAGGCTTCGACGACGGCCGCTTTCCCGACTGGGGCCCGTGGTCCGGCTGGCTCAGCAACCGGCTCGAGCACTTCACGGATGAGGAACCGCTCGCCCTCCTCGTCTATCCTCAGCCCGGCCGGCAGCGTCCCACCCTGTTGGTGCAGGACGACTCCCACCCGCTCGCGATCGCCCAGCATGAGGGCGTCAGCGCGCAGCGGCTGCTCGCCCTTCTGCACTTCTATGGCCACGCGCCCGCCGCCTGATCGCACGTCGGCCCACCGCAGGTACAAGGATTTTGGGGTGACCCGCACCCCGCCCGCGCCCTAGCATCCGCCCTCGAAAGGACAGGAAATGGCGGTCATGGCCGACGGGCTCCAGGCACTCACCGAGAAGGAGAAGCAGACGCTTCGCCTGCTGCTGGAGGGGCATGACGCCAAGTCGATGGCGCGCCACCTTGATCTGTCGGTGCACACGATCAACGAGCGCCTGCGCGACGCCCGCCGCAAGCTCTCCGTCTCCACCAGCAAGGAGGCCGCCCGCCTGCTCCGCCAGCGCGAGGCCGCCCCCCAAAGCCTCGGGGACACACGGTTCGGGGATGCCCCGCCCCCGCCGGTCGATCAGCAGTCCGGGCAGCCCAGCACCGAGCCGCCTTCGCCCCCGAAGACGGCCTGGGCCATCGGAGGACTCGCCATGATCCCGTTCCTGATCACCCTGCTCGCCCTGTCCGCCCCCACCCAGCCGCCGCAAGCCGGCACGCAGGCGCCCGGCACGCCGCCCGCCGTAGCCGCCGCGCCCGCGACCGAGACCCCCGCCACCCGCGCAGCGTCCGCCTTTCTCGCCCTGCTCGACGCGAGCAAGTGGCAGGAAAGCTGGGACGCGACCGGCCAGTCCTTCCGGTCGCTCAACAGCGTCGCCGCCTGGCAAGCCGCCTCCGAACAGGCGCGCGTGCCCCTCGGCCGCATGCTGTCGCGCCAGCTGCTCAGCGAAGCGGACGTGCCCGCGCCGCCCAAGGGCTACCGCATGGTCCGCTTCCGCACCGATTTCGAGAACAAGCGCGGCGCAACCGAGACGGTCTCGCTCGACCGCGAAGGCGACAGCTGGAAGGTGGTGGGGATCTATATCCAGTGAGCGCGAAGGCGTGGTCGCCGGGTCGGGAACGCATCCGCCGCGGCGTCCGGTAACGCCCGAAGCCTGTCACGCGTCCCTGCCGCGCGGCAAGAGGAGGGCCGAGGCGTGGTAGCCCCGGCCCTTTGAAGGTCAGTATGCGGAGGCGCGAGCCTGCGTCGAATTATGTCCGCCGTTCCGGTACAGGATCTCGCGAGCGCGATCGCCATCGATGCCCGATCCGCCGACGGTCACGACGACGCCGCCATCCTTCATGCGTCCGCCATAATAGGTCGCATCGTCTTCGCTGACGCCGTGCTTGGTCAGCACCTCGTTGAACGTTCCCGTCAATGCGCCCAGGCCGGCGCCGATCGCCATGGCTTCCGGCACTGCGGAAGCAGCGATCGCGCCCGCTGCCGCAAGCGGGCCCACGCCGGGAATGGCGAGTGCCGCAACGCCGAGGCCAGCGCCCAGCGCGCCGCCACCTAGGATGCCGCGCAGCACGTTGCGATGATGCTCGTCCGTGATCTCGCCTTCACCCGACGTGGCGGTCGTGGTGCCGCCATGATGGGCGATGATCGACAAATCGGTGTCGTTCACGCCAGCAGTTCGCAGTTCGGAAACCGCGCGCTCTGCTTCCGCGTGGGTGTCGAAAATAGCCGATGCATGGACCATGATGATTCTCCCTCTCCATTCGCCACTTCCGTGACGACAGCGACCCGAACAAAGTGGAGGAGCGCTTCGTTCCCTTGAGGGAGCCACGTAGTCCCCGCCGATCGCGGCGCCGGGGATGCGCCGGGCGCATTTCGACGGTGATGGCATCCGCTTCCGCACGACTTTCGGGAACAAGCGCGGCGCGACCGAGACGGTGTTGCTCGACCGCGATGGCGACAGCTGGAAGGTAGGGGGAATCTATCGTGTGAGGGTGAGGTGCGCCAACTGCTGCCGACGGACAACCTGACGGCGGTAACTGGTCCCATCGGAATGGGCTTGATTTCGCACACGACCGGACCGCGGAGGTGCCATAGATGGTCCGGCGTCGCGAAAGGAACTCCGATGCCGACCATCCTGCGACTCCAAGGCTACCGCTTCTATTTCTTCAGCCACGAACCCAACGAGCCGCCGCATGTTCATGTCGACCGCGGCGGCGCATCCTTGAAGGCCTGGCTGGAACCGGTCGAGTTGGCACGCAACCGCGGGTTCCGGCCGCCGGAGATCAATGCCATATTGCGCTTGGTGGCAGACCATCGGGCGGCGCTGCTGGAGGCATGGCATGAACATTTCCGCTAGGATCACGGACGAGCGCGTGCAGGACGTGCGCTGCGACGACTCCACCCTCACGGTCGACCTGATCGACGGCCGCACCATCTCGGTCCCGCTCGCCTGGTACCCCCGCCTGCTCCACGCTACCCCGGAGCAGCGCGCCATCTGGGAACCCTGCGCCGGTGGCTACGGCATTCACTGGCCAGAACTGGACGAGGATCTGAGCACGGACGGGCTGCTCAACGGGGTGCCGGCGCGTCGCGACGCGGCAAAGGCGATCTGAATCAGCGCGTTTGCCGTTGACACCTGGACGCGATGATCATTGATTCCGTATCCCAAATGGGATGTGAACGCACGGGGTACTCTCAGCTGCCGGCTCAAGATGCCCTATCTGATCGTCAAAGAAGATCTGGGGCTTCATTACATCGAGGATGTTCTTTTTTTCGATACCTCCTGTAAGGAAAAGTTCGTCGGCTTCTAGCCCCAGGTGCTTCATCGTCGTAATCAGGCGCTCATGTGCTGGCGCGTTTCGGGCAGTCACAATGGATATACGAACTGCCTTATCTGAGCTGTTAGTTCGGTTCTCATTCAAAACTTGAAGCTTTTGGATGTTTGAAAGCCGCTGTAGCAGCGGCATCAAAGGCCCATTCTTCAGCGGCTTGGTTCTGTTTACAAACTCGTAATCGTGGAACAGCGGCAGTCCCCCAATCGCGTATTTCGCTTCTGCTTCATCGTCGACGAGAACACCGTCAAAGTCGAAAGCGATCCTGAGTTGAGTATCGTCTTCGTCGTCCGCAGCCGCAGCGCAGGGCAAGACGTGACCGGCTGGGTACCCCCCCGCGACAGCCTCTCGAACTTCATCCTTGTTTGTACTGAGATAGAGGCTCGCATTCACGGAAGCCATGTAGGGATAGGGTGCTTTCCCGGATAAAAAGAAAGCTCGGGTAATGGCTAAGTCGTAGTGAGGCATGGCGTCCATCATTCGAAGCCCTGCCTCAGGATCGTTGCGAGAAAGCAAAACCACCTCCACCGGGCTCTGATCCGGGAAGACTTTGTTTAGGTGGAGGAGTCGTTTAATAAATGGGAACGCCGCGCCGGGAGAGGGCACCTCATTCCGGTGTTCAGCTTGATACCGCCGGAAGGCTTCAAGCCCCTCAGTCGCAAAAATCTGCTGTTCTTTGGAGAAGTCGAACAAGGCGGTAGAGGTGATACCTACAACCAGCTTGTTTTCGATAGGATAGGCCATATCCGTGAGTATAGACCAAGTTTTTCTGTAGCCAAGCAATGCTGTCCCGGAGCCCCCTGTAAGACAGAGGGCGTCTTCGTTCCAGGAGTACAGACGCCGACTAGTCGCGCACGTGTCAGAGATCGAGACCAACTGCGAGACTTTGAATAAATGGCTCCGGTGGAGCTGCTCCGCGAGTGGGCCCGCGGGCCGCTCAGGTTGAGCCCCGCACCCCACCGCGCTACCCCACCCCCATGTGCAACGAAGCCTATCGCCGCACCCAGATCGGCCAGCTCCGCGACGACTGGCATGACCTGCGCGTGCCCCTGCGCTTTCCGGAGGGCATTCCCAACTTCGCGCCGCTCGAAGGCTTCAAGATCACCGACCGGGTGGAAATCATCCGCCCCGCCGCCGATGCCCCTCACGAGGCGGAGATGGTCACCCGCCGCTGGAGCTGGCCCGGCCCGGGCGGCAAGCCGGTCTACAACTTCCGCTCGGACGGGCGGCAGATCGCGCATGCCAGCCGCTGCCTGATCCCGGTCGACGGCTTCTTCGAATTCACCGATCCGCCCGCACCCCCGCCCGGCGAGACGAAGCCCAAGCGCGCGCCCAAGTCCAAATGGGCCTTTTCCCTGCGCGACCAGCCCTGGTTCTGCATCGCCGGCATCTGGCGCAGCGATCCCCAGGTGGGGGAGGCCTGGTCGATGCTCACCTGCCCGCCCGGCGCCGACGTCGCGCCCTATCACCACCGCCAGGTCGTGGTGCTCCCGCTCGATCGCTGCGCCCGCTGGCTCGACCCCGCCGTCCCGGCCGCCGAGCTCTGCCAGCCGCTCCCCGCCGGCAGCCTGGAGGTCCGCCAGGTCCGCTAGCGCGTCAGCGCCAAGGCGACCTCAATAGTGGTAGCGGCACTGCGCCACCTGCAGCACCTGCTCCGCACCGGACCCTGCGATCCGATACACCAGCCGATGCTCGTGGCTGATCCGGCGCGACCACCAGCCGGACAGATTGCCGCCCAGCGGCTCGGGCTTGCCCGTACCCTTGAACGGATGGCGCCGGCATTCCTCGATCAGCGCGTTGATCTTGTCCGTCAGCTTCGCGTCATGCTCCTGCCAATGGCGATAGTCGTCCCACGCCGTCGGCCAGAACGAGACTTTCACGGGAGCGGCACGCCTTCCTCACCCGCCTCGAAACCGCGCACTGCCTCCAGCAGCCGCTTGGCATTGGCCGGGGAGCGCAGCAGGTAGAGCGTCTCCTCGATCGACGCCCATTCGCTTGCCGAAATCAGCACCGCCCCCTCGCCGCGCTGGCGGGTGATGGCGAGCGGCGCGCGGTCGGCGACGACCTTGTCGATCATCGCCTTCAGATTCTCGCGTGCTTCGGAATAGCTGACTGCCTGCATGCGGCGAAGTTGGGCAACGTCCTGTCCAATGTCAACGCGAGCCCTGTCCTACAGGCCGCGTTTCTGGTGTATCCTCCCGGATGCGCGACCCTGCCACCCCGCCCGCCGCATCCGCCGGCCCCTCGGCCCGCGATGCCCTCGCTCCCCATCCCGCAGCCCAGCCGCCCGGCTCACCGCGCGACGCGCACGGCTTCGATCCCGACGACTATGAATGGCGCCCCGTCGCGCGACGCCCCCGCGCGGACGGCTGGTCGCCCGACGTGCAGCGCCGCTTCGTGGAGGCGCTGGCCGACACCGGCCTCGTCACCGCCGCGTGCGAGGCGGTCGATATGTCCGTGCAGAGCGCCTATCGCCTGCGCCGCGCCCCCGGCGCGGAGAGCTTCGCGCGCGCCTGGGACGCCGCGCTCGATGCCGCCGCCGACCATCTCGCTGCCGTCGCCTTTTCCCGCGCGCTCGAAGGCGTGGAGGTGCCCGTGTTCGACCGCGACGGCTGCCGCATCGGCGCGCGCCGCCAGGTCAACGATCGCCTGCTGATGTTCCTGTTGCGCGCCTATCGGCCGGAGCGGTTCGGCGGCGTCGAACGGCCGCAGCGCACCCCGCCCGCGCGCCCTGCCGCCCCCGCCCAGCCCCATCGCGCACCGCCCGCGCTTGCCCAGGCGGTGGCCGCGCTCGGCCCGGTGCCGCCGGCCGATCCGCACCTGCGCATGTCGCCCGATCGGCTTGCGCAGGCGCTGGAAAGCGCGGGTGCCATGGCAGACCTCTACCGCGCCTATCCCGATCTCGATCGCGAGCGCTACGTGCCGCCGGCGCGCGACCCGGCCATCCCGGCCGCGCTCGCCCGCCCCGCGCCGCTCGGCGGGGGACGGCGGGATCGCACCGGCCGCCGCCGCGACCCCGCACCGTGAGCGACGCCCGTTCTTGGCCTAACCTTTGCCTAACCTTCCGCGCCGCAGCATCGTCCAGCCGTGCGAAAAACCGCCTGATTTCAACGGCACCGTCGGCACGTCCGTGCGTTTCCCCGGCACGCCCCCTTGGCAAATGTGCAGGGAGCGTCCCACGAACCCCAGGAGCTTTCGCCATGAGCCTCTTCGGAGCCGATACCCACACGCTCGACGACCTGTTCGTCCACGGCCTCAAGACCATCTATTACGCCGAACGCCAGATCCTGGAGACGCTGCCCCAGATGATCGAGATGGCGACCGACCCGACGCTCAAGGCCGGCTTTCAGCAGCATCTGCGCGAGACCGAGGGCCAGCGCACCCGGCTGGAGCAGGTGTTCCGCATGCACGGCGTCGAGGCGGACGAGACCAAGTGCCCCGCGATCGACGGCATCATCAAGGCGGCGAACGCCACCGCCGCCGACATCGACGACAAGCAGGTGCTCGACGCCGCCCTCGCCTTCGGCGCGCAGATGGTCGAGCATTATGAGATCGCCCAGTACGGCACGCTGATCGCCTGGGCGCGCGAGCTCGGCCGCTCCGACTGCGCCGCCGTCCTCGACGAGAACCTCGCCGAGGAAAAGGCGACGGACGCCAAGCTCACCGACCTGGCCGAAGCCCGCATCAACCGCGCCGCGGAGATGCAGGCCTCGTAAGCCCTCAGCCGGCGCGGGGTGCCGGCCCGGACGAGGCTCCTCGGAAGAGGGTCCTCAGAAGAGTCCGGGCACCTCGCGCTGTGCCGGCGTCGGCCGCGCGGGCCTCAGCAGCTGCCGCTCGGGTGCTCGGCCCAGCCCGGCGGTGCGCTGGCCGCTTGCCGTCGCGGCCATGCCCAGGATCGGGCTGCAGCTGCGTCCGGCCAGGAAGTCGAGCGCCTGGCGCAGCGACGCCTCGCGCGGGTCACCCAGCGGATAGCTGATGTCGTCCGGCGCCTCGCAGGTGGCGGGCACCGTGTTGGCGAGGCCGTTGTAGTAGTTGGCGTTGCCGTCGGCGTTCTGCACCGCCAGCGCGACCACTCGCAGCCGGTCGTCGCAGGCGCTGCGGTCGAGCGCGATCTGGCCGACCGGCTTGCCATAGGTGTTGGTCCCCACCAGCGCGATGCCGGTGCCCAGGTACGGCACGAAGCCGTTGATCACCATCTCGCTGGCGGATGCCGTGCCGCCGGTGCCGATAAAGGCGACGCGGGTCGGGGCGATCGACTGGGGCTGCGGCGCGAAGGTGCGGGCCTCGTCGTTCTCGGACTTGGAGGCGCGGAAGCTCACCTTGGTGAACACCTCGCTGGTCCGGCGGTTGGCGCCCATCAGGTCGCCCATCAGCTCGGCGATGCTGATCAGCCCGCCGCCGTTGTAGCGCAGGTCCACCACCAGTTCGGTGACCCCCTGGGCGCGGAAGCTGGCGAAGGCCTGGCGCAGCTGCGGGTCGGCGGTGTTGATGAAGGTGCGCAGGTTCAGGTAGCCGACCCGACGCCCGCCGTCGTTCAGCACCTTGGCGCCATAGCGGTTCGACACCGGCTGCAGCTCGAAGTCGGCCATGGCCACCGTCACGTTGCGGGTGCCCGATGCGTCGCGGACCTGCATCACCCGCCGGGTGCCCGCCGCGCTCGCCCCCAGCGCCTCGTCGAGCGCGTCGGTCCCGCCGCTGCTCATCAGGCTGGCGACCGTCCGGAGCGTGCCCGTGCTCGTCCCGATCGCGACGATCTCGGTGCCCCGATCGATCCCCGCGGCCAGTGCCGGCGCGTCCTCGAACGCCTCGGTCACGAACAGCCGGCCGTCGCTGGTCAGCCCCAGGCGGAAACCATAGCCGGCGCTCGACCCGGCTTCATAATAGGCATCCTCCTCCGCGATCGAGGTGCGATAGGTGAAGAACCGGTCGCGTCCCTGCGCCCGCGCGGTGGCGGTCAGCGCGTCGACATAGGCATCGACGCTCGCATAGGGCGTCGGGTCCAGCCGCGCCGGCAGCGTCTCCGGGAACAGGTACCATTCGTTGAGCTGCGCGGCCGCCCAGTCCTGCCGCTCCCGCAGCGAGCAGCCCGCGGTCTGGGTGGGCGTTGGCGTCGGGGTCGGCGTGGGGCTCGGGGCCGGCGTCGTCACCGATCCGCCCAAGACGCCGCCGTCGTTACCGCCACAGGCCGACAGCAACGCCAGCACGCTCAACGCCAAACCACACCGCGAATGCTTCATCATTTCCCCCCGTTTCCCAACAGACTAGCGGGAGAATGGCGAGACGCCAGCCGAAACGATGCGGGGACTTGGACGATTCCGCGCCTTGCTGCGTTTTCCCCTTCATGGCCGATCCCGCCCCGCTCGAACCGATGGAAGCCAAGCTCGCCGCCGAGCTGCCGGACGGCCCCGGCTGGCAGTTCGAGCCCAAGTGGGACGGCTTCCGCTGCCTCGCGGTCAAGCAGGGCGACGCCGTGCTGCTCTGGTCCAAGTCGGGAAAGCCGCTCGCCCGCTATTTCCCCGAAGTCGCCGCCGCCCTAGCCGAGCTTCCCGGCGACTTCGTCCTCGACGGCGAGCTGCTGATCCCCGTCGGCCCCACCCTCTCCTTCGGCGCGCTCCAGCTCCGGCTTCACCCGGCCGAAAGCCGTATCCGCCGCCTGTCGGCTGAAACGCCCGCCCGCTTCATGCTGTTCGACTGCCTTGCCGCCGACGGCGAGACTCTGGCGGACCGCCCCCTCTCCGAACGCCGCGCCGCGCTGGAGCGCTTCCACGCCCGCCATCGCTCGCCGACGCTGCGCCTCTCGCCCGTCACCGACGACCCGGCGGTTGCGCGGCGCTGGCTCGGCGGCACCGGCAGTGCGCTCGACGGCGTCGTCGCCAAGCCGCTCGCCGAACCCTATCGCCCCGGCGAGCGCGCGATGGTGAAGGTCAAGCGGATGCGCACTGCCGACTGCGTGGTGGGCGGCTTCCGCTACGCCACCGCCAAGCAGGAGGTCGGCTCGCTGCTGCTCGGCCTCTATGACGATGCGGGCTTGCTCCACCATGTCGGCTTCACCAGCGGCATCCCGGCAGCCGAGCGCCCCGAACTCACCGTCAGGCTGGAGGCGCTGGTCGAGGCCCCCGGCTTCACCGGCGACGCGCCCGGTGGCCCCAGCCGCTGGTCGACCGAGCGCTCCGCGCAATGGCAGCCGCTCCGTCCCGAGCTGGTGGTGGAGGTCCGCTACGACCAGATCACCGACCGCCGCTTCCGCCACGGCACCGCGCTCCTGCGCTGGCGCCCCGACAAGGCACCCCGCCAGTGCACCCTCGCCCAGATGGAGGAAGAGGCGCGACCCGCGGTGGTCGAGGCCGCGATCGGCGCCGCTTGAGCTTACCGTGCTCCTGCGCAGGCAGGAGCCCAGGGTTACAGGCGCTGCGCTGTTTGGCTCTGGGCTCCTGCCTGCGCAGGAGCACGGATTCACAGCCCCACCCCAAAACCTCGACACGCCCCGACCCCGCCCGCTACAGCGCCCCCATGCCCGCCGATCCCGTGTCCGTTCTCCAGTCGACCTTCGGCTTCCCCGGTTTTCGCGGCGTCCAGGGCCAGGTGGTCGAACGGGTCCTCGCCGGCCAGCGCACCCTCGCCGTCATGCCCACCGGCGCCGGCAAGTCGCTGACCTACCAGCTCCCTTCCGTGGTGCTCGACGGCACCTGCGTCGTCATCTCGCCGCTGATCGCGCTGATGCACGACCAGCTGCGCGCCGCCACCGCCGTCGGCATCCGCGCCGCCACGCTCACCTCGGTGGACGAGAACCGGCAGGAAACGATCGCCCGCTTCCGCGCCGGCGAGCTCGACCTGCTCTACGTCGCTCCCGAGCGCGCCTCCAGCGGCCACTTCCGCGACCTGCTCGCCCAGGCGCCGCTCAGCCTGTTCGCGATCGACGAGGCGCATTGCGTCAGCGAATGGGGCCATGACTTCCGCCCCGACTATCGCCTGCTGCGTCCGTTGTTCGACCAGTTTCCCGATGTGCCGCGGCTGGCGCTCACCGCGACTGCCGACGCGCATACCCGCGCCGACATCCTCGAGCAGCTGGGCATTCCCGAAGAGGGGATGATCGTCGCCGGCTTCGACCGGCCCAACATCCGCTACGCCATCACTCCGCGCGACAACACCACGCGCCAGATCGCCGACATCCTCGCCGAACATCCCGGCCCCGGCATCGTCTATGCTCCCACCCGCGCCGCGACCGAGCGGCTGGCCGCCGCGCTCTCGACGCCCAAGCGCGAGGTGCGCGCCTATCACGCCGGCCTCGACCCTGCCGTCCGCCAGCGCAACCAGGCGGACTTCGTCGCGAGCGAGGACATGGTGATGGTCGCCACCGTCGCCTTCGGCATGGGCATCGACAAGCCCGACGTCCGCTTCGTGGCGCACGCCGGCCTGCCCAAGTCGATCGAGGGATATTACCAGGAAACCGGCCGCGCCGGCCGCGACGGCGACCCCGCGGTCGCCCACCTGTTCTGGGGCGCCGACGACTTCGCCCGCGCCCGCCAGCGCATCGGCGAGGTCGAGGCCGAGCGCCAGCCCGGCGAACGCGCCCGCCTCAACGCGCTCGGCGCGCTGGTCGAAACCGCCGGCTGCCGCCGCGCGATCCTGCTCGCCCACTTCGGCGAGACGCCACCCGATGCTTGCGGCAACTGCGACAACTGCCTCAACCCGCCTGCCGCCGTCGACGCGACCGAAACGGCGCGCAAGTTCCTTTCAGCCGTGTTCCGCACCGGCCAGATGTTCGGCGTCGGCTATATCGAGCAGGTGCTGCAAGGCCAATCGACCGAGCGCAGCATGACCAACGGGCATGAGTCGCTGTCGGTGTGGGGCATCGTCGAGGCGGAGGAAGCGCACCTCCTCAAGCCCGTCGCCCGCGCCCTGCTCCTGCGCGACGCCATCCGCGCCAACCCGCACGGCGGGCTGGAGTTCGGCCCCGGCGCCCGCGGGCTCTTGAAGGGGGAAGCGACCCTCAAGCTCGTCCTTCCGCCCAAGCGCGACCGTCGTCGCCGCGGGGCGGCCGGCGCCACCCCCAACCCGATCGGCAACCCGCTGTTCGAGGCGCTGCGCCGCCGCCGCCGCGAACTTGCCGAAGAGGCGTCGGTGCCGCCCTACGTGATCTTCCACGACTCCGTCCTGCGCGACATGGCGACGATGCGCCCGTCGAGCCTTCAGGCGCTCGGCCGCATCACCGGCGTTGGCGCGCGCAAGCTGGAGGCGTATGGCGACGCCTTTCTCCAGGTCATCCGCGAGGCAGCATGATCCGCACCATCGACAGCAAGGTCTCCGTCGCCCCCCAGATCGATCCGGCCCAGATGCCGGACATCGCCGCGGCCGGCTTCGTCGCGATCGTCAACAACCGCCCCGATGACGAGGAGCCGGGCCAACCCTCCGGAGCCGAGATCCAGGCGGCAGCGGAAGCCGCCGGCCTCGCCTACACCGCCATTCCCGTCACCCACGCCGGCTTCGGCCACGGCCAGCTCGACGCGATGCGCGCCGCGCTCGATGCCGCCGACGGCCCGGTGCTCGCCTATTGCCGCTCGGGCACGCGCTCCTGCAATCTCTGGGCGCTGGCCGAGGCCAAGGCCGGCGGCGACTCCGCCGAGCTGGTCGAAAAGGCCGCGGGTGCCGGCTACGACCTCTCGGGCATCCGTCCCACCCTGGACGCGCTGAGCGGCCGGTGAGCTAACAGGGCTAGCATGTCGGACGAACGCTTCGGTCTGCGCCGCCGCGCGCTGCTCGCCGGGCCGCTGCCGCTCGATGGCGGCGCGTCACTGCCTGCGGTCGAGATCGGCTATGAGACTTATGGCACGCTGTCGCCGGCGGCCGACAATGCGGTGCTGGTCTGCCACGCGCTGACCGGCGACCAGTATCTCGCCTCCGACCATCCCGTCACCGGCAAGCCCGGCTGGTGGACGCGCATGGTCGGGCCGGGCAAGCCGATCGACACCGATCGCTGGTTCGTGATCTGCTCCAACGTGCTCGGCAGCTGCATGGGCTCCTCGGGACCCGCGTCGATCGATCCCACGACGGGCGAGCAATGGGGCATGGCCTTCCCGGTCATCACCATCCGCGACATGGTGCGCGCGCAGGCGCTGCTGCTCGACCACCTCGGCATCGGCCGGCTGGCGGCCGTGGTCGGCGGGTCGATGGGCGGCATGCAGGCGCTGTCCTGGGCCGCCACCTTCCCCGAGCGCGTCGAGGCGGCGGTGGTGATCGCCGCCACCGCGCGCCATTCCGCCCAGAACATCGCCTTCCACGAAGTGGGGCGCCAGGCGATCATGGCCGACCCCAAATGGCGCAACGGCGCCTATTACGAGAGCGGCGACCCGCCCGCCGCCGGCCTCGCCGTCGCGCGCATGGCCGCACACATCACCTATCTGTCGGAAGCCGGGCTCACCGCCAAGTTCGGCCGCCGCCTCCAGGCGCGCCCCGACGGACAGGCCGGCGCCAAGACCTTCGGCTTCGACGCCGACTTCCAGGTCGAAAGCTATCTGCGCCACCAGGGCCTCGCCTTCACCGACCGGTTCGACGCCAACTCCTACCTCTACATCACCCGCGCACTCGACTATTTCGACCTCGCCGAGGAGCATGGCGGCATGCTCGCCAACGCGTTCCGCGACACCGCCACGCGCTTCTGCATCGTCAGCTTCGACACCGACTGGCTCTACCCGACTGCGGAGTCGCGGGTGATGGTCCAGGCATTGAACGCCGCCGGGGCCCGCGCCAGCTTCGTCGAGCTCTCCAGCCCGTTCGGCCACGACGCCTTTCTGCTCGAATCGCCCGAGCTCGACCGGGTGGTGCGCGGCTTCCTCACCTGGGGCCGCGCATGACCGCGCTGCGCCCCGATCTGGCGGTGATCGCCGCGAACGTGGCGGAAGGCGCGCGCGTGCTCGATGTCGGCTGCGGCGACGGCGCGCTGATGGCGGCGTTGCGCGACACCCGCGGCATCGACGCACGCGGGCTGGAGATCGATGCCGGCAACGTCGCCGCCGCCGTCGCGCGCGGGCTGTCGGTGGTGCAGGGCGACGCCGACACCGACCTTGCCGGCTATCCGGACGCGAGCTTCGACTATGCGATCCTCAGCCAGACGCTGCAGACGACGATGCGCCCGCATGTGGTGCTCGACCATCTGCTGCGGATCGGCCGGCGCGCGTTCGTATCCTTCCCGAACTTCGCGCATTGGCGGGTACGGGCGTCCCTGCTCTGGGGCGGGCGGATGCCGGTCACCCGGCTGCTGCCGGTGCCGTGGTACGAAACGCCGAACATCCACCACGTCACCATCGACGACTTCCGCGCCTTCGTGAAAGCGCGTGGGATCACCGTCGAGCACGCCTGGTTCCTGAAGGGCGACCGCCGCACCAGCGCCGCCGCCGCCAACTTCCGCGCCGAACACGCGGTGTTCCTGCTCCGGCGCTAGGGCGCTCCACACGTAACCCAAACCCCGGCGAAGGCCGGGGCCCAGTTGCGGTTTCGTTCGACTGGGGCACCCGCCTGCCTCCCCCTTTCACGTGCTCCTGCGAAGGCAGGAGCCCAGGGTCCCGGGCGCCAACAGCCGTTGGCCTGCTTGGCCCTGGATCCCTCCCTGCGCAGGGATACGGTTGTGGGCGGCGGTGAAGGAACGCAGGCACAAAAAAGGGGGCGCGCGGCCCCCTTCTTCGTTCCCATCGCAACCGCGATCAGAACGGCACGTCGTCGTCCAGGTCGTCGCCGAAGCCACCACCGAAGCCGCCACCACTGCTGCCGCCGCCCGAGCGACCACCGCCGCCACCGCTGCGCCCGCCGCCGCTGTTGAAGCTGCCGCCGCGACCGCCCGAGCCGCCGCCGAAGTCATCGCCACCGCCGAAATCGTCGCCACCACGGCTACCGCCGCCGCCACCCTGGCCGCCGCCCGGACCGTCGAGCATCGTCAGCACCGAGTTGAAGCCCTGCAGCACGATCTCGGTCGAGTATTTGTCCTGGCCGTTCTGGTCCTGCCACTTGCGGGTCTGCAACTGGCCTTCGATGTAGACCTTCGATCCCTTGCGCAGGAAGCGCTCGGCGACGTTCGCCAGGCCTTCGTTGAAGATCGCGACCGAGTGCCACTCGGTCTTTTCCTTGCGCTCGCCCGAGTTGCGGTCCTTCCACGATTCGGACGTGGCGATGCGCAGGTTCACCACCTTGCCGCCGTTCTGGAAGCTGCGCGATTCCGGGTCGCGGCCCAGGTTGCCGACCAGAATGACCTTGTTGACGCTGCCGGCCATGATGTCTCCATTAACTTTGAAATTGCGGGCGCGCGGGGCAATCGGTCGCAGCGACGTATGCCGGCCGGCGCGGGTGCGCTAGACTAGGCGGCATGGCCGAGATCATCAACCTGAACCGCGCGCGCAAGGCCCGTGCCCGCGCCGAAAAGGCAGCGGAGGCCGACGCCAATCGCCACCGCTTCGGCCGTACCAAGGCGCAGAAGGCTGCGGAGGCACAGGACCGGGAGCGCGCAGAACGCACCCTCGACGGCGCCCGCCGCGACCAAATCCCGGAGTAGGCAGCGCCCCTCGTGCTCCCGCGAAGGCGGGAGCCCAGGGTTCCAAGAGCCACCCGCCGTTGCTTTGCCGGACCCTGGATCCCCGCCTGCGCGGGGATACGGCTAAAGCCCCAGCGCCACCGCGCTCCAATAGGTGACGCCCGCCGCGATGTACGCCAGCCCGAACAGGTACGCGAGCATCAGCCCCGGCACGCGCCAGCCATTGGTCTCGCGCCGCACCACCGCGATCGTCGACAGGCACTGCGGCGCGAACACGAACCAGGCGAGGAAGGCGAGCGCGGTCGGCAGGCTCCAACGGCCCGACAGCCGCCCGCCCAGTTCCTGCGCACCCTGTTCCTCGTCCGCCGCATCGATCGCATAGACGGTCTGGAGCGCCGACACGGCGACCTCGCGCGCCGCCATCGCCGGGATCACCGCCAGCGACATCTCGTGGTTGAAGCCGATCGGCTTGAGCACGACCTCCAGCCCCGACGCGATCCGCCCGGCGGCCGAATATTCGCTCTGCTTCACGCCCTCCGGCGCCACCGGATAGGAGGCGAGCAGCCACAGCGCGATCGTGACGGTCATGATCGTCGTGCCCGCACGGCGCAGGAACACATAGCCGCGATGCCACAGCCCCAGCGCCACGTCGCGCAGCGACGGCATCTGGTAGCGCGGCATCTCCATCATGAAGCCGCCGCCCTGGCCCTTGGCCAGCGTCCGCCGCAGCACGAACGCCGCGAGCACCGCGCCGACGATGCCGGCGAGGTAGAGCACGAACAGCACCAGCCCCTGCAAGCCGACGCCCGGCGCCACCTGCCGCGCCGGGATGAACGCGCCGATGATCAGCGCATAGACCGGCAGCCGCGCCGAGCAGGTCATCAGCGGCGCGATCAAAATGGTGGTCAGCCGCTCCTTGGGATCGTCGATCGCCCGCGTCGCCATGATGCCGGGGATCGCGCAGGCGAAGGAGGAGAGCAGCGGGATGAACGCACGCCCCGAAAGCCCCACGCTCGCCATCAGCCGATCCATCAGGAACGCGGCGCGCACCATGTAGCCCGATGCCTCCAGCACCAGGATGAACAGGAACAGGATCAGGATCTGCGGCAGGAACACCACGACAGAGCCGACACCGTTGATGATGCCTTCCACCAGCAGGTCGCGCAGAAAATTCTCCGGCAGCGTGGCCACTGCCGTGTCGGCGAGCCAGCCCTGCAGTCCCTCGATCCAGCCGATCGGCGCTTCCGACCAGCTGAACACCGCCTGGAACATCACGAACATCAGCGTGAGCAGGATGATCGGCCCGAACACCGGGTGCAGCGCGATGGCGTCCATCGATCGCGTCACCGCCCGCGCACGCGGCTGCTCGGTGATCGCGACGCCGGCGACGCGGCGCGCCTCGCGCTGGAAATGGCGGATGTCCGCGTCGAAGCTGTCGAGCGGCGGCGGCAGCGTCGGGGGCGCGCCCGCCAGCACCTCGGCCAGCGCGTCGCGCAACGCATCGAGCCCGCGCTTGCGCACCGCAACCGTCGGCACCACCGGGCAGCCGATCTCCGCCGACAGTGCGGCGAGGTCGAACTTCAGCCCGTCGCGCTCGGCCATATCGACCATGTTGAGCGCCACCAGCATCGGCCGGTCCAGCGCCTTCAACTGGAGGACGAAGCGCAGGTGGTTGTCGAGGTTGGTGGCGTCCGCCACCACCACCAGCACGTCGGGCAGCCGTTCGCCCTGCTGGCGACCGAGCACCACGTCGCGGGTCACCGCCTCGTCGGGGCTGGAGGGATCGAGGCTGTAGGTGCCAGGAAGGTCGACCAGTTCCACCGGCCGGCCGTCGGGCAGCGCCATGCGCCCGGAATGGCGCTCCACGGTCACGCCCGGATAATTGCCCACCTTCTGCCGCGCGCCGGTGAGCGCGTTGAACAAGGCGCTCTTGCCGGCATTGGGGTTGCCGACGAGCGCGACCAGCGGTGGGTGGTTCATGATCCTGTCCGAAAAGGCCTCAGTCGACGGCCAGGGTGACGCGAATGGCGGCGGCGACATGGGGGCGAAGCGCCACCATCATCCGCCCGATGCGACAGGCGACCGGCCCGCCGCCGAGCCATGCGCGATGCAGCAGCTCGATCTCCACGCCCTCGTCCAGGCCGAACTCGCGCAGCCGCCGCGCCTCGGCAGGCTGCAGCGCGTCCCAATCCACCCCCGCCACGCGCGCATGCTGGCGCTGGGCGAGGTGCGAGAGGCTGGCGTTGGGCGAAAGCATTGCGAGTGATTATCAATAGTTGATGCGGAACGCCAGCTTTTTCGTTTTCAAACCGCCGGATAGCGCAGCCGGCCGATGAAGCGCGACAGGCTCAGCCGCCGCTCGCTCGACGCACGGCCCACCCATTGCGCCTTGGCCTTTTCGAACTGCATGATGTTGTCGATCCGCCGCGACAGGAACGCGCGGGTATCGGCCCAGCCCTCGCTCTCGTCGTCCAGGAACACGGTCACGGTGGTGCCATAGACGGCCCCCAGCGTCGCGCGCTTGGTGTAGTGGTTGTAGTCGGTCGCGGTGTCGCCCGCGAGCCGCCACATCAGGTCGACGCTGCGCCAGCCCAGCCGGGTGGCACGCGCCAGGTTCTGCGGCATCGCCAGGATCGCGAGCGCGCGGCGCAGCGCCTCGCGCTGAGGCGCGACCGCGGCGAGTCGCGCCTCGACCAGCGCGGTGATGCGCTGGCGGATCTTCATCGCGGCGAGCGTGTCCGCGGGCAGCCGCTCCATCATCAGCCGGTCGATATGGGAGAACCAGGCGTCGATCATGTCGAGCGGGCTCGGCATCGCCGCGCGGGCGACGTCCGGGTCGATGCCCAGCTGCTCGGCGGCCATGGCCACGGCAGCGGGCGCCCAGCCATCGAACGCGGCGTTCGCGGCCACCACCGGCGCCAGGGCAGCGCGCAGTTCGTCCAGCGTCGCGTCTTCGAATGCTGCGGTCGCCATCGCGGCCTCCTTCATGGGATCAGGCCACCGATCTAGTCTGCCCGGCGGCAGGCGCAACCTTCGGCTCGCGCCGGACCAGCACCAGCGCGGCGGCGACCAGCAGCGCCCCGATCAGGTCGGGGGTACCCGGCCGCTCGCCATAGACCGCCCAGCCGATCCCGCCCGCCACGATCGGCTGGAGCAGCAACGTGATGCCGATCACCAGCGGCGGCAGCCGGCCGAGCGCATAGATCATCAGCCCCTGGCCGAACACCTGGCTGACCAGCGCCAGCCCGATCAGCGGCCCCCAGCCGGCCACGTCCAAAGGTACCAGCCGCTCGCCGAGCCCAATCGCCAGCACCAAGAGCGGCGCCATGGTCGCGACTCCCGACAATGCCAGCGCCGGCATCGGCGGCACCGCCGCGCGCACCCGCGCCATGCCGATAAAATAGACCGCGTAGGCCAGCCCCGCGAACAGCGCGAGCAGGTCGCCGACGAGATGCGCGTGCGACAGCTCCGCCGACTGGCCGAGCAGCATGCCCCCGCCGACCATCGCCAGTAGCAGCGCTGCGACCTGTGGCCGGCTCGGCCAGGCGCGCGCGATCAGGAAGCCATAGACGGGGTAGATCAGCGTGGCCGAATTGGCGAACAGCGTCGCGTTGGCGAGCGTCGTGCGGTGGATGCTCACGTTCCAGGTCGCGAGGTCCGCGGCAAAGGCGAGCCCCGCCACCAGCAGCACCGGCCAGAAGGCGAGCCCCCGCCGCAACGCCCCGGGATTGGCGATCGCCGACCAGGCGAGCAGCGCCGGCATCGCCAGCGCCAGCCGCCAGAAGCCGGCGGCAACCGGCCCGGTCTCGGCCAGCCGCACCAGCCAGGGGCCCATCGCCAGCGTCAGGTTGGCGACCACCGCAGCCGCCAGCCCCATTCCCGTCCCGCGGCTCTCCGAGTTCATCGGCTCAGCCGCGGCGCCGGATCAGGCGAAGCGCTGGCGCAGCGCCAGCATGGCGAGCGCCGCCTTGGCGGCTTCCCCGCCCTTGTCCTTGTCGTTGCGATCGGCGCGGGCCAGCGCCTGCGCCTCGTTCTCGACGGTCAGGATGCCGTTGCCGATCGGCAGGCCGTCCATGGCCAGCGCCATCAGCCCGCGCGCGCTTTCGTTGGCGACGATCTCGAAATGATAGGTCTCGCCGCGGATCACCACGCCCAGCGCGACATAGGCGTCGAACTGGCCGGTCTCGGCCGCCATCGCGACGGCGCCCGGGATCTCCAGCGCGCCCGGCACCGTGACGATCTCGTAATCCTGCCCGGCCTCCTGCAGCGCGGTGCGCGCGCCGTCGAGCAGCAGGTCGTTGAGGTGGTCGTAGAAGCGCGCTTCGACGATCAAGATGCGGGCCATGTCAGCGCTCCGTGTCGATGGGACGCTCGCCGACGATCGACAGGCCATAGCCGTCGAGCCCGACGAGGGTGTGATGGGTGTTGGTGAGCAGCACCATTTCGGCGACGCCCAGTTCGTTCAGGATCATGGCGCCCACGCCATAGTCGCGCAGCTGGTCCATGTCGGCGGGATTGAGCTCGCCGGTGCGCGCCTGCATGGCGACGGTGAACTGGTCGAGCCGCGGCTTGTTGATCACCACGATCACGCCAGCGCCCTCTTCGCCGATGATCTCCATCGACCGGCTGAGCAGCTCCGCGCGGCGCCCGGTCTCGCCGAAGATGTCGGCGAAGGGCGACATCGCGTGCATGCGCACCAGCGTCGGCTTGGTGGGATCGATACGGCCCTTCACCAGCGCGACCTGCTCGCTGCCCGTCGCCTTGTTCCAGAAGGTCATCGCCGTCCACTCGCCGCCCCAGCGGCTGGTGAAGCGGCTTTCCGCCCGCTTCTCGACCAGATGGTCGTGGCGGCGGCGATAGGCGATCAGGTCGCGAATCGTGCCGATCTTGAGGCCGTGGAGCTGCGCGAAGCCGACCAGGTCGTCCAGGCGCGACATGGTGCCGTCCTCGTTCATGATCTCGCAGATCACGCCCGCGGGGTTGAGCCCGGCGAGCCGCGCCACGTCCACCGCCGCCTCGGTATGCCCGGCGCGCACCAGCACGCCGCCATCGCGCGCGATCAGCGGGAAGACATGCCCCGGCGTCACGATGTCGGCCGCGCCCTTGGTCGAATCCACCGCCACCGCGATGGTGCGCGCACGATCGGCCGCCGAGATACCAGTGCTCACCCCTTCCTTCGCCTCGATCGAGACGGTGAAGGCGGTCTCGTGCCGCGTGCCGTTGTTGCGGCTCATCAGCTCCAGGCCGAGCTCCTCGACCCGCGGCTTCGACAGCGCCAGGCAGACGAGGCCGCGGCCGTGCGTCACCATGAAGTTGATCTTCTCCGGCGTCGCCATCTGCGCCGGGATCACCAGGTCGCCTTCATTCTCCCGGTCCTCGTCGTCGACCAGGATGAACATGCGCCCGTTGCGCGCCTCGTCGATGATCTCCTCGGGCGAGGAGAGAAAGCCGTGGCGGAGCCGGGCAGGTTCGAGGGAGCCGGGTTCAGGCAGCGCCATGCTGCGTCCTTTCACGATAGCGCTCCATGCGCTGGAGATAGCGGGCGAGCACGTCGATCTCGAGGTTGACGGCCTGCCCCTCGGTGATGTCGGCAAAGGTCGTGACCTCGGCCGTATGGGGAATGATGTTGAGGCCGAAGCGCGTCCCCTCCGGCCCGTCCTCGACGCTGTTGACGGTCAGCGACACGCCATCGACCGTGACCGAACCCTTGGCGGCCAGATACGGCGCGATCTCGGGGCCGGCCAGGATGGTGACGCGATGCGATCCGCCTTCCTGGGTGACGTCGAGCACGTCGCCCAACCCATCGACATGACCGGTGACGATGTGCCCGCCCAGTTCATCGCCGAGCTTCAGCGCCCGTTCCAGGTTCAGCCGGCGACCGGCGGTCCACTGGTCGCGGGCGGTACGCGACACGGTTTCCCCCGACACGTCGACCGCGAACCAGCCCGGCCCCTTGTCGACCACGGTCAGGCACACGCCCGAACAGGCGATCGACGCGCCCAGGTCAACGGTTGCGGTGTCATAGCTTGTGGCGATGCGGACGCGCAGGTCGCCCGTCTGCTCTACGGCCTCGATGGTGCCGATGTCGGTGACGATTCCGGTGAACATATCAATCTCGCTCGCGCTCGTAGACTTCGCGCCGGTCGCTGCCAAGCGAACGCGCCTCGATAAACCGCCATCGGCCATGGGCCTCGGCCAGGCTGGACAGGCCCAGGTCGCCCACCGCAGACGTGCCCGCGCCGATCAGGATCGGCGCCCGATAGAAGAGCAGCCGGTCGACCAGGTCGGCGGTCAGGAAGGCAGCGGCGGCCCCCGCCCCGCCCTCGACCAGCAGATGATCGACGCCGTCCAGCGCGCCCAGATCGGCCAGGTCGTGCAGCGCCTCCCACCCCTCGGGTGCCGCGCCGCGGGTCAGCAGCAACCGGCGCGGGCTGCGATGCTCCAGGCCGGGCAGGCGCACGTCCAGCCGCGGCGCATCCGCGTCATAGGTGCCGCGCCCGACCAGGATCGCCTCATGCCGGGCTCGCTCGCGGTGGACATCGGCGCGCGCCTCCGCCCCGGTGATCCACCGGCTCTCCCCCGACGGCAGCGCGATCCGCCCGTCGAGCGAGGTCGCAAGCTTCAGCGTCACATGCGGGCGGCCCAGCGCCAGGCGCGTGAGGAACCCGGCCATGCTGCGCCGCGCCTCGGCCGCGCACACGCCCTCGGTCACCGCGATCCCGGCCTGCCGCAGCCGGGCGATGCCCTGGCCGTTGGTGCGGGAATCGGGGTCGGTCAGCGCCACCACCACGCGGGCCGGCTGTGCCGCGACGATCAGGTCCGCGCAGGCCGGTCCCCGCGCGGAAACATGCGCGCAGGGCTCCAGCGTCACATAGAGGGTCGCGCCCTTCGCGGCCGCGCCCGCTTCGGCCAGCGCCACCGCCTCGGCATGCGGGCGCCCGCCCGGCTGGGTCCAGCCCTGCCCAACCACACGACCATCGGGCGCGACGATCACGCAGCCAACATTGGGATTGGGCGCGGTCTGCCCGCGGCTGCGCTCGGCCAGGGCCAGCGCCTCGCCCATCCAGCGCGCATCGTCGGTCGTGTCGGCCAAGGAGGTCAAAGCCCCCAGGCGGTCATGCCGTCGTCGAGCTTCTTGAACTCGGCCTGGATCCGCGCGCGCCGCTTCTCCAGCTCGGCGATCTCCTTCTGGCGCTTGGCCTCGTCGATCTTCTGCTGGGCACGGATTTCCTCATCCGTGCGGTCGAGCCGCCAATCCTGGACGTAGATGATCTCGCGCTTGTACGGCCGCTCGAAGTGGGAATCATGGACGAACGCCCAGATCCACAGGCCGGTGATCGTCACCGCCAGCGCCAGGAACGCCCATTGGTGCGGCCGCCGGTGCGACAGGAACAGTCGCAGGTCATGGTACGCACGCAGCGGCGACAGGTGGCGCAGGATCCTCATGGGCCTTCCAGATAGGCGTCACCGCCCTCGGCCACCAGCCCCTGCGCCGCCCCTTCAGTTCTCCATCTCGAAACGCACCGTCATCACCCGCCAGCTTTCGACGGCGACCCCATCGCGCGTGGCGGCACGGAAGCGCCATTTGGAGAGCGCCTGCCGCCGGGTCGCCTCCCAGAACGCGTCACTGGTCGCGCGCACCGGCTCGACCGCAGTCACCCGTCCATCGGCGCCGATCCGCACCCGCACCGTCACCGCGCCGTTGCGCTCGGCGCGGCGCTCGGCGGGCGGGTAGGCCGGCTGGAACGCGTCTTTGTAGCGCGGGTCCGGTGCGGCATCGACCAGCACCGGCATCGGCTTGGGCGGATCGACGGTGACGCCCGTGCCCGTCCCGCCGGGCGTCCCCGTCGTCGGCGGCGGCGGGGTGATCGGCAGGGTCGCATCGCTCGCCATCACCGTTTCGTCAGGCCGCGGCAGGTCGACGAGCGGCTTCGGCAGGAAGGGGAGCGTCTGGGGCGGGGGCTGGACCGCCTTCTCCACCGGCTGGGGCTCCGGCTTCACCTCCGGCGGCGTCGGCGGCAGCGGGATGGCGGTCGTGTTCAGCGCCGGGTCCTCATAGCGGACCACGGAGACCGATCCGGCCAGCAGCATCGCGGCGAGCAGGCCGCCGTTGATCGCCAGGGCAACGCCCATGCTGGCAGGGTGGAAGCGGCGTTCGGAAGCATAGCGATTCGCGTACATCGGCTTCTCCTCGTTCGTGCCCTCCAAGGGCCGAGCAGGCAACGGTACATCATAACACTACAGACGCAATGGCGCGCGTCTTCGCGCCACTTCGGGAGCACTCCACCCTCCCGGCCCCCGATACCGGCGGAGGCGAAACCTCTGCAAAGCGCTGACCGTGCTCCTGCGAAGGCAGGAGCCCAGAGTCCCAAGCACCGCACGTGAAGGTCTGCTTGGCCCTGGATTCCTGCCTGCGCAGGAATACGGACGACCAAAGGCAGCCCCTGCAACGGCGGAGGATGCGCGGGCTAGCGGACCTCCGCCTGCCCCGCCGCGCGCAGCCGAGCGATCGCGGCATCCCGCCCGATCAGCGGCAGCAGCGCCGCCATGTCCGGTCCATGCTCGCGCCCCGTCAGCGCCAGCCGCAGCGGCAGGAACAGCGCCCGTCCCTTGCGCCCGGTCGCCTGCTTGAGCGCCCCCGTGAGCGCCGCCCAGCTCGGCCCCGCCCAGTCGATCGACTCGGCCACCCCAGCGGCCTCGGCGACGAAGGCGCGATCCTCGTCCGACAGCGTCGGCGCCGCGATCGGCCCCGTCACCACCTGCCACCAGTCCGCCGCCTCGGCGACGGTCGACAGGTTCGCGCGGATCACCTCCCAGCCCGCCCGGTCCATGCCTTCCGGCAGCTCTGCCTGCACCCGCTCCCAGTCGAGCTGGTGGACGATGCGCGCGTTGAGCGCCTGCAACTCCGCCTCGTCGAACCGCGCGGGCGCCCGTCCGAAGCGTGCGAAGTCGAACCCGGCGATCAGCGGCGCCCGGTCGACCAGCGGCTCTACGGGATCGCTGGTGCCCAGCCGCGCCAGCATCGCCACCACCGCCTCGGGCTCGATCCCCATCGCGCGGAACTCGTCGACCCCGGTCGCGCCCAGCCGCTTCGACAGCTTGCCTTCGGCACCCGTCAGCAGCGCGACGTGCGCGAACTCGGGCAGCCCCGTGCCCAGGCTTTCGAACATCTGGATCTGCGTCGCGGTGTTGGACACATGGTCCTCGCCGCGGATCACGGTCGTCACGCCCATGTCGATGTCGTCGATCACCGAGGGCAGCAGATAGAGCCAGCTGCCGTCCGCGCGCCGCACGACGGGATCGCTCAGCCGCGCCGCCTCGAACCGCTGCTCGCCCCGCACCAGGTCCTGCCAGCCGATCGGCGCGTCATGGTCCAGCCGGAACCGCCAGTGCGGCCGCCGCCCCTCGGCCTCCAGCCGCGTGCGGTCCGCGTCCGTCAGCGCCAGCGCGGCGCGGTCGTACACCGGCGGCAGCCCGCGCCCGAGCAGCACCTTGCGCCGCAGCTCGAGTTCCTCGGGAGTCTCATAGGCCCGATACACCCGCCCCGCGGCGATCAGCTCGGCGAAGCACGCCTCATAGCGATCGAACCGCGCCGACTGGCGCTCCTCGCCCGCGACGTCGATCCCCAGCCACGCAAGGTCGGCGCGGATCGCGTCCACGAACCGCTCCTCCGATCGCGCCGCATCGGTGTCGTCGATGCGCAGCAGCAGCCGGCCGCCATTCGCCTTGGCATAGAGCCAGTTGATCAGCGCCGCGCGCAGGTTGCCGAGGTGGAGCCGCCCGGTGGGGCTCGGCGCGAAGCGGGTGGTAACGGTCATGCGCCGAGCCTGTAGAGCGATTCGACCGCCGGTGGAATTGCCCGGAGCCACACTCCCCTCCCTGCAAGGGAGGGGCAGGGGGTGGGTTGGCAAGCGAAGCGAAGCCGCTCGACGCCAGCCGAGTGCGACGCGGCGCCGACGGAAAGCCCCCCATCCGCCACCGAAGAAAGCCGCCGAGTCCCTCGGCGGCACCCACCCCCAACCCCTCCCTAAGAGGGATGGGAGAGGATGCCACCTCACCGCTTCGGGCTGGCCCCCACCTGCCCCAGCCCCGTCGCCGTCCAGTAGATACCCCCCAGCAGGTGCTGCAGGTATCGCTCGTCCCGGTACATCTCCGCCTGGTGCCCCAGCAGCGTCACGAACACGCGCCCCTGTTCATGCCGGTGGTACCAGGCCTCCAGGTGGTGCGCGCCCATCCGCCCGCCGACCTGGCCGGGCCAGATCCGCGTCGGGTCATAGCTCGCCTCGTCCACCTCCAGCACGGGGTTCACCGCCAGCCGGTGCGGGTTCTCGGTCACGTAGAACTCGTCGCTCCAGATCCACCGCTCCGGAAGCCCGAAGCTGGCCGGAAAGCCCTTGTCGGCGACGGTGACCACGCCCGTCTGCACCTTGGGATGGTTGACGAAGGACCGCCCGACCAGCCGCTCGTACCACGGCCACGCCCCCGCCGGCACGATCGCGGCCCGGTGCACCACCATCGCGTTGCCGCCACCGCGCATATAGGCCTCGAACCGCTGGCGCTGCGTCGCACTCAGCTGCTCGGCCGGCGTGTTCAGGAACAGCACCGCCGCATAGGGGCTAAGGTCGCCGTCGAACACCGCCGGGTCGCTCGTCCAGGTCAGCCCGATCGAATGCAGCCGCGCCAGCTTTTCCAGGCTCTCGCGCGCGACCGGGATATATTCATAGTGATAGGTGCTCGGCGTCGCGATCACGAGCAGCTTGAACTGGTCCTCGGCCCATGCCGCGCCCGGCATCAGCCCCCAGACCAGCACCGTCAACAGCCGCAGGATCGCCTTCATCGCCTTCTCCCCCATCCAGCCCCTTGTAGCGAACCCGCGCCCCGGCGCGAGGTCGACCTTTGTCGCAGGGCGGCTCAGCAGGAAACGCTAGCGAACCGCCGCGGTCCGCAACTCGTGCACGCGCAGCCGCGGGAACACCTCTTCCAGCGGCTTGCTGTCGGGCAGCACATAGACATAGCCGCCCTTCTTCGCGAACTGCGGCCGCAGGAGCTTGCCGTAGAACGCCCGGGGCACGTTGATGCAGCCGAAGGTGACGCGATTGTCTTCCGCCGTGGGCGACAGCATCCGCTCGCGGCGGCGCTCCTTCTTGGCCGCATCCGCCGGGATCGTGTGGATCGCCACCGAGGTCGCATAGTCCACCCACAGGATCCGCTCCTTGCGGAACGGGATGCCGAACTTCGCCAGGAAGCGCCCGGCCGGCGTGGTCTTCTCGGCCGGGCCGATCTCCGCCAGCTTCTTGCTGCCGACGCCCGCGGTGGCATCGTCGCCCAGGGCGATGCCGATCAGCACCGGTTCCTGTGCCAGCTGCTCGCCCTTCGCGTCGAACAGCAGCATCGTCGCATTGGGCTTGTCGATGATCGCAAAGGGAAGCCCGTGGTTGTCGCCCGATGCCGTCACCCAGTCGGCGACGCGGCTCGCATCGGCGGAACGCACCGTCCCGGCCTCGGCCTTGAAGCTCGCGGCTTCCGGCGCCGGCGCTTCCTGTGGACGTGCAACCGCTGCGGCGGGAGCGGCCAGTGCGATGCCGGCCAGCACCCGGAGAAAAAAGGTCATCAAATGCAGATACTCGAAATCCGGCCGTCCCGTAAGGGACGACCGGATGTTGCGGACGGGGTAGGTCGATCAGTGGCGCGGGCGCTTGGGACGAGCCTCCTGCGCCTGGAGCCGCTGCTCCACGCCATCCACGCGGCCGTTGATCTGGTCGAGCCGCTGGCCGTTCGCCTGCGCCTCTGCCAGCGCCGCCTTGGCGGTGCCGTCGGTCTCCTGCAGGCGTGCCTCCAGCGTGTCGACCCGCTGGCTCACCGGCGCGATCTGCTCGCGGACGTACGACTTGGTCGCACAGCCGCTCAGCCCCACACCAGCCACCAGGACGATCAGGGCAGGCGCGATTTTAGAGGCATTGAATGACATCGTAGTTCTTTCACTCGTTGATCTGCCGGAACAACCAAGCTGACGGAGGAAAGTTCAACAATCCCGCTTGGGTTCGGATGTGCATTGCGTCAGATCAACCGACAGTGTTGCACGACTTCAACACTTTCCTGAACATCTATTCATCTACCTGAACTGTTGTTCATCTAGCTGAACGGCTGTTCATCTACGCTCCCCCAGAACAAGTCCCGGCTAGTTTTTGCCTTTCCGCCCGGAGCCACCCGAAAAGGGGTCGATCGGGATGCCGTTTGACGGTTCCTTTTCGCGGACCGCCCCGGCGGGCTTGCCACGCTGGCCCTCGACGCAGCGGCGCAGCTCGGCGACCGCCGCCCCGCTTCCATCCAGGCTCAGCCGCTCGACGGGCACGTCCCCGCGAAAGATCTGCAGCGTGGGGGAAGCGGCAAAGTGCGCCGGGAACTTCGCGCCGAAGTCGGTGACGAACCCCTGTTTCCCGCCAGAGGCCATGCCAACCGCGAAATGCTTGGGGAAGCTCGCCTTGGCGAGGCGGAAGGTGAGTTCCAGCCGGTCCTTCGGCTTGATCGACCAGTTGGCGTTGAGCACCGTCAGGTGGTTGGTCCCGTCGACCTCCAGCCCCAGCAGCAGCGTCGTTCGCCCGGCACGATCATATTCGCGCGTCAGGAAGCAGCCCTTGCCGTCCCGGCTCGCCGCCACCGTCCAGGCCCCCACCTCGCGCGTCGCATAGTCGCCCGCAACCGCCGGCGTGCCCGCGAACATCCCCAGGACGAGCCCCAACGCTGCAAAGGTCGGACGCAGAGTCGCCCGGCTCCCCGGCCCGGCGAACTCGAACGGTCGTGGTGGTAGCATGCGCATCCTTCTCCAACGCGGTGCAGCCCGCAATGGGCACCGCTGGTTAAGACAGACAGATGCCATAGCCGTTCCCCACCGGCTTTGAAGAGAGGGTGAATCGAAGGTGTGTTCGATGCCCTCAGGCGCGGGCCTGGACGCTTTCTGCAGGTGCCCGCAGCTCGAACAGCTTGGTTCCCGGTGGCGGGGGGATGAACAGGCCGCCGATCGACGCCATCAGTCGCTTGGCGATCCCCATCCCCAGGCCGTTTCCGCCCGGTTCGGGAAAGGGAAGCCCGTCATCATCGACGCGCACAACGGCCTCTCCCCCGCGGTCTCCGGTGATCGTCACCCGGATGCGGCCTGGCCTTCCTTCTTCGAACGCGTGCTTGATCGCATTGGTCGCAAGCTCGTTCACCACCAGCGCAAGGGTGGTGATGTGGTTCGCCGGAAGGCCCTGCACGTCATCTGCGGCCTCGAAGGAAATCCGGATCGAGCGCGGCTCTGCCTGCGCTTCCAGTGCAGCGCAGACCTGACGTAGCGCCAGTTCCAGGGTTGCGGGCTGCTCCCGATGAAGCGTCCGTCGCGCATGCGCGAGGACCGAGACGCGCTCCATTGCGTCCGTAAGCGCCCCTCGAACTTCCGGGTTGGCGGCACGCCGGCTCTGAAGAGCCAGCAGGCTGACCACGAGCTGAAGGTCGTTGCTGCATCGATGGTTCGTCTCGCGCAGCAGCAGGTCATGGTCCTGGGCGGGGTGCCGATCGGTGGGTGCCGTCGGCGATTGGTTGCTTGCCACCGGGGCCCAGGAAGGCTCGAGTCGCGCTTCGCCGGGCGGAGCAATGTGCAGATATCGTGGATCGAACCCGCCGACCTGCCGCAGCTTTGCCACGTCCGGGATGGTCATGGTCCGGTTCGCGGTCGCGATCAGGCCATCCCTACGCAGGTGCTGCATCGTGCGATTGACGTGAACGGAAGTGAGCCCCAGCGCGTCGGCCACCTGCTCCTGTGTCAACGGGAAGGCGAAGCTGCTCTCCTCGCCATTCTCCGCGCCGAGCCGGGCGCTCAGCTCGCATAAGAGGTGCGCAAGCCGTTCGGTCGCCGACCGACGGCCAAGCGACAGCACCATTTTGCTCAGGATCACATTCTCGATCAGGCCGAGCCAGGTGAAGGTGCGCGCAATACCGGGATGCTGCGCCGCTAGTGCCAGCGCGCGGTTCCGCGCCAGTGTCACGATCTTGGTCTGCGTGATCGTCCGGACACCATAGTCGAGCCGGTCGAACATCAGCGAATCCAGGTTGCTGACGTCGCCCGGCACCAGCACGGCGGCAAGCTGGCGGCCACCTTCTCTTGTCGTTGCGTACCGGCAGGCCCAGCCCTCCGTCACGATGAACAGCGCGTCTGCGTGCGCGCCCTCGCGAACCAGGTCGATATTGGGACCAACCGGCTTGGCGATCGATACGGCGTCTGCAAGCGCATGCCGTTCCTCGCGCGAGAGGAAGCGGGACTTCCAGAGGCGAGTGGCCGAAAGCGGCGTCTCGGGCCCGGAAACAGGTCGAGCTGCGGGCGATATCCCGGGCTGGTGCGCCTCCGTCACGAGGCGTCTGGCCGGATCGGTTCGGTTGAAGCGATCTTCTCGAGATATGCCTCTGCGAGCTGATAATGAACCCGCACCACGCTGTGCTGCGTGCTCTCCTGAGCGCGCACGAGTTCGACCTCAGCCCGCCGTTGGTAATAGGATCGATCGTCCTCGAACATCTTACGTCCCTTCCGATGTCGGTTCACGACCGGTACATGGGAGATCGCTGGTGCTGGACGCTGCCACCACCCAATGTGGGATGAGCCACAATCCTTTGCGGTAGATCAGAGCCACGCAGACACCCCGTCCACGCGGCACCCGAATGTAGACGAACCGCAGATTTCCTGGAGTTGTTGGAAAAAAAGCTGTCGTGCGTGGTCCCTGATCCCGGGTGAGAACTGTGGGATGGAACACAAAGCGCCTGCTTGCTGAACTGGGTCAGCGTACTTATATCTAGGGTCAGGACTCGTTGATCACAGCCAGAAGATGACGGTGGCAGCGAGGGCGATTGCGGAGAAGAA
>NZ_BAAAEL010000015.1:0-435498 GCF_039522995.1 Sphingomonas molluscorum | reverse complement strand
CTTCTCCGCAATCGCCCTCGCTGCCACCGTCATCTTCTGGCTGTGATCAACGAGTCCTGACCCTAGCAAAAATCCGGGCCGATAATAAGTTCAAAGCGTCTGTAATGGCCGAGCTGGCGAACTCGCCCGATCAACTCGACGTATCGATACTTGTACGAGAGTACATGGAAGGCTTGGCGCAGGTACACGAGAACGTTCGATCCTCATTTAGAACTGAACTAGATGACGGAAGCGATGCTATACGTACTGCGATTACGCAATATGCGGCGGTGAACGCTGGCGATGTCGTGGGCCTGAGCGTTGCCGAGTTTGATGACGCACAGGGAACCGCCACCACTTATCAAAATATCTTCACAGACTTATCAGATCGGATTCAAAGACTGATGCAACGAAATCGCAACCTTGTAAATTTGCGACTACGTTACGTGTCTAGCGAAATTACACTGAAGCGCCAAGAAAAGCGCGTGACCGCCATCTCGCCCTAAGTGAGCCAAGGGTTGTCGGTCTAGTTGGATGCTCAAGGCGTACCAGCGGCTTCCCACCCAGGTTCTGCCGTTAGTCCCTTAGTCGCCGTTGGAGAGCCTTCCACGCAGCTTCATCCCGGGGAAAAGGATCCGCCAGGGTCGGCGGCTGCGGGGTGGCGCTGAGCCGCGGTCCGCGCTTTCCGCAAGTCCGGCAGCGAATGTGGTGGCCCAGCGCACCTAGCTGCGTGTTCCAGGAGCGGAGCATGGCGTACCGCCAGAAGCGGCGAGCATGTAAGCGTCTGCTCACCACCGTCGCGATAAGCAGTTTATCGATCGTTCCTTCCTCGCCGGCCGGCCCATTGCGGATGTAGTCGCCTTGGGTGATGCTGCGGCATGAGCGACGATAACCTCAAGTGGCTGACGCAATGGTATTTGGCGCAGTGCAATGATGATTGGGAGCATTTGTACGGCGTGAAGATCGACACGCTCGACAATCCTGGGTGGTCGCTTCGGATCGAACTGACCGGCACAGCCATGCAGGATCTGCCTTTCGAGCGAGTGGAATATGGTGAGCCTAGCGATGACTTGGCGGAGTGGCAGCGAACCGGCAGCTGGTGGGTTGCTTCCGTGCAAGGCAAAGCGTTCGAGGTTGCCTGCGGGCCGCTCGACTTATGCGAGGCTATCGGCGTGTTCCGCCGTTGGGTTGAGGCGTCAGCCGTCAGCTAATTAGGTGTTCAAAGATGATCCGCGACACGCTTTCTGAACTGGTATCTTGGTTCTCATCTGACGTAGCGAGCTACGTCGCGAAGCCGTTTCGCAAAGGCAAAAACCGGGCTCAGTTGGCGCGCCAGCCCGAAGAAACCGCAAAGCGAAAGAAGAGGCGCGCGCAACGGCAGGCAAGAGCGCGGAACCGTTAGGGTGGCCGGACCTCCGCTCCCGCCAGTTATTGAGGTTTTTGTCTACTTTCAGAGGCATGCGTTGAGAAGCGCCAAGGCGCGAGTTCGCCAATACGGTTGATGGGGTGTCCGTCGGCGATGCGGGTGAGCACGTCGCGCAGCCAGGCTTCGGGGTCGATGAAGTTGAGCCGGGCGGTCTGGATGAGGGTGTAGATCGCCGCTGCGCGGTCACCGCCCTTGTCCGAGCCGGCGAAGAGGTAGTTCTTGCGGCCGAGCGCGACGGGACGGAGGCAGTTCTCGGCACGGTTGTTGTCCGCTTCGAGCCGGGCATCGTCGCAGAAGCGGGTCAGCGCCTCGCGCCGCTTCACGGCATAGCGGATGCCGTCGGCCAGCGCGCCCTTGCCCGAGATGCGTCGCATGGTGTCCTCGGCCCAGTTGAAGAAGCCGTCCACGCCGACCCTGACGACCTGCCGGCGCGCGAGCCGGTCCTCCAGCGGCAGCCCGCGTCCGAGTTCCTCCGCCTCATACATCAGGTCGACCATGCTGACGCCGGTACGCGCCGTCGTTGAGCCTGTCGCCTTCCACACGTCGTAGATCTTGCGCCGGACATGCGCCCAGCACGCCACCTCTACGATGGGGCCAGGCTGCCGGCGTCCATCGTACAGCTGGTCGTAGCCCGCATAGCCGTCCGCTTGCAGGAAGCCGCTGAAGCTGGCGAGATGCGCGCGCGGTCGCTCGCCCTTGCGGTCGGGCGTGTAGAAATATGCCGCTGCCGGCGGGCCGATGCCCTGCCAGCCCCGGTCGTCGCGAGCGTACACCCACAGCCTGCCGGTCTTGGTCTTGCCGGTGCCCGGTGCTAGCACCGGCACGGGCGTGTCGTCGGTGTGAATCTTGTCGGCCGCGAACACGTGCTGGCGGACGTGGTCGACCAGCGGCTGGAGCAGCCAGCTGACCTGGCCCACCCAGTCCGCCATGGTCGAGCGGTCGATTTCGACGCCTTCCCGAGCGTAGATCTCTGCCTGCCGGTAGAGCGGCAGATGGTCGGCATACTTCGACACCAGCACGTGCGCGAGCAGGCCGGGACCAGCCTTGCCGCGCGGAATGGGCAGCGCCGGAGCCGGCGACTGGGTGATGGCGTCGCACCGCTGGCAGGCGAGCTTGGGGCGGACGTGGCGCACGACCTGGAAGCGGCCGGGCACATACTCCAGAACCTCGGTCACGTCCTCGCCAAGCGCCGACATCGTCCCGCCGCACGCGCCGCAGCCATCGGCATGCGGAGCGGCGTGGACGACCTCGTGGCGCGGCAGATGGTCGGGCAGCGGCAGGCGCTTCGGTTTCCGCTTCTCGCGGGTGGGTGCCGGCACGCCGGTGTCAGCGGATGCGCTGGTCGCCTCGGCCTCGAACGTCTCCAACTCCTCCAGCCGCAGCTCCAGCTGCTCGATCTCGCGTGTCAGCCGCTCGGACGACTGGCCGAACTGCATGCGCCGGAGCCGTGCAAGCTGGACCTTGAGCTTCTCGATCTCCAGCGCGGTCAGCTGAATGGTCGCCTTGGCCGCACGGAGCTCGGCCGCGGTGCTGGCCAGCTCCGCAGCAGTGGCTGCGTGTTGGGCCTGCAACACCTGTGTAAAGGCGCGCAGTTCGTCCGGGTCGGAGGGAAGATCGACCATCGCCAGCGACATGGCCCATTCTATCACCGGCCCGACTCGGGCCAAGCAAAAAGGACGAAAAGCGCCGTTCAGACGAGGGTCGGCGCCGTCACCGGGGCCGGTGCCACAGTGCGCCGCCAGTCGATGCCCTCGATGAGCAGGGCCAGCTGCGCGGGGCTGAGCACGATGCCGCCATCGACCAGTGGCGGCCACACGAACCGGCCCTTCTCCAGCCGCTTGGCGAACAGGCACATGCCCGAGCCGTCCCAGTAGAGCGCCTTGAGATAGTCGCCGCGCTTGCCCCGAAACAGGAACAGATGACCCGAGTACGGGTCGGCGTTGAGCACCTGGCTGGCGAGCGCGGTCAGCCCGTCGAAGCCCTTCTGCATGCTCACCGGCTTGCAGGCGAGATAGACCTTGGTGCCGGGCGCCAGCGCTATCACAACGCATGCCCCAGCGCCCGCAGCACGCGGGCGAGCGCCTTCTCGTTGACGTAGCTGTCGACCGACAGCCGCACCCCGGTCGGCAGGTCGATGTCGATGCCGCCCGGTCGTGGCCCCGGATGCGGGCGGACCAGTTCTTCTGCCGGTACGGCAGAAGGCACCGGCTTGGCGGGTGCCGGGGCGGGCGTCGCAGGCGTAAGCGCCATAGCGAGCTCTGCGCACGCGGCGTCCGTCACCACGCCATACGGGATGAACTGCAACGGCTCGCTGGCGATGCTCACCGCCTTCCGCTGCGCCGACCGCCAGTTGTAGATGAGGCTCTCGGCAATGCCGAGCCGTCGGGACACCTCGCGCACCGTCACGCCCGGCGCCGACGCCTCGGCAACCACCGCCGCCTTCTCCGCCTCGCTATAGGTCCGCCGGCGCTCCGTCCGGGCAATGACCTCCATCCGCCCCATCTCCTGACCTCCTTCTGGACTCCAGAAGGAGACCACCACAGGTCAGGACATCAACGGCTACGCGACAGTCGGCAACACGCGGCTAACCGGACGGTTACGCGAGCATCGAAAACATGCTCTGCACCACATGAGCAGCGGACACGCAGGTTCGCGCGGTGCTTCGTCAGGTCGCTCAGGCTGTCCAGCCGGGTATTCGCGGACACCTCAGAGCGGCAGCGGCATCTGCCGTGCGTCGTGGGCCGCCTGCGGACGCGCTAAGGCGTCGAGGATCGTCTCAGCCAGTTCGGCCGCGGCTCTCTCGCGCAGGCGCTGGTTGGGCGCCGTGAGCCCCATGCGGGCCCACCCCGGGGCGTGAAGGAGTGTCTGCGCGAGGCTGGAGGAGTCGGGGGTCGTCATGGCCCGCGTTCTCGTCTTGTTCCGCGATTCGTGCAAGCTGCTTTATGGCGCCGTAGGGGCTGCGGGTGATGTTGAAGGCCGGCGCGAGCGTAAAGCAGCTTGCACTCTCACTGCTTCTACAAGCCCTCGTCATGCTCGATGCAGGCGGTAACCCTGGCGTCGAAATAGGCGAGAGCAGCGGCTCTCTTTCCCGCGGGCAGCATCGGAAGCGCGAATGGCGCGGATCTCCCCAGCGCCAGGGCGGCGCCGCAAGCGGTGTCCTCCTCTGTCTGTCGCGAACAAGCGTAGATCGCATCCTCAAGCTGGGCACTATGCACCGCCGCTGAGCAGGATCGAACGGTATCAGCCAAGCTCGGCTCTGCCAGACCGGCGGCCAGGATCGTCAGAAACATCGCGCGCCCTTTCTGTGTGCCGCCTGCCGGCTATGGATTGGCAAAGCTGGCGCCGCTCGGCAAGGCGGCGAACATCTGCGGCGTCAACCTCCGGAGCTCGCCATCTACCGCGGCGACGGCGATCGGCACGACTATCAGCTGCAGAAGCAGGAAGAGGTGACCGGCGTCACCGCCAGCTGGCACGATCGCGGCGCCGCGAAGAAACAGTCGGTGACGGTCCGCAAGAAGGACGGTGCCCGCATGCTGTCCCGCACCTATGCCAACGAAGCGGACGCCAAGGCGGCGGCCGAGAGCAGCCGCGCCGCGCGCCAGCCGCGCACGCTGGGGCTGAACCTCGCCCTAGGCCGTGCCGACATCAAGCCGGAACAGCCGGTGACGGTCGCCGGGTTCAAGCCTGCGTTTGACGCGCAGCGCTGGGCGATCGTGGGCTTTAGACGTAAGTGAAGCTGGAAAGCAGGCAGGACGACGAGTCACCGAAAGAATCGCGAGAATGCCCGAAGCCCGACAAAGTCCGCTGGATTATAATGGGGCCTCCTCATCATCATCCTCATCGAAGAAGCCTGTATCGAAGGCACCAGGAGTCCCCCAGTCCGAGACATCCCCGCCATAATCTTCGCCGAGTTTCTCATATCGCCGTTGGTAGCGCGGTATTCTCGACTCGAACCGAATCGCCCCGGGTAATGTCGCAGAACGGCGCCCGGCTAAGCTCGTCTCGAGTAAATGGTCGATCGTTGGGAGCTCCAGAGCCACGTTTGTTGCCGTTGCATCAAAGAATGAGACGCCAAGATCTCGCAGAATACGGAAATGCGGATCGGCACCTACTGCTGCTTCCGCGCCCGGCAAGGCCCAGCTCTTGCGGATACCGGCTTCATAAACCAGCATCCAATGCTCACCCCGCAGGTCTCCGGCATCTACAGTGCCAGTCCACTCCGAGACTGCACCCCGACCTGTCAGCAGCGTGCGGCTGCGTAGCATCAGAACAAGACAAGCACACAGACTGTTTTCTACCCTAGCCACTGCCCTGGTCGCAGCTTCTCCCAGCCGAATAGATAGCGATCGGCAAAGCCATAACGTCCAAGCCACTTCATAGTGATGATTGTAAGGAGCATGCTCCTCGATCATACTTTCTGCAAAGTATTTTACACGCTCACTAATCTGGTACCCGGCCGCAGCATAGCTACATAGCAACTTAACAACTGAGTCGAGGCAATTTGAGTTTTCCCGAGCCACTCGCAGGAGAAAAGGCTCGTATATGTCCCAGTTTTCCCGAAGTACGAGAGTTCTAGACGTTTTTCGCACCGCAAACGATGCGATACTCTCGTCAGGGAGTGATTTGGAATGTCGAATTACCTCAGTGAAAAAACGCATCAAGTTTCGACGCTGCTCCTCCGGAGAACGTGCGATCCCTAACTGCGTGATATCACCCGGCCAGCTTTCTTCATTGAAGCTAAGCGCATCAACGATCTGCGTTTTGGAGGCGTTTAGCTGTAGACCGAAGTTCAGTACGGCCTCTCGAAGGGCAGCGAGAAAGGCTTCCGCATCAACATGCGAGCGGAAGCAAAGAAAAAAGTCGTCCATGTAGCGATAACCGCCAACAACCCGCCCGAAATTAACAGAGCCGACGTGCTCCTCGATTGCGCACAAGATCAGTTCGGATATGATACGCGAACTGTCGGGTCCCACGGGAATACCGATGGTCTGACCATCTTGGCAGGCACGTAACAGCGCATCGAGGCGGTTACCGTACATTGCGGGATCGGCTGGGTTGCGATTACGCTTCGCAATCCTTTTACCATGCAGAGCCCATGGAATCGAGTGAGTGTAAATAGCATGATAGAAGCTAAGTACATCAGTTTGGAGAATGGCGCGAGCCGTTGCATACGCCTGAATGCGTTTCTCGCTGAGTAGTGAAAGTTTTGGCATGTTCACAGCCCGCTTCCCAACCGCCTCGATTTTGGCTGGTGTAAGGCTTATTGATGAGCGGTCGTATATGCGCTCAAAGTCGTCTTGGTGGTCCGTGATTGCGGAAGAAAGATAGTACTGATTTACAGGATTGGGCACACCGAGCATCCGCCTAGAGTGTCCTTTACGCGCCATGTCAAACTGCGCATAGTTGCTGACCGGTGGATACGCCCGACGCTGCTGCGCGTTGAGTCCAGCTTCATATTCCCCCCATATTCGGGAAATATCGGCGATCTTTTCGGCGAAGTTCCTACTGGTGAATGGGGGCGGCAGCTCCTTGGGCAAATAGCCGCGAGCTAAGAGCGCCTCCAGGCGTTCATCCCGTGTCACCAGAAGAGCTCCCCTTCAGCGCAGCACCGTTGATCATCGAACCCCAAAGAAGGACGACCCGCTGCCACCGGACGCGGAGCCGCATGATCATCAGGATCTCGCTGACAAACAGCGCACCAGTTGCATCTTGTCGGTACATTTACCGTGCTAGGCGCCGCGCCCCAGCTTCCACAGCAACCGCTTCCTCCATGCACTCGGCATAGCATGCCGCCCACCGGTGCTCGTCCTCACAGATGACGCCATCGGCGGCGATCACCCGCTGCACGTACTGCGTCAGCACCGCCCGAGAGGTGCTGCTGTGCGCGTACTGCCGGATGGCGCTTTCAAACACCTCGCCATCGGGCGCGAGCCGGCGGGCGTGCGCGACGATCCGGTCGAGCGGCGGTGATCCTTCCCACTCCTTCCGCAGCCACAGCGAACAGATGAAATCTTCGATCGTCTGCGTCTCCAGCGGGTGCCATTGGCCGTCGCAACGCGCCATGAACGCCAGCACGTTCAAGCCGGCGACGATCAGCGACTTTCGCGGCGATGTGGTGTCCCACATATCCGCCAGCGGCTTGGCTGCGCTGACCGTAAAGCGCTCGAAATAGGAACCGTCGCCGAGCGAGGCTCCCGTCTCCGCGTCGCATACCTCCATGATCCGGTCGCAGCGAAAGAGCTTGTAACGCCTGGAGTTGCCGCAGATCGCGCCGACGGACGCGTTGCCGCCGATTGTGAGATAGCGACGGCAGGTTATCAGACGCTCGGTGACCGCACCGTCTTTATCCGCATATTCGATGACGCACATGAACCCGGCAATCGCCTGCGGTTCGTCCGAATCTGTCGGCGCGTCGGGAAGCGTGTCGACGTCCTCGCAGTCCAGCAACGCCGTGAGACCAGGCGGCAGAACCGCCTCCTTAACCGCGAACTCCTGAAGTGCCCCCATGCTCCCCCCTATCGTCGCCCCTTAGAAGCCCGCTGCTTCACCCCAGGACGTGTTCGAACATCGCGTCGCGGGCAGCGTGTTTGCCGCCGCTTTCCTACAAGACCTCGCATGGCCAAATGCGAACGGAATAGGAACACTCATCGAGCCGCTCTTGAACGAACCCGTCTTCCGAACCGCCCCTGGCTGCGAGCTTGCCTGCCTACGCTGCGAGGTCATGTGCGCGATCCTCGCTGGGACGCGGGATGATCTGTGGCGGGAGGTGGAGGCGCTGCATCGGGAACGGTCTCTGGCGCCGTCGCCTCGGGCGGAAGAGCGGTTGCAAGCCGCGCTAGGCCATTTGGAAGCCGCTGAGCGAGAATTCGCGCGAGCTCGTCCACTGGCGCCGTTCGATCGAGCGGCCGAAGCAGCCCTTCGAACATGCGCGCCAAAGCGGCCTCACTAGGCAGCATCACTGACATAGGGATTACCTGCGCGGCTGCGGGTGCCGCGCCTGCCGGCACGTCATCAACGGCCCGCCGGACCCAAGAGACCCACATGGGTACCGTCTTGAGGCGTCCATTCTCGAAAGCTGACACCGCTTGTTGGGTCAGCGAGATCGGAACGCCCGCTTCGGCAGCCTGCTCAACGGCTACGCGAGCCACATCAGCCGCCGTCCAGCCACGCCGCTGGCGCTGAGCGCGAAGCCACGCGCCTTCTTCCTCAACCGTGCTCACAGCTAGAGCTTACAAACAAATTTGTACAAGCGTCGTACAAACGGCTTGTATTCTGCTTGTATCGTTTGTACGCCGATTGCCATGGAACATGACGCTAGCATCCAAGCTTTTAAGCGTGCGGTCGGTTTGGCGGGCAGCCAAACTGCCTTCGCGAAGGCAACTGGCGCCTCTCAGCAGCTGATCTCTTACTTGCTGAAGCGGAAGCGCCCCCTATCGGCGAAGTACGTCCTCAAGGCGGAGGCTGCCTTCGGCGTTCCTCGTCATGCGCTGCGTCCCGACATCTACCCCACCGACCCTGTTTCCGCCTCTGACGCTCCAGCCGTAAAGCCAAGCGCACCGGTCGTCGCGTCGAAAGCAAACGCCGCTTTCTATGGGAAGCGCCCCTGATGGCACCGCGGACGCCCGACACTGCGGCAGACGCCGTGCTGCAGATTGCCGGCCGCATCGGCTATCCAGCGGCGGCGGCGGTCGTGGGCCGCTCGGTCGCGTGCATCCGCGACTGGACGAACGAGGCGACGACCTCCTGCCCTGGCTTCTCTCATGCGATCGCCCTCGACGCCGCATACCTCGCGTCCGGCGGCGAGAACGCGCCGCTGCATGACGCCTATGCGGCGCAGCTCAAGATCACGGTCGAGGATCGCACCGCCTGCGCGCGTGCCCTCTCAAGCGAGGTGGCCACGGCCGCCCGCGAATGTGGCGACCTGATCGCCGCCAGTTTGTCGGTCTGCCAGGCCGGCCACAGCCCCAACGATGTGCAGCGCGCATTGCTCGAAGCCGACGAGGCCGAGACTGCCGTCGCAGCCATCAAGCGCCGGCTGTTCAGTTTCCTCAGGACCGGCGCGGGGCCGGTCGGGAAAGCCGGGGGTTCCCACCAATGAGTCGTACCGCGCGTCCGCGCCAGCCTTCCTTCGATTGCCCACACTGCCGATCGCGCGCGATCGTCCGCAGCAGCGCGCAGGTCACCAGCCTGGTGCGCGAGCTGGACTATGCCTGCACCAACCACCGCTGCGGCCACACCTTCGTCGCGCAGCTGGAGGCGGTTCGCACCATCGTGCCCAGCGCGACGCCGAGCGCAGCCGTCCACCTGCCCTTCGGCAACCGCAACCTGGGGCCGAAGCGCCTGCCGGTACCGGCCAACGACGATACTCGCGAACCGGCAAATGAGGACGGCCCCAGCGCCGCCCAGGCGCCCGATCCCATGAGCGGCTGATCCGCGGCGGCCCCCGCCGCCCTCCCGCTCCTCCCCGACTGCCCTGTTCACCCGGCTTTGCACCCCGCTGCCGGCATCGCCCCCGCTTTGCCCTGTTCCCGAAAGGATGCCCCATGCTGCACCGTCACGCCTTCGCCACGCCGCCGCGCAAGCGGTTCCTCCCCCGCATCCCCGACGCGCAGCCGCTGACGCCAGAGGGCTATCTGCGCCTGCGCCGCAAGGCCGCTGGTCTTGAGATCCGCGACCTGGCCGCGCGCCTGACGGACCTGCGCACCGCGTTGGTAGAGGCCGGCGAACTGCCCGCCGGCATGCTCGTCGGCGGCGGTGACATCGTCTCGCTCCTGGTCATGCTTGAGGCGCCGGGCGTCCGCGCCCGCATGCGCGAGACGCTCGACGCGATCGCCACGGTGATGCCGTTCGATGCCGACGTCTACCAGCAGCTCGCTGATGCAGACCAGCGTCGCCATCCGCGCGTCTGCCGCGGCTGCGGCACCTCGGCCCACGATCATGACATGCCCAGCTGGGCGACGGCGACCAGCTGCACCCGCTGCGATCCCGCTGGAGAGGGGCTGTGACCGCCCGCCGTGTTCTCAAGCGGCGGGAGATGACCCGCCGCACCTTGCGTGCCCTGGTGATCGCCGGTGGCATCGTGGTGGCGATGCTCTGCATCCCGGCGCTCATCGTAAAGACGTTCGCCGATGCGAAGGGTCAACGGTGATGGGCGCGCGCGTCGCTGGGGAGAGCGAGCCTAAAAACAGGCTCAGCATGGGCGATCGTGCCCGCCGCATAACGCTGCTGCGGGAGGCGGCCGACCTGTTCGGCACAGCCCGCGCCGCAGCTGCACTCGGCATCGAGCGCCGCTCGTTCCGCGCCAAGCTCGAGGCGAGCCGCGGCGTTGCGGTCCACGACTTGTACGCCATCGCAGATGGGCTCGATCGCCACGCAGCCGCTGCGGCCGCGCACGCCGCCGCCATCCGCGACAACCTGAAAGATCGAAAGGATACCGCATGAGTGCGGAATTCGACCCGCAGGCGCGCCTGCAGAGCAAGGCCGGCATCTGCGCGTACCTCGGCCACATCAGCACGGCGACCTATGACATATGGGCGCAGAAGGGCCTGGTGCCCGGCCCCGTGCGCGGCACCAACCGCTACGACGTGCGCGCGCACGACCAGCTGCTCGACCGCCATGCGCGCCTGGACGCCGGCACCACCACCCTCTCGCCGCTCGAACAGTGGGAGGTGGAACATGCGCGTGCCGCTTAAGGGGGTCTACGCCAGTAAGAAGAAGCTCGCGGACGGCACGCGCCGGACCTACTACTTCCTGCGCGGGTTCGGCGCCATCAAGCCGCTTGAAGGGGACGAGGCCGAAGAGTTCGCGCCCGGCACCCCTGCGTTCATGCGGGCCTTCCACGCAGCGATCCAGGCGCCCCGCATCGCCCGCACCCACGGCACCCTGCAGGCGATCATCGACGGATACCAGCGGTCGCCCCAGTATCTGAAGCTCGCGCCCAGGACGAAGCGCGACTACGACGCCGCGCTGCTGCGCATCGGCGAGCGGTTCGGCAACCACCCACTGGCGGTGATCGAAGACCCGAAGATCCGGGTGCGCTTTCTCCAGTGGCGCGACGATCGCGCCAAGACGTCTGCGCGCCAGGCGGACGCCGTGTTGGGCGTGCTCCGCATCGTGCTGGAATGGGGTCGCGATCGTGGCCTATTGATGCACAACCACGCCACGCGCCCGAAGAAGGTCTACAAGGCGGATCGCGCGGACAAGCTTTGGCTGCCGCCCGACATCGCAGCGCTACGGGAAGCCGCCGAGCCTGAAATTAGGCTCGCCTTCGAACTGGCGCTGGGCACCGGCCAGCGTAAGGGCGACCTCCTGGCGCTGCCGTGGACGGCCTACGATGGCCAGCGCATCCGGCTGCGCCAAGCCAAGCGCAACCGCATGATCGACATGCCGGTCACGCAGTCGCTGAAGGCGCTCCTCGATGCGCAGCCGCGCACCGCCAAGACGATCCTGACCCGCAACGGCAAGCCGTGGGGAAAGGTCAACTTCGATCACCGCTGGCGCGAGACGGTCGTGCGCGCCGGTCGCGACGGGCTCCACTTCCACGACCTGCGCGGCACCGCCTGCACGATCTTAGCGCAGGCCGGCGCCACGCCATCGGAAATCGCCGCCATGTTGGGTTGGACCGTCTCCACGGTCGCCCGGATGCTCGATCTCTACCAGGCCATGACCGCGTCGCTGAGCGATTCGGCGGTCGCAAAACTCGAAGCGCGCAACGCGCAGTTGCGGAACGAGGTGCGGAACGCGCCCGAAGCGCACACCGGAAAAGAGGTATAAATGTATAGAAATCAAATGGCTGGGGCGGCAGGATTCGAACCTGCGAATGCCGGTACCAAAAACCGGTGCCTTACCGCTTGGCGACGCCCCAACAGCCGCGGGGCCTTATACCGGCCCCGGGCGTGGTGGGAAGGGGGTTATGCGTCGATCCGCTCGAGCCAGCCGTACGGATCCTCCGTGCGGCCGCGCTGTAGGTTCACCAACGTATCGCGCAGCGCGATCGTACGCTCGCCCGGGCCGCCGTTGCCGATCGAGAAGCTGCCCTGCGGCGAGGATACCTTGCCGATCGGGGTCACCACCGCAGCGGTGCCGCAGGCGAATGCTTCGCGAAGCCGGCCGCTGCGGGCATCTGCCTCCCACTGGTCGATCCCATAGCGCTCCTCGCGCACCGTGATCCCCTGGTCGCGCGCGATGCGCAGGATGGAGTCGCGGGTGATGCCGGGCAGGATCGTGCCGGTCAGCGGCGGCGTCAGCATGCTGCCGTCGTCGAACACGAAGAAGATGTTCATGCCGCCCAGTTCCTCGACCCAGCGGCGCTCGGCTGCATCGAGGAAGACGACCTGGTCGCAGCCCTGGCGGATCGCCTCCGCCTGCGCCACCAGGCTGCCCGCATAGTTGCCGCCGCACTTCGCATCACCGGTGCCGCCCGGCGCTGCGCGCGTATACTCCTGGGAGACCCACAGCGACACGCTCGGCGCGCCGCCCTTGAAATAGGCGCCGACCGAGGATGCGAGCACGATGTAGAGATACTCGGCCGAGGGCTTCACGCCCAGGAACACCTCGCTCGCGAACATGAACGGGCGCAGGTAGAGCGCCCCGCCCTCGCCCTCGGGGATCCAGTCCCGCTCGACCAGCGAGAGCTCCCGGCACGACGCGAGGAACAGCTCCTCGGGCAGTTCCGGCATCGCCATGCGGCGCGCCGAACGACGGAAGCGCTTCGCATTCTCTTCCGGACGGAAAAGGCCGACGCCGCCGTCCTCGAGCCGGTACGCCTTCAGCCCCTCGAAGATTTCCTGGGCATAGTGGAGCACCGCCGCTGCGGGGTCCATCTGCACGGGGCCGCGCGCGACGATCTGCATGTCGTGCCAGCCCTTTTCGTCGGACCAGCGTGCAATCGCCATGTGATCGGTGAACACGCGACCGAAGCCCGGGCTCACCAGCTTGTCCGCACGCTCGCTGGCCGGGAGCGGCGAGGCGTTCGGCGTAAGAGGAAAGCGCGTTTCGGACTGGTCGATCATGATCTGCTCCGCAATCGGACGGCGCGGTGCCGTTCCGGCTTGCCGTGGCCTAAGCCCACTGGCAGAACAGGTCAACATGACTGTCCCAAATCGTGCAGCCTCGGCCCAGTTCCTCCGCGAGACGGAAATCCGCCGCGGCTTCGAGCTGCTCTATTTCGGGCATTCCAATCTGACCCGCGTGACCGACGCCGAGCTCGAAGCGCACAAGCTCGGCCGGGCGCATTACCGGGCCCTCTACTTCATCGCCCGCAAGCCCAGCCTGTCGGTGAGCGAACTGCTGCGGCTGCTGGCGATCACGAAGCAATCGCTGGGGCGCGTGCTGGGTGAGCTTTCCGAACGCGGACTGGTGGAAAGCCGAAGCGACGACCGGGACGCGCGCAGGCGGCTGCTGAAGCTGACGCCGGAAGGCGCTGCGCTGGAGAGCCGCCTGTATCAGCTCGTGCGGGAGCGGCTGGCGAAAGCCTATCAGACGGCCGGACCCGAAGCGGTCGCAGGGTTCTGGACGGTGCTCGAAAGCCTCATCCCGGACAGCGACCGTCCGATGATCCGGGCACTCGGCGAGCGCTGATCAGCCGCGCGCGGCGGCCGCCATCTCCGCATTGCGCCGAGCCGATGCGGCCAGCGTCTCCGCCATCAGGCGACGCAGGGCATCCTCGCGGTCGAGCACGTTGAGGCCCTCACGGGTCGAGCCGCCCGGGCTCGCGACGCGGTCGGCCAGCGTCGCGGGCGGAGCGTCCGTTCCGCTGGCCAATGCTCCCGCGCCTTCGACGGTCGCAATCGCCAGGCGTCGCGCCTGGTCCTCCGGAAGGCCGAGCGCCGCGCCCGCCGCCGCCATCGCGTCGATGAAGCGGAAGACGAAGCCGGGGCCGCATCCGGACAGCGCGGTCACCGCATCGAAGAGCCTCTCCTCCCCAATCCATTCGACGGTGCCGAGCGGCGCCATCAGCGCCGTCGCCGCACCGCGTAGCCTCTCATCGGTGCTATCGCTGTGCAACGCCACCACACCCTTGCCGATCGACACCGGCAGGTTCGGCATCGCGCGCACGATGGCATCCGCCTGGAATCGCGCCCCAAGCGCTGCATTCTCCACGCCTGCCAGGATCGACAGCAGAAGCCTGGGGCGGACCTGTGCAACCGCCGTCTGCGCGATGATGTCGAGCTGCTGCGGCTTCACCCCCAGCATCATGGTCGCTGGTGCGGGCGCGTCGGCAGGCACCTCCGTCAGCACGCGAATGCCGTCGATCGGCAGCGTGCCGTTGCGATTGATGACGGTGACGTCAGCCGCAGACACGTGGCCGGTGTCCAGCCAACGGCGCAGCATCGCTCCGGCCATGTTGCCACATCCGACCAGCCAGATCGGTCCGGCGAGCGGCTGCGTCACGCCTCGCCCCGCGTCTCGATCATCGAGGCGGCGATTGCTTCTCGCGGAGACTTGCCGCCCCACAACACGAACTGGAACACCGGATAGAAGCGCTCGCACTCGTCGATCGCGGTATCGACCAGAACCTCGGCCTGCTCCAGCGAGAGCGCCGCTTCCTCGACGTCGATCATCGCAGCATGGCGGAACAGCAGGATGCCGCTCGACGACCAAAGCTCGAAGTGCCCGATCCACAACTGCTCGTTGATCAGGCCTATCGCCTCATAGATGGTCGCGCGTCGGTCGTCCGCGACGCGCACGTCCGGAAAGGCCAGGAATTGGAGCACGCCGTCGTCCGCCCGCCAGATCGCGCGCAACTCGAACTCCGTCCAGCTTCCCTTGACCTTGGCGACGATCTCATCCTCGTCGCGCTGGTGCGACCAGCCGTGCGCGGCGAAGTAGCGCTCCAACATATCGATCGGAGCGGCAGCGTCGCGATCATCCTCGGCTTCGTCGAGCATCAGGTCCTTTCCGGGTGGGCAGTCGTCATGGTTCGGAAATGCCAAGCGGCGCGCACCGACACAAGGTCGACGCGCGCCGCTTGGTCCAGAAAGCTGGGGAAAACCCGTTAGCCGATGCTGTCGCCCGCAAGCGGTTCCGCCGCCGCCGGCGCGGCGCCTCCAGCAGCGAGCTTCGCCTCCAGCGCTTCCAGTCGAGCCTTCAGGCCATCTGCCTCGTCCCGCGCGGCAACGGCCATCGCCTTCACGACCTCGAACTCGTCACGGCTGACGAAGTCGAGCCCGCCGACGAATTCACGCACTCGCTCGCGCGCTGCGCTTTCGCCCTCACGCGCCATGCCAGCCAGCGTGCCGGCAGCACCGTTCACGAACTTGGCGAAATCGTCGAAGATCCGGTTTTCGGATTGCATGTGTCAGGTCCTTCCCGCGTCTAGATCGCCATTTGGGCAGACGAGGTCGCGGGCACAAGGGTTTCGGCACCCGGATTACGCTGATCGATCTCCCAGGTGAGCGCCGTCGCCAGGGTCAGCCACGCGACATAGGGCACGAAAAGCAGCGCCGCACGCGGGCGGATCCGGGCAAACAGCCAAGCCGTAAGCGCCACCACAACAAGCAGCACCAGGATCAACGCCAGAGCCGCGGACACCCGATGCGCTCCGAAGAACAGAGGCATCCAGGCGAGGTTGAGCACCAGTTGCACCACAAAGGCGCTGACGGCGATCCCACGCCCGCGCGCGCCTCGCGCGTCGAGCACCATGGCCAAGGCCACGCCCAGCAGCAGGTAGATCAGCGTCCAGGCGATAGGAAAGGCCCAGTCCGGGGGCGTGAACCACGGCTTTGCCAAGGCGGCGTACCAGGCGTTCTGGGATCCCGCGGGAACCAGGCTGCCGGCCACCAGTCCCAGGAGGAGGACGAGCGGCACGGTCACGATCGCCCACCGCAGGAATCCCGCACGCAGTTGCGCTCTGGAAGCGATCTCGTTCACGCGCTCAATCCTGTTCATCCGGTCGCGTTGTCTGCGGTGCGGCCGGGTGCAATGCAAGCCGGAGCCGCCACTCAGAGCCTGTCCCTATTCGGGACCGCTGCCCTCGTCGGGAGCATGAGCTGCGATGAGGAACTCGACGTTGCCTTCGGGACCGGTGATGGGGCTCTGCGTCACGCCCTCCACCTGCCAGCCGCGACCGGTGAGCCAGTTCGCCACCTCCTCGCACACGCGCGCGTGCACGGCGGGATCGCGGACGACGCCGCCCTTGCCCACCTCCGCGCGCCCGGCCTCGAACTGCGGCTTCACCAGCGCGAGCAACCGTGCGCCCGGCTTCGCGAACCCCATCGGCACGTCGAGCACCTTGGCGAGCGCGATGAAGCTCGCGTCGCAGACGATCAGGTCCACCCCCTCCGGGACATGCGTCGCGGTGAGGAGCCGCGCACTCGTCTGCTCGTGCACGATGACCCTGGGGTCCTGGCGGAGCTTCCAGGCGAGCTGGTTGGTGCCGCTGTCGACGGCATAGACGCGCGCCGCGCCGCGGGTCAGGAGCACGTCGGTGAAGCCCCCCGTGGACGAACCGACGTCGATCGCAACCGCGTTGTCGACCGTCCAGCCGAAGTGCTCGAGGCCGTGGGCGAGCTTGACCCCGCCGCGGGAAACCCAGGGATGGTCGCGCCCCCGCACGTCCAGCACGGCATCGTCCGCCAGTTGCTGGCCCGGCTTGTCGATCTTGCGATCACCGACGAACACCAGGCCGGCCATCACCAGCGCCTGCGCGCGGGTGCGGCTCTCGGCAAGGCCTCGGTCGACGAGCAGCTGGTCGGCGCGGATCTTCGGCATGGCGGCCGAATGGACCGGAACGGGTCCCTCAGGCAAGCCGTCAGCAGGCGACGACGTTCACCGCCAAGCCGCCAAGGCTCGTTTCCTTGTACTCGGATCGCATGTGGTCGCCCGTCTGCCGCATCGTCTCGATCACCGCATCCAGCGGCACGATGTGGCTGCCGTCGCCGTGCAGCGCCAGGTAAGCGGCGTTGACCGCCTTCACCGCACCCATGGTGTTACGCTCGATACAGGGCACCTGCACCAGGCCCCCAATGGGGTCGCAGGTCAGGCCTAGGTTGTGCTCCATGCCGATCTCTGCGGCATTCTCGATCTGCTGGTTCGTGCCACCAAGCACCGCCGCAAGTCCCGCTGCCGCCATCGAGCAGGCGACGCCGACCTCACCCTGGCACCCCATCTCGGCCGCCGAGATCGAAGCGCGCTTCTTGTACAGGAAACCGATGGCGGCCGCGGTCGCGAGCAGCACCCGCGAGCCCTCCGGCGTCGCTCCTTCCACGAACCGCTCGTAATATTGGAGCACTGCCGGGATTACGCCCGCGGCCCCGTTCGTGGGCGCGGTAACCACCCGTCCGCCGGCCGCATTCTCCTCGTTGACGGCGAGCGCCCACAGGCTGATCCATTCCATCACCGAAGCCGGCGCCGCTCGATCGCTGCGCGCGGCCAGCGTCGTGTGCAGCGCCTTGGCACGACGGCGGACGTTCAGCCCCCCCGGCAGCACGCCGTCGGTCGCACAGCCCCGGTCGATGGAGGCGAGCATCGCCGCCCGCACCGCGTCCAGAAAGGCATCGGTTTCCTCGCGGCTGCGCCAGGCGCACTCGTTGCGACGGACGATCTCACCGATCGAAAGGCCGGTCGCCTCGCCCAGTTCGAGCAACTCGGCACCAGAGGCAAATGGATGCGCGACCGCGGCATTGGCGATGTGCAATCCGGCGCCCGCCTCCACCACCACGCCGCCGCCGATGGAGAAATAGGTCTGCGTGCGTTCGCCCCCGTCCGCATCCCAGGCGGTGAAGCGCACCGCATTGGGATGCCCGGGCAAGAACTCGTGCGAGAAGACGATGTCGTCCGCGCCGAACGCGATCGGCACCCGCCCACCAAGCTGCAGCTGGCCGCGTTCGCGCACCGCCCGCAGGATTTCCGGTACGGCGTCGGGGTTCACGGTATCGGGCAGATGGCCGGCAAGCCCGAGCACGACGGCGCTGTCGGTCGCGTGCCCACGTCCCGTCAGCGACAGCGAACCGAAGAGCTCGCAGCGGACGCGAACCGGCAGCAGCGCCTCCAGCGCCGCCTCAGCAAAGCCATGGGCCGCGCGCATCGGCCCCACGGTGTGCGAGCTCGACGGGCCGATGCCGATCGTGAACAATTCGGTGACGCTGATCGCGCGGCGCGCGTCGGCGCGGCTGTTCTGGGAAGGATCGTCCGGCATGATGAACTCCCCGCCTTCCGGCGGTTGCATGCCCCCTCTGTCCTTCCTGCCTGAGAATGCTATCCCGTCGGCGGACGCCAGCGCGCCTCTCTCCAGATGTTGATGACGACCGGTCCTTCTGCCTGAAAGTTTCCGGGGCGGTTGCTCCTTCGGCGCCGGGCTGGTGCCCGATCTCTCCCATGTCGTCGCCCCCGTGCTGCCGCTTGCGCCCGGCAGGTGTCAAGCCGGATCGGGGTCACTTCACGACGATGGGGAGGCCCGCCACGGTCATGTGCACCCGGTCGACCGCCGCGGCGACGCGCTGGTTGATGGTGCCGGCAAGATCCCGAAACGTCCTGGCGAGCGCGTTGTCGGGCACAATGCCGAGCCCGACCTCGTTGGCCACGAGCAGCACCCGCCCCCGCGCGCGCTCCAGTGCCGCCAGCAACTGCGCCAGCCGCTCCTCGGCATCCTCCTCGCCGAGCAGCAAGTTGGAAGCCCACAGCGTCAGGCAGTCGACCAGCACCACAGCGTCCTCGCGATCCGCGGCCGCGACCGCGCCGGCCAAGTCGACCGACGCCTCGACGGTCGTCCAGCGGTCATCGCGATCGGCCTGATGCCGGCGAATGCGATCGGTCATCTCGTCGTCGAACGCCTGGGCAGTCGCGACGAAGACCAGCCGACCACCCGATGCCTCTGCCAGGCTTTGTGCGTAGCGGCTCTTGCCCGAACGGGCGCCGCCCAGCACCAGCATCGTGCGTCCCGATCGTTCGATGCTCATCCTTGCCCCTTGCCTGTTGCGCCGCCAATGCGGATGGAGGCTGCCGCACCCCAAGTCGAGGCTCCGCATTGCGCGCACTGATGTTCCACGGCGGCTCCCTCGAAGAGGCGACGCACTGCTTTCCCGATGCGCCGCAGCCATGGCTCGATCTCTCCACCGGGATCAACCCCGTTGCATGGAGCCCGACGATCGCGCCCGACATCGACCTCGATCGGCTACCCTCGGAGCGATCGCGCGCGGCACTGGAGGCGGCCGCCGCCGCCGCGTTTGGCGCGCAGCATCTGGCGATCACCGCTTTGCCGGGCACCGAATTGGGGCTGCGGCTGCTCGGCGGCCTCGGGTTGCCGTCCCCGCACCGCCACGGTGCGCCCGGCTACCGAACTCACGCGGATGCCCTCGCGTGCAGCGGCACGGTCCGGATCGATGAGCTTGGGGCGGTCGGCGACGGCACCTTGCTGCTCGCGAACCCGAACAACCCGGACGGCCGCGTGGTCGCGCCCGAACAGATGCTGGACCTGGCCCGTCGCATTGCTCGCGCAGGTGGCGTGCTGGTGATCGACGAGGCCTTTGCCGACGCGACTCCAGAGGTAAGCGTGCTCCCGCATCTGACGCCAAACGATCGGGTGCTCGTCTTCCGGTCGTTCGGGAAGTTCTTCGGCTTGGCCGGCGTCCGCCTGGGCTTCGCCTGTGGCGCGGCAGATCTGGTGGCGGCGTTGCGCGATCGGCTGGGAAGCTGGCCGGTCTCCGCCCACGCGATCGCGCTCGGCACTGCCGCCTATGCCGATGCCGACTGGATCGCGGATGCCCGCAAGCAGTTGTCAGAGCGCTGCGGGACTCTGGATGCGGTGCTGCGCCGTCATGATCTCGAGCCGCAGGGCGCAGGTCCGCTATTCCGTCTGATCGAGGACGCAGGGGCGCAGGCGCTCTTCACCAGTCTGGCGCACCGGGGCATCCTGACCCGGCCGTTCGACTATGCGCCCGAGTGGCTGCGCATCGGCCTTCCAGCGGATGCGGCGGCGCTGGCGCGGCTCGACCGGGCGCTCTCCCATCGCTGAGCCGATCGCCCTGCTCGCGCTTGCGATCGATGCCGCAGTCGGGTGGCCCGAGCGGCTCTATGCCCGCGTCGGCCACCCCGTCGGCGGCTTCGCGCGCCTGATCGGTGCGTGCGAGGCGCGCTGGAACGTTCCGGACCGGCCGGAGTGGAGCCGCCGCGCCGCCGGGGTTCTCACGGTCATGCTCCTGATCGTCGCCGCAGCGGGTGGCGCCTGGCTCCTCGAACGAATGGCCCGCAACCTGCTGGGTCCGTATGGCTGGATCGGCGTGGCGCTGTTGGCGGCACCCGGCCTGGCGCAGCGGAGCCTGGACGATCACGTCCGGCCCGTCGCAGCGGCCCTGCTGGCCGGCGACCTGCCCGGGGCGCGTGCTGCAGTCTCCCGCATCGTCGGCAGGGACACTGCCGCGCTCGATGAAGCCGGCGTCGCGCGCGCCGGCATCGAAAGCCTTGCAGAGAGCTTCTGCGACGGCATCGCCGCGCCGCTCTTCTGGCTTCTGCTGCTGGGACTGCCGGGGCTCTGGGCGTACAAGGCGCTCAACACTGCGGACAGCCTGATCGGCCATCGAGAGCCGCGCTGGCGTGCCTTCGGCTGGGCATCGGCGCGGATTGACGACTTGGCCAATATTCTGCCGGCACGATTGGGTGGTGCCCTCCTCTGCCTTGCTGGCGCCGGCGGATGGCGGACGATGCTGCGCGACGCCCGCCGTCATGCGTCCCCCAATGCCGGTTGGACGGAAGCGGCGATGGCCGGCGCCCTTCGCGTCCGGCTGGCCGGCCCGGTCGCCTATGACGGCGTGACGGCGGACAAGCCGTGGATCGGTGGCGAATATCCGGACCCGACATCAACCGACCTTCTTCGAGCGCTCCGCGTCTATCGTCGCGCCTGTCTCTTCCTCTGGGTAATTGCGGGAGCCGTCGCATGGGTGCGTTGATGCTGCAGGGGACCGGCTCTGACGTCGGCAAGTCGGTGCTGGTCGCGGGCCTCTGCCGGGCGCTCGCCAATCGCGGCCTGCGCGTGCGCCCCTTCAAGCCGCAGAACATGTCGAACAACGCCGCAGTCACGGCGGAAGGCGGCGAGATCGGCCGTGCCCAGGCGACCCAGGCCCTGGCTGCGCGGGTGCGACCCAGCGTCGACATGAACCCGGTGCTGCTGAAACCCCAGGGGGACCGTACCTCGCAACTGGTAGTGCGGGGGCAGGTGCGCGGCATTCTTCGGGCTGCGCAGTGGCGCCAGGGTCGCGAAGGCCTGCTGGACGAGGTGCTGGCGAGCTACCGGCGCTTGCAGGCCGAGGCGGACATCGTCGTGATCGAGGGCGCCGGCTCGCCTGCCGAAATCAACCTGCGCGCCGGCGACATCGCCAACATGGGCTTCGCACGCGCAGCCGGGGTGCCGGTGGTGCTGGTCGGCGACATCGACCGGGGCGGCGTCATCGCGTCGCTGGTCGGCACGCGCGCGGTGATCGACCCCGAGGATGCCGCCATGATCCACGGCTTTCTGGTCAACAAGTTTCGGGGCGACCCGGCGCTGTTCTCCGATGGCTATCATGCGATCGCAGAACGGACGGGATGGCGCGGCTTCGGCGTGGTGCCGTGGCTCACGGATGCCGCCAGGCTGCCGAGCGAGGATGCGGTCGTGCTCCAGCAATCCCAGGCACCGAGAGCGGATCGCGTGCTGGTTGCATGCCCGATCACCGCCCACATCGCCAACTTCGACGATCTCGATCCGCTCCGGCTCGAACCCGACGTGGAACTGGTGATGGTCCCGCCCGGCACGCCGATCCCGGCAGAGGCGGCGCTGATCGTCCTTCCCGGCTCCAAGGCGACGATCGCCGACCTCCGCTTCGTCCGCGCACAAGGGTGGGACATCGACATACGGGCGCATCATCGGCGCGGGCGCCCGGTGCTGGGCCTGTGTGGCGGCTACCAGATGCTCGGACGCAGCATCGCCGATCCAGAGGGGTTCGAGGGGCCTGCGGAGAGGGTCGAAGGGCTCGGGCTACTGGCGGTGGACACGGTGCTCGGCGGCGACAAGGCGCTGGCAGAGGTCCGCGGTACCGCCCATGGCGCAGCGTTCGAGGGCTATGAAATCCATCTGGGCAGGACCACGGGCCCCGACACGGCACACGCCGCGGTGCGCTTCGAAGACGGCCGGACGGACGGCGCGGTGAGTGCGGATGGGCTGGTGACCGGAAGCTATGTGCATGGTCTGCTGGGGCTGGCCGCGCAACGGCGCGCGTGGCTCGCGCGGATCGGCGTGGCAGGCAGCGGCCCGGACCACAGCGCTTCCGTCGACCGCGCGCTCGACGGTATCGCGGCGGAGCTGGAGCAGCATGTCGACATCGACGCGCTGATCGCGCTGTCAGCGCTGGCCGATCACGACTAGCGTCACCAGCAGCCCGGTCTCCATCAGCTCGATCCCCGCTCCATGCGCGTCTCCGGTGACACCGCCCAGGCGGCAACGGAACCAGGCCGCAGCAGCCGCGATCAGCAGCGGCGCGACGATCAGGGAAGGCACTGCGACGCATGCGGCCGCCAACACGGCCGCCCAGCCCCACAGGTCCCGCGCGCGGACCGCCGAGGCCACGGTTGCGCCCAGCCCAGCCGGCTTGAGCGGCCGGACCCAGCGGGCCCAGGCGAGCGGGCCCATGCGGGCGGCAAACGGCACCAGCACGACCGGAGTCCATCCGACGCCCGCCGCGCCATGAAGCAGCACCAGCTTGGCCAGCAGTTGCAACACGATCGCTGCCACGCCGAAGCTGCCGACATGAGGGTCGGCCATGACCGAGATCAGGCGACTACGATCGCCGTGCGCGGCACCGACTCCGTCAGCAACATCGGCAAGGCCGTCGAGATGCAGCGCGCCCGTCACCCCGACCCAGCAGGCGAGCGCCGCAAGCGCGCCGACCCATGGGTCGGCGAGGCTCCCGAGCGATCCCGCACCGGCAACGAGCGCCCCCACCACCAGCCCTACGAGCGGGTAGCAGCGAATCGCGGACGCAAACGCCTCAGGATCGGCGGCCCCCGACGGAACCGGCAGGCGGGTGAGGAAGCCGAGGGCGAGCAGCAGCCCCTTCATGGGCGCAGTGCCAGGATCTGCGCCGCGGGTGCCTCGCCGCGCCAGAGGCGTAGCGAGAGCACACAGGCATAAGGCAGATCAAAGGCCCAACTCTGACGCCGGTCGAAGCCGCAGGTCGCTACCAGAGCCGCCCGCATGGCGCCCGCGTGAGTAACGATCAGGCTGCCGTCCTCGACCTCTTCCAGGGCTCGGGCGACGCGCGCGAGGAGCGTCGACCAGCGCTCGCCACCGGGAGGCGGCGCGCCATCCGGATCGTCCCAGAACTCGCGGAGAGCCGCAGCGTCCACCTCTTCCGGGCTCCGTCCGTCCCAATGTCCGAAATCGAGTTCCCGCCAACGGCCATCAAGGCGCAGCGGTACCTGGTGATCCGTGGCGATCGCCCTGGCGCAGTCCGACGAGCGGCGCAGATCGGACGCGACCACCTGTCGGATGGCCAACCCGGTCGCAGCCGAACGGCATGCCCGCACCCCGTCGGGGAGTACTGCACAATCCGTGCTGCCGAGAAGCCGGCCGGCAAGCGCCGGCTCGCCGTGGCGCATCAGGTGAAGATCGATCGGCGCCGTCACGCCTCGGAAACGCCTGCCTCGGCAAAGCTCGCCATCTGGTCGTGGGTCGCGATCGCGGCGCGCACCACGCCTGCTGCCACCGCAGCACCGCTCCCCTCCCCCAATCGCATCCCCAAGGACAGGATCGGGGTAAGCCCAAGTCGATCGAGCAGCCGCGCGTGACCGGGCTCGGCCGAGCAATGACCGGCGAGGCAATGCCCGACGATGTCCGGGTTGGTCGCCGCAAGCGGAGCCACGCCGGAACAGCAGATGAAGCCGTCGAGCAGCACGGGAACGCCTGCCTGCCGTGCCGCGAGCACCGCTCCGGCGATGGCGGCGATCTCCCGCCCGCCCAAGCGCCGAAGAATGTCAAAGGCACCCGAGGCCGCCTTCGTGTGACGGGTCAGGGCGGCGTCGACTGCCGCGACCTTGGCTTCGAATGCACTACCGTGGACGCCGGTACCCGGCCCCACCCAATCCCGCGCGCCGCCGCCGAAGCTCGCTGCCGCCAATGCGGCCGCCGCCGTCGAGTTGCCGATGCCCATCTCGCCCAGCACGAGCAGGTCGAGATCCGGCTCGACCACCGCGGCGCCCAGATTGAGCGCCGCGAGGCACTCCTCGGCGGACATGGCCGGCGCTTCGACGAAGTCCTTCGTCGGGCGGCCGAGCTCGATCGGGACGACGACTAGTTCCAGCCCGGCGGCACGGGCCAAGGAATTGATGGCGGCGCCTCCGGCTTCGAAGTTGGCGACCATCTGCGCCGTAACTTCGGACGGAAAGGCACTTACGCCCCGCGTCGCGACGCCATGGTTGCCCGCGAAGATCGCCACCCGCCCCCGGTCGATCCGGGGACGCTCGCGTGCCTGCCACCCGGCGACAAACAGCGCGATCTCCTCCAGCCTGCCCAGGGAACCGGGTGGCTTGGTGAGGACGTCTTGACGGGCGGCAGCAGCATCGCGCGCTGCCGCATCGATGCTCCGAAGGCTTCCTAACGCCGCTTCGAACGCTGCGGCCGAAGCGAAGAAGCCGCTCATGCCACCACGAAGCCGGCAGGTGGCATGCGCGTCAGGAAGTGCCCCTTCACACCTTCCGGCCAGTCGCGATAGGGCACCTGTCCCGCATCGCTGTCGGCATACAGGACCGCATAGTCCAGGATCGCACGTGCCGCACCCTCGTCCGGCGTGAAGCGCCCGAGGACGTAGCCGACCTTCTCCGGCGCGCGCAGATGCAGGGTGCAGGAGTCCCCGCAGGCGAACAGGCAGGGCATCTCCTCGACTGCCACGGCCCCATAGGCAGGATCGCTCGCCTGCACGGCCCGCAGTGCCTCGACCAGGCGGGCACCGCTTCGCTTGCCGCTGTCGCCGGCCTGGTCCTCACCGGGCACGCGGCAGGTGTTGCAGGCGACGATCGCCGGCCCGGTGGCCGCTGGCTTCAGGATCATGCGAGCGCACGCTCCGTCTGCACGGGCGGCACGCCGAGGCTGATGAGCAGACGGTGGAGAACCAGCAAGCCTGCGAGCACGGCCGCGTTGCGCGCGAGCTGGCGCAGCAGCACGTCGGGAGCGAAAGCCGCGGTCCCGCCATCCAGCACTACGGTGCCGAGAAGGATCATCACCTTGAAGGCGACGAAGGACGCGACGAAGCTCAGGCCGAGCCGGGTGAGGAGCCCAGCCCCCGATCGCGCGGCAGTCCAGTGGGCTGCGATGGCGCCCGCGACGGCCGCGAGCCCCATCACTCCACCCCAGCCGAGGCTGTTGGCGGCCAGAGGGTAATCAAGCCAGCAGAAGCCGACGAGCTGGCTCGCCGCCCATGCGAGCAGCGCGAGCGACACCCCGTCCTTTGCCCGCATGTGCACCGCAGCCAGGGCGGCAAGCGCCGGGAATGGCGTCGCGCACTTGAACACCAGGGTGGTCGCGACGCTCGCCACGGTAAGCAGCAGGATCCAGAGTGCCGATGCGGCTTGGGAAGAACGGGGTGTCGTCATCGATCATTTCCCTCAGAAGCGGCCGCGCAGACCTGCATAGACGCTGCGGCCGAGCGTGCCGTACCGGTAGACGGTGGCATAGTCCTCGTCGAACAGGTTCTCCACCCGCGCGAACAGCCGGACCTTCGGGCTCAGCGGGACCTCGCCCCGGACATCGACCAGCGTATAGTCGTCCAGTCGCGTCGTATTGGCCGCATTGTCGTAGCTCTTGCCGGCCCAGCGCAGCGCCGCGCCCAGGGACGCGCCACTCGGCAGGCTGTAGGTCGCGGACGCGTTGGCCGTGTGGCGGGGACGCCGCGGCAACCAGTTGCCATAGGCGCTGCCGGTCGAGCGGTTCTCGGCCTCGGTCCAGCTATAGTTGGCGTCGGCGGTCACTCGCGAACCCAGGCGGGCAGCGACGGTGGCTTCCACTCCGCGGGCGAACGCGCGGGCGATGTTGTCGTAATAGCCCCAGCGCGCGATGTCGGTCCCGGGGATGACGCAGAGCGGGTCCGGCGTGGCACCGCAGCCGATGTATTCGACCAGGTCGCGGGTCCGGCGCTCGAAATAGGTCGCCGAAAGCGTCACCGCCCGGTCGAGCAGGCGCTGCTCGACCCCTGCCTCCCAGCTCCGCGCGCGCTCGGGGTTGAGGGCCTGGTTCCCGTATTCGGAGAACAGCTGGTAGAGCGTCGGCGCCTTGAAGCCTTCCGAGTAGCTGGCGCGAACCACGGTGCCCCACGGCAGTGCCCAGGCACCGCCGCCGGCGAACAGCGTCTTGCTGCCGTAGCGGTTGTGGTCGTCCTGCCGCAGCCCCGCAGTCAGGGTGAGGCCGTCGATCACCATGCCGTTGACCTGCCCAAAGACGCCGGTGAGTTCGGCCTTGCCGCGCGCCGGCTCCGGCACCGGGTCCGACAAGGCGCCGGAAGGCGAAACGGAGCGGAAGCGCGACTTCTCGTTCTCGATTCCGAACACGGCATTCCATCCGGTCGCGATCGCAAGGCTGCCCTGATACTCGAGGCGCTCGTTCCGGCCTGCCGCGTCGAAGGTCTTGGGCCGCTCGCGCGCCGGATCATAGTTGTCGCGGTTGGTGTCGGTATAGCCGTAGCCGAAGCGGTTGCGCAGACGGCCCCCCAGAAGGTCGACGTTCAGGCCCGCATATCCCACGAACTCGCGGTTGCGCGAATACTCCAGGCTGTCGCCGGCGAACCCGTCGATCTCCACGCGTCCATTGGCATAATAGCCCCGCACCTCGGCGCTGACGCCGGTCGCCAGCTCGAGCCGGGCGCGGCCCTGCGCGCTTTGGTTCGTATAGCCGTCCGCCTCGCGGCCACCGAAGTCCGGCGCTACTGCCGAGACACCATCGGTGGTGAACGTCTGCCCACCCAAGCGCCATGCGAGCGGGCCGGTCTGCCCGCCCACCGCGGCGCGGGCGCTCACGGTGTCGCGTGACCCCGCCTCGACGTCGAAGCTCCCTTCCAGATCGCTCTGCGGCAGCGGCGTCACGACGTTGACGACGCCGCCGATCGCCTGGCTGCCCCAGAGGATCGACTGGACGCCGCGCAGCACCTCGATGCGGGAGGCATCCCCCACCAGCAGGTTCGCGAAGTTGTAGCCGCCGCCCGTCGAGGACGGATCGTTCAGCTTGACGCCGTCGATCACCACCACCGTCTGGTCGGCCTCGGCACCGCGGATGCGGACCGACGTGGCGGTACCATAGCCGCCGTTGCTCGACAGGCTGACGCCCGGGGTGCGGAGCAGCAGCCCTGCCACGCTCAGGTCCTGGGCCCGGTCGATCGCTTCCTTGTCGAGCACCGTGATGGATGCGGCGACCCGATCGGCAGCGACGGGCGTGCGGGTGGCAGTGACAACGACCTCGTCGGAAGCCGGGGCAGTCGCAGCGTCGGGCGCCGGCGCCTCCTGTGCAAAAGCGGGAAGCGAAAACAGCAGCGGCAACGGCGCAAGAACTCGGATCATGAAACCCCCTTCAACATGCAACGCCCGCTGCTTGCCGGGAGAGGGCGCACGCCCTCGCCCCCGCAAGCATGCAGGCTGACGATGTCGTCGCTCGGGTTTCCCCGTCCGTTCGGCGCACCCTGACCGATCGAAGGACGACTGCGTCAGGCAGGTCTCCTGGCTCGCGGGTCTCAGCTGGTCCTCGCCGCCTTCTCAGGATCACTCCCAATGGCGTATGGCGCGGTGGCTCGCCGCGTACAGTTGCAGGGGCAGCCGGGGTTTTCCCGTTCCCTTTTCATCCCCGTCTCCGGGGAACCTGTCGCATGCCGCCCGGTAGCCGCGCCGCCGGGCGGGGTCAATCGCGCTGCGTTGCCGGGATCGCTTGCCCGATCAGAATTCGATCCCGGCTTGCGCCTTCACCCCGTCCCGGAACGGATGCTTGACCTGCGTCATCTCGGTGACGAGGTCGGCCACGTCGATCAGCGCCTGCGGCGCGTTGCGCCCGGTGACGACGAAATGCTGCCGAGGCCCCCGTGCCGCAGCCGCCGCCAGCACCTCTTCCACTGGCAGATAGTCATAGCGCAGGACGATGTTGAGCTCGTCCGCGATCACCATGTCGTAGGTCGGATCCTCCAGCATCCGCTTCACCTCTTCCCAGGCGGTGCGGGTCACGGCGACGTCGCGAGCACGGTCCTGGGTGTCCCAGGTGAAGCCCTCCCCCATCGGTCGAAACTCGATGTGATCCGAAAGCGCGTCGAACACCGCCTTCTCGCCGGTATCCATCGCCCCTTTCACGAACTGGATCACGCCCACCTTCATGCCGTGGCCAATCGCCCGCACCGCCATGCCGAGCGCCGCGGTAGTCTTCCCCTTGCCCGGCCCCGTGTGGACGATCAGCAGCCCCTTCTCGATCGTCTTGGTCGCCATCATCGCCTGGCGCGCAAGCTGTACCTTGCGCATCCTGGCATTGTGGCGCGCGTCCTTGTCCTGCTCCAACCCACTCTCCTGACAGCAACTTGCGCCCGCCGTCGCGCCGCGCACCGCGGTCGTCAAGGCGGCCGGATTAGGAAAGGTGGCGCTTCTCCAGCTTCCGAGCGAGGGTACGCCGATGCATGCCGAGCCGCCGCGCGGCCTCCGACACGTTGAAGTCGCTCGCGGCCAGCGTCTGGTGGATATGCTCCCACTCCAGCGTCTTGATCGTCGTCGGGGTGGCGGAGACCTCGACCTGAGCGTCGCCGCCGGGCCGGTCGAACGCCGCCTCGATCTCGTCGGTGTGCGAGGGCTTCGTCAGATAGTTGGTAGCGCCCAGCTTGATCGCCTCCACCGCCGTGGCGATGCTCGCAAAGCCCGTCAGCACCACGATGCGCATCTCCGGGTCCGCGGCATGAAGCTGCTCGACACAGGCAAGGCCCGATGCCCCGCCGAGCCGCAGATCCACGACCGCGAACTCCGGCGCGAAGCGATCGACGATGCCGGCCAGATCCTCAAGATCCGCCGTCACCTCCACCTGGTAGCCACGCCGCTCGAACGACCGGGCGAGCGTACGCGCGAAGACGGCGTCGTCCTCGACGATCAGGAGCCTGCGGTCGGTCATTCCGTCTCCTCCAGCGCGAGCGACGCGATCGGCAGCGCCAACACCACCTCGGCGCCGCCGCCGGCCCGGTTCTGGGCCTCCAGCGTGCCGCCCAGCGTCCGCAGCACGTTGGTCGCCAGGAACAGCCCTAGGCCGCCCGCTTCCTTGCTGCTGCGATACGGCTGCCCGACAGTCCCCAACATATCCTCCCGAAAGCCGCGTCCGTCGTCCCGAACCGCCAGCACCAATATGGGGCCGTCCATCACCGCCGCCAGCGTGATCGACCCGGCGCCGGCCTCGGTCGCATTGTCGAAAAGGTTGGTGAGCGCCTGCGCCAGCGCCCGATCGGCGACGATCGGGCGGTCCGGCCCCAGATGGCTCTCGAACCGGAGAGGAACCGGACCCTTGCCGCGCCAGTCTTCGACGACGCCTTCCAGGAAGCGATGCAGACTGGTGCGCACCGGCGCCTCGCCGGTGACTTCGCCCGCGGCGAACAGGACGCCGCCCAGGATCTTCTTGCAGCGGGCGATCTCGTCCCGCATCTCGTCCACCTCGGCGGCGAGCCGCGGACTGCCGGCGATGGCGGGCTCCTGCCGCCAGTCGCCCAGCGCCACGGAAAGCGACGCGAGTGGGGTCCCCAGCTCGTGCGCAGCCCCGCTCGCAAGCAGTCCCATGCGGACGATGTGGTCCTCTTCCGCCGCTCGCTGGCGAATCGCCGCCAGATGCGCGTCCCGATCACGGACGTTGCGGGCCATGCGGGTCACGAACGCTACGAGAAGGATCGAGGTGAGCGTGAAATTGAACCAGTTGGCGGCCATGAACCCCGGGGACAGGTCGCTCGCCAATGCCGCCGGCAGCGGCAGCGGCCGATGCACCACCGCGAGCGCTGCAAACGCCACGCTGGTCATCGCGACCAGCGCCCAGCTCGACCAGGCGGACAGCAGCACCGCGCCGATGACGACCTGCAATAGGTAGAGGGTCACGAACGGGTTGGTGGCCCCGCCCGACAGGTAGAGCTGGACCGTCAGCGCACCGACATCGACCAGCAGTACGCCGAACATCTGGAGGTTGGTGGTCGCCCTGCCCCGGCGGAACAGGGCGAATAGGTTGAGGCCGAGGAGCACCCCCAGCGTCGCCAGCATCGGCGTCAGCGGGAGCGTGATACCAAGACCGAAGTGTACGGCCAGGATCGCGGTCAGCTGCCCCCCGATCGCGATCCAGCGGAGCTGTACCAGCAGCCGCTGGTTCCGGCTTCCGGCCTCCCCGTCGGCGCGAAAGGCGATGCTACGCGTCATGTGGCGGCGCCTCGTGGACCTCCCTTCCCCAGCGGCGGGCGACCGCGACCATCACCAGCAGACCGACGGCCAGCCCAAACCAGGTGAAGGCGTACCCAAGGTGATTGTTCCGGAAGCGGACGACCGTCAGGCCGCCGCGCGGCCATCCGGAGCGTGGTTCGACGGCATCGATGAAATAGGGAGCGACATTCTCAAGCCCCCGCTTGCTGGCGATCGCTGCAACGTCGCGCGAGTACCAGCGATCCTGCGCGGGATCGTTGCTGCGCAGGAAACCACCGCCGGGCTCCGTCACCCGCAACAGCCCCTCCACGGAAACTTCTCCTTCGGGAGCCGCCACCTTGCCGCGCAGCTCCGGCGGCACGAAGCCCCGGTTGACTAGGAGCGTGAACTTGCCCGTGTCGAGCGGCGTCAACACCCAATATCCGGGACCGAGCTGCGTGCTAGCCTGTACGAAACTGTCCGCACCGGCCCGGTACCGGCCGCTTGCGACGACGCGGGTATAGACGTCCCCGTCATCGATGCCGCCCCAGGCCCTCGGCCCCGGAGCCGCGACAGGTGGAGCGCGCAGTCGCTGCTCCACCTGTGCGATCAACGCCAGCTTCCAGCTGCGGCGTTCCAGCTGCCAGATCCCCAGCGCCACCAGCGCTGCGAAGACCAGGGCAATCAGCGTGCCCAGCGTGAGCCGGGCGACACGCTGCTTCACATCGCTTCCATGGCCTCGGACGCCATCTCGGGCATCATGTTGAGGTTCATGTGGTACATGACCCAGAGCGATCCGGCGACCACGATGACGACGATGATGATCGTGAAGATCAGCGCCATCAGCGTCCAGCCGCTTTCCGACTTGGTGTTCATGTGCAGGAAGTAGATCATGTGAACGACGATCTGCACCATCGCCATCGCCGTCACGATGCCCGCGGTCACCCGCGGATCCGAAAAGGCGTTGGTCATGACGAGCGCGAACGGGATCGCCGTCAGCACGACCGACAGGAGAAAGCCGATCACATAGTCGCGGCGCGAGCCATGTGCTTCGCCGCTGGCGTGATGGGCCACGGGTTCCGCGCTCATCGCAGCACTCCCAACAGATAGACAAAGGTGAAGACGCCGATCCAGACGACGTCGAGGAAGTGCCAGAACAGCGACAGGCACTGGAGGCGACGCTGGTTGGCGGCGATCAGGCCACCGCGGCTCACCTGCACCATCAGCACCACCAGCCAGATGATGCCGAAGGTGACGTGCAGGCCGTGCGTGCCGACAAGCGTGAAGAAGCCCGACAGGAACGCGCTGCGCCACGGCCCCGCACCCTCATGGATCAGGTGCGAGAACTCGTAGAGCTCGATGCCCAGGAACGCGAGGCCGAATAGGCCGGTCGCGGCCAGCCAGCCAAGGGTCGCGCCCTTGTTCTGCTCGCCGGCTGCGATCATCGCGAAGCCATAGGTGATCGACGACAGCAGCAGCATCGCGGTGTTCACCGCGACCAGCTTCAGGTCGAACAGCTCGTGCGGTCCGGGACCGCCCGCCAGGCTGCCGCTGTAGACGCCGTAGCAGGCGAACAGCATCGCGAAGATGAGGCAGTCGCTCATCAGGTACATCCAGAAGCCCAGCATGGTGCTGGACCCGGCGTCGTGATGATGCTCGTCGAGCTCGTAGAACATGGGCGCCTCGGCGCCGGGCGGAATCGTGGCCTCGGCCATCGTTATGCTGCTCCTGCCGCGGCGAGCTGACGCCCGTAGGCTTCCTCGGTGGCGGTTACTTCGGCGGCCGGGATGTAGAAGTCCCGGTCATAGTTGAAGCTGTGGATGATCGTCGCTGCGATCACGCCCAGCAGGCCCAGGGCTGCCAGCCACCACATGTACCAGATCAGGCCGAAGGCACAGATCGCCGAGAACGCGGCGATGATGAGGCCGGCACCCGTGTTCTTGGGCATGTGGATGTCGCGGTAGCCACCGGTCGGACGAACGGCCTGACGGTTCTTCATGTCGTACCAGGCGTCCAGGTCGTGGACGATCGGCGTGAACGCGAAGTTGTAGGCCGGCGGCGGGGACGAGGTCGCCCACTCCAGCGTGCGGCCACCCCACGGATCGCCCGTCAGGTCGCGCAGCTGGTCGCGGCGCAGGATGCTCACCCCGAACTGGATCAGCATGGCGAGAATTCCCACCGCGATCAGCGCGGCACCCAGCCCTGCGATGATGAACCAGATCTGGAGCGACGGATCATCGAACACGCGCAGGCGACGGGTAACGCCCATGAGGCCCAGGATGTAGATCGGCGCAAACGCGACCCAGAACCCGACGACCCAGCACCAGAAGCTGACCTTCCCCCAGAACGGGTCGAGGCGGAAGCCCATGGCCTTCGGCCACCAGTAGTTCACGCCCGCGAACAGGCCGAACAGCACGCCGCCGATGATCACGTTGTGGAAGTGCGCGACCAGGAACAGCGAGTTGTGGAGGACGAAGTCCGCCGGCGGCACTGCGAGGATGACGCCGGTCATGCCGCCGATCACGAAGGTCAGCATGAACGCGACCGTCCACATCATCGGCAGTTCGAAGCGCACGCGCCCCTTGTACATGGTGAACAGCCAGTTGAAGATCTTCGCTCCCGTCGGGATCGAAATGATCATCGTCGTGATGCCGAAGAAGGAGTTCACGCTCGCGCCCGAGCCCATCGTGAAGAAGTGATGGAGCCAGACGAGGTACGACAGGATGGTGATGACGAGGGTCGCGTAGACCATCGACGTATAGCCGAACAGGCGCTTGCTCGAGAAGGTGGAGGTCACCTCCGAGAAGATGCCGAACGCCGGCAGGATCAGGATGTACACCTCCGGGTGACCCCAGATCCAGATCATGTTCACGTACATCATCGGGTTACCGCCCAGCGTGTTCGTGAAGAAGTTGGTTCCGGCGTAGCGGTCGAGCGACAGCAGCGCGAGCACCGCGGTCAGCACCGGGAAGGCGGCGACGATCAGCACGTTGGTCGCCAGCGACGTCCAGACGAACACCGGCATCTTCATCATGGTCATGCCCGGCGCGCGCATCTTGACGATGGTCGCGATCAGGTTGACGCCCGATAGCAAGGTACCGACACCCGCCACCTGCAAGGCCCAGATGTAGTAGTCGACACCGACGTCCGGCGAGTAGTCGAGGCCCGAGAGCGGCGCCATCGCCAGCCAGCCGGTGCGGGCGAACTCGCCCACGAACAGGCTGACCATCACCAGCGCCGCACCGAACGCCGTCATCCAGAAGCTGAAGTTGTTCAGGAACGGGAACGACACGTCGCGGGCGCCGATCTGCAACGGCACCACCAGGTTCATGAGGCCCGTGACGAACGGCATCGCCACGAAGAAGATCATGATCACGCCATGGGCGGTGAAGACCTGGTCGAAGTGGTGCGCGGGCAGATAGCCCTCGCTGCCGCCGAAGGCCATGGCCTGCTGCAGACGCATCATCACCGCGTCGGCGAAGCCGCGCAGGAACATGATCAGCGCCAGGATGATGTACATGATCCCGATGCGCTTGTGGTCGACCGTGGTGAACCACTCCTTCCAGAGATAGCCCCAAAGCCGGAAATAGGTGAGTGCCGCGACCACCGCGACGCCGCCCAGCATGACCGCCCCGAAGGTGACCAGCAGGATCGGCTCGTGGATCGGGAAGCTTTCGAGCGTCAGTCGCCCGAAGATTGTCTTGAGAATGCTGTCTGACATGGTTCGGCCTTTATGCGCGGTCGGCCGCGCTCGCACCCGGCACGCGGGGGCGGAGGAGCTGGGTCATATTGCGGTTCGCCTCGGATCCGGGATCCTGGGTGCCCTGGGCCGGCCCGGCCGGCTTCGACTGGTGATCGCCGCCGTGCTTTTCCTCGTTGCCCTTGAAGAGCGCGCCTTCCGGCTCGCCCGGCATCGCGTGGCGGTTGTTCACGCCCGGCTGGCCGCCGTGCCCCATGTTGTGGGTATCGCACGGGCGCTTGGGATCCGGGCACATCTGCACGATGCGCTCGAACAGGCCCTTGTCGACGCCGCCGAAGCGCATCACCGGCACCTTTTCGGACGGCTTCTCAAGCTTGAGATAGGTCGCCGCGTCGAGCGTTCCCTTGGCGGCCTTCGCCTCCGAGACCCAGCGCGCGAAGCCCGCGTCATCCACCGAGTGGGTGGTGAAGCGCATGTGGCTGTAGCCGGCGCCGCTGTAATTCGAGGAGATGCCCGGGAACTGGCCGGGACGGTTCAGGACGGCGTGAAGCTTCGTCTCCATGCCCGGCATGGTGTAGATCATGCCCGCCATCGCCGGCACGTAGAAGGCGTTCATCACGCTGGAAGAGGTCAGCCGGAACTGGACCTGGCGGCCGACCGGCACCACCAGCTCGTTCACCGTTGCGATCCCCTGTTCCGGGTAGATGAACAGCCACTTCCAGTCGAGCGACACCACTTCGACTTCCAGCGGCCGCTCGTTCGCCTTCACCGCCTGAGTCGGCGAAAGGCGCCCAAGCGGGCGATACGGATCGAGCAGATGCGTCGAAGTCCAGGTCAAGGCGCCGAGCGCGATGATGATCAGCAGCGGCGCCGACCAGATCACCAGCTCGAGCATGATCGAGTGATCCCAGTCCGGCTTGTACTCGGCATCCTTGTTGCTGGCGCGATAGCGCCAGGCGAACAGGACGGTGAGCACCATCACCGGAACGATGATGAGCAGCATCAGACCGGTCGACCAGAGAATCAGGTCGCCTTGCTGACGCGCCACGTCACCAGAGGGGTTCAGCACCACCAGGTCGCACCCTCCCAGGAGTGCGGCAAGCGGCAAGCTCAGGCCGCATCGCGCGGCGAAGGAAGACGATAGGCGGGACATCATCGGCGCGCCTAGACCTCCGTTCGCACATGCGGAATAGGACAATTTGTCCTATCCCCGATCGGCGCCCCGGAGCCTATCGGGACGCCGAACGTTCGGAGAGTTGAATACGTAATGGCTCAGGCCCATGCCTCGTCCGCGCCCTTGGAGCGCGATGCCCGCGTCGTGAATTCCCGCGGCCATGATGACGTGCACCCGGGGGAGATCGCCGTCGGTGTGATCATCGGGCGCACTTCGGAATTCTTCGACTTTTTTGTCTATGCGATCGCGTCGGTGCTCGTGTTCCCCCGGTTCGTCTTCCCCTATCTGGAAGCGGTCCAGGCGACCCTCGCCTCCTTCGCGCTGTTCGCATTGGCCTTCATCGCGCGCCCGGTCGGCAGCCAGATCTTCATGGCGATCGACCGCCGTTATGGCCGCAGCGTCAAGCTGACGATCGCGCTCTTCCTGCTCGGCACGTCCACCGTGTCGGTGGCCTTCCTGCCCAGCTATGCGCAGGTCGGCGCCGCTTCGGCGGTTCTGCTGGCGATCTTCCGGATCGGCCAGGGACTCGCACTGGGCGGCAGCTGGGACGGCCTGGCGTCGCTGCTCGCGCTCAACGCGCCGCCGCACAAGCGCGGTTGGTATGCCATGGTGCCGCAGCTGGGCGCTCCGATCGGCCTGATCGTGGCGAGCGCGCTGTTCGCCTTCTTCCTCGGCACGCTCGGGGGCGAGGACTTCCTCAGCTGGGGCTGGCGCTATCCGTTCTTCGTTGCGTTCGCGCTTAACGTCGTGGCGCTGTTCGCGCGCCTGCGCATGGTGGCGTCGCCGGAGTATTCCGAGCTGTTCAAGTCCCGCGAACTCACCGCCTCGCCGGTGCCCGCGACGCTCAAGAACCAGTGGCGCAACATCATCATCGGTGCGTTCGCACCGCTGGCGAGCTTTGCGCTGTTCCACATGGTCACCGTATTCCCGCTCTCCTGGGTCGCGGTGTTCACGCAGCAGAGCGTCACCCGCTTTCTGGTGATCGAGATGGTCGGCGCCGTCTTCGGCGTGGTGGCGATCGTGTGCTCGGGCCTGCTTGCGGATCGCATCGGGCGTCGGTCGGTGCTCGGCTACACCGCCGCTGCGATCGCGATCTTCGCCTGTGTCGCACCGATGCTGCTGAATGGCGGCGAGGCGGGCGAGACGGCCTTCATGATCGTCGGCTTCATCCTGCTCGGCCTGTCGTTCGGCCAGTCGTCGGGTGCCGTGACCAGCAACTTCCCGAAGCGCGCGCGCTACACGGGTGCCGCGCTCACCTCGGACCTGGCCTGGCTGTTCGGTGCAGGCTTTGCTCCGTTCGCGGCGCTGTGGCTGGCGGAGACGTTCGGCCTGATTGCCGCCGGCGGCTATCTGCTGTCGGGTGCGGTCGCCACGTTGATCGCGCTGGGCCTCAACCGCGAACTGGCCCGCCGCCTCGACTGAGGCTGCGCTCCGGATCAAAAGAAAGGCGGCGGGGACCCGGTCCTCGCCGCCTTTTTCTTTGTCCGCTCCGGGCGATCAGGAGAACCCGACCACGGCGTGGGGCACATAGGGTGCTTCGAGCCGCTCGATCTCCTCGTCGCTCAGCACGAGATCAAGCGCGGCGATCGCGTCCTCCAGGTGACCGGGCTTGGATGCACCGACGATCGGCGCACTCACCATCGGCTTTGCCAATACCCAAGCAAGCGCGACTTGTGCGGGCGGCACGCCCCTGCCCGCCGCCACCTCTGCCACCGCCTCGATGACCTTGCGATCCGCATCGGCGGTGTGCGCGTAGAGGCTCCTGCCGAACGCGTCGCTCTGCGTTCGCTCCGTCTCTGCGTTCCAGGGCCGCGTCAGCCGCCCGCGCGCAAGCGGGCTCCACGGGATGACGCCGATCCCCTCTGCCTCGCACAGCGGCAGCATCTCGCGCTCTTCCTCGCGATAGAGCAGGTTCACGTAGTTCTGCATGGTCGCGAACCGCGTCCAGCCATTCGCCTCGGCGACATGGAGCATGGTGGCGAACTGCCAAGCGTACATCGAGGAAGCGCCGATGTACCGGGCTTTGCCCCCCTTCACGACGTCGTGCAGCGCCTCCAGCGTCTCTTCGATCGGGGTGTCGGGATCGAACCGATGGATCTGGTACAGATCCACATAGTCGGTGCCGAGCCGGCGGAGCGAGGCGTCGATCTCCTGCAGAATGGCCTTGCGGCTGAGACCGGCGCCATTCGGCCCCGCGTGCATGCGACCGTGTACCTTGGTGGCGATCACCACCTCGTCGCGGCGTGTGAACTCCTTGAGGGCCCGCCCGACGATCTCCTCCGACGTACCATCCGAATAGACATTGGCGGTGTCGAAGAAGTTGATCCCCGCCTCCACTGCCTGACGCAGCAGCGGCCGGCTGCGCTCCTCGTCCAGCGTCCATGGGTGGGTCCCGCGATCGGGAACGCCATAGGTCATGCAGCCGAGGCACAGGCGCGACACGTCCAGGCCAGTGCTGCCGAGCTTCCGATATTCCATGCTGATCTCCTCCAGACGCAAAACGGCCGGCGCGGGAGGCTGATCCCGCACCGGCCGTGATTTGGACCATCGACGGGCCGCAGCCCGCCGCATGTTACTGGGCGGACACCTCACGAAGGCCGCCGCCCAGCGCCACATAGAGCGACACGCCGTTCTGGAGCTCTGCGGCGCGAAGCGCCAGCAGTTGCTGCTCGGCCGCGAACAGGTTGCGCTCCGCGTCCAGCACCTCGAGGTAGATCGAGATGCCGTTCTGGTACCGCAGCCGCGCCGTGCGGGCGAGGCTGCGCTGCGCGGCCACGGCTCGCGTCTGCGCCTCGATCTGCTCGGCGTAGCGCCGACGCGCGACCAGAGCGTCTGCGACTTCGCGGAACGCCTCCTGGACCGTACGCTGATAGGCCGCGACGAGTTCGTCCGCCTGTGCCCGCGTCAGCTGCAGATTGGCCTCGCGGCGTCCCCAGTCGAAGATGGGCAGGTTGAGCGCACCGCCGAAGGACCAGCTCTGCGAGCTTCCGCTGAACAGGCCTCCGAGATCCGGCGAGGCGAAGCCATAGTTGCCGGTCAGCGAGATGTTCGGGAAAAAGGCCGCCCGCGCCGCGCCGATGTCGGCATTCGCCGCACGCAGCTGCAGTTCCGCGCCCAGGATGTCCGGCCGGTTGGCCAGGAGCACAGAAGGCAGTCCGGGGTCGATCGCGCTGAACTGCGCGGACTGGCTGAGCGGACGCGCCTCCGGCAGCGGCCCCGTCAGCGGCCCGCCGATCAACACGGTCAGCAGGTTCTCCGACTGGGCGGTGGTCCGCCGCAACTCGGCGAGTTCCGCTTCCGCCTGGGTCACCAGCAAGGTGGACTGGTCAAAGTCCACCGAGGAGGTGACGCCGCGCTCCATGCGAATGCGCGCAATGCGCAATCCCTCGCGGCGGGCTTCCAGCGTCCGTTCGGCAAGCGCGATGCGCTCCTCGCCCGCGCGGATCGACAGGTAGGTCGCCGCGACCTGGCTCACCAGCGACAGGCGGAACGAACGCTCCGCCTCGATCGTCGCCAGATAGCGCGCCCGTGCCGCTTCGCTGAGGTTGCGCACCCGGCCCCAGAAGTCGAGTTCGAACGAGGTGACCGCCACGCCGACGTTCAACTGGGTGACTTCGATCGCGTCCGGCGACTCCGCAGCCTCGCCGCCGCCGCCCCCCAGCGCATCGCCGAACCCCAGCGAGTTGAGCGGGGTCCGGGTGCGGGTGCCGCTGGCCTGTAGCCCCAACTCCGGCAAGCGCTGCGCGTCGGTGATGCGGTACTGCGCCCGCGCCTGGTCGATGCGCGCGACGGACTGTGCCAGGTCGCGGTTATTGGCCAGTGCCGCAGCGATATAGGACTCCAGCCGCGCATCGCCGAAGAACTCGCGCCAGCCGATCTCGGTCGCGAGGCGGCTTCCCGGGGCAGCTACCGCCTCCGGGAACGTCCCGGACACGGGTGCCACGGGCTGGCGGTACTGGGGTGCGAAATTGCACCCCGCGAGCATGGTGGTCGCCGCAAGGGCGGTGACGAGCTTACGCATTCTGGGGCTCCCCGGCGCGGCCGTCGCGCTCCGCAAGGCGTCGGGCATCCTCCGCCTCCTCGCGCGCATCCATCGCCTCATAGTCGTGGTCGCGGGCAAGCCACTTCTTCGCCGCGATGTAGAACACCGGCGTGAAGAAGATGCCGAGCAGCGTGGCAGTGATCATGCCGCCCATCACGCCCGTACCCACCGCATGGCGGCTTGCCGCACCCGGACCGGTCGCGATCACCAGCGGGACCATGCCCAGGATGAAGGCAAGGCTGGTCATCAGGATCGGTCGCAGGCGCTGGCGTGCGGCCTCTATGGTCGCAGCCTCGGCAGTCTTGTCGCCCTGCTCGTCCTCGATCGCGAACTCGACGATCAGGATCGCGTTCTTTGCGGCCAGGCCGATGATCGTGATCAGGCCGACGTTGAAGTAGACGTCCGCCGAAAGCCCGCGCAGCGAGGTGAAGACCACCGCGCCCAGCACGCCGAACGGCACCACCAGCAGCACCGCCAGCGGGATCGGCCAGCTGTTGTAGAGCGCGGCCAGCAGCAGGAAGACGACCACCATGGAGAGGCCGAGCAGAAGGCCGATCTGGCCGCCCGCCTGCTTCTCTTCATAGGCAGTGCCGGTCCACTCATACGCCTGGCTGCCCTTCAGCACCTCGCCCGCGATCTTCTCCATCTCCTCGAGCGCGGTACCGCTCGACTGACCCGGAGCCGCCTGACCCGAGATCGTCAGCGACGGATAGCCGTTGTAGCGTTCGAGCTGGGTGGGGCCGGACGTCCAGCGCACGGTGGTGAAGGCGGAGAACGGCACCATCGTGCCGGTCGTCGCATTGCGGACGCGCAGGTTTAGCACATCCTCCGGCTTCATCCGCTGCGGAGCGTCCGCCTGCAGATAGACGCGCAGCACGTTGCCGTCGCGGCTGAAGTCGTTGGCATAGGCCGAGCCGAAGCTGATCGCGAGGGTCGCGTTCACGTCCGCGATCGAGAGGCCAAGCGCACGTGCCTGTACCCGATCGATGTCGACGTAGAGCTGCGGCGCCTCACCCTGGCCTTCCGGCCGGACGCCGGCGAGCACCTTGCTCTGCATGGCGCGGCCGAGGATGGCGTCGCGTGCTGCAAGCAGGCCGGCACGATCGGTGCCGCTGCGGTCCTCGATCTTCATCGAGAAGCCCGTGGCGTTGCCGAGCGACTGGATCGGCGGCGGGTTCAGCGGAAACACGGTCGCCGACGCGATGCCCGACACGAAGCCGAACGTCTTGCCGATGATGGTGTCGACGCTGTTCTCCGCGCCCGGACGCTCTTCCCACGGGTGGAGGTCGACGAACGACAACGCCGCCGACTGCCCTTGGCCGAAGAAGTTGAAGCCGACGATCGACACGATGTTCCGGACCTGCGGCTGCTCCTTCAGGAAGGCCTCGGTCGTCTTCACCGCCGCCTCCGTCCGCTGCATCGTGGACCCGGGCGCCGCGTCATAGTTGACCATGAAGTAGCCCTGGTCCTCGTTCGGCAGGAAGCCGCCGGGCAGGCGCATGAACATCAGGACGGTGATGACGAGCACGACCGCGAACACGGCCAGCCAGCGCACCGGACGCGACAGCATCGATCCGACACCACGCCCGTAGCGGTTGGTCGCGCGACCGAACCGGTTGTTGAACCAGTTGAAGAAGCGCTGCGGCATGCCCCGCCAGCCCGGCTTCGGCTCCGGCGGGTGCTCGCCCGGCAGATGCGCCTGATCCCGCTTCAGCAGCTGCCCGCAAAGAGCAGGCGTGAGCGTGAGCGCGAGCACGGCCGAGAAGAAGATCGACACGGCCAGCGTGACGGAGAACTGGCGATAGATGCCGCCGGTCGAACCGGGGAAGAACGCCATCGGGATGAACACCGCGATCAACACCAGCGTGATGCCGATGATGGCGCCGCGGATCTGGCCCATCGCCTTCACGGTTGCGCGGCGGGGGCTGAGCCCCTCCTCCGCCATGATGCGCTCGACGTTCTCCACGACGACGATCGCGTCGTCGACGAGGATGCCGATCGCCACCACCATGCCGAACAGCGACAGCGTGTTGATGGAGAAGCCGAAGAGGTAGAGCCCCAGGCACGCACCCGCGAGCGCGATCGGAACCACGATCGCGGGGATCAGCGTCGCCCGCCAGTTCTGCAGGAACAGGAACATGACGAGGAACACCAGCACCATCGCCTCGACCAGCGTATGGATGACGCTGTCGATCGAGGCGTTGATGAAGGGCGTCGTGTCGAACGGCACCCGCCACGTCATCTCAGGCGGGAAGTTCGCCTCCAGCTCCTGCATGCGGGTGCGCACGGCCTCTGCCGTCGCGACCGCATTGGCGCCGGCCGCGAGCTGCACGCCCATGCCGGCGATCTCGCTGCCGTTCAGCGTCGCCTTGAAGCCATAGCTCTCGGCGCCGAGCTCAATACGCGCCACGTCGCCCAGGCGAATGGTCGCGCCGCTCGGGTCGGAGCGGACGATGATGTTCCGGAACTGCTCCGGGTCGCTGAAGCGGTTCTGCGTGACGATCTTCGCGTTGAACTCGGTCTCGCGCGTGATCGGCTGCTCGCCCAGGCCGCCACCGGCCGTCTGGCTGTTCTGCTCCTGAACCGCCGCCAGCGCCTCGGCCGGCGAGATGCCGTAGCCGGCAAGCTTCTCCGGATCGAGCCAGATGCGCATCGCATATTGCGAGCCGAACAGCTGCACATCGCCCACGCCCTCGACACGGCGCAGTTCGTTGACGACGTTGTTCGCCGCGTAGTTGCCGAGCTCGACGACCGGCATGGTGCCGTTCTTCGACGTCAGCGCGACGACCATCAGGAAGCCCGAGGTATTGTCCGTGATCTGGATGCCCAGCCGCCGCACGTCTTCCGGCAACCGCGGCTCAGCGCGGTTGAGGCGGTCCTGGACCTCGACGCGGGCGGTGTTCAGATCGGTGCCGCTCTGGAAGGTGAGCGTGATCTGCGCCGTGCCGTTCGAGCGGCTCGTCGAGTTCATGTACAGGAACCCGTCGATGCCGTTCATCTCGCGCTCGATGACTGAAGTCACGTTGCGGTCGAGCGTCTCGGCGTCGGCACCGTTATAGGTGAAGGCGAGATTCAGCGCCGGCGGCGCCACCTGCGGATACTGCTCGATCGGAAGGCCGATCAGCCCGATCACGCCGGCCAGGGCGATGAACGCCGCGATGACCCACGCGAAAACGGGCTTGTAGACGAAAAAGCGGTCCATGGATCAGCGTCCCGATGCGGGGCCGTTAGCGGCACCCGGTTGTCCGGGCTGCCCCGACTGCGCGGCAGTGCCGCCCTGGCCCGGCTGCCCAGCGGCCCCGCCCTGTCCGGCCGGCCCTGCGCGGCCAGGGGCGCCGGCTGCGGCGGGCTGCTCGCCCTGCACCCGCACCTTGCCGCCCGGCTGTACCTTCTGCCAGCCTTCGGTGATCACGCGGTCCCCCGCCTTCAGGCCCGAGCGGATGATCCAGTTGGCACCGCTCTGGCCGCCCAGCTGCACCTGACGCGTGCTCACGCTTCCGTCCTGTGCAACGACGGAAACACTCGCGTTGCTGCCGGCGATCTGCACGGCGCGCTGCGGGACCATGAAGCCGTTGACGGTGCCCGCCGACAAGCGGCCGCGCACGAACTGACCGGGCAACAGACGCCGATCCGGGTTCACGAAGCTTGCCCGCAGCACCTGGCTGCCGGTTGCGGGATCGACGCTCAGGTCGGCGAAGTTCAGCCGGCCGACCGGGCCATATTCCTCACCGCTCTCCAGGATCAGCCGGACTTCCACGCCGGTAAGCGTCGGCAGCTTCAGCTCACCGTTGCGCGCACGAGTAAGCAGCGTCTGCAGCTCGGTGCTCGACTGGGCGAAGACAGCGTAGACCGGGGTCAACTGCTCGATGGTCGTGAGCGGCGTCGCCTGGGTGGCGCTGGCAAGCGCACCCTCGGTCACCTGGGCTCGACCCACCCGGCCGCTGATCGGCGCACGCACGGTCGCGTAGCTCAGCTCCAGCTCTGCACGCGTCAACGCCGCGCGCGCATCGGCGACGCTCGCCTCCGCCTGGCGAAGCGTGGCCTGGGCAGCCTCAAATTCCTGGGCGCTCACCGCACGCTCGCTGATCAGCGGCCGATAGCGTTCGTACACCTGGCGGGCGTTGACGCGCGTCGCCTCTGCACGCTGCACTGCAGCGCGAGCCTGCTGCACCGCGGCCCGCTTGTCGCGCGGATCGATCAGGAACAGCGGCGTGCCTTCGCGCACGTCGGTTCCTTCCTGATACAGACGGCGCTCGATGATGCCGTCGGTGCGCGCGCGGACTTCCGCCGAGCGAACCGCCTCGATGCGGCCGGGCAGCTCGATGATGTTGGGCACGGTCTGCGCCTGGATCGTCACCACCGACACGAGCGGCGGCGGGGGTGCAGGCGGTTGCTCCGCACCGCCGCCACAAGAGGCGAGCGCAAGCGCACCAGCGACGACGACCAGCGTCCGGCCGGGCCGGCCGAAGGAGGGGGCGATGATCACAAACGATTCTCCAAGAGGGCGAGCCCGTGCAGGCGCGGATTTCTGTACCGCTCCGATGCGACAAATCAACTGTGTCGTGCATTTTTTTGCGGACCAGTTTATAACGTTTCGAGGGAAGCGTGGAGCTACTGATTTGAAATGTGGTGAACGCCGGGGCGCCGGCCGTCCGACGCGCGAAGAAGCAGCTGCAATCAACGATCGCGTGCTCGACGGGGCCCGCACCGCTTTCTGCCGCCAGGGAATATCCGGTGCGTCGATGGACGAAATCGCAACCGCGGTCGGCGTTACCAAGCACACCATCTACCGCCGCTATCCCAGCAAGGCAGCCTTGCTGGAAGCCGTTGTGCAGCGCGACATCGCGCGCTTCGCAGGAGAGATGCAGGCCAATAGCGATCAGGCGGCGGCAGAAGCCAGTGGGCCCGTGGAGGCGCTGAAACTCGCCACGCGCCGTTTCTTCCAATGCTGCGTAACACCGGAGGACGTCGCCTTCATCTCCTTCCTCCAGGCGGAGGGCGCCTTTTCGGAAGACATGCGCCGCAAGCTGACGGAGTGGGAGCGCGTTGCCAACGCACCTTTGCGCGAACGAATCGAAGATGCGCAGGCGGCGGGCTGCGTTCGCACGGGCGATCCCGCCCGGATCTGTGAGGTCCTCGTCGATCTGATCGACGGCGGCGCCCGGCGGTCCACCTCCACCGAAGGCACCAAGAGCCTTTCCGAAGAGCGGTTCGAGGAGCGCTGGAGCATCTTCGCGCGCGCGATGCTCGAACGCTGTTGAGGCACCCTAGCCGGCGAGGTTACTCGGCGGTCTCGCCCTCCGTCTCGAGGCGTTCCGCATCGAGGATGCGCACCCGCTTGCGTCCGGCCGCAACGATGCCGGCACGCTCCCACCGGCTCACCAACCGGCTGACGCTGTGGAGCGTCGTGGCGGTCAGTTCGGCGAGATCCTGACGCGAAAGCGCCACTTGCACCCCGCCCTCGCCCGGCGCCCCGTCCGCTGCGAGCCGCAGGAGCGCGCGCGCCACCCGCTGCGCGACCGGCAGCGTTGATACCTCGTGAAGCCGCTGGAGCATCTCCTCGTTGCGCTCGGCGATCATCTGCAGGAAGTTGCTCGCAAGTTCGGGGTGCGCGGCGATGAGCTGACGCATTTTATCGGCTGGCCAACTCAGCGCACGAATGTCGGTCAGTGCCGTGACGGTCGCAGGATAGGGCATCTGGCGAAGTGCGGCGACGCAGCCCGGCATTGTCCCCGGCCCCAGCATGTGCACGGTCATGGCCGTGCCCCCGGTCGACGTCCGCCACACCCGCACACGCCCCTCCGTCAGCAGCAGGAACTGATCGGGTCGGTCCTCCTCGTACATCAGGACCTGACCGGCCCGGTACGTCCGGGGGGTCGCACTGCGACGCAGCACGGCGTCCAGTTCTTCCGGAAGACCGTTAAACAAGCGGCAATTGGTCAACAATCCTGGCACGGTGATTCCGTTTCTCCGCGCGAGGAAGCGGCGCGCCCGTTGCAAGCAGCTGCGAACCCCCGCGGCTTCCCCGACAGTCCAGCACCTAGAAACCCGCGCGCAATGCTTCTTTGACGCGCGTCAAACCGCGTTCTTTGACCGCCATCAAATCCCGTTCGTCTCGGCCGTGCCATTCGGAACCCGTGATTCCCGGCACCTGAGCTGTGCCGGGACTATTGGCGCAGGGAGGACGATGCGCATGCCGATCGGAGTAATCACCGGTACCTATGGGCTGTTGATCCTGGTGACGCTGGTGTCGGGGTATTTCGCATTCCTGCACGCCAACACGCTCGCGCGGGAATCGCAGACGCCGGACAACGACGTCGTTGCAGGCCGCAGCCGCCCGGTCGGCCGCCGCGGGCGGGCACGCCGGTCGATCCTGGCGGTGATCATCTTCCACCTGGCCTGGATCGGCCTGATGGTTCTGATCGGCCTGCACGTGAGCGGCACGCTCTCCACCCTGGTCAAGTCCCAGGATGTGACGGTGCAGCGGCCGTAGCGCCCGCGCCGCTGGTCTTGACGGAAATCAATGTTGCAGGGGGCCGAGCAGCCGAGGGCCCCCGTTAGCTGGATCGGCTGCTCGAGCGAGGGGCTCATGGACAATATCATCACAAATGCCGGGGCCTGGTTGCTCCTGGCTATTCTGGCGCTGTTCGGCGCGGCGCTCGCCGCCGACGCGGGCTTCGCCGTCCACATGGGGATCATGGCGATCGCGGCGCTGGCCGCGTCGTTCCTCACCATTTCCAAGGGTGACTTCAACGCGCTCCCGGGTCGGCTTGCCGGCCCCGCGGCACTGCAGAGCCGCTACTACGACGACGTGATCCGCTGGGGCGTGATCGCGACCGTCTTCTGGGGCGTCGTCGGGTTCCTGGTCGGCGTGGTGATCGCGCTCCAGCTGCCCTTCCCGGCGCTGAACCTCAACAACGAGTTCACGACCTTCGGCCGCCTGCGCCCGCTGCATACCTCCGCCGTGATTTTCGCGTTCGGCGGCAACGCGCTGTTGGCGACGAGCTTCTACGTCGTGCAGCGCACGTGCCGCGCGCGGCTGTTCGCCCCCAAGCTCGCGAACTTCGTGTTCTGGGGCTACCAGCTGTTCATCGTCCTGGCGGCGACCGGCTACGTCCTCGGCATCACCGAGGGCAAGGAATATGCCGAGCCCGAATGGTACATCGACCTGTGGCTGACGATCGTCTGGGTCTGCTACCTGGTCGTCTTCGTCGGCACGATCGTGAAGCGGTCCGAACCCCACATCTATGTGGCCAACTGGTTCTACCTGTCCTTCATCATCACCATCGCGATGCTCCACATCGTCAACAACCTGTCGATGCCGGTGTCGCTGCTGGGCTCCAAGTCCTACGCCGCCTTTGCCGGCGTGCAGGATGCGCTGACCCAGTGGTGGTACGGCCATAACGCGGTAGGCTTCTTCCTGACCGCCGGCTTCCTGGGCATGATGTACTATTTTGTGCCCAAGCAGGCCGAGCGCCCCGTCTACAGCTATCGCCTGTCGATCATCCACTTCTGGTCGCTGATCTTCCTCTACATTTGGGCGGGTCCGCACCACCTCCACTACACCGCCCTGCCCGACTGGGCGCAGACGCTGGGCATGGTGTTCTCGGTGATGCTGTGGATGCCCAGCTGGGGCGGCATGATCAACGGCCTGATGACGCTCAACGGCGCCTGGGACAAGATCCGCACCGATCCGATCATCCGCATGATGGTCTTCGCGCTCGCCTTCTACGGCATGGCGACCTTCGAAGGCCCGATGATGTCGATCAAGTCGGTCAATTCGCTCAGCCACTATACTGAATGGACCATCGGCCACGTGCACTCAGGGGCGCTCGGCTGGAACGGCATGATCACCTTCTCGGCGATCTACTACATGGCGCCGCGCCTGTGGGGTCGTGAGCGGCTCTACTCGCTCCGGATGGTGAACTGGCACTTCTGGCTCGCGACGCTGGGGATCGTTCTCTACGCCTCGTCCATGTGGGTGGCGGGCATCACCCAGGGCCTGATGTGGCGTGAGTACGGGGAGGACGGCTACCTCGTCTACGCCTTCGCCGAAGTCGTCTCCGCAATGAAGCCCTACTACGTGATCCGCATGGTGGGCGGCCTGTTCTACCTCACCGGTTCGCTGGTGATGGCCTGGAACATCTTCAAGACGATCAAGGGCGAACTGCGCCAGGAGGCGCCGATGACCGACGCCGCCTTTGATCCCGAGGCGGACCGCCCGGTCGTGCGGGCGCCCGCCGCCGGCACCCCCCAGCCAGCCCCCGCCGAGTAAGGACAAGGACGATGGCTTCCAAGTTCCTCGATCACAAGAAGATCGAACGCAACGTCACCGTCCTGGGCGTCCTCGCCTTCCTGGCGGTGATCATCGGCGGCATCGTGGAGATCGCGCCCTTGTTCTGGATCGACTCCACGGTCGAGAAGGTGGAGGGGGTCCGCCCCTACACCCCGCTCGAGCTCGCGGGTCGCAACATCTACATCCGTGAGGGCTGCTACAACTGCCACAGCCAGCAGATCCGCCCCTTCCGGGATGAGGTGGAGCGCTATGGCCACTACAGCCTGGCGGCCGAGAGCATGTACGACCACCCGTTCCAGTGGGGCTCCAAGCGCACCGGGCCGGACCTGGCCCGGGTCGGCGGCCGCTATTCGGACGAGTGGCACGTCCAGCACCTGAAGGACCCGCGCTCGGTGGTGCCGGAGTCGATCATGCCGCCCTACGCCTTCATGGCCGAGCGCGACCTGGATGCGGGCGACATGGCCAAGCACCTGATGGCGTTGCGCCGGGTCGGCGTCCCCTACACCGATGAGGACATTCAGAAGGCGCAGCAGGACCTGTCGCTTCAAGCGCTGGCCGACGGCGACGCCGCCGACTTCGCCCGCCGTTATCCCAAGGCGCAGGCCCGTGACTTCGACGGGGATCCAAACCGACTGACTGAGATGGATGCGCTGGTCGCCTATCTCCAGATGCTCGGCACCACCGTCGATTTCCGGTCGGCGGAGGCACAGGAGCAGCCCCGGTGAACTACAGCGATCTGCGGCATTTCGCAGACAGCTACGGCCTGGTCTTCATGAGCGTGGTCTTCCTAGTGCTGGTCGGATGGACGTTCCGCCGCAATGCCGGGAAGCACCACGACCAGGCCGCCCACAGCATCTTCGAGGAAGAGGACCGCTCCGATGGTTGAGCGCAAGCGGATCGACGACAAGACCGGCACCAGCACGGTCGGCCACGAATGGGACGGCATCGAGGAACTCGACACGCCCATGCCCCGCTGGTGGCTGATCACCTTCTTCGCCAGCATCGTGTTCGCGGCGGTATACGTCGTGCTCTACCCGGCATGGCCGCTGGTCCACAGCGCCACCGCGGGCGTGCTCGGCTGGTCCAGCCGCGGCCAGCTCGCGAAGGAAGTGGCGTCCGAGGGCGACCGCAAGGCGCCGATCGAACAGGCGCTCGCCCGCATCCAGATCGAGCGCCTGCCGGAGAACAGCGAACTGTTCCAGGCGGCCGTCGCCGGCGGCAGCGCCGCGTTCAAGGTGCACTGCGTCCAATGTCACGGTGCGGGGGCGGCCGGCAGCAAGGGCTATCCAAACCTGAACGACGACGACTGGCTGTGGGGCGGCGACCTCAAGACCATCCAGCAGACGCTCGCCAACGGCATCCGCCAGCCCGGCAACGACGCGACCCGCATGTCGGTGATGCCGGCCTTCGGCCGCGACGGCATCCTCCAACCCGCCGACGTCCAGGACGTGGTGAGCTATGTCCGCGTGATCTCCGGCCAGGAGAAGCCGAGCGAGGCTGCAAGGCGCGGTGCCGCGCAGTTCGCCAACAACTGCGTCGCCTGCCATGGGCCGCAGGGCAAGGGCATGCGCGAGTTCGGTGCGCCGAACCTGACGGACGGCATCTGGCTCTACGGCGGCGATCGCGACAGCCTGACCCAGACCGTCACCAACTCGCGCTATGGCGTGATGCCCGCCTGGGGTCATCGCCTCGATCCGGTGACCATCAAGATGCTCGCAGCCTATGTCCATTCGCTGGGCGGCGGCGAGGCGTTCGTACCCGAGACGCCGGCGACCGTTGCGGCCGCCACGTCCAACCCGGAGGCGGCCACACCGGTCGCGCAACCCCGAAATGTCCAGCCCTGACGACCTGGCGGGCCCCAAGCAGAAGCTGTTCGAGGCCCGCACCAAGATCTTTCCCAAGGCAGTCGACGGCAGCTTCCGCCGGCTGAAGTGGGCGCTGATGGCCGTGACCCTGACCATCTACTATGTGACGCCGTGGCTGCGGTGGGATCGGGGGCCCTATGCCCCCGACCAGGCGGTGCTGGTGGACATCGCCCACCGCCGCTTCTTCATGTTCTCAATCGAGATCTGGCCGCACGAGTTCTACTACGTAGCTGGCCTGCTCATCATGGCCGGCATCGGCCTGTTCCTGGTGACCTCTGCGGTGGGGCGCGCCTGGTGCGGCTATGCCTGCCCCCAGACGGTCTGGACCGACCTGTTCGTCCATGTCGAACGCTTCGTCGAAGGCGACCGCAACGCCCAGATCCGCCTGCAGAAAGCGCCATGGGGTCCGGCCAAGATCGCCAAGCGCGTCACTAAGCACGGCATCTGGCTGCTGATCGCGGTCGCGACCGGCGGCGCCTGGATCTTCTATTTCGACGATGCCCCGACGTTGTTCGGGCAAGTCGTCCACGGCGAGGCGCCGATCGCCGCCTATGCCACCATCGCGATCCTGACGGGCACCACCTATGTGCTGGGCGGGCTGATGCGCGAGCAGGTGTGCGTCTACATGTGCCCGTGGCCGCGCATCCAGGGCGCGATGCTCGACGAGAAGTCGCTGCTGGTCACCTATAAATACTGGCGGGGCGAGCCGCGCACCCACGGCCTGAAGCGCGCCGCTCCTGCCGCGCGCCGGCCGGAAGTGCAGGACCAGGCCGCCGAGCCGCAGGTCGGCATCCCCTCGCTGGTGGCGCTCGCCGCCAACCCGGAAAAGACGCCACGCATTGGCGACTGCATCGACTGCAACGCTTGCGTCGCGGTGTGCCCGACCGGCATCGACATCCGCAATGGCAGCCAGATCGGCTGCATCACCTGCGGGCTGTGCATCGACGCGTGCGACCAGATCATGGCCAAGATCGGCCGGCCGCCGCGGCTGATCGGCTACAGCACCATCGCCGACGAGACGATCGCGGGCGAAGGCGGCGAGCCGATGCATCCTCTGCGCCGGCTGCTGCGGCTGCGCACCATCCTTTATACGCTGGTGTGGGCGGGGATCGGCATGGGCATGTTGTTTGCCCTGGGTACGCGCACCCGCATCGACCTGTCGGTCAGCCAGACGCGCAACCCGCTCTACGTCCGCCTGTCGGACGGCAGCATCCGCAACACCTACACGATCAAGGTTCGCAACATGGAGAACCGCCCGCGCGAGGTGGAGATCGGCCTTGCCGGCCTGACGGGCGCCGCCCTGTGGAACGACGGCGGCAGCCGCGAGGCCGCAGGGCAGACCGTCCGGCTCAAGGTGCCGGCCGACCAGGTCGCACGGACCCGCGTGTTCGTGGCCGCGCCCGCTCAAGGACCGACCCGCCAGGACGTGACCTTCACCGTCCGCGCCCTCGACCAGGAAGGCGGGCAGGACACCGACCAGAACTTCTTCGAGCGCCCGGAGACCGGACAATGATGAACCCCCGCCCCGCCCCCGCCGGCCGCTTCACCGGCTGGCACATGCTGGCGATCCTGCTGGGCATGTTCGGCACGATCATCGCGGTGAACTTCGTCATGGCGCGCTCTGCCGTGGGTACGTTCGGGGGGACGGTGGTCGACAACAGCTATGTCGCCAGCCAGAAGTTCAACCGCTGGCTTGCCGAGGCACGGGCGCAGGAGGCGCTCGGGTGGAAGCTGGACGTGACGGTGGATCACAGCCGCACCGTCCGCATCGCCACCAACTCGCCGATGGGGCCGCTGTACGCCGCCACGATCGACGCCGTGGCGACCCACCCGCTGGGCCGCGCACCCGAGCAGAAGCTCCATTTCGTGAACGTCGGTGGCGGCGCCTTCGCATCGCAACAGCCGCTGCCGGAGGGGCGCTGGCTGCTCCGGATCGAGGTCCGTGAGGGGCGCAGCACCGCCCGCTTCGACGACCAGGTCGGCGCATGAACGCCCCCGCCCCCGCGGCCCTTGCGGCCGAGCGCTGCGCCACCAGCCAGTTCAGCGTGCCAACGCTGCATTGCGCCGGCTGCATCGCCAAGCTGGAGGGCGGGCTCGCCGCCACGCCGGGGGTGATCGACGCGCGGGTCAACTTCACCACCAAGCGGGTGCGGGTCGCCCACCTGCCCGAGCTCGACACCGGCGCGGTGCGCGACGCGATCGCCCGCATCGGCTTTCCGGCCGAGCCGTTCCTGGGCGAAGCGGACGGCGCCGCCAGTCGGGAAGGCCGGGAGCTGGTGAAGGCGCTGGCGGTCGCGGGCTTTGCCGCGATGAACGTCATGCTGCTGTCGGTGTCGGTCTGGTCCGGGGCGGAAGGCGCGACCCGGCAGCTGTTCCACTGGCTTTCGGCGATGATCGCGCTCCCGGCGGTCGCCTATGCCGGGCGCCCGTTCTTCCGGAGCGCCTGGGCGGCGCTGCGCCATGGCCGCACCAACATGGACGTGCCGATCTCGATCGGGGTGGTACTCGCCTGCGGGCTGAGCCTCTACGAGACCGCGACGGGCGGGCACGACGCGTACTTCGACGGCGCCGTCATGCTGCTGTTCTTCCTGCTTGCGGGCCGCTTCCTCGACAGCGTGATGCGGGCGCGGGCGCAGGACAGCGCGGGCGCGCTGCTGCGCCAGACGGCGCCGGGCGCACAGGTGCTCGACAAGCAGAACGTGCCGCAATGGCGCGCGGCCGAGGAGCTTGCCCCCAACATGCGGATGCTGGTGGCGGCTGGCGATCGGCTGGCGGCCGACGGCGTGGTGGAGAGCGGCACCAGCAGCGTCGACCGCTCGCTGATCACCGGCGAGAGCGTGCCCGAGGCGGTGGCACCCGGCAGCCGGGTGCTCGCGGGCACGATCAACATGGACGGGCCGCTGATCGTGAAGGTGACCGCCGCGGGCGAGAACACCGCGATCGCGGACATCGCCCGGCTGATGGAGGCGGCGGGCGGCACCAAGTCCCGCTACGTCCGCATCGCCGATCGCGCGGCGCGGCTCTATGCGCCTGCCGTCCACAGCCTGGCGGCGCTGAGCTTCCTGGCCTGGATGCTGGCGGGTGCCGGTGTGCACCAGGCGGTGCTGATCGCGGTGGCGGTGCTGATCATCACCTGTCCCTGTGCGCTGGGGCTGGCAGTGCCGGTGGCCCAGGTGGTCGCGGCGGGCGCGCTGATGCGGGCGGGCGTGCTGATCAAGGACGGCTCGGCGCTGGAGCGGCTGGCCGAGGCCGACATCGCGCTGTTCGACAAGACCGGCACGCTGACCCTGGGACGGCCGACCCCTTTCGGTTCCCTGCCGCTCACCGTCGAGGAGAAGCCGGTCGCGCTCGCGCTGGCGCGGGCGAGCCGCCACCCACTGTCGCGGGCGTTGGCCGCAGCGCTGGAAGCAGAAGGCGTCCAGGCAACCACGATCGCGGACATGATCGAGCAGCCCGGCCTGGGGATCGAGGGACACGTTGAGGGCGTCCGCGCACGGCTTGGCCGGGCGGACTGGGTCGGCGCGGAGCAGCCGGCGGAGGGCGCGGCGCTCAGCACCGGCTTCGTAATGGGCAGCGCGCCCGCGCGGCTGCTGCGGTTCGAGGACGCCTTGCGGCCGGACGCCGAACCGGCAATCGCGCGGCTGCGCAGCCAAGGGCTCGCGCCCGCCATCCTGTCCGGGGACCGGGCGCAGGCCGTGGCGGCGATCGGCCATCAGCTGGCGGTCGACGCGACGGCCGAGCTGTCGCCCGCCGACAAGTTCGCCGTGATCGAGCGGCTGTCAGCATCCGGGCGCCGCGTGCTGATGGTGGGCGACGGCCTCAACGACGGCCCCGCGCTGAAGGCGGCGCACGTCTCGATCGCCCCCTCCTCCGCCAGCGATGTCGGCCAGACCGCGGCGGACCTGCTGTTCCTGGGCGACCGGCTGATGCCGGTGCCGGTGGCGGTCGCCGCCGCGCGCCGGACCATGACGGTCGTGCGGCAGAACTTCGCCCTGGCGATCGGCTATAACGTGCTGGCCGTGCCGCTCGCCATTGCAGGCTATGTGACGCCCTTGATCGCGGCGCTCGCCATGTCCGGTTCCTCGCTGATCGTGGTGGCCAATGCGCTGCGGCTGCGGAGTGCCGCCCGATGAACGGCCTGGCCCTGTTGATCCCCATCGCGCTGCTGCTGGGCCTGGCCGGCCTGGGCGCGTTTTTCTGGTCGGTGAAGTCGGGCCAGTTCGAGGACATGGACGGTGCCGCCATGCGAGTGCTGATCGACGACGAGGCCCCCGGTGAGGCTCCGGACGAGGGATCCGACCGCGGAAGGTTAAGCTAAAGTTAGTCCAAGAACGCTTCTGTCGTCCTGTGCCGAAGGCGCGTTTCCGCGCCATTGCGCGGCTTCTCCGGGCGGCATCACGCCGGCGCGGATTGCACCCTTCGCGCAGCTGATGGCGATCGTGCTCCGGCAACGCTCCGACCTTGGGTTGAGGGGAAGCAGCGTAGCCCGGCGTCGCTGCTGTAGGACAGAGGCGGCCTCGTCCCGGCGCGCCTGAAGCCTGGACCCCCGCCTTCAGATCGTGCGCTCTCCGGACGGCAACGGGTGGGAAGCCGAGGTCCGGCTTATCGGGCAGCCTCAAGCCCGCGCGGCGCGAGCGCATCGCGCAACCAGTCGCCGACCAGCGAAACGAGCCGGGGCGAACCGAGGTTCGCACCCAGGACGGCGCTCTCTTCCACGGTTCCGGTCGTGGCGCCCTCCTGGAACCAATGGCTCAGCCCGTCGAACACCACCACTTGGGCGCGCGGATTGCCGGCAAGCGCAGTGCGCGCCGCGGGCGCCTCCTGCGACGCGATGACCAGCGGATCCAGCGTGCCGAACACCGCCAGCACCGGCACCTGCAACGCGCGCAGATCGGACGCGGAGCGCAAGCGGTGCGCCCGGGCCACCTCTTCGGTATCGATCATCGCCAGCCCCGCTTCGCTTTCGACGCGTGTGAAGCCCGACGCCTGCAGCCGGTCGACCAGCGTGGCGCGCAGCGGCGCCATCGCCGCGGCATCGCGGTTGTCGATCCGACCCTGGATCAGCGCAAGCGCGGCATCCACCGTCGGCTCGATCGAAGCCGCCGGCCGGTGTGCTGCAACCATCTGGTTGCGCAGCGCCTGGCGAAGGTAGGGCAGGCCGTCGCCGACGGACCCCGCCAGCGTCACCACCGCGGCAATGGCCGGATCGGCCGCGGCCACGGCCGGGGCGATCACGCCGCCTTGGCTCTGCCCGACCAGCGCGACGCGGCGGCCGTCGAGCTCCGGCCGGCGGCGCATCGCGGCCACCGCCGCTGCGGCATCGGCAGTCAGCCGCTCGATGTCCTCGCGATACTCGCCGGTCGACTGGCCGATGCCGCGCTTGTCATATTCCAGTGTGGCGATGCCCTCCGCGGCGAGTCGCTTCACGATCTCGGGGAAGCCGCCGCGACCGTTGCGCCCGTGCCCCTGGATCAGCACGGCGATCGGCAGCGGGCCGGGGCGCCCGACCGGCAGGTGCAGCGTTCCTGCCAGCGTCACGCCGGGTTCGGACGGGATCGTCACGTCCATGGCGATCGACCGCGGGCGAAAGGCGGCAAAGGCGCTAGTCACTCCGTCGCGGTCGGGTGCGCCGCGCTGAAATGCGACCGGGCCCAACGTCACGCTTCCCGCCGCGAGCCCGAGGGGGACGGACAGCGACTGGGTTCCGGCGGCGAAGGCGGAGGGCGCGGTGCCGCTGATCGTCACCTGCTGCCACCTGGGGGCAAGCGTAACCTGCGCCTGGGCGAAGCGGGCGTAGCCGGGTGCTCCGCCCTGCATTCCGATCGTCACGGCCGTGGGGCGTTCCGCGCGTACCCAGAACACCGCACTCACCCGTTCTCCAGCGGAGAGCGCTCCCGGTATCGGAAGCGCAGCGCCGCTGGACCATGGCTCGCCACCGCGCGTGCCACGCGGCTCGACCCGCACCGTGCCCTCTCCAGGCACGTTTGCATCGCGTGTCCGGGTATAGGCGGTGCCATAGACCTGCCATTCGGACGCGGACAGCACCTGCGCTTCCTGCGATCGCGCCGGCAGCGGTGCGGAAAGCGCAACCGTCGCCAGCGGCAGCGCCCAACGCAGTAGACCCTTCGAGCGTGTCCCCGTGTGTGCCATGCGCCTTCTCCCTGTTCGGTTGCGATCAGTCCATGAGCATGCCGTCCACGCACAGCCGCGCCTGCCAGCGCGAACGCTTCGGGGCGTTACCTTTCGGTCCGCGACTTGATGGTTAGCGGGCAGTCTCCCTTGAGAAGGGAGACCAGCATAGCAGACAATGTGCGGCGCGGCTGCATTCCCCGCGACGATTTCAAACGGCCAGCGTGCCTTGGCGCAACGCGCAGATTCGGGCAGTTTCACCGGATGCCCCAGCGCTTGAGCCTGACCACCCTTCTCGTCGACGAATATGACACTGCCCTGTCCTTCTTCGTTGGGAAGCTTGGCTTCGAGCTGCGTGAGGATTCCGAGCTGGCAGACGGAAAGCGGTGGGTCGTGGTCGCGCCGCGCGGTGCGCAGGGCGGACTGCTCCTGGCGCGCGCAATAGGCGACCGGCAACGGCAGGCGATCGGGAATCAGAGCGGTGGGCGGGTGTTCCTGTTTCTGGAGACCGATGACTTCGCCCGGGATCACCTCACCTACACAAGGCGGGGCGTGCGTTTCGTCGAGGCGGCTCGCCACGAGCCATATGGCATCGTCGCCGTCTTCGAAGACCTTTACGGCAACCGCTGGGATCTGATCCAACCTGCTTCCGTGGAGCGATAGTTCGCGGCCTCTCCGCCTGGAGTTGGAGAACGGAAGACCCCCCTGAATAAGCCGCGGTAGGGCGGATCGGCCGCGAGGGCGTTCATCGCTCGCTGGCGGCCGTTGTGTCGGGGCGGTGATCGTGCATAATCGGCCGCACGGGCCTTTGTCGCGGACGCCCGTTCAGACGGTTGTCGTCCAAGTCCGCTCCCGGAGTCGCGCCTTTGCGACCAGGAGCCGATATGATGCACGCCCATTCGCCCCACCCTTCCGCCATCAGCCTTCCGCGGTTGTTCGCCAAGTTCCTGCGCTTCGGCATGCTGGCCTTTGGCGGGCCGGTCGCGCAGATCGCGATGATCCGACAGGCGCTGGTGGAGGAGGAAGGCTGGATCCCGAGCAGCCGGTTCAATCGCCTGCTGGCGGTGATGCAGGTGCTGCCCGGGCCGGAGGCGCACGAGCTGTGCGTGCACATGGGCATGGTCGCGCGCGGACGCATCGGCGGAGTGCTGGCGGGCCTGGGGTTCATGCTGCCGGGCTTCGCCCTGATGCTGCTGTGCGCCTGGGCCTATGCCGCCTTCATTGCGGGCAATGCGCAGCTCGCGGGCGTGCTGCTGGGCGTGCAGGCAGCGGTGCTGGCGATCATCCTGCGGGCCGTGCACCGGATCGGCAGCCATATCCTGGTCGACCGGACCCTGGTGGGGCTGGCGATCCTGGGCCTCCTCGGCACGCTGGCGGGGGTCCCTTTCTGGGTCCTGCTGGCGGCGGCGGGGGCTGCCCACGCATTGCTCCGGCGGCCCGTGACAATCCTGGGTTCGGTGCTGCTGGTGGCGGTCGCGGCCTGGATCGGGATCCAGGCCCGCGGAGCGCCGGACACCGCCGTGCTCACGCACGTAGCCGCTCCGGCCGGAGTCCTCGCGCTGTTCGTGGCGGGGCTGAAGGGCGGGCTTCTCACCTTTGGGGGCGCCTATACCGCCATCCCTATGTGCGCGAGGATACGGTCGGCCGGGGCTGGCTGGCGGACGGCGCCTTTCTCGACGGGGTGGCGCTCGCAGGGCTGTTGCCGGCGCCGCTGGTGATCTTTGCGACCTTTGCCGGCTATCTCGCCGGCGGCCTGGCGGGCGCGCTGGCGATCACGGCGGGCATGTTCCTGCCGGCCTTTGCCTTCTCGCTGCTCTTCTTCGAGCGGCTGGAGGCGCTGGTCGACAACCCGACCCTGCACCGCGTGCTCGACGGGGTGGCGGCGATGGTGGTCGGCATCATCGCGGCGACCTTTCTGGAGCTCGGCGCCAGCACGCTGGAGCGAGCGCCGCGGTTGCTGCCGGTGGTGGCGATCTTCGTGGTTGCGGCGCTGGCCGGCTGGCGGCTGAAGGGGCGTTGGCTGCCGCTCGCGCTTGTGGGCTTTGGCGGCGCGGCGGGTTGGCTGGCGCTTTCCTGACGCCCTGCTGCCGCTTGCGGCGGGGTTCGTCTTCCACCCCAGCGTCGTCGCACACGGAAAAACCCTGCCCCTCCGCCTCTCCGTCCTGCGCGGGCAGTCGGTTGAGGTGGAGGAACAGGGTCCCCTCGCTCCGGGCGGAGAGCCTTAGAAGCGGGTGCCGATACCGATGCCGAACACCAGCGGATCGAGGCTGAGCTTGACGCTCTGGCGACCGGCCGCGGTGGTGTAGAGCTTGGCGGTGGTGTCGATGTCGATGTACTTCACGTCCAGGTTCAGGAAGACCTTGGGCGTGAGATCGATGTCGACGCCGGCCTGGGCGGCCCAGCCGAAGCTGTCGTCCATCTTGACCCGGGTCTCGCCGACCGCGGCCTCGAGCGAGCCCGACGCCTTCTCGTTCCAGAAGATCGTGTAGTTGACGCCCGCGCCGACATAGGGGCGCACGGTGCCGGTCGGGTTGAGGTGGTACTGGGCCGTCAGCGTCGGCGGGAGCACCCAGGTGCTGGCGAGCTTGCCCAGCGATCCGGTGGTGCCGGTCTGGCCCGACGCCTTGTGCTTGGTGGTGGAGGCGATCAGTTCGAAGCCGATGTTGTCCGTCGCCATATAGGTGACGTCAACTTCGGGCATGAAGCTGTTGTTGACGCTGACCTTTTCACCCGGGAACGCCGGGAGCACGCTGCCCGACTCCTCGTTGGGCGCCACGACGATGCCGCGCAGGCGGACCAGGACGTCGCCTGCCGCGACGCCGACGCGGCCGGTATCCTGGGCTGCCGCAGGCGTTGCCGCCACACCGGCTGCAAGAGCGGCGAGGATCGCGCCCTTCATCGTCTTGTTCATCCCCCGTCTCCTTCAAATTGGGTGAGGGCGAGATAGGAGCGGCCCGGCCCGCCAGCTTTGATCCAGCCCAAAGCCGTGTTTGCGCGCGGTCAACGTGGACAGGGACGCCACGGCGCATGAAGGTAGCGCGATGCCGACCAGCGCCCCGCCCTTCACGCGTCTCGCCTGTGCGGCCCTTTCCGGGGCCAGCGCGCTGATGCTGGCAGTGCCCGCGGGTGCGCTGCCCAGCCGGGTGCTGGTGGTGGCGACGTGCCACGGCGGTCGCGTGTCGATCCCCATCGGGGAGGATCGGCAGGGGCCGGGCAAGCAATGCCCGGGCGGGTGCCACGCCGCCTGCGCGCGCAAGCGTGGGGAAGACGACGCGGACTAAGGGCCTGGGCGAGCGTAGTCGGCGGTGCCACCGCAGCCGCCGGTGGTGCGGCGTGGCTAAGCGTGCACCATCTCTGCGCTGAGGCGTAGCGGGAGCGGTTCACCGGCTTCGGCGCGGGCGAGACTGTCGAGGGTGGTGGCGGCGATGGCTTCGAGCGCCTCGTCGGTCAGGAACGCCTGGTGGCCGGTGACGAGGACGTTCGGAAAGGTCAGCAGGCGCTGGAAGACATCGTCCTGGATGATCTCGTCGGACAGATCCTCGAAGAACAGGTCCGCCTCCTGCTCATAAACGTCCAGCGCGACGCCGCCGATCTTGCGGGATTTAAGGCCCTCGATCAGCGCAGAGGTGTCGATCAGGCCGCCGCGGCTGGTGTTCACCACGATCAGGCCGGGGCGTGCGGCTGCGATGGCAGCGGCGTCGACGATGTGGCGCGTCTCGGGCGTCAGCGGACAGTGGAGGCTGACGATGTCGACCTGCCGCAGCAAGTCGGCCGGCTCGACATAGCGCACGCCGATCGCCTCCAGTTCGGGATCGGGCGTGACGTCGCTTGCCAGCACCTCGCAACCGAAGCCGAGGCGAAAGGCGCGCGCGACATACCCGCCGATGCGGCCGGTGCCGATGACACCCACCGTGCGGCCGTGGACGTTGCGGCCGATCAGCCCGTCGAGCGCGAAGTTGTTCTCCCGCACGCGGGCCCAGGCGCGGTGGATCTTGCGATCGAGCGCCATCAGCAGCGCGACGGTGAACTCCGACACCGCATGCGGCGAATAGGCGGGCACGCGCACGACCGTGATGTCCAGCGTGTCGGCGGCACGCAGATCGACGTTGTTGAAGCCGGCGCACCGCAGCGCAATGGTGCGGATGCCGGTGTTCGCCAGCGCCTCCAGCACGGGCCGGTCGACCCGATCGTTGACGAAGACGCAGACCGCGTCGTGGCCCTCTGCAAGCACCGCCGTCTGCTCGTCCAGCCGCGCCTCGAAGAAGCTCAGTGCGTGGTCGAAGCGCGCATTGGCGGCCTCCAGGAACCGGCGGTCGTAACCCTTGGTGCTGAACACCGCGACGCGCATGCTTGTCTCCCCTGTCAGATGCGAAGGCCGGCGGGATCGCCGAAGCGACCGGCCTGGTAGTCCTGGATCGCCTGCACGATCTCCTCGCGCGTGTTCATCACGAAGGGTCCGTGGGCGACGACGGGCTCGCCGATCGGGGCGGCGTGGCCGAAGAGAAGCAGCGCCCCGGCTTCGTTTGCGAGCGCGAGCGTGTCCCCGTCGTAGGCGAGTTCTGCGAGGTGCCATTGTGGGAGCGGCTTGCCCGCGACGGCAACGTCGCCGCGCATGGCGTAGAGAAAGACGCTGCGGTCGGCGGGTGCCGGCAGGCGGACGTCGGCTCCGGGTGCGAGCGATACGACCGACATGAAGACGCCGGTGAGCGAGTCCACCGGACCCTGCGTATCGGCGAAGCTGCCGGAGATGAGCCGCAGCTCGCAGCCGGACCCGAGCGGCAGCACCGGGATCGCATCCGCCTGCACGCCGGTGTAGCGCGGCTCGGTCATCTTGAGGCGGCCGGGCAGGTTCACCCAGAGCTGCAGGATCTCCATCGGGCCGCCGGTGCGCTTGAATGCCGGCGGGGAGAGTTCGGCGTGGATTAGGCCCGAGCCGGCCGTCATCCACTGCACGCCGCCCGCATCGACCACATAGGCGTGGCCGCCGGTGTCGTGATGGGCGAGGCTTCCCTCCAGGATGAAGGTCACCGTCTCGAACCCGCGATGCGGGTGCGGGCCGAACGGCAGGCCGTGGTTGCCCGGCGCGTAGGTCTGCGGGCCGTGGTGGTTGAGGAACAGGAACGGATCGACCTGCGGCAGGCCGGGTCCGGGCAGCGGACGGCGGGTGACGAGGTCCGCAATGTCATCACGCTGGGCGGGGTGCGCGGCAACCAGGCTGCGGTCGCTCATGCGCCGAGCTCCAGCGCCATGTCCGGTCCGAGGGGCACGATGCCGGTCGGGTTGATGGTGGTGTGGCTCTGGTAATAGTGACGCTTGATGTGATCGAAGTTGGTCGTCTCCGCGACGCCCGGCAGGTGGTAGAGGTCGCGCACGAAGCGGGAGAGCGCGGGATAGTCGGCGATCCGCCGCAGGTTGCACTTGAAGTGGCCGTGGTAAACCGGATCGAAACGAATGAGGGTGGTGAAGAGGCGGATGTCGGCCTCCGTCAGCGTGTCGCCGAACAGGTAGCGCCCCTGCCCCAGCCGCGCCTCCAGTGCGTCGAGGGCTGCGAACAGCGGGACGACGGCTTCCTCATAGGCCGCTTGCGTGGTGGCGAAGCCGGCGCGGTACACGCCGTTGTTCACGTCGTGGTAGATGCGCTCGTTGAGCGCGTCGATCTCCGCCCGTAGCGGTTCGGGGTAGAAGTCCCCCTCGCGCGCGCCGACGTTATCGAAGGCGCTGCCGAACATGCGCAGGATGTCGGCGGATTCGTTGCTGACGATGGTGGCGCGCTGCTTGTCCCACAGGATCGGCACGGTGACGCGACCGCTGTAGTGCGGGTCGGCGGCGGTGTAGACCTGGTGGAGATAGTCGGCGCCGTGGACCGGATCGCCGGTGACGCAGGGGCCGGCGGCGAACGTCCAGCCGTTCTCCTGCATCAGCCAGTGCACGACCGAGATCGGAACCGTCTCCTCCAGCCCCTTCAGCCGGCGCGCGATCAGCGTGCGATGCGCCCAGGGACAGGCGAGGCTCACATAGAGGTGATAGCGGCCGGGCTCCGCGGCGAAACCGCCCTCGCCGGTCGGGCCGGCGGCGCCGTCGGGCGTCACCCAGTTGCGGAACTGGCTCTTGGAGCGTTCGAACCGCCCGCCCGTCGTGCTGGTGTCGTACCAGCGATCCTGCCAAACTCCGTCGACGAGCAGTCCCATGCGTTTCCTTCCTGGTTGCCCGGGCGGAACGCACGAGCCCGGCGAACGTCCCCGCGCGCCGGGCCGGTCGATCAGATGAACTCGATCTTGGACACCACATAATAGCGGTCGCCGGCGGGCACCGACACCTCGACCTCGTCGTCGACCTTGCGGCCGATCAGCGCGCGGCCGAGCGGCGAGTTGTACGAGATGCGCCCGGTCTTCGCGTCCGCCTCCGTCTGGCCGACGATCTGGTACTTCACCGGCTTGTCGTCATCATCGAGCAGCGTGACGGTGGCGCCGAACACGATCTTGTCGCCCGACAGGTCGCGCGGGTCGATCACCTGCGCGCGGCTGAGCTTGTCCTCAATGTCGGAGATCGATGCCTCGACCTGGCCCTGGCGCTCCTTGGCAGCGTGGTATTCGGCGTTTTCCGAAAGATCGCCGTGCGCGCGCGCTTCCTCGATCGCGTCCACGATCTGCGGCCGTTCTTCTTTGAGACGCTTCAGGTCCTGGATGAGCTTTTCATAGCCCTCCTGGAGCATCGGCATCTTTTCGACGGTCGCCATCGTTGCGGTCCTTCGTTCACGTCCCCTGGCGCGAGCGGACCCGGATGGCCCGCCCGCACCTATCGTCTTGTTCTGGGGATCAGTTGTGCGGCCGCGAATAATAGGCCTGTAGCGGACGCACTTCAAGGGAGCGCCGCGACAGGGCCTCGATCGCCTGCGCCGTGGCCACGCTCGCCGATGCCGTGGTGAAGTACGGCACCTTCTGCGCGACCGCAGACGCGCGGATGGACTCGGAGTCCCGCAGCGATTGCCAGCCTTCGGTGGTGTTGAAGATCAGCGCGATGTCGCCGTCGAGGATGCGATCGACGATGTGCGGCCGGCCCTGTGCCACCTTGTTCACGCGCTCGACCGGCACGCCGTGTTCGGCGAGATAGTCGGCGGTGCCGGCGGTGGCGACGATGGCGAAGCCCAGCTCCACCAGCAGCCGCGCGCCCGGCAGGATCACCGCTTTGTCGCTATCCTTGACCGAAACGAACACGGTGCCCCCGGTCGGCAGGGTGATGCCGGCGCCGAGCTGCGACTTGGCGAAGGCGGTCGCGAAATCGCTATCGATTCCCATGACTTCGCCGGTGGACTTCATCTCCGGGCTGAGCACCGGATCGACGCCGGGGAAGCGGCCCCAGGGGAACACGGCTTCCTTGACGGCGATGTGATCGATGTTGCGATCGATCGGCGGCAGATCGGCCAGCTTCTCGCCCGCCATCACCCGGCTGGCGATCTTGGCGACGGGAACGCCGATCGCCTTGGCCACGAACGGCACGGTGCGCGAGGCGCGCGGGTTCACCTCGATGAGGTAGACCTGCCCGTCCTTGACCGCGAACTGGATGTTCATCAGCCCCTTCACCGACAGCGCCTTGGCAAGCGCCACCGTCTGGCGCTCGATCTCGGCGATGAGTTCGGCCGAGAGGCTGTAGGGCGGGATCGAGCATGCGCTGTCGCCCGAGTGGACGCCGGCTTCCTCGATGTGCTGGAGCACGCCCGCGACGGTCACGTCGGTACCGTCGCTGATCGCGTCGACGTCGACCTCAATCGCGTCGCGCAGATACTGGTCGATCAGCACGGGGCTGTCGCCGGACACCTGCACGGCCGTCTGGATATAGTCGTCGAGCTGGCGCTGGCTGTCGACGATCTCCATCGCGCGGCCGCCGAGCACGTAGCTGGGACGCATCAGGACCGGGTAGCCGATGCGCTCGGCCACTGCGACGGCCTCGTCGCGGCTGCGGGCGATGCCGTTCGCCGGCTGGAGCAGGCCGAGCTTGGAGACGAGCGCTGCGAAACGCTCGCGGTCCTCGGCGAGGTCGATCGCATCCGGGCTGGTGCCCAGGATCGGGATCCCTGCGTCTTCCAGCGCCTTGGCGAGGTTGAGCGGGGTCTGGCCGCCGAACTGGACGATCACGCCCAGGAGTGTGCCCTTCTGCTGCTCGACATGCAGGATCTCCAGCACGTCCTCGGCCGTCAGCGGCTCGAAATAGAGGCGGTCGGAGGTGTCATAGTCGGTGCTCACCGTCTCCGGATTGCAGTTGACCATGATCGTCTCATAGCCCGCGTCCGACAGCGCAAAGCAGGCGTGGCAGCAGCAATAGTCGAACTCGATACCCTGGCCGATGCGGTTGGGACCGCCGCCCAGGATCACGACCTTGGTGCGCTCGGACGGCTGGCTCTCGTCCTCGGGATCGCCGAAGGTCGGCGCCTCATAGGTCGAGTACATGTACGGCGTCTTCGCCTCGAACTCGGCGGCGCAGGTGTCGATGCGCTTGAAGACCGGGCGGACGCCGAGCTTCAGGCGATGCTCGCGCACCTCCGCCTCGGTGACGCCGCCCGACATCGCCTTCACCACCTCGTGGATCAGGCCCGACCCTTGCGCGATGCCGCGCTGCATGCCGCGCAGGTGCACGGAGTCGAGCGCGAGCTTGGCCAGGCGCTTGTCGGAGAAGCCCATCGCCTTGAGGCGGCGCATGCCGGCCGTGTCGATCGGCAGGCCGTTGCGCTTCACCTCGTCCTCGGCAGCGACGATCTCGGCGATGCGCTCCAGGAACCAGGGATCGTACTTGGCGATGGCGTGAACCTCGGCGACGGTGAAGCCTTCGCGCAGCGCCTGCGCGGCGACCAGCAGCCGGTCCGGGGTGGCGACGGCGAGCGCGGCCTCGATCAGGTCGCGGCGGGCGCCGACCAGCCGCTCGACCTCGTTGAAGCCGCACAGGCCGGTCTCGAGGCCGCGGAGCGCCTTCTGCAGGCTCTCGTGGATGTTCCGGCCGATCGCCATCACCTCACCCACCGACTTCATGGCGGTGGAGAGCACGGCCTCGGAGCCCTTGAACTTCTCGAACGCGAAGCGCGGGATCTTGGTGACCACATAGTCGATGGTCGGCTCGAACGAGGCCGGGGTCGCGCCGGTGATGTCGTTGGTGATCTCGTCCAGCGTATAGCCGACCGCGAGCTTGGCCGCGACCTTGGCGATCGGGAATCCGGTCGCCTTGGATGCGAGCGCCGAGGAGCGCGACACGCGCGGGTTCATCTCGATGACGATCAGGCGACCGTCCTTCGGATTGACTGCGAACTGGACGTTGGAACCACCTGTTTCGACGCCGATTTCCCGGAGTACCGCGATCGACGCATTGCGCATGATCTGGTATTCCTTGTCGGTCAGCGTCAGCGCCGGCGCGACCGTGATGGAGTCGCCGGTGTGGACGCCCATCGGGTCGATGTTCTCGATCGAGCAGACGATGATGCAGTTGTCCGCCCGGTCGCGGACCACCTCCATCTCATACTCCTTCCAGCCGAGCAGCGACTCCTCGATCAGCACCTCGGTGGTGGGCGAGGCGTCGAGGCCGGCGCGGACGATCTTGAGGAACTCGTCCTTGTTATAGGCGACGCCGCCGCCGGTGCCGCCGAGCGTGAAGCTGGGACGGATGATCGCGGGCAGGCCGACCTTCTCCAGGCCCTCCAGCGCCTCCGCCTCGGTATGCGCGATCGCCGAGCGGGCGCTTTCAAGGCCGATCTTGTCCATCGCGTCGCGGAACTTCAGCCGGTCCTCGGCCTTGTCGATCGCGTCGGCGTCGGCGCCGATCATGGTCACGCCGAACTTGTCGAGCGTACCGTCGCGGAACAGCGCAAGCGCGGTGTTGAGCGCGGTCTGCCCGCCCATCGTCGGGAGCACCGCATCGGGGCGCTCCTTTTCGATGATCTTGGCGACCACCGCCGGCGTGATCGGCTCGACATAGGTCGCGTCGGCCAGCTCCGGATCGGTCATGATCGTCGCCGGGTTCGAATTGACCAGGACGATGCGGAAGCCCTCTTCCTTCAGCGCCTTGATCGCCTGCACGCCCGAATAGTCGAACTCACAGGCCTGGCCGATGACGATCGGCCCCGCGCCGATGACGAGGATGGAGGAGATGTCGGTGCGTTTTGGCATTACTGAGCAGCCGCCGTAAAAAGAGAGATCACAGAAACAAAGAGGGAGGCGATTCCAGCCATCGCATTAGCACGATTGAGGATTTCCCAAATCAAGTCGACCTGCGGCTCCGGAGCCTCCGCAAGCTCACGTGCAGCAGAAACGTAGCTTCTGATCTGTGTTCTGGCACTGTTGCTAAGGGGGAGTCCGTCGATTTCTTCCTCAACCTCTTTAAGCAACGTCAACAGTTGCTCGCGCTGCTTCCAACTTAAGGTCGAAGGCACCCCGGTCCAGCTCGCACTTTTAACAGCAACATCATCGCTCTGCACTTCAGAAGCCGCTAGACCGTTCAAGAGTTTCTCAGCTTGCCTTACTCCGGAAGCCGTAAGTTCGAACGAAACATCGTCGTCGTTGCCGTTGAAGTGTACGTTACGCGCGTAGCCAGAGTCCGAAAAGCCAGATATCGCCCTGCCGATCCAGTTGGCTTTAGGAGACAGCGCTCCACGGAGAACAATATCGCTCGAGACGATGTACTCTTCACCAGCCTCTTCGGTGAATTGATACGCCGCGACTAAAAACGCGTTCTCGAAATCGGTGTAATTGCTCACCGCAGCATCCCCACGAACCGCTCGAACAGATAGAAGCTGTCCTGCGGGCCGGGGCTGGCTTCGGGGTGGTACTGGACGCTGAACGCGGGCTTGTCGGTGAGTTCCAGCCCGGCGTTGCTGCCGTCGAACAGCGAGACGTGGGTCTCGCGGACGTTGGCGGGCAGGCTGTCGCGCTCGACGGCGAAGCCGTGGTTCATCGAGGTGATCTCGACCGCGCCGTCCTCCAGCCGCTTGACCGGATGGTTGGCGCCACGGTGGCCCTGGAACATCTTGGTCGTGGTGGCGCCGACCGCGAGGCCGAGCAGCTGGTGGCCCAGGCAGATGCCGAACAGCGGCTTGCCGGTGTCGAGCAGCTGGCGGATCACCGGCACGGCGTACTCGCCGGTCGCGGCCGGATCGCCCGGGCCGTTGGACAGGAAGATGCCGTCGGGGTTCTGCGCCATCACCTCGTCGAAGGTGGCGGTGGCGGGCAGCACGGACACGCGCGCGCCGGCCTGGACCAGGTTGCGGAAGATGTTGCGCTTCGAACCATAGTCGATCGCGACGACATGGGGCGCTGCGCTGGCCTGTGCCGCCCGTGCCTGCGCCTCGTCGGACGGATTCTCGCTGGTGTCGTAGCCGGCGCCCAGGCGCCAGATGCCGCCCTGCCAGCCATAGTGCGTCTCGCAGCTGACGTCCTTGGCAAGGTCCATGCCCTCCAGCCCCGGCCAGCTGCGCGCCTTTTCGAGCAGCGCGTCGATGTCGAACGTGCCGGTGGGCGAATGGGCGATGACGCCGTTGGGGGCGCCGCCGACACGGATGCGGCGGGTGAGCGCGCGGGTGTCGATGCCGGCCACGCCGATGCGGCCGTGCTTACGCATCCAGGCGATCAGCGGCTCGGACGAGCGGAAGTTGCTGGGTGCGGTCGGATCCTCGCGCACGATCATGCCGAGCGCGTGGGGATCGTTCGCCTCGATGTCGTCGGGGTTCGCACCGACGTTGCCGATGTGCGGGAAGGTGAAGGTGATGATCTGCCCGGCGAAGGACGGATCGGTCATGATCTCCTGGTACCCGGTCATCGCGGTGTGGAAGCAGACTTCGCCGACGGCGTCGCCCTCGGCACCGAAGCCGCGGCCCCACAACACGTCTCCGGACGCCAGAACGAGTACGCCGGTGGCTCCTTCGGGCGCGGGCATGGGTTTGGCGTCGGCCACTCGGGCGATCCTCCTGAAAAAGGTTGTGCTGGCGATGTCGCTAAGCGCTGCCGGCTAAGGCCCACTGGCGCTCGCGTCAATCTGTTAAAGAAGGCGAGTTCCGGCTACCCTCCCCGGCTTTCCGACGAACCGAGAGAACCGATGATTCGCGACACCATCAAGGCTGCGCTGGTTTCCGCCATGAAGGGCGGCGACAAGCAGACCACGGCCACGATCCGCCTGATCCAGTCCGCGATCAAGAACCGCGACATCGAGGTGCGCACCGGCGGCGCCCCCGCCGACGACGACGCGCTTGTCGTTGAAGTGCTGCAGAAGATGGTGAAGCAGCGCCGCGAATCGATCGCCATGTACGAGCAGGGCAACCGCCCGGAGCTCGCCGCGAACGAGGCGGCCGAGGTCGACGTGATCGAACGCTTCCTGCCCACGCAGATGGACGAGGCCGAAACCGCCGCCGCGATCGAGGCGATCAAGGTCGAGCTGGGCGCAACGTCCATGAAGGACATGGGCCGCGTCATGGCCGAGCTGAAGGCGCGCCACGCCGCCAACCTCGACATGAGCAAGGCGTCGGGCGCGGTGAAGGCGGCGCTGGCGGGCTGAGCCCGAGCGCGCCCCTGCCTGGCGGCGGGGGCGCCGGCGGCGCGTAACCCATGAGCCTTTCCCCCCAGTTCCTCGACGAGCTGCGCGCCCGCACAATGCTGTCGGCGCTGATCGGCAAGACCGTGAAGCTCCAGCGTGCGGGGCGGGAATGGCGCGCCTGCTGCCCCTTCCACGACGAGAAGACGCCCAGCTTCTACGTCAACGACGAGAAGGGCTTCTATCACTGCTTCGGCTGTTCGGCGCATGGCGATGCCATCCGCTGGATGACCGACCAGCGCGGCCTCCCCTTCATCGATGCGGTGAAGGAACTGGCGCAAGCCGTTGGTTTGGAAGTCCCAGCGCAGGACAAGCGCTCCGCGGAACGGGCCGAGCGGGCCAAGGGTCTCCATGATGCGATGGAGGAGGCCGCGCGCTGGTTCACCGAGCAGCTGCACGGGCTCGCCGGCGCCGAGGCGCGGGCCGCGCTGGAGCGGCGGGGTATCTCTGCGAGCACGGCACGCAGCTTCGGACTGGGCTTCTCCCCCGACTCGCGGGGCAAGCTCAAGGAAGCGCTGGGCAGCTATGGCGACCCGATGCTGGTCGAGGCGGGGCTGCTGATCCAGGTCGAGGACAAGGCGCCCTATGACCGGTTCCGCGGCCGGCTGATGATCCCGATCCGCGACGTGCGCGGGCGGGTGATCGCGTTTGGCGGCCGCGTGATCGGCGACGGCGAACCCAAGTACCTCAACTCCCCCGAGACGCCGCTGTTCGACAAGGGACGTACGCTCTTCAACCTCGATCGCGCGCAGGCCGCCGCCCGCAAGGCGGGCCGGGTGATCGCGGTCGAGGGCTATATGGACGTGATCGCGCTCGCCCAGGCCGGGTTCGGGGAGGCAGTGGCGCCGCTCGGCACCGCGATGACGGAGAGCCAGCTGGAACGGCTGTGGCGGATGTCGGACGTGCCGATCCTGTGCTTCGACGGGGACTCCGCGGGGCAGAAGGCGGCGATCCGCGCCGCGCATCGCGCGCTCCCGCTGCTGGGGCCGGGGCGGAGCCTTTCCTTCGTGACGCTGCCGCAGGGGCAGGATCCGGACGACCTGGTGCGCGCCAAGGGGCCCGGCGCGTTCGAGGCGCTGCTGCGCGAGCCCGAGCCGCTGGTCGAGCGGCTGTGGAAGCATGAGCTTGCCGCAGAGCCGCTCACGACGCCGGAGAACCGCGCGGGCCTCAAGCGCCGGCTGAGCGAGCTTGCTCGTACGATCGGCGATCCGATGGTGCGCGACGAGTATCTGTCGGAGTTCCGCAATCGCTGCGACCAGGAGTTCGCGCCGCCGGAACGGACGCGACAGTGGCAGGGCGGCGGCGGTGGTTCGTGGCAGCGCGGCAGCGGCGGCCAGCCGCGCGGCGGCAACCGGCCGGGGCAGCGTGGCGGCTGGCGCCCGCCCGAGCCCCCGCCCTCCGACACCGCGCGCCAGATCGCGCAGGGCATCGATCCCGTGCTGGCAAAGGCGGTGGTCGCGGGCCTGATCCGGCACCCGGCGCAGATCGCGCGGCACCTGGAGGTACTGGGATCGCTGCGCCTGGCGGACGGTGCGCTCGGCCGATTGTTCGAAGCGGTGGTCGATGTGGCACTTGCCGACCGGCAACTTGATAGCGCCGGTATTCGTACCATATTGGCGAAGTCTGGTTTCAACGACATCGCAAGCGACCTGCTAAGGGCGGACACCCTGCCCTTTTCGTTCACCCGCAAGGATGGGGACGATGAGGCGCGGGCGATGGCGGACCTGGACGAGGCGATCGCCGTTCTGGTGACGCGTCCCGCGGTGGATGCGGCACTGGCAGAGGCGACGGCTGCGTTGCAGGCCGGGCTCGATGAGACCGCATTCGAGCGTCAGGTGGCGCTGGTACAGGAACAGCAGGCGCTCAAGGCGCGTCTTGCAAATCTGGTGCTGGCAGACGAAGACGATTAGAATCAGGCCGGATTTCAGTCCGGGTTTTTCGAGGGCAATTGATGGCGAAGGCGAACGGTGGCGGCGACGACACGATGGAGACGGGCGACGCGCCGCTGATCGATCTGAATGAAGGGTCGATCAAGAAGCTGATCGCGCGCGCTAAGAAGCGCGGCTACATCACGGTCGATCAGCTCAACGAGATGCTGCCGCAGGACCAGATGTCCTCGGAGCAGATCGAGGACATCATGGCCGCGCTCAATGAAATGGGCGTGAACGTCGTCGAGAACGAGGAAGCCGGCGAGGAAGGCGACACCGAGCAGGCCGCCGACGACGGCGACGAGGAGTCCGGCGACCAGCAGGACGACTCCGCGCCTGCGTTCGAGGCGGTCAAGAAGAAGGAGACGGTCGATCGTACCGACGATCCCGTCCGCATGTACCTGCGCGAGATGGGCGCCGTCGAGCTGCTCAGCCGCGAGGGCGAGATCGCGATCGCCAAGCGCATCGAGGCCGGCCGCGACACGATGATCCTGGGGCTGTGCGAAAGCCCGATCACCTTCAACGCGATCATCGGCTGGTCCGAGGCGCTGAACGAAGGCACGATGCAGCTGCGCGAGATCCTGGATCTCGACGCGATGCTGTCGAAGGGCCCGTCCGCCGAGCAGGTCGAAGCCGCCGAGGACGACGAAGGCGACGAGATCAACGAGAAGAGCACCGGCCCGACCTTCAAGGAAGAGGAAGAGCCGGAAGAGGAATCTTCGGACGACGAGGACGGCGAGCGCCGGGGCCCGCGCAACTCCGACGACGAGGAGGAGGACAACACCCTCAGCCTCGCGCAGATGGAGGAGACGCTCAAGCCGCAGGCGCTGGAGAAGTTCGCCAACATCACCGCGATCTACGAGCAGTTCTCGCGCATGCAGGGACGCCGGCTGGACGCGATGTCGTCGGGCGGCGAGCTGTCGGCCAAGGACGAGGCGACCTATCAGAAGCTGCGCGAGGACCTGACGGCCGAGGTCGAGAGCGTCCAGTTCCACCAGGCGAAGATCGAGTATCTCGTCGACCAGCTCTATGCGTTCAACCGACGCCTGACGACGCTGGGCGGCCAGATGCTGCGCCTTGCCGAGCGCCACAAGGTGCCGCGCAAGTCGTTCCTGGAGCAATATGTCGACCACGAGATGGACGAGCAGTGGCTGACCTCGGTCGCGACGCTCGACAAGAAGTGGAAGGCGTTCGCCGAGAACGAGGCGGCCGCCGTCGACCGCATTCGCAGCGAGGTCGCCGAGATCTCGCAGCAGACCGGCATGGCGCTCACCGAGTTCCGCCGCATCGTGAACATGGTGCAGAAGGCGGAGCGCGAGGCACGCATCGCCAAGAAGGAGATGGTCGAGGCGAACCTGCGCCTCGTGATCTCGATCGCGAAGAAGTACACCAACCGCGGCCTGCAGTTCCTGGACCTCATCCAGGAGGGCAACATCGGCCTGATGAAGGCGGTGGACAAGTTCGAGTACCGTCGCGGCTACAAGTTCTCGACCTATGCGACGTGGTGGATTCGGCAGGCGATCACCCGCTCGATCGCGGACCAGGCGCGGACGATCCGCATCCCGGTCCACATGATCGAGACGATCAATAAGCTGGTTCGCACCAGCCGCCAGTTCCTGCACGAGCAGGGCCGCGAGCCCACGCCGGAGGAAATGGCGGAGCGCCTCTCCATGCCGCTGGAGAAGGTGCGCAAGGTGATGAAGATCGCCAAGGAGCCGATCTCCCTCGAAACGCCGATCGGCGACGAGGAAGACAGCCACCTGGGCGACTTCATCGAGGACAAGAACGCGATCATCCCGGTGGACGCCGCGATCCAGGCGAACCTGAAGGAAACGGTCACCCGCGTTCTCGCCTCGCTCACCCCGCGTGAGGAGCGCGTGCTGCGCATGCGCTTCGGCATCGGCATGAACACCGATCACACGCTGGAGGAAGTCGGGCAGCAGTTCTCGGTCACCCGCGAACGCATCCGCCAGATCGAGGCGAAGGCGCTTCGGAAGCTCAAGCATCCGAGCCGGTCTCGCAAGATGCGCAGCTTCCTCGACCAGTAAGCACCAGAAGACCCCGGAGAGCAGCGCTTTCCGGGGTCTTTCTTTTGTGGCGACCCGACGCCACATGCACCGTCTGTTTACGCCCTTCTGCTAGGCCCTCGCGCATGAGCGGGTGCCATGGCGGGCCCGGGGCAGTGGACGTGACGGAGGAGGCCGGCCCGTGGGTGGGGTGATCAACACGACGGCGCCGGACGCATGGTCCGTGGTGTCGTCGCTGGCGAAGCGCGATGGCAGTGCCGGGCAGCCGCAGCTTGCGGCGCTCGCCCAGGACGCGTGCGACCCGCGCGACGTCGCCGATGCCGCCCATCACCTCTGCATCCTTCACGGCCGGCAACCGGGCGTCATCGAATATGCGGCAGCCCATAGCGACTTCGACTTCGCGCGCGACTGGCTGATCGAGGCGGCGGCAGGCTTTGCCCAGGAGCGCGGTTATCTGGTGGCGCTGGCCGCCGCGGCGGGGCCGATGCCGAGCACGCCGGGCCAGGCCAATACCGAAGCCGCCATCGCCGCACAGCGCCACGCGATCGACATGCTCTCGCAATCGGAACGGCGCGGCTGTGCGCTGGGTGCGGCGATCGCGCTGGTGCTCGACTGGCCGGCGATCCGGACCGGGCTGGATGCGGCGGCAGTCCGCCAAAGTCTGGACCCGGTGCCGGTCGCCCTGCCCGATTCGGCCGCGACCGCCGACCTGGTGGCGATGCTCGCTACCAACCGGGCGACCGAGCGCGCGATGTTGTTCGGGGTGGAACAGCTGCTCGCCCAGCATCGTGGCCTTTGGGACCTGATGGAGGCGCGGTCCGAAGCGCGCGCGGGCTGAGGACAACGCTTTTGCGATCTTCCCTGCGCCGGCGTTAACCGACAGGTTAGGAAGCCGGGCTACCACCGCCTCATGTTCGCTTCGTTGCTCAGGGGCGCGCTCTGCCTCTCCCTTGCTGTCACCGCGACGCTGCCCGCCGGCGCGCGAACCCTGCTCGACTATACGGGCGAGTGCGTGCCCTTTGCGCGCAGCGCGTCGGGCGTGCAGATCTATGGCGATGCCTGGACCTGGTGGGACCAGGCAAAGGGCAAGTACGAGCGCGGCCACGTACCCAAGGTCGGCGCGGTGCTGGCAATGGCGAAGTCTGAGCGGCTGCGGCTCGGCCATGTCGCGGTGGTCAGCCGCATCGTCGACAAGCGCGTGCTGATGGTCACCCATGCCAACTGGTCGCGCATCGGCGGCACGCGCGGACAGGTGGAGCAGGACGTGACGCTGTTCGACGTCTCCCCCGACAACGACTGGACGCAGGTAAAGGTCTGGTATCGCGACAGCGAGGGACTGGGCGGCAGCATCTATCCCGCGCACGGCTTCATCTATGGGGACAAGCCGGTGGCGGAGCTGAGCGGGAAGAGCCCCGATTACGTAGGATCGCTGATCGACGCCTATGCGCGCTGACCCCTGCCCGCTAGCCTGAGCTCGGGGGGTACCAATGGGGGTGTGGAAGCGGGACGAGCGCTGGGCGCTTGCGGCCGTCGCGACGGCGATCGCGGCAGGGCTCGCGCTGCGCATCGCGGCGGGCACCGGGGCGCTGTGGCTGGACGAGGCTTGGTCGGCGGTGTTCGCCCGCGATGCGGGGACGCCGCTCGGCATCCTGTGGCTGATCAACCACGACAATAATCATCACCTCAACACGCTGTGGATGCAGTGGGTGGGGTTCGATGCGCCGCCGCTGCTGCAGCGCGGGCTGGCGATCGCGTCGGGCACGCTCACCATCGGCGTGGCGGCGGCGATCGGCTGGCGACGCAGCCCCCTGGCCGGGGCGATCACGGCGGGATTGTTCGCGCTGTCGCCCGCGCTGGTCTGCTACGGATCGGAGGCGCGCGGCTATGCGCCGATGCTGCTGGCGTTCGCGACGGCGGTGCTGCTGGTCGACCGCTGGCTCGCCGCCCCTGAACGAGCGCCCGGAGCAGCGAGCCTCGCGATCGCGCTGGGATTGGGGCTGCTCGCCCAGGCGACGATCGTTTTCGGGCTGGCGGCGCTGCTCGGCTGGGCGGTGATCGAGCGACGGCGCGTCGTGGGCCCTCGCACCGTGGCGCGCGAGATGCTGCGCGTCTTCGGCCCTGCCCTGCTGACGATGGCGGGGATCGTCGCGCTGATGTGGCTTGCCGCGCACACGAGCGCGACCGGCTTTGCCGTGGGCGGGGTGCAGCCGCACAGCTGGGGCGGCTGGGCGCATGCGCTGTCGCAGCTGCTCCACTATACGCTGGGCCTGCCGCCGCTGGTGGGCGCGGTCGTACCCCTGATGCTGTTGCTGGCACCTCGGAGCCGGCTGCGCGACCTGGCGCTGTGGAGCGCGATCGCCTTTCCGCTGGTGCTGGCGCTGCTGGCGCTGCCCAACAGCATGATGCCGCGATATTATCTGGTCGGCAGCGTCGGGCTGCTGCTGTGGCTGGGCGAGTGGCTGGCGCAGCTTGCCGGGCGCGGTGCCCGCGCGAGGGTGGCGGTCGGCGTGGCGCTGCTCGCGGGGGCGGTGGCGATGCTCGCGACCGACCGGCTGCTGATCCGCGACCAGCGTGGCGACCCGGGGCAGGCGATCGCCGCAATGGCCACGCTCGCGCCTCAAGGGACGACGGTGGTGGTGCACCGCGATCGGGAGACGGCGGTGCTCGATGCGGCAGCGGCCGCGCGCGGCTATCCGCTGGAGGTGCAGGTTCCCCCCTGCCCGGCCGCGCCGTTCGTGCTGGTCGACCGGGACGGCGACCACCCCTTTCCCGCGCACGTGCGCGCGTGCGGCCACCCCTATGCCGTGGTGGCGGAACGCCGTGCCCTGGGCCTGTCCGGCCTTCACTGGCAGCTGCTGCGCCGGCGCGACTGATCCGCCCGCGACCGCGCCGAGGCGAGAGGCCGGCCGGTGTTGCGCAGGCGCAATAAATGCTACAGCCCCGCCCCATGGATTCCGGCTTCAGCACCGCGGGCGAACAGGCGCCAGACGTACAGGCATATGCGGGCGAGACGCGTCGCTCGTTCGAACCCGCGCAGGACGAGGCCGAAGTGGAAGCGCCCTCGGCGAAGCGCTGGCTGCTGCCGGTGGTCGTACTGGTGCTTGCGCTCGGGTGGGTGGCGCTGATGGTGTCGCTGGCGGGGCCTTGGCTGGGGAGCGGTCCCTTTCCGCCGCAGGTCGCGAGCTTCGTGGCGGCGCTGTGCGTGCCGCCGACGCTGCTGGCGATCCTGTGGCTGGTCTTCCAGCGCAACAGCGTGGCGGAAGCGCGGCGGTTCGGCGACGTGGCGAGCGGGCTGCGCGCAGAGGCCGAGCGCCTGGAACAATCGGTCGCGGCGCTCACCGAGCGGCTGGCGGCGAATCGCGCCGAACTGGCGGAACAGGCGAACACGCTGCTGGCGCTCGCCGGCAATGCCAGCGAACGGCTGGCAGTGATCCGCAGCGGCATGGCGCAGGAGAGCGAGGCGCTGAAGCGCCACACCGACCTGCTGGGCGGCACCGCGCGCGAGGCCGAGCAGCGATTGCAGCGGCTGGTGCAGGCGCTGCCGGATGCCCGGACCGAGATCAGCGAGATCGCCGAGGCGGTAGAGCGCGCGGGCAAGGCGGCGACGCGCTCGGCAGGCGAGCTCGACACCCGGCTGGTACAGCTGGCGGAGCATGGACGCGTCGCAGGCCGCGAGGCCGGAGCGGCGAGCGAGCGGCTGGCGCAGCATCTCGCACGGATCGAGGCGGCGGGCGACTTTGCCGGCGCACGGCTCGAAACGGTCGCGGGCAGCATGGTCGACATGATCGAGGCGGTGTTGGAGCGGACCGGCAGCGCGGTCGAGAACGCCCGCTCGGCACTTGCCGCCGAGGGCGATGCCGCGATCGAGCGGCTCCAGCGCGAGCATCTGGCGATCGAGCGTACTGCGCGCGAGGGGGGCGAGGCGCTGGACGCGCGCATTGCCCGCATCGAGGAGGGACTGGCGCGGATTGGCGCGACGCTGGACGAGCGGCACCGCGAAGGCGATGCGCTGGTGCGCACCCTGGCCGAGGGCATCGACGACGTCGACGCGCGCTTTGCCACGCTGCATGCGACCGGCACCGAGCGCGCCCAGGCACTGGCGGCGGCGATCGACGCGCTGCGCAACCTGATCGGCTCCACCACCGCGGCGATGCGCAACGGCGATGCGACGGCGCAGGAGGTCATCACCACGGCCGAGCGGCTGCTGACCGCGCTCGACGCATCGGCGCGCGAGCTGGACGAGACGCTGCCGGCGGCGCTGGAGCGGCTGGACCAGCGGCTCGCCATCACGCGCGGCGCCGTTGCCGGCACCACGCCGGAAGTACGCGCGCTGGTGCAGGACGCCGAGGCGACGCAGCAGGCGGTGGAAAAGGTCGGCGCCCTGATAGAGGGCCAGCGCGTGGCACTGAACGACGCGGCACGTACCATGGCCGAGACGTTGGACACGGGCCGCGAGCGCGTGGACGGGGTCCATGTCATCGTCGATGCGACGGTCGCGACCACCCGGCGCTTCGCCGAGGAGGCGGCACCCCAGCTGATCGAAGCGCTGGAACAGATCCGCGCGACCGCGACGGGCACCGCGGAGGACGCGCAGAACGCGTTCGACCGGATCGTGCCGACCGCGGCCAAGCGGCTCCAGACCGAGAGCGCCGCCGCGCTTTCACGTGCGATCGATCGAGCGGTCGTGCAGCAGGTCACGGCCCTCGGCGAGGCTGCGACCAAGGCGGTCGAGACCGCCCACCGCGCCTCCGATCGGCTGGCGCAGCAGCTCGGCCAGATCGCCGAGACCAGCGCCGCCATGGAAGCGCGCCTTGCCGAGCATGAGGCGGAGCGCGAGGCGTCCGACACGGACACGCTGGCGCGCCGGGTGTCGCTACTGATCGAGGCGATGCACTCGGCCTCGATCGACATCACCCGCGCCTTCTCGCAGGAAGTGACCGACGCCGCCTGGGCCGCGTATCTGAAGGGCGACCGGGGCGTCTTTACCCGCCGAGCCGTCAAGCTGATCGACTCCGCCCAGGCGCGCGAGATCGCCCAATTCTATGACGAGGATGCGGGCTTCCGCGAGCAGGTGAACCGCTACATCCACGACTTCGAGGCGATGCTGCGCCAGATCCTGACGCTGCGCGACGGATCGCCGCTGGGCGTGACGCTGCTGTCGTCGGACATGGGCAAGCTCTACGTCGCGCTCGCCCAGGCGATCGAGCGGCTGCGCGGCTGAGTCGCGTCGCGGAAAGTTAGTCGAAAGTTAGTCCAAGAACCGCCCTCCCCGCATCCCCGACGGACGGCGCCGGAAGGCCGCCACCGGGACGTGTGCTCGGCGAGTCAGATCAGAGGCGCGCGCTGTAGGAAAGCCCCCGCCGGCGTTCCGGCGGCAGGGTTGCCGCCTGGCCGCTGGCCGATATCGCGGCCGCGATGCAACTTCTGGGGCCGCCCGCCGCTCTAGCCGGGTCTGCAAGTCAAAGCCGGCGGGGTGTTGCCGATGCCTTCTGCGGTGCTGCGTACCATTCTGGCTCCCCGGGCGACGATCTCGCCGGAAGCGCGCGAGCGCGGCTTGCGCTTCCTGCTGATCGATGCCGCCTTTGCCACCGCGATCGGCGCGCTCAACAGCGGCGTGGTGCTGCTGGCGCTGGCGCTGCATATCGGGGCGAGCGAGATCGAGATCGGCGTGATCGCGGCCATCCCGCTCCTGACCCAGATGCTCCAGGCCCCGGCCGTGACCCTGGTGGAGCGGGTGCGGCGGCGGCGGCTGATCTCGGTCGCCTGCGTGTTCGGCGCGCGGCTGGCGCTGCCGGTCTATGCGGCGGTTCCGCTGATCCCCGACCGGAACATCGCCGTCGGCGTGCTCGTCGCCGCAGCGCTGCTCCACTACGGCCTGAATGCGGTGGGCGCCTGCAGCTGGAACAGCTGGATGCGCGACCTGCTGCCCGAAGAGCAGCTGGGAGCGTTCTTCGCGCGCCGCAACCTCTATGGAACGGTGGTGGGGGCGGTGGCGACCCTGCTGGCAGCGTTCGCCCTCCAACGCGCGGGACGATCGGACGCGGGCGGCGACCGCGTCTATGTGGCGCTGTACCTGATCGGCTTCCTGTGCGGGCTGGCGAGCACCGCGGCGCTGGCGCGAGTGCCGGAGCCGTGGATGGGACGGCGCCGCGGGCGGCCATCGCTGCGAAGGCTGCTGCTGCGGCCGCTGCGCGATCGCAACTTCCGCTCGGTGCTGCGCTACCTGGCGAGCTGGCAGTTCGCGGTGAACCTGGCGACGCCGTTCTTCACCGTCTATTTCGTGCGTGAGCTGGGCTTTTCGGTGGGCTTTGTCCTCACCCTGACGGTGGCGAGCCAGCTCGCCAATGCGGCGGTGGTGCGCGGCTGGGGAAGCCTGTCCGACCGGTTCACCAACAAGTCGGTGCTGACGGTCGCCTCCCCCCTCTACCTGCTGTGCGTCGCCGGGATGATCTTTGCCGACGACTTCACCGGCGAGCTGTCGCGACCGGCCTATCTGCTGGCGCTGCACCTGGTGATGGGCGCCGCCCAGGCCGGCGTCGGGCTTGCGGCGGGCAACATCGTCATCAAGCTGAGCCCGGCGGGCGCGGCCACCAGCTACATGGCGACCAACGCGCTGGTGGGGGCGCTGGCATCCGGCGCCGCGCCGATCGTCGGCGGCTGGCTGACCGAGTTCTTCGCGGCACGCAAGCTGCACCTGTCGATCGACTGGACGAGCCCGAGCGGCACCGCCGAGCTGTTCGGCGTCGGCATCGCGCATTGGGAGTTCTTCTTCCTGCTGTCCGCCGTCCTGGGACTCTATGCGCTGCACCGGCTGTCGGTGGTGACGGAGTTGGGCTCGGTCGAGCGGCGCGAGGTGATCCAGCACATCGTCCAGTCTGCGCGCTACAATCTGCGCAACGCCTCCTCGGTCGCCGGGGTGCGCCAGGCGCTCGCCTTTCCCGCCGACGCGCTCATCAAGTCGCGGGAGGGAACGCGCTTCCTGGTCGAGGCGCTGTTCGAACGCCACCGCGACACCCGCGCGCCCGAGGTGGCACAGGAGGCGGTCGGCACCATGCTGGATGCGGCGTTCGAGCCGCCCGCCGACGACATGTTCGACGCGCTGGTCCGCCAGCTCGACGCGCAGCCCCGCCGGGACCCGCCTAGCGCCCGATAGCCGCCAGCACCGGATCGTGGCTGCCGTCGCGCTCGGCACGGGGAAGGTAGAGGCGCGGGCGATAGGCCTCGCGCGGGAGGCCATCGACCGTGAAGAGCTGTTCCGTGCCGAGGTCGATCCTGGCCGCGGAGCCGTCGATCGTCTCGTTGCTCAGCGCACCGAGCAGGTCGCCCAGATCGCTGCCCACCGTGGTGGCGCCGATCGCGTCGAAGCCGATCATCAGCCCCTCCCCCATGCTGCCCGTCCAGCGGCCGCCGGCGACATAGACCTTGCCCCCGTAGCGCGCGCCGAAGGGGGCGACATACTCTGCGAACCGGCGCGGCGGCCCGAGCACGCGCGACTCATAGGGGACGACGTGCACCTGATAGGGCCGGTCGTGGTCGACGAAATGGCCGAGGATGCCGCGCGCGACGCTGGTGTTGCCGCCGCTGGGCGTGTTGCGCAGGTCGATCAGCAGCGTGGTGGTGTCGGCGAGGCCTGCCAGCGCCTGCGAGAATTGCGCGATCAAGGCTTGATCGCCGAGCGAGTTGTGGATGCGCAGGATGCCGAGCGTACCCTGCCGCTCGACGCTGAGCAGCGGGCCTTCCTGCACCCGCTTCGCCTGATCGGTGGTGGCGGCGAGGGCGACGGTGCGGCGGCGGTGCCCATCGACGAGCTCCAGCGTGCGCGGGCGCCGGCGAGTGCCGGCGAGGGCCATGTTGAAGGCGAAGTCGATCTGGGCCGGGACGAGCGTCGCGAAGGGCCGGCCGGTGATGGTCTCAACCGTTGCGCGCGGTGACCGGCCGTCCAGGGCCCGCACGACCATGCCGGGCTTCAGGCCCTTGGCGAGCGCGTCGCTGTCGGCCCGCACCTCTTCGATCCGGAACGCGGTGCCGTCGAAGGTGCCGAACAGGTCCGAGGCGGTCGGGATGACGGCCCAGTCTTCCAGGTCGAGCGGGCCGACGACGAAGTGCGGGTCGGCGAAATTGTGCGCGACGAGCTGGAGCGTTTCGATAAAGGCCTTGTCGTCCGGCGCGCGGCGGGCCTGTTCGGCGAAGGCGGAGAGGATGGCGTTACCGTTGATGCCGGGACGGTCGAAATAGCCGTAGCGCTCCCGCAGCAGGGTTTCGAAGGACGCCCAGGCGGTCACTGCGTCGAACGGCTTTGCCGGGGGCGCCGATTGTGCGCGGGCCGCGGGGGCGGAGAGCAGCAGCAGGGCTGCCAGCGAAACGGTCGCGCGGCGGAGGTCCATCGGGCGATCATCCAACATGGGGCGGCGGAATGGCAAGCGCGGGCGGATCAGGCAGTAGTTAGGCGCGTCATCAGGATCTCGCGGCGGTGGCGGAAGCCCAGGCGTTCGTAGAGGGCGATCGCGGCCTGGTTGCTGGCATAGGCGTGGAGGAACGGCGTGTCCCCGCGGGCGAGGATGCCGGCGGCGACGCGGCGCATCAGCGCGGCGGCGTATCCGCGGCCGCGATGGTCGGGATGGGTGCAGACGCCGCTCACCTCGGTGAAGCCGTCGGGCTGCATGCGCTCGCCGGCCATGGCGACTAGGCGGCCGTGCTGGCGGATGCCGACGAAGCTGCCGAGCTGGTGAGTCTTTTCGAAGAACGGGCCGGGCTCGGTGAGGGTGGCGAGCGCCAGCATCTCGGGCGCGTCGGCGTCGCCGAGCGCGATGATGGCGGCGTCGGGTGCGCTCGCGTCGGTGACTTGCGTTGCCACCATCTGGACGCCGAGGTCCTGGGACACGACGGCGAGGCCGGGGATCGGCGGAGGCGCGTCCGGCTGAAGCAGTGCCACGTCGCCATGCTCGATCGCCAGCGCGGCAAGGCTGGTGAGGCTGGGCTCGGCGTCGTCCGGGAGCGCGGCGAAGACGCCGTATGCTGGGTGGTAGCGACGGGCTGCGCCGTGGACGACGGCAAAGCGCGCGTGGCGACCGCGGAGCGCGGAGAGGGCTGGGAGGTCGAGGGGGTGCGCTGCCGTCATGGCGCGGAGCTTAGTCGGAGTGGGGGTGCTTCGGTAGCGGGCTCGTGGGGCGGGTGTGCCGCCGATCTCGGGCGGCGTCGCAACTGGGCCCCGGCCTTCGCCGGGTTACGGGTTGGGGCTTTAGGGGTGAGCCGGTGGCTAGTTGCGGGGGTTTGGCTTTGGCCGCAGCCTGCCCGTGTTCGTACCTCGGCGGAGGCCGGGGTCCAGGTGGGCGGCGCTGGCGAGGAGTCGCCCTGCCCGTACCACGCCGTGCTCCTGCGGAAGCAGGAGCCCAGGGTTATGAAGCACGCCGCTTGTGGCTCTGGGCTCCTGCCTGCGCAGGAGCACGGTTGGCTGCCGGCACGCGGTGGCCGCGATCCTCGGCTAGCCGAAGAAGTCGAGGTTCTCCGGGGTCAGCCAGCCATAGATATAGTTGAGGTAGAAGGCGCCGAAGAGCACGAGCGAGACGATCGTGGTGCGCAGCGCGATCTTGCCGGGGGCGAAATGGGCCGGGGCGCTTTCGGCCTGGCCGGGGACGTGGGCATGGCCCGCCTCCTCGGCCGTGCGCATGCCGAACGGCAGGACGAGGAATGCGCTGAGCACCCAGAACAGCAGGTAGATCGCCAATGCCGACTGCCAGCGCATATCCCTCAGGCCTCGATCAGGAGGACGTCCACGATCGGCTTCTTGCCGGTCCAGCGGGTCGCGACGCGGCGTACCGCCAGGCGAAGCTGCTCGCGCAGCTTCTCGCGGTCGCGACCGCCCTTGCGCACCGCAGCCTCGGCGGCGTCGGCGGCTTCCTCCAGGAACGGGTCGCGCTCGTCCTCGACCGGCACGCCCTGGGCGCGGACCACCGGGCTGCCGACCAGGTTGCCGCGGCGGTCGATCGCCACCGCGACCGACATCTGGCCGTAGAGCGAGATGCGGCGGCGCTCGTTGATGGTGTTGCCGTCCGCCGGCAGGATAACGTCGCTGTCGAGCGCCAGGCGGCCGACCACGGCATGGCCGATGCGGCGCGGATCACCGGGGGCGAGGCGCAGGATGTCGCCGTTCTGCTGCGTGATCGCATCGGGCACGCCCTGTGCCAGCGCGAAGCGGGTGTGCTCGGCGAGATGGCGGGCTTCACCATGGACCGGCACGACCAGATCGGGGCGGATCCACTTGTACATGGCCGCGAGTTCCGGCCGGCCGGGGTGGCCGGAGACGTGGACGTGCGCCTGGCGATCGGTGATCATCTCCACGCCCTTGGTCGCAAGCGCGTTCATGATGCGGCCGATCGCGACTTCGTTGCCGGGGATCTGCTTGGAGGAGAAGACGACGCGGTCGCCCTGCTCCAGGCTGATCTGGTGGCTGCCCTCCGCCACGCGGGCGAGGGCCGCGCGCGGCTCGCCCTGGCCGCCGGTGGCGATGATCAGCACCTCATTGCGGGGCATCGACATGGCGGTGTCGAAATCGACGGTCGCCGGGAAGTCCGTCAGGTAGCCGGTGGCGCGGGCGACGCGCAGGATGCGGTCGAGCGAGCGGCCGGCGACGCAGACGGCGCGGCCGGTCTCCTGCGCGACCTTGCCTAGCGTCGAGAGGCGCGCGGCGTTGGAGGCGAAGGTGGTGACCATGACGCGGCCTCGCGCGCTGGCGACCGTGTCGAGCAGCCCTGCGTAGACGTCATCCTCGGAACCCGAGGCGGTGTCGTTGAGGACGTTGGTGGAATCGCAGACCAGCGCGAACACGCCTTCGTCGCCGATCGCTTCCAGCTCGGCCGGGGTGGAAGCTGCGCCGACCAGCGTGGTCTTGTCGAGCTTCCAGTCGCCGGTATGGAACACGCGGCCGTGCGGCGTGTCGATCAGGAGCGCGTTCGCCTCCGGGATCGAGTGGGCGAGCGGCACGAAGCGGAAGCCGAACGGGCCCGCCCGGAAGCTGCCGGCGCGCTCGATCACCTTGAGCTCGACGGTGTCGGCGATGCCCTCTTCCTCGAGCTTGCCGCGGATCAGGCCGGCCGTGAACGGCGTGGCGTAGATCGGCACGTCGAGGTCGGCGGCGAGGTAGGGCAGCCCGCCGATGTGATCCTCATGCCCGTGGGTGATGACGATGCCGACGAGGTCGTCCAGGCGATCTTCGATGAACTGGAGGTCGGGCAGCATCACGTCGATGCCGGGATAGGCCGGATCGGCAAAGGTGATGCCGCAATCGACCATCACCCACTTGCCCTGGGTTCCGTAGAGATTGACGTTCATGCCGATCTCGCCCGATCCGCCGAGCGCGACAAATAAAAGTTCGTTTCCGGGAGTCACTGGGTTCTTTCTTCAGGTAACTCGCCGCCATCCCGCGACGAGGGGCCCGGCCGTGCCGGTGCCACTTTGCAAAATCTCTTCAGGCTTTGGCGGCTATATGGGTTCTTGCCCACAGCATCGCCAGCCCTCGCAAGGTGAGGTCCGCCTCCACCACGTCGAACACCTGGGTACGCTGTTCGAACAGGATGGCGAGGCCGCCGGTCGCGATGACCTTCACGGGGCGGCCGATCTCCTGTTTCAGCCGGGCGACCAGCCCCTCGATCATCGCGACATAGCCCCAATAGATGCCGATGTGCATCTGGCTGACCGTGTTGCGGCCGATCACGGTGGAATCAGCCGGCGCCTCGATCGCGATGCGGGGCAGCTTGGCGGCCGCCGTCACCAGCGCGTCGAGCGAGAGATTGATGCCGGGCGCGATGATGCCGCCCTTATAGGCACCGCGAAAGTCGACGACGTCGAAGGTGGTGGCGGTGCCGAAGTCGATCACGATCAGGTCGCCGGGATGCTCGGCATGGGCAGCGATGACGTTGAGCGCGCGGTCGGCGCCCAGGTTCTGCGGCTCGTCCACGTCGAGCGGGAAGCCCCAGGGCGCGGCAGCGCTGCCGGCGATCACCGGCTCCGTCCCGAAATATTTGCGGGCGAGCACCTGGAGGTTGTGGAGCGCGCGCGGAACGACGGTGCCGATCATCACGCCGTCGACATCGGAGCGCTGATGGCCTTCCAGGGCGAGCAACTGGCTCAGCCACACGGCATATTCGTCGGCGGTCCGCCGGGGATCGGTCGCGATGCGCCAGCGCGCATGGATGGTCTCCCCCTCCATCAGCGCGAACACGATGTTGGTGTTGCCGGCGTCGATCGCGAGCAGCATGGCGGCTTCTACCCTTTGGTTCGTGGCGGGCGTGCGGGCGTCAGGCCAGCAGCACGTCGCCTGCGTGCATGGCATGGCGCGTGCCATCGGCCAAGCGCAGCAGCAACGCCCCGTCGGAATCGAGCCCGTCGAACAGCCCGGTGACGCTGCCGCCGTCGGGCAGGCGCGCGGTGAGCGCGGTGCCGAGCGGGTGGGCGCGATCGAGCCAGCACTGGCGGATGGGCCCAAGCCCCTCCCCACGCCAGCGGCCCAGCCAGCGCGCGAAGCATTCCGCCAGCGTCTCCAGGAACGCGTCGGGTGCGACCTGGGCGCCGTGCGCGGCGAGGCTGGTGGTGGCGCGGTCGGCGAGGTCGGGATGGTGGGCGAGGTTGACGCCGATGCCGATCACGACTGTGTCCCCTGCCCGCTCCAGCAACATGCCCGAAAGCTTGGCGCCGTCGACCAGCAGGTCGTTGGGCCATTTGAGCGCGAGCCCCGCCGCTTGCGGAAGATAGACGCGCACCGCCTCGTCCAGCGCCACGGCGGCCACGAAGGCGAGCGTGGATGCGGGCGGATCGGTAGGGCGCAGGCACACGGCGGTGCTGGCGTAGCAGTTGCCGGGGGGCGAGACCCAGGCGCGGCCGAGGCGGCCGCGGCCCGCGGTCTGGCGCTCGGCGCGCAGCCACAGGCCTTCGGATGCGAGACCGGCCCCAGCCAACGCCAACAGGTCGGCGTTGGTGGAGCCGGTCTCCGCAACGACGCGGATGGTCGTCAGAACAGCGACCGTGCCGCCGTCATGGTCCAGGCGCCAAGCGGGGCGAGCAGGAACCAGCCCACCGGCGAGATGAACACGGCGCTCGCCGCGAGCAGGCCGCCCTCGAAGCGATCGGTGCGAACGGCAACGCCCTCTGCCGGTGCGTCGAAGTAGAGCGTCTTGACGATGCGGAGGTAGTAATAGGCGCCCGGTACCGAGCCGATCACCGCAACCACCGCCAGCACGAACAGGTCGGCTTGAACTGCGGCGTTGAACACCTCCAGCTTGGCATTGAAGCCGAGCAGCGGCGGGATGCCTGCGAGCGAGAACATCATGATCGCGAGCGCAGCGGCGAGGCCCGGATGCGAGCGCGACAGGCCGGCGAAGCCGGCGATCGTCTCGATCGGGCGACCCGCGACGTCGCGCATCTGCAGCACCACCAGGAAGGAGCCGAGCGTCATGACGATGTAGATCGCCATGTAGAACAGCACCGAGGCGACGCCCTCCGGCGTGCCGGCAGCGAGGCCGACGAGCGCGAAGCCGACGTTGTTGATCGACGAATAGGCGAGCAGGCGCTTGATGTTGGTCTGGCCGATCGCCGCGACCGCACCGAGCACGATCGACGCGAGCGAGGCGAAGATCACGATCTGGCGCCAGTCGGCGGTCGCCGGGCCCATCGCCTCGACCGCGACGCGCATGCCGAGGCCGATCGCCGCCACCTTGGGCGCCGAGGCGAAGAAGGCGGTGACCGGGGTCGGTGCGCCCTCGTACACGTCCGGCGTCCACATGTGGAACGGCACGGCCGACATCTTGAACGCGATGCCCGCGAACACGAACGCCAGGCCGAACAGCAGGCCGAGCGAACGATCGCCGCCGAGGTCGCCGGCATAGGCCTGGGCGATGTCGACGAAGAGGGTCGTGCCGCTGAAGCCGTACACCAGGCTGATGCCGTAGAGCAGGATGCCCGAGGCGAGCGCGCCGAGGACGAAGTACTTCAGGCCGGCTTCGGCCGAGCGCGTGTCGCGGCGCATGAAGCTGGCGAGGACGTAGGCGGCAAGGCTCTGCAGCTCGAGGCCGACGTAGAGCAGCAGCATGTCGCCCGCCGACACCATCATGCCCATGCCGGTGCACGAGAGCAGGATGAGGATCGGATATTCCGGCTTCAGGTTATCGCCGGCCGTCTGCGCGAAGAAGCGCGGGGCCACCATGATCGCTATCGCCGAGGCCGCGTAGATCAGCACCTTCGCGTACGCCGCGAAGGCGTCGGCACGGTACATGCCGCCGAACGCGGTCGTCCCCGACGAGGCCGGGCCGACGAGCGCGATGCCCGCGCCCACCAGGACGAAGACGGAGGCGATGCTGACCGCGCGGGTCGAGCGCTGCCCGCCCCAGGCGGCGACGAGCATCAGCACGATCGCGCCGGCCGCGAGCACGAGCTCCGGCAGGGTCGTCGCGAGTTGGGATGCGTAGCTCATCAGTGCGCCTCGGAGTGTGCAGGGGCGCCGTGCGCCGCTTCGCCGCCGTGCTCAGCCGCCGCGGCCGCAGCCGCTTCGGGGTTGCCGGGGGTGGGTCGGGAATCGCTGGCTGGGGTCGCACGTTCGATGCGGGCCAGCAGCGTGGTGACGTCGTTGCGCATCGGCGCCATGAAGCTTTCCGGATAGACACCCATCCAGAGCGCTACGGCCGCGACCGGTGCCAGCAGCGCGATCTCGCGCACCGACAGGTCCGGCATCGCCCGCACGTCTTCCTTGTCGAGCGGGCCATAGGCGACCCGACGATAGAGGTAGAGCATGTAGGCAGCACCCAGGATGATGCTGGTGGTGCAGATCAGCGCCGCCCAGGTCGACACCTGGTAGAGGCCGGCGAGGCTGAGGAACTCGGCGACGAAGCCGCTGGTCCCCGGCAGGCCGATCGATGCCATGGTGAAGAACAGGAAGAACACGGCATAGCGCGGCATGTTCTCCGCCAGACCGCCGTAGCGGGCGATCTCACGGGTGTGCAGGCGGTCGTAGATGACGCCCACGCACAGGAACAGCGCGCCCGACACCAGGCCGTGGCTGAGCATCATGATCATCGCGCCTTCAATGCCCTGCCGGTTGAAGGCGAACAGGCCGATGGTCACGATCGCCATGTGCGCGACCGACGAATAGGCGATCAGCTTCTTCATGTCCGACTGCACCAGCGCGACGAGCGAGGTGTAGACCACCGCCACCGCCGAGAGCAGGAACACGAGCCAGGCGAGATCGCCCGAGGCGTCCGGGAACATCGGCAGCGAGAAGCGCAGGAAGCCGTAGCCGCCGAGCTTCAGCAGCACGCCCGCCAGGATGACCGAGCCCGCGGTCGGCGCCTGCACGTGCGCGTCCGGAAGCCAGGTGTGGACCGGCCACATCGGCATCTTGACCGCGAACGATGCGAAGAACGCCAGCCACAGCCAGGTCTGGACCTGCGGCGGGAAGTCGTACGCCATCAGCGTCGGGATGTCAGTCGTGCCGGCGGTCGAGCGGATGTAGATCATCGCGATCAGCATCAGCACCGAGCCGAGCAGCGTGTAGAGGAAGAACTTGTACGACGCGTAGATCCGGTTCGCCCCGCCCCAGATGCCGATGATCAGGTACATCGGGATCAGGCCACCTTCGAAGAAGATGTAGAACAGCAGCAGGTCCTGCGCCGCGAAGGTGCCGATCATCAGCACTTCGGTAAGGCAGAAGGCGGCCATGTATTCCGGCACGCGATCCGTCACCGACTTCCAGCTGGCGCCGATGCAGATCGGCATCAGGAAGACGCTGAGCATGATCAGCAGCAGCGAGATGCCGTCGATGCCGAGCGCCCAGTTGAAGCCGCCGACGTTGATCGGGCCTTCGACGAACTGCCACTGAGCACCGCCGACGTCGAACGACGCCCACAGCAGGATGCCCAGCGCGAAATCGACCAGCGTGGCGAGGAGCGCGATCCAGCGCGCCGCCTCCGCCTTGACGAACAGGCAGGCGATAGCCGCGATCGCGGGGACCGCCAGCATCACCGACAGGATCGGGAACTCCATCACTTCGCGAACCCCCGAACCAGGATCGTTACATAGCCGGCCATTGCCGGACCCCCCATTGCTTGTTCGGCCATCCCGGTGCCGCGCACGGCCGGTGCGCCCGCGCCGCCGATCACGACGCGATCGCCCAGGTGACCGCCGCCGTCAGGCCGATCAGCATGACGAAGGCATAGGTGTAGAGATAGCCGGTCTGCATCTTGACCGCGACGCGGCTGCCCAGTGCCACCACCGCGGCCGAGCCGTTAGGCCCGAACCGGTCGATGGTGCCCTCGTCGCCGCGCTTCCAGAAGAAGCGGCCGAGCGCGAACGCCGGACGGACGAAGATCAGGTTGTACAGCTCGTCGAAGTACCACTTGCGCAGCAGGAACTGGTGCAGCGGACGCAGGGCGGTTGCCGTGCGGCGCGACGTACCGGGCTTGAGCACATAGGTGACCAGCGCCGCCACGAAGCCGAGGATCATGACGATCGTCGCCGCCAGCTTCACCAGCATCGGCACCTCGTGCATCGCGTGCATCAGGTGTTCGTTGAAGAACAGGCTGCCGCCCCAGAAGCGCGCGCCCTCCTCTGCCCCGATGAACCACGGGTTGAACACGAAGCCTGCAGCCACGGCGCCCACCGTCAGCACGATCAGCGGCACCAGCATCGGCAGCGGGCTTTCGTGCGGATGATAGCCGCCGGTCCCGGCCGGAATCTGGTCCGCATGCGCCGCATGGGTCGAAGGCGCATGGCCCGCGTCCTCGGCATCCGCGTGCACTTCCTGGCCGTGCGAGTCCGCGGCAGCGTGGGCATGGGCGTGGTCGTCGTGACCGTGCGCGTCATGGCCATGGCCGTGGGCGTCGTGGAGCGCATGCTGGATGTGCTCCGACGCGGCCCAGCGCGGCGTGCCGAAGAAGGTCAGGAAGATCAGGCGCCACGAGTAGAAGCTGGTCAGCAGCGCGGCGAAGGCGCCGACGTAGAACGCCAGCGTACCGGTGCCGCCGGCCGCGAACGCCGCCTCGAGGATCGCGTCCTTCGAGTGGTAACCCGCAAAGCCGCCCACGCCGTAGATGCCCACGCCGGTGATCGCGAGCGTGCCCGCCATCATCGCCCAGAAGGTGAGCGGGATCGACTTCCGAAGGCCACCGTAGAAGCGCATGTCCTGTTCGTGGTGCATCGCGTGGATCACCGAGCCCGCACCCAGGAACAACAGCGCCTTGAAGAAGGCGTGGGTGAACAGGTGGAACATCGCCGCGCCATAGGCGCCGACGCCGGCCGCGAAGAACATGTAGCCGAGCTGCGAGCAGGTCGAATAGGCGATCACGCGCTTGATGTCGGTCTGCACCAGGCCGATCGTCGCGGCGAACAGGCAGGTCGCGGCGCCGACGATGGTGACGACGGTGAGCGCCGTCGGGCTCGCCTCGAACATCGGCGACAGGCGGCACACCATGAAGACGCCCGCGGTGACCATGGTCGCCGCGTGGATCAGCGCCGACACCGGGGTCGGGCCTTCCATCGCGTCCGGCAGCCAGGTGTGGAGGCCCAGCTGCGCCGACTTGCCCATCGCGCCCACGAACAGCAGCAGGCAGAGCACGGTCATCGTATCGAAGCGCGCGCCCAGGAAGCCGATGGTGGAGCCTGCCATGCCGGGTGCCGCGGCCAGGATCTCCGGAATGGAGACGGTGCCGAAGACCAGGAAGGTGCCGAAGATGCCGAGCATGAAGCCGAGATCGCCGACGCGGTTGACGACGAACGCCTTGATCGCGGCGGCATTGGCGCTGGGCTTATAGTACCAGAAGCCGATCAGCAGGTAGGACGCGAGACCCACCCCTTCCCAGCCGAAGAACATCTGCACCAGGTTGTTCGCCGTCACGAGCATCAGCATCGCGAAGGTGAACAGCGAGAGATAGGCGAAGAAGCGCGGCTGCGACGGGTCCTCGCTCATATAGCCCCAGCTATAGAGGTGGACGAGCGCGGACACGCTGGTGATCACCACCAGCATCACGGCCGTCATCGCATCGACGCGCAGCGCCCAGGCGATGTCCATGTCCCCGGAAACGATCCAGGTGAACAGCGGCTCGACGTGCGGGACCTGCGTGCCCGTCATGAAGCCGATGAAGATCGGCCAGGACATGGCGCACGAGGCGAACAGCGCGCCCGTGGTCACGATCTTGGGAAATGCGGTGCCGAACGCACGGTTGCTCAGGCCCGCGATCGCGGCGGCCAGGAGCGGCAGGAGAACGATAAGCTGGATCACCGAATGATCACCCCTTCATCCGGTTGACGTCGTCGACCGAGATCGAGCCGCGGCCACGGAAATAGATCACCAGGATCGCCAGGCCGATGGCGGCTTCGCCGGCGGCCACGGTGAGCACGAACATCGCGAACACCTGCCCCACAAGGTCGCCCAGGTAGGAGGAGAAGGCCACGAAGTTGATGTTCACGCTGAGCAGGATCAGCTCGATCGCCATCAGCAGCACGATCAGGTTCTTCCGGTTGAGGAAGATGCCGAGCACGCCGAGCGTGAACAGGATCGCTCCCACGACCAGATAATGGATCAGACCGATCACAGCTCCACTCCCTGCCCGACGGGCTGATTGACGTTGCGGGTCGCGTCCTTGGAACGACGATTGACCTGGCGGCTGACGTTCTGGCGATGGCTGTCGGTGCGGTTGCGGTGCGTGAGCACGATCGCGCCGATCATGGCGACCAGCAGCACCAGCCCCGCGCCTTCGAAGACGTAGAGATAGCGCGTGTAGAGCAGGTGGCCGATCGCCTCGATGTTCGGGAGCGCGCCGTCGATCGGCGCGATGCGCCGGCCGAGCTCGATGCGGCCTGCCGACCAGGCGCCGACCGCGATCAGGATCTCGGCCACCAGCGCCACCGCGAGCACCAGGCCCAGCGGCAGGTAGCGGACGAAGCCCGCGCGCAGCTCCGCGAAGTCGATGTCGAGCATCATGACCACGAACAGGAACAGCACGGCGACCGCGCCCACATAGACGATGACGAGCAGCATCGCGATGAACTCGGCACCGACGAGCACCATCAGGCCGGCCGCGTTGAAGAACGCGAGGATCAGCCAGAGGACGGCGTGGACCGGGTTGCGCGACGTGATCGTCAGCGCCGCCGACACGATCACCACCGCGGCGAAGAGATAAAAGGCGAGTGTATGGATCACGGACGCGTTGGGCCCCCTGCCCTCCGTTCGCCCCGCGCGCTGCGCGAGGCCGGTTCACTTCTTGAGGAAGCAGCGCAGGGCCTCGACTGGCTCGGCCCGAACGGCATGAATTTCGAAGTCGCGCGCATTACCGGTACGGCGCGTCGCTCGCAAGGTTCGCGGCGATGGCGCGTTCCCAGCGGTCCCCGTTCGCGAGCAGCTTGTCCTTGTGGTAGATCAGCTCCTCGCGCGTCTCGGTCGCGAACTCGAAGTTGGGCCCCTCGACGACGGCGTCCACCGGGCATGCCTCCTGGCAGAGACCGCAGTAGATGCACTTGGTCATGTCGATGTCGTAGCGCGTGGTGCGGCGGCTGCCGTCCTCGCGCGGTTCGGCCTCGATCGTGATCGCCAGCGCCGGGCACACCGCCTCGCACAGCTTGCACGCGATGCAGCGCTCTTCGCCATTGGGATAGCGACGCAGCGCATGCTCACCGCGGAAGCGGGGCGACAGCGGGTTCTTCTCGTACGGATAGTTGATCGTCGCCTTGGGCTTGAAGAAATAGCGCAAGGTCAGCGCGTGGGCCTTGATGAACTCCCACAGCGTGAACGATCGGATTACCTGTGCGACGCTCATGCGGGCACTCCAACGCGGTCGAGCATGAGATACCCCGACACCATGAACACGAACAACAGCGACAGCGGCAGGAAGATCTTCCAGCCAAGCCGCATCAGCTGGTCGTAACGGTACCGCGGCACCGTCGCGCGAACCCAGCTGAACACGAAGAAGAAGAACAGGATCTTGGCGAACAGCCAGATGATGCCCGGCACCATGTAGAGCGGCGCCCAGTCGACCGGCGGCAGCCAGCCACCCCAGAACAGCGTCGCGTTGAGCGCGCACATCAGGAGGACGTTGGCGTACTCACCCAGCCAGAACAGCGCGAACGCCATCGAGCTGTATTCGGTCTGGTAGCCGGCGACGAGTTCGGACTCCGCCTCGGTCAAGTCGAACGGGGCGCGCTGGGTCTCGGCCATGGACGAGATCAGGAACACGACGGCCATCGGGAACAGCAGCGGATTGAAGCCGAAGCCGTTGATGAAGCCGAAGATGTGCCCCTTCTGCTCCGTCACGATCGTCGACAGGTTGAACGATCCGGCCCAGAGCACCACCGCGATCAGCACGAAGCCGATCGCGACCTCGTACGACACCATCTGCGCGGCGCCGCGAAGCGCCGAGTAGAAGGGGTATTTCGAGTTGGACGCCCAGCCCGCGATGATGATGCCATAGACGCCGAGCGACGAGGCCGCGAGCACGTAGAGCAGGCCGACGTTGATGTTCGAGAGGACCACGCCCTCCTGGAACGGCACCACCGCCCACACGATCAGCGCGACCGTGAAGGTGATGATCGGCGCGAGCAGGAACAGGCCCTTGTTCGCGCTGGTCGGGATGATGGTTTCCTGAAGGAACACCTTCAGGCCGTCGGCGAAGCTCTGCAGCAGGCCGAACGGGCCGACGACGTTAGGGCCGCGGCGCAGCGCCATCGCCGCCCAGATCTTGCGATCGGCGTAGATGATCATGGCGACGGCCAGCATCAGCGGCAGCGCGATCAGCAGGATCGAGACGACCGTGCCGACGAACCACGCCCAGTCGTAGGGAAGCCCTACGGTATTCTGAAAGAACGAAGTCACTCCGCGGCCTCCGCGAAATCCTGGCCATGGACCAGTTCAGCCGAGCAGCGCTGCATCGTGGGGCTCGCGCGGCAGATGGCGTTGGTGAGATAGAAGTCGGCGATCGGATAGGTGACGCTGCCTTCGGCACGCGCGTCCAGCACCGGCGGGTTCCAGTCGTAGCGGACCAGGCCCTCGGTGGCGAGCGCGGGCACCTCGGCGAACATCGCCGCGCGCAGCGCCTGGAACGTGTCGAACGGCAGGGTCGCGCCGAGCCGGTCCGACAGCGCGCGCAGGATCGTCCAGTCCTCGCGAGCGTCGCCCGGTGCGAACACCGCCGCGTCGCCACGCTGCACGCGCCCTTCCAGGTTCACATAGGTGCCCGCCTTTTCGGCGTAGCTGGCACCCGGCAGGATCACGTCCGCATGGTGCGCGCCCTTGTCGCCGTGGTGGCCGATGTAGACCTTGAAGCTGCCCGCAAAGGCCGAGAAGTCCACCTCGTCGGCGCCCAGGAAGAACACGAGCTTCGGATTGGCGGCGACGATATCGGCGATGCCGCCTGCTTGCGCGAAGCCGAGCATCAGCCCGCCCATGCGTGCCGCCGCGGTGTGGACGACGTTAAAGCCGTTCCAGCCATCGCGAACCAGATTGCCGTCGGTGGCAAGCTTGAGCGCGGCCGCATGACCGTTCTTGAGCGCGCCCGGGCCGACGATGACCATCGGCCGCTCGGCCGCGTCCAGCGCCTCTGCGGCGCGGTCGGGAAGACCGCCCAGCAGCGACAGGTCCTCGCCCAGCCACTCGACCTTGTAGGTCAGGTCCGTCTCCGGCCCGATCGCGAACACGCGCGCGCCGCGCTTGATCGCCTTGCGCACGCGGGTGTTCACCAGCGGTGCCTCATGGCGGAGGTCGGTGCCGACCAGCAGGATGGCGTCGGCCTGCTCGACACCGGCGATGGTGGTGTTGAACGCCACGGCGCCGAGGTTCGAGACGTCATAGGCCATGCCGGTCTGGCGGCCCTCGATCAGCGACGAGCCCAGGTTGCGGACCAGCGCCTTGGCGGCGAACATGGTCTCGCAATCGAGCAGATCACCCGCGATCGCGGCGACGCTGGAGCCGGCGTTGACGGCGGCGATCGCATCGAACGCCTCGTCCCACTCGACCGCGACCAGCTTGCCGTCGCGGCGCACGTACGGACGGTCGAGCCGCTTGCGCACCAGACCGTCCACCGCGTGGCGGGTCTTGTCGTGCGCCCACTCCTCGTTGACGTCCTCGTTGATGCGCGGCAGCGCGCGCAGCACCTGGCGACCGCGGCTGTCGAGCCGGATGTTGGTGCCGACCGCGTCCATCACGTCGATGGCGAGCGTCTTCTTGAGCTCCCACGGACGCGCTTCGAACGCATAGGGCTTCGAGGTCAGCGCGCCGACCGGGCAGAGGTCGACGACGTTGCCCGAGAGCTCGCTCGACACCGCGCGTTCGAGGTAGGAAGTGATCTGCATGTCCTCGCCGCGATAGATCGCGCCGATTTCCTCCACGCCCGCGACTTCCTCCGCAAAGCGGACGCAGCGCGTGCACTGGATGCAGCGGGTCATCACCGTCTTGACGATGGGGCCCATGTACTTCTCGGTCACGGCGCGCTTGTTCTCGTCATAGCGAGAGATGCCGCGGCCATAGGCGACCGACTGGTCCTGCAGGTCGCACTCGCCGCCCTGATCGCAGATCGGGCAGTCGAGCGGATGGTTGATGAGCAGGAACTCCATCACGCCTTCGCGCGCGGCCTTGACCATCGCGCTGTCGGTGCGGACTTCCTGGCCATCGGCGGCCGGCAACGCGCACGACGCCTGCGGCTTGGGCGGCCCGGGCTTCACCTCGACCAGGCACATGCGGCAGTTGCCGGCGATCGACAGGCGTTCGTGGTAGCAGAAGCGGGGAATTTCCTTGCCCGCGATCTCGCACGCCTGGAGCACCGTGGCGCCCTGGGGGACCTCTACTTCGATCCCGTCTACTTTGAGCTTCGGCATTACTCGGCAGCTTCCATCATCGGTTCCAGCCCGCCACCGCGCTTCTCGAGGATGCGGCGTTCGATTTCGGGGCGGAAGTGTCGGATCAAGCCCTGGATCGGCCATGCCGCCGCGTCGCCGAGCGCGCAGATGGTATGGCCTTCGACCTGCTTGGTGACCTGTTGCAGCGTGTCGATCTCGGAAATGTCGGCGTCGCCGGTGCGCAGCCGCTCCATCACGCGCCACATCCAGCCCGTGCCTTCGCGGCAGGGCGTGCACTGGCCGCAGCTCTCGTGCTTGTAGAAGTACGACAGGCGGCTGATCGCGCGGACGATGTCGGTGGACTTGTCCATGACGATGATCGCCGCGGTGCCCAGGCCCGAGCCCAGCGCCTTCAGGCCATCGAAGTCCATCGGCGCGTCCATGATCTGCGCCGCCGGCACCAGCGGCACGGACGAGCCGCCCGGGATCACCGCGAGCAGATTGTCCCACCCGCCGCGAATGCCGCCGCAATGCGTCTCGATCAGTTCGCGGAAGGAGATCGACATCGCCTCCTCCACCACGCACGGACGGTTCACATGGCCGCTGATCTGGAAGAGCTTGGTGCCCTTGTTGTTCTCGTTGCCGAAGCTGGAGAACCACTCGGGACCGCGCCGCAGGATCGTCGGCGCGACCGCGATCGACTCGACGTTGTTGACCGTCGTCGGGCAGCCATAGAGGCCCGCACCGGCCGGGAACGGCGGCTTCAGGCGCGGCTGGCCCTTCTTGCCTTCCAGGCTCTCCAGCATCGCGGTCTCTTCGCCGCAGATGTAGGCGCCGGCACCGCGGTGCACGAAGACGTCGAAGTCATAGCCCGAGCCGCAGGCGTTCTTGCCGACCAGGCCGCGCGCGTAGGCCTCGGCCACGGCTGCGAACAGCGTCTCTGCCTCACGGATATATTCGCCGCGGATGTAGATGTAGGCCGCCCGCGCGCGCATCGCGAAGCCCGCGACCAGCGCGCCCTCGATCAGCTTGTGCGGATCGTGACGGATGATCTCGCGGTCCTTGCACGAGCCCGGCTCGGACTCGTCGGCGTTGATGACCAGGAAGCTCGGCCGTTCCGGCGTCGGGTTCTTGGGCATGAAGCTCCACTTCATGCCGGTGGGGAAGCCTGCGCCCCCGCGGCCGCGCAGGCCCGAGGCCTTGATGCGATCGATGATCACATCCGGGCCGAGCTGGAGCAGCGCCTTGGTATTGTCCCAGTCGCCGCGCTTGATGGCGGCGTCCAGGTTCCACGGCTGGAAGCCGTAGACGTTGGTGAAGATACGGTCCTTGTCCGCGAGCACGGTCAGCGCCCCTTCCCGATAAGCTTTTCGGCCAGCAAATAGGCCACAACCGCCACGCCGATCGCGATCAGGACGCCGATCAGCTTCAGCGCCCCCACGAACAGCTGCAGCAGCACCCAGAGCGCCACGAACCCGACGAGGATCGCCAGGACCAGGGATCCCAGCGCCTTCACGCCGCCGAGCCCCATTCGCCGCGATAGTCGTGGTTCTCGGTCACCATCGCCTGGAGCGACGTCGGGCCGCCTTCCGGCGCGCTCGCCTGACGCTCGATCTGCGGACCGGGCTTCGGAGTCTCGCCCCGGGCCAGCGCGTCCAGGATCGCGACGGTCTTGTCGTAGTCGAGATCTTCGAAATTATCGTCGTTGATCTGGACCATCGGCGCGTTGGCGCAGGTACCCAGGCACTCGACCTCGGTCAGCGTGAACAGGCCGTCCGGCGTGGTCTTGCCCTTGGCGAGGCCGCGGTTCTTGCAGGCCGCAAGCACGTCGTCCGACCCGCGCAACATGCACGGCGTCGTGCCGCAGACCTGCACATGGTAGCGGCCAACCGGCGCCAGGTTGAACATCGTGTAGAAGGTCGCGACCTCGAACACGCGGATATAGGCGACGCCGATCTCGCGGGCGACGAACTCGATCACCGGGACCGGCAGCCAGCCCTGGGTGTTCGTCTCCTCGCCGACCTGGCGCTGCGCCAGGTCGAGGAACGGGATCGAGGCCGACTGCTCGCGGCCTGCCGGATAGCGCGACAGGATCTCGCGCGCCTTTTCGGCGTTCTTCTCGTTCCAAGCGAAGTTGCCCCAGCGTGCGCGGGTCTCTGCCTCGTCCGGGATATGGGGTGCGTCAGCCATCAGCGGTCACATTCACCAAAAACAATGTCCATCGCGCCCAGGATGGCGGTCGTGTCGGCGAGCATGTGCCCCTTCGACATGAAGTCCATCGCCTGGAGGTGGCTGAACGCGGTCGGGCGGATCTTGCACCGGTACGGCTTGTTGGTGCCGTCGGAGACCAGATACACGCCGAACTCGCCCTTGGGGCTCTCGGTCGCGACATAGACTTCGCCGGCGGGCACGTGGAAGCCCTCGGTGAAATATTTGAAGTGGTGGATGAGCGCTTCCATCGAGCGCTTCATCTCGCCACGCTTGGGCGGCGCGACCTTGCGGTCGAGGCTGAGCGTGGGACCTTCCGGCATTTCGGCCAGGCACTGCTTCATGATGCGCGCCGACTGGCGCACCTCTTCCACGCGGACCATGAACCGGTCGTAGCAGTCGCCCCGCGTGCCGACCGGCACGTCGAAGTTCATGCGAGCGTAGACGTCATAGGGCTGCGACTTGCGCAGATCCCACGGGAGGCCCGCGGCGCGGATCATCGGACCCGAAAAGCCCCACTTGAGGGCGTCTTCGCGGCTGACGATCGCGATGTCGACGTTGCGCTGCTTGAAGATGCGGTTTTCGGCCACAAGACTGATCGCATCCTCGAACAGGCGCGGCAGGCGGGTGTCGAGCCACTCGGCGATGTCGGTCAGGAGCTTCAGCGGCACGTCCTGGCGGACGCCGCCCGGGCGGAAATAGTTCGCATGCATGCGCGCGCCCGAGGCACGCTCATAGAAGTTCATGCAGTCTTCGCGCAGCTCGAACAGCCACAGGTTGGGCGTCATCGCGCCCACGTCCATGATGTGCGAACCGAGGTTCAGCATGTGGTTCTTGATGCGGGTCAGCTCCGCGAAGAACACGCGGAGGTACTGCGCACGCAGCGGCACTTCGAGGTCGAGCAGCTTCTCGATGGCGAGCACATAGCTGTGCTCCATGCACATCGGCGAGCAGTAATCGAGCCGGTCGAAGTACGGGATCGACTGCAGGTAGGTCTTGTGCTCGATGAACTTCTCAGTCCCGCGATGCAGCAGGCCGACATGCGGGTCGACCCGCTCGACGATCTCGCCGTCGAGCTCCATCACCAGACGCAGCACGCCGTGCGCGGCCGGGTGCTGGGGCCCGAAGTTGATCGTGTAGTTCTGGATCTCGACATCGCCGGTCGACGTATGATCGTCGGCGCGATGGTCGAGCTGGTCGAGATACTCAGCCATTACTGGTTCTGCCCTTCGCCCTTGGACGGAATCACATCCGGATCCTTGGGCTTTTCCTCCGGCTTGTTGCCCGGATCGGACTTGCCGACGCCGGTCTGCGCGGGAGAGTCGGTGACCTTCGCCTCCGGCGCGTTCGGCGGCGAATCCTTCTTGTCGTCGTCGGCGCGGCGCACCTGCTCGGCCGTCACCGGCGAGGGCGCACCCTTGGCCTGCGGCAGCGCCGCCTTGTGCTCGCCCGCAGGTGCGGCCTTCTCGTCACCCGGGAGGACGTATTCCGCACCTTCCCACGGGCTCATGAAGTCGAAGCTGCGGAAATCCTGCGCCAGCTGCACCGGCTCATAGACCACGCGCTTGGCGGATTCGGAGTAGCGCACCTCGGCGAAGCCGGAGAGCGGGAAGTCCTTGCGCTGCGGGTGGCCGCGGAAGCCATAGTCCGTCAGGATGCGGCGCAGGTCGAGGTTGCCCTCGAAGATCACGCCGTACATGTCGAACACTTCGCGCTCGAGCCAGCCCGCGACGGGCCAGATGCCCGTCACCGACGGCACCGGCTGCACCTCGTCGGTACGCACGCGCACGCGGATGCGGTGGTTCCGGGTGACCGAGAGCAGGTGGTAGCAGACGTCAAAGCGCTCGACGCGCGACGGATAGTCGACGCCGGCGATTTCCATCAGCTGCTGATACTCGAGGCCCGGCGTGTCGCGCAGCGCGATCATCGCCGGCACGAGCTGGTCGCGCTCGACCAGCAGCGTCACTTCGCCGACGAGATCCTGGGCCTCGAGCAGCGCCGCGCCGAGGGCCGCGGTCGCCGTGTCGATGACGCCGTCGTTGGCGGCATAGGCAGGTGCGGGCGCCCTCACCGTTCGATGCTCCCCGAACGGCGGATCTTCCGCTGCAGCTGCATGACGCCATAGAGCAGCGCCTCTGCGGTCGGCGGGCAGCCGGGGACGTAGATGTCCACGGGCACCACGCGATCGCAGCCGCGCACGACGCTGTAGCTATAGTGGTAATAGCCGCCGCCGTTGGCGCAGGATCCCATCGAGATCACGTACTTCGGCTCCGACATCTGGTCGTACACGCGACGGAGAGCCGGGGCCATCTTGTTGCACAAGGTGCCCGCGACGATCATCACGTCCGACTGGCGCGGAGACGCGCGCGGGGCCGCGCCGAAGCGCTCCATGTCATAGCGCGGCATGTTGACGTGGATCATTTCGACCGCGCAGCATGCGAGGCCAAAGGTCATCCACCACAGACTGCCGGTGCGTGCCCAATGGAACAGGTCTTCGGTCGAGGTGACAAGGAAACCCTTGTCGGTCAGCTCACCGTTCAGGTCGTCGAAGAAGCGCTGGTCCGGCGCGACGTGCGCGCCGGGGGCCAAAGCGTTCTGCTCACCGAAAGCGGCAGGCGACGGGTTCAGTTCTACTCCCAATCCAACGCTCCCATCTTCCACGCGTACACGAGGCCCAGCGCCAGTTCGCCGATGAAGATCATCATGGAGATCCATGCCGTCCAACCGAGGTCGAACACCGACACTGCCCAGGGATATAGGAACGCCGCCTCCAGATCGAAGACGATGAAGAGGATCGCCACCAGATAGAAGCGGACGTCGTACTGGCTGCGCGAGTCCTCGAACGCGGGGAAGCCGCATTCATATTCCGAGAGCTTCTCGGCATTGGGCTTGTCCGCGCCGGTGAGGCGCGACACCAGGATCGGCAGCGCCACGAAGGCACCGGACAGAAGAAGCGCGATCCCAAGGAAAATCAGGATCGGCAGATATTGCGATAGGTCGACCAAGGTCATCTCGCGGTTGCGGAATGCTGAGGGGCTTCTAGGCGCATGACCCGGAGGCATCAAGGCGCAAACCCCTTGAGAATCGCTCGCAATTAGGCTCTGATATGCGCTGGAACCGGCTTGCCGCAGCCACGCGCGGCGCCGCCCGCGGCCAAGTGGCGCGGACGGTGCGGAGCGGGACAAGATTTGTAACGAAACGCGGCGTCAGCCTGCCCTGGGACCGGGCGGCGGGACGAATCGCACAGGGGCCGCGAAAAGGCGGCGGAACGCACGAGGTTCCGCCGCGGTCCGGTCAGCGCAGCGCGCCTGCGACCAGCTTGTGAAGGCGCGAGTGAAGCGCGTCATTGGCAGCCAGCACTTCGCGCTTGATGAAGGCGCGGTCGGCGCCCTTGAAGTCAGTCACGAAGCCGCCGGCTTCGCGCACCAGCAGGATGCCGGCGGCGATGTCCCAGGGCTGAAGACCCGATTCCCAGTAGCCGTCGAAGCGGCCTGCCGCGACCCAGGCCAGGTCGAGTGCGGCGGAGCCGAAGCGGCGGATGCCGGCGACCTCGGGCGCGACCGCACCGAAGATGCGGCTCCACTCGGCGAAATTGCCGTGGCCCATGAACGGAATGCCGGTCGCGATCAGCGACTCGGTCAGGTCGCGGCGGGCGGACACGCGCAGCCGCTGGTCCTGGTGCCAGGCGCCCCGGCCCTTTTCGGCCCAGAAGCTTTCGTCCGTAATCGGCTGATAGACGAGCGCGGTGGTGATTTCCGGCTGGCCGCCGGCGCCGTTCGGCTCCTCGACCGCGATCGAGATTGCGAAGTGCGGGATGCCGTGGAGGAAGTTGCTGGTGCCGTCGAGCGGATCGATGATCCAGCGCGGCTTGGTGGGATCGCCTTCGATCTTGCCGCCTTCTTCCAGCAGGAAGCCCCAGTCGGGACGCGCCTTGCGCAGTTCCTCGACCAGCGTCTGTTCGGCGCGCTTGTCGGCGACCGAGACGAAATCGGCTGGGCCCTTGCGGCTGACCTGGAGGTTCTGGACCTCCCCGAAGTCGCGGCGCAGGCGGGGACCCGCCTTGCGCGCGGCGCGCTCCATGACCGTGAAGAGGCCGGAATGTGCAACCATGATATTAGCGTCCCTGGGGCTTCTTGGCAGCCGGCGCGGCGCCCGGAGGCGCTTCGCGCACGCCGCACACGGCCGCGACCGCCGAGAGGCGATCGGTCGTGTTGGACGCGTTCAGCTTGTCCTTGTTCTTGTTGAGCATCTCGGTCGTGCGCAGGCTGATTTCGGCCAGCGGCGCGCGATAGATGCAGGCGAACAGCGCGCTCTTCACCTGTTCGGGCACCTTTTCCGACTGGAGCCCGCCGATCATCGCAGCAAGCGTCTTGGAAGCATTCTCCACCTCCTCGCGGGAGGGCTGGCCGGCGGCAGGCTTGGCAGCCGCAGGCTTGGCACCGCTCTTCGCCTTTTGCGCCGAGGCGCCGGGGCTCAGGACCAGGGCGGCCGCGGCCGCGAGGGGGAGGAGAAGCTTCATACGCGTTACTCTCGTTGCTCAGTCCGCGCGGCGGACGTAGGTCTGCTCGTACACGTCAACCACGATGCGGGTTCCGCTGGCGATGTGCGGCGGCACCATGACGCGCACGCCATTGTCCAGCACGGCCGGCTTGTAGGAGGAAGAGGCGGTCTGCCCCTTCACCACCGCGTCCGCCTCGACGATCGTGGCTTCGATCGTGTCGGGCAGCTGGACGCTGATCGCTTCCTCGTCATAGAGTTCCATCACGACGTCCATGCCATCCTGAAGGAAGGCGGCTGCGTCGCCCAGCAGGTCGCGCGGGAGCGAAACCTGATCATAGGTTTCCTTGTCCATGAAGACGAGCATGTCGCCTTCCGGATAGAGGAACTGGAAGTCCTTGGTGTCGAGGCGCACGCGCTCCACCGTCTCTGCCGAGCGGAAGCGGACGTTGTTCTTGCGGCCGTCGCGCAGGTTCTTGAGTTCCACCTGCATGTAGGCGCCGCCCTTGCCGGGCTGGGTGTGCTGGATCTTCACCGCACGCCAGATGCCGCCTTCATATTCGATGATGTTGCCGGGACGGATGTCGACGCCGCTGATCTTCATGCTGGAACCTGTGGTGGAAAGAGCCAAGGGCCGGCGACGCAAGTCGCCCGGGCCACGATGCGCGCGGCTTTAGCCGCCGCCACCGGTTCCGGCAAGCAGCGGATAGGGGTTGAGCGGCGTGCCCTGGTGCCAGCGTTCGCCCGCGGCCATGTGCTTCACCGCGAAATGGAGGTGAGGTCCATCCGGGCTGGCATTGCCGGTGGAGCCGACGGTGCCGATCCCCTGCCCCTGGCGCACCAGCTGCCCCTCCTGCAGGCCGGGGGCATAGGCGTCGAGGTGCGCGTAATAGTCGACGTGCGCGCCATCGGCGGTGCGGATGTAGATGGTGTGGCCACCCGCGGCGCTGTCGAACAGCTTCTCGACGCGTCCGCCGCGCGCGGCGAGCACGGGCGTGCCGCGCGGCGCCATGATGTCGATCGCCTGGTGCTCGCGCGCGCCGCCTTCGCGGCTCTGGTGCCAGGTGTCGACGAGTTGGTCGGGCGCGATGCCGGCGACGGGGACGATGAGGCCGGCCGCGTTGGCGCGCAGCCGCGCCGGGGCTGGGGCGACGGCGGGCGCGGATGCGGCGCCCGGCGGCGGGGGCGCGGTGCCCGGCGACAGCATCAGGGCGAATGCGCCGCCGGCGAGCACCAGCAGGAGCAGGATCGACCAGCCGAGGCGGTTCATGGCTGATGCTCCAGCCGTCCGGGGGTGCCGTCGATTGCTGCTCGACCCATCATCCGCTCCCAAGATGTTTCGGGTGGAGAACGTTCGAGGGGGCGGTGGTATCCCGGCCCGCCCCATCTCCGGCGTCCCCGCGAGCGTGACTCCTGTGGAACAGGGCTGCCGCCGTTCTTTGGCCAAACCCGTATTCCTGCGTAGGCAGGAATCCAGGGCCAAGCAGACCAACGACTTGCGGTGCTTGGAACCCTGGGCTCCTGCCTGCGCAGGAGCACTGTCGGGGGTTGGGGAAAGGTCTTCCCCAGATGGGGAGCAAGGGTCGACCAAGACACGTGGCGTTCGGAACCCTGGGCTCGCGCCTTCGCGGGAGCACAGGGAGGGCCGCTTAGCGCGTCTTGCCCTTTGCGAGCAGCTCGGTGAAGGCGCGGACGGCGGCGGCTTCGTCGCCGTTCCAGACCGAGCCGCTCACCGCCAGGAAATCGGCGCCGGCATCGATCAGCGGCTGCGCATTGTCCGGCGTGATGCCGCCGATGGCGACGCAGGGCAGCTCGAACAGCGTGGTCCACCAGGACAGGATCGCCGGCTCCGCGCGGTGGCGGACTTCCTTGGTGGTGGTGGGATAGAAGCTGCCGAAGGCGACATAGTCGGCTCCCGCCTCCCCCGCCCCCATCGCCAGGTGGCGGCTGTCGTGGCAGGTCACGCCGATCTGCACCGAGGGCCCGAGCGCCGCGCGGGCCTCCCGCGGGTCGCCGTCTTCCTGGCCGAGGTGGACACCGTCCGCGCCCAGCCGCTTGGCGAGGCTGACGCTGTCGTTGACGATGAACGCGACCTCGCGATCGGCGCAGAGGCGCTGGAGCGGCTCGGCGAGACGCGCGGCGGCGTGCTGGTCCATGTCCTTCACGCGGAACTGGAAGGCCGCGACGGGGCCGGCGTCGAGCGCGCGGGCGAGCCGGTCCGGGAAGGTGCCGGACACGTCGAGCGGGGAGACCAGGTAGAGCTGCGCAGCCGGCCGGCGGTTGTGGCTCTCGAATTGGTCCGCGAAGCCCTCCAGCGCGTTGTCGGCTTCGAGGTCATCTTCGGGATCGTGCATGGAAAGCTCCGGGTTCGCGGCAGTTCGGGTGGGGTGTTCGGGTTGGATCTACCCGCATTGGCGTGGCCGCTTCTACCCCGAGAAGCTGGCGGTCAAGCGCTGGTTCGCCTTCTACGCCGAGCATTTCGACACGGTGGAGATCAACAACAGCTTCTATCGGCTACCCAAACCCGAGACGTTCGACGGCTGGGCGGCGCAGGCACCGCAGGGCTTTCGCTATGCGGTGAAGGCCAATCGCTTCCTGACCCAGGCCAAAAAGCTGAAGGATTGCGAGGAGCCGATGGCGCGGATGATGCCGGCCTTCCGGCACCTGGGCGAGACACTGGGGCCGGTGCTGTACCAGCTGCCGCCGCGGTTCAAGATCAACCTGGAGCGCCTGGAGGCATTCCTAGAACTCGTGCCAAAGGACGTGGTCAACGTCTTCGAATTCCGGGAAAAGAGCTGGTACGACGACCGGGTGTTCGCGCTGCTGGAGCGATATGGCGCGAGTTTCTGTGCGCACGACATGCCCGGGTCCGACAGCCCGGACCTGGCGGTGGGGCCGGTCGCCTATGTCCGCTTCCATGGCGGCGAGGGGAAATACTGGGGGCGCTATTCCGAGGAGCGTCTGCTGCGCTGGACGGACTGGATGATGGCGCAGGTGCGCGCCGGGCGCGAAGTGTGGGGGTATTTCAACAATGATGCCGAGGCGCATGCAATCGAGGACGCACTGACGCTGAAGGCGATGCTGCGGCAGGCCGGGCGCTAAGGTGCCGTATCCCCGCGCAGGCGGGGATCCAGGGTGTGGTAGAGCAACATTGGTAGTGCTCGGAACCCTGGGCTCCCGCCTTCGCGGGAGCACTGCGATCGTAATCCACATGGCCGTACCCCGGCGGAGGCCGGGGCCCAGTTGGGGGCGGCTCGCGAGATGCGGAGGGGTTTCCCGACTGGGCCCCGGCCTTCGCCGGAGTACCGGTGCGGGTGCGGGTTCCGTCAGGCGCCGGCGAGGAAGCTGCCGGGGACCGGGCGGGTCTCGGCGCTGAGGTCGAAGCCGGCGATCAGGGGGCGGCCCTTGGCGATCGCGTCCTGGACGGCGGGGAGCTTCAGCGAGGCGGCGTGGCTTTCCTTGGCATCCCAGAGTTCGGTGATCCAGATCGCGTCCGGGTCCGCCGCGTCCTCGGCGATCAGATAGGCGAGGCAGCCCGGCATCGCGCCGGTGCCGCTGGCGAGGATGGCGACGAGCTCGGCGCGGGTGCCGGGCTTTGCCTTGATCTTGCCGATCATCCCGAAACCTGCGGTCGTGCCTGCCATCGCCATCTCTCCCTTGAGAAGGCGCCCGCCGACCAGCGCGAGCGCGAGCCCGGCCAGAAGCGGGCGCCGCTCCATCAGTCCTGACCCTGATAGATGCCGACGATCTTGTCGAGCATCGCCAGCGCCTCGTCGCGCGGACGCTGGAAGGTGTTGCGACCGATGATCGAGCCATTGCCGCCGCCGTCGCGGATGTCGCGTGCGTCCTGGTAGACCGCGTCGGCACCCTTGGCGGCGCCGCCCGAGAAGACGACGATACGGCGGCCGTTGAAGCAGCTCTTCACGACATGGGCAACGCGCTTGGCCTGGGTGGAAGCGTCGAAGCCCTCATAGACCTTCTTGGCTTCCTTCTGCTCGATGTGATCGGTCGGCAGCTTCACCTTGATGATGTGCGCGCCGAGCAGCGCCGCCATGTGGGCGGCATAGGCGCCGACGTCGAGCGCCAGTTCACCTTCCTTCGAAAGCGTGCCGCCGCGCGGATAGGACCAGATCACGGTGGCAATGCCGACCGACTTGGCCTGGGCCGAAAGCTCGCGGATCTCCTCCATCATGTCGAACACGTCGTCGGCGCCCGGGTAAATGGTGAAGCCGATCGCCGAGCAGCCGAGGCGGAGCGCATCGTCGACGCCGCCGGTCACCGCCTGGTTGATGCCGGTCGCCCAGCTGTTGGACGAATTGACCTTCAGGATGGTCGGGATCTGGCCGGCGAAGGTGCCCGCACCCGCCTCCAGCATCCCGAGCGGGGCTGCATAGGCGGAGAGGCCGGCGTCGATCGCGAGCTGGAAATGATAGTGGGGGTCATAGGCCGGCTCATTGACCGCGAAGCTGCGGGCCGGGCCATGCTCGAACCCCTGGTCGACCGGCAGGATGACCAGCTTGCCGGTGCCGCCCAGCCGACCCTGCATCAGGATGCGGGCGAGGTTCGCCTTCACGCCGGGATTGTCGGACTCGTAGTTCGCGAGAATTTCTCTGACGATCGGCGTCATTCTGGAGGTCTCCCATGCTGCTGGTTCGCTGCGGCTGTTACCGCTTGCCGGACTTCGTTAGGCGGGCACCGCCGGCCCCACAAGGGCAGCCCAACCATGGGAGCGCTCACTTCGTCGCGGTGCAACAAACTCGGGCTCGACGCGTATGTCCCGGATGCCTGAACGGCCCCCTGCGACCCCGCGCCACCGCCCGTTGAGCCCCGGCGAGACGGCCATGCTGCGCGGCGTGTTCGGCGAGGGTATCGACTATGCCCGCGTGCGCATCCACCCGCGAAATTGGTGGTTCGTGTTTCCGGGCAACCGGCCGATGGCACCCAACGGCCACGCCTATTTCCCGGGCGACACCCATGTCCCCGATTTCGCCGCGCCGGGCGTGCCGCTGTGGCGCAAGGCGAGCTTCGTGCACGAGGGGACCCACCTCTACCAATGGTATGGGCTGAAGCAGTGGGTGTGGGTGCGCGGACCGTTCCAGCGCAACTACGACTATCGGCTGGAGCCGGGGAAACCCTTCACCACCTATGGGCTGGAGCAGATGGGCATGATCGCCCAGCATTATTTCACGCTGGCGAACGGCGGCCGCATCCCCCTGCCCTATACGCTGGCGGACTATGCGCCGCTGCTGCCGCTGGCATGAGGCGGCCGCTGCTGGCGCTGGCGGTCGTGCTCGCGGGCTGTTCGAGCCAGAGCGCCGACGATCCGGACTGGCATTCGAGCAAGCGCGCGACCGACCTGGTCGTGGAGGAAGCCCTGGCGGCCGAGCCGCCGGACTATGCGCGGGCGATCACCGCGATCGAGCGGTCCGGGCGGCCGAGTGCCACGGTGGCACTGGAAGCCGGCGACCTGATCGTCGCCGGGCATCGCGAGGTGCAGCCGGAACGGCGGCCGGCAGCGACACTGGACCAGGGGCTGGCGCTGCTCGAACGGGCTGCAAGCGGTCGCGGCGAAGCGGCGGATATCGCGCCACAACATCTGCGGCTCTGGTTCGAACGCGGGGTCGGCAGCGGCGTGTATCAGGCGATGCCGCCGCGGCCCGAGCTGGCGCGATGCTGGCGGTCGGTGGAGGACCGGGAGCTGCGGGCGGCGGCGTGTATCGCCATGCGGGCTGGCGGGCGGTAGAAGCCGGGCGAGCCGTGCTCCCGCGGAGGCGGGAGCCCAGGGGATCCAGGGCTACGCGCCGTTGGTCTGCTTGGCCCTGGATCCCCGCCTGCGCGGGGATACGGAATGTGAGCTGCGGGACGTGGCGTTCGGGGCCCTGGGCCCCGGCGTTCGCCGGGGTACGAGGTGACTTTAGCGCGCCAGGGCGGCGACGCCGGGGAGCTCGCGGCCTTCCATCCACTCCAGGAAGGCGCCGCCTGCGGTGGAGACGAAGGTGAAGGCGCCGGCCGCGCCGGCCTGGTTGAGGGCTGCGACCGTGTCGCCGCCGCCTGCGACCGACACGAGCGAGCCGTCGCTGGTGAGCGCGGCTGCGGTCTTGGCGAGCGACACCGTGGCGGCGTCGAACGGCGGCGTCTCGAACGCGCCGAGCGGGCCGTTCCACACCAGAGTCCGGCAGTTCTTGAGCACGTCGCCAAGCGCCTCCACCGCGGCGGGACCGACGTCGAGGATCATCTCGTCGGCGGCGACCTCGTGCACGTTGACGGTGCGCGTCGGCGGGTTCGGACGGAATTCGGTCGCGACCACCACGTCGTACGGCAGGTGGATGGTGCAGCCGGCCTTGTCGGCGGCGTCGAAGATCTCCTCGGCGGTGCCGGTGAGGTCGTGCTCGCACAGGCTCTTGCCGACGTTCACGCCGCGCGCGGCGAGGAAGGTGTTGGCCATGCCGCCGCCGATGATGAGGTGGTCGACCTGCCCGACCAGATGCTTGAGCACGTCGAGCTTGGTCGAGACCTTGGCGCCGCCCACGACCGCCGCGACCGGATGCTCGGGGTTGCCGAGCGCCCTGTCGAGCGCGTCGAGCTCGGCCTCCATCTGGCGGCCGGCGAACGCCGGAAGCTTGTGGGCGAGCCCTGCCGTCGAGGCGTGGGCGCGGTGCGCGGCGGAGAAGGCATCGTTGACGTAGAGGTCGCCAAGCGCCGCGAAGCGATCGACCACGGCGGGATCGTTCTTTTCCTCACCGCCGAAGAAGCGGGTGTTTTCCAGCAGCGCGATGTCGCCCGGCTGGAGCGTGGCGACCGCGTCGGCTGCCCCTTCCCAGTCGATGTAGCGGACCGGGCGGCCGAGCACCTGGCCGAACGGGATCGCCAGCTGGGCGGTGGAGAATTCCGGGCTCGGCACGCCCTTGGGACGGCCGAAGTGGGCGAGCACCAGCACGATCGCGCCGCGATCGGCGAGTTCGGTGACGGTGGAGATCGCCGCGCGCAGGCGGGTCGCGTCGGTGACGTGACCGTCGGCCATCGGCACGTTCAGATCCTCGCGGACCAGCACGCGCTTGCCCGAGATCTCACCCATGTCGTCCAGGGTCTTGAAATTGCGTGTCATGTCTCGATCCTGATTGTGTCGCCCACGGCGATCGTTCCGCCCGCCAGCACGCGCGTGCAGGCCCCGCCGCGCCAGTCCGGCAACAGCGCCTCGAAAAGCCCCGGCACCAGCGCGTCCATGCGCTGGCACGGGTCGCATTCACAGGTGATTTCCAGCACCACGTCGGCGCCGATCCGCAGCCGCGTGCCGGGCACCTGCGGCACGTCGAACCCGTCGACCAGCAGGTTGGCGCGGCGTTCCTGCCACGGAAGGGCCTGGCCGACCGCGGCAGTGGCCGTTTCCCAGTCGCCGCGCTCCATCAGCGTCACCTGGCGCTTGCCGGTGCCGCCGGGTTTGCGCCGGCCGCGGTGGTCGCCGGCGATGCCGGCGTCCACGCTGACCTCGGCGCGGTCGAGCACCTCCATGGGTGCCCGTACAAAGGCGTGGCGCGCGATGCCGGCGATCGTGCCGACCCGCGCGCCCGCTTGCCCGTCCTCTCCGGCGTCTGCCAGCGCGACGGGCATCGACATCAGCCGAACTTGGCCATCGCGCAGGCGGTGTCGACCATGCGGTTGGAGAAGCCCCACTCGTTGTCGTACCAGCTGACGACGCGCACCAGCTTGCCGTCGATCACCGCCGTCTCCAGGCTGTCGACGGTAGAGGACGCCGGCGTGTGGACGATGTCGATCGAGACGAGCGGCTCGTCCGAATAGACCAGGATGCCCTTGAGCGGGCCCTCTTCCGACGCCGCCTTCAGGATGGCGTTGACCTCTTCCTTGGTCGTGTCGCGCTTCGGCGTGAAGGTCAGGTCGACCAGGCTGCCGTCCGGCACCGGCACGCGCACCGACGAACCGTCGAGCTTGCCCTTGAGCTCCGGAAGCACCTCACCCACCGCGCGGGCAGCGCCCGTGGTGGTCGGGATGATCGACATGGCGGCCGCGCGCGCGCGGCGCAGGTCCTTGTGGATCTGATCCAGGATCTTCTGGTCGTTGGTGTAGGCGTGGATCGTGGTCATCAGGCCACGCTCGATGCCGATCGAGTCGTTCAGCACCTTGGCGACCGGTGCCAGGCAGTTGGTGGTGCACGATGCGTTGGAGACGATCGTGTGCCCGGCCTCCAGCTTGTCGTGGTTCACGCCATAGACGACGGTCAGGTCGACGTTCTTGCCAGGAGCCGAGATCAGCACCTTCTTGGCGCCGGCGTCGATGTGCTTCTGGGCGCTGTCGCGATCGGTGAAGAAGCCGGTGCACTCCAGCACCAGTTCGACGCCGTTTTCGCCGTGCGGCAGGTTTGCAGGGTCGCGCTCTGCCGTCACCTTGATGCGCTTGCCGTCGATGACCAGATCGTTGCCGTCGGCCGAGACTTCACCGGGATAGCGGCCGTGGATGCTGTCGCGGCTGAAGAGCCAGGCGTTGGACTTGGCGTCTGACAGATCGTTGATGGTGACCAGTTCGAGGCCGCAGTCCGGGCGCTCCAGAATGGCCCGCGCCACCAGGCGGCCGATGCGCCCGAACCCGTTGATCGCTACCTTCGTCATGTTGCCGATCCTTTCACTTGGATGGTCCATGCCCGCGTTACCGCGAGCCTCAATTCTCGAGCGCGGCCGCAACCTTGGTGGCGATCGCGTCCGCGGTCAGTCCGAAATATTCGTAGAGCTTGGGCGCCGGGCCGGAGGCGCCGAACCGGTCGATGCCGAAGCGCAGGCCGTCGAGGCCCGTGTAGCGTTCCCAGCCCATGGTGGTGCCCGCCTCGATCGAGACGATCAGCGCGTCCGCCGGTAGCACATCGCGACGATAGTCGGCAGGCTGTGCATCGAAGCGCGACCAGCAGGGCATGGACACCACATCGGCACCGATACCCTGCGCTTCAAGCTGCGCGCGGGCAGAAACCGCGAGTTCGACCTCGGAGCCGGTGGCGACGAGCACCACGCGGCGCGGCGCCTCGGCCGCGACCAGGCGGTAGGCACCCTTGGCACACAGGTTCTCCGAGGCGTCGGTGCGCAGCTGCGGCAGGTTCTGGCGGGACAGTGCGAGCAGCGACGGGCCGGTCGCGTCCTGGAGCGACAATTCCCAGCACTCGGCCGTCTCGATCGTGTCGCACGGGCGATAGACGTCGAGGTTGGGGATCAGGCGCAGGCTGTTGAGGTGCTCGATCGGCTGGTGGGTCGGGCCGTCCTCGCCGAGGCCGATGGAGTCGTGCGTCATCACATAGATGACGCGCGCGTTCTGGAGCGCCGAGAGGCGGATCGCCGGACGGGCATAGTCCGCGAACACCAGGAAGGTGCCGCCGAACGGGATGATGCCGCCGTGCAGCGCCAGGCCGTTCATCGCCGCGGCCATGCCGAACTCGCGGATGCCGTAGTAGACATAGCGACCGGCATAGTCGTTGCGGTTGAGCGGCTGCAGCGCCTTGGTCTTGGTGTTGTTCGAGCCGGTGAGATCGGCCGACCCGCCGACGGTTTCCGGCAGCTGCTCGGTGATGGTGCCGAGCACCAGTTCCGACGCCTTGCGGGTCGCGAGCTTCTGCGGGTTGGCGAGCAGGCCGTCGAGATACGGCTTTAGCGTGAAGCCCTCGGTCAGCTCGCCCGACATGCGGCGGCGGAAGGTCGCGCCCTGCGCGTGGGCATCGCAGCGCGCTTCCCAGGCGAGGCGCACGTCGCGGCTGCGGACGCCGGCGGCGGCCCAGGTCTCGGTGATTTCCTCCGGCACCTCGAAGGCCTCGGGCTCCCAGCCCATGGCGAGGCGGGTCTTGGCGACGATATCCGGGCCGAGCGCTGCGCCATGGACGGCGCTGGTGCCTTCCTTGCCGGGCGCGCCCTTGCCGATGATGGTGCGGCAGGCGATCAGCGACGGACGCGGATCGGCAATGGCTTCATCGATGGCGCGGCAGATGTCGGCGGGGTCGTGGCCGTCGCAGGCGACGGTGTGCCAGCCGGTGGCGACATAGCGCGCGGCGACATCCTCGCTCGACGACAGCTCGACCGCGCCGTCGATGGTGATGCGATTGTCGTCCCACAGCACGATCATGCGGCCCAGGCCGAGATGGCCGGCAAGGCCGATCGCCTCGTGGTTGATGCCCTCCATCAGGCAGCCGTCACCGGCGATCACCCAGGTGCGGTGATCGACCAGATCATCGCCGAAGGTCGCGTTGAGGTGGCGTTCGGCGAGCGCGAGGCCGACCGCGGTCGCCAGGCCCTGGCCGAGGGGACCGGTGGTGGTCTCGATGCCCGGCAGCTCGAAATTCTCGGGGTGACCGGCGCACGGGCTGTGCAGCTGGCGGAAGTTCTTGATGTCGTCGATGGTCGGGCGCGCATGGCCGGTCAGGTGCAGCAGCGCGTAGATCAGCATCGAGCCATGGCCGGCCGACAGCACGAAGCGGTCGCGGTCTGGCCACTTGGGGTCGGCGGCATCGAATTTGAGGTAGCGCGTCCACAGCACGGTCGCCACGTCCGCCATGCCCATCGGCATGCCGGGGTGCCCGGAATTGGCGGCCTCCACCGCATCCATCGCAAGCGCACGAATCGCGTTGGCGAGCAGGGTATCCGAGGCGGCCATGAGTCATCCTTGTGACGGCGCGGTCCCCCTTGACCGCGTATGCCCGCCTTTGGGGCGGCGACCCGCCTTCGTCAACCGGCGAGCCGTGCTTGCCGCGGCCGGTCACCCCTCCTATCCGGGGACCATGGACCAGCCCCACGCGAACCCAGGCCTTGCCCGCATTGACGCCGCGCTTCGGCGGATCGAGGCGGCGGCACGCGCGCGCGCGGCCGCGGCCGAATCGCTCGAGCAGCGGCACGCGGCGCTGCGGGCCAGCATGGCGGAGGCGATCACCGCGCTGGACCAGGTGATCGCAGGCCAGGGCGACGACTGATGGCACAGGTCAGCTTCACCATCGCGAATCGCTCCCACAGCGTCGCCTGCCGCGACGGCGAGGAGCCGCACTTGCTGGCACTGGTCGAGCGGCTGCAGCGGCATGCCCCGGCAGCGATGCGCGCCTCCGCCGGGACCTCGGCGGAGCGGACGCTGCTGCTGATCGCGCTGATGCTGGCGGACGAGCTGGACGAGCGCGACCGGACGCCTGCCGCCCCGCCCCCGGACGCCGCGCCCGAACCGGCGGCACAAGAGCCGGAGCTGCCGCAGGACCTGCTCGACGAAATCGCCGAACGGCTGGAAGCCGTCGCGGCAGCCCTTGAGGATCACGGCCACGTCGCCTAAGTTGGTCCTCGGCGGGCACTGCCCGGTACGAGCCTTCATTATCCCTGAGGCTATTCATCATCCATGGGGGCTGTCCCTGCGCAGATCCTGGTCTGACGTACATGGTCCCCACCTGACGTACTGGGCGTCAGAGGATATCCCGGCCAACGGCCACGGCGGTCCCGCCACCCGCTTTCCCCGATGACGCTCGACAAAAAGGCCCTGCGCGCCCAGCTGCGCGCCGCCCGCGACGGGTTCTTCGCCGAGCATCGGCCCCGGCTGCCCGTGCCCGACGTGCTGCGCGCGCGACTGGCGCCGGGCGTGGTGGTGGCCAGCTACCTGCCGGTCGGAAGCGAGGCGGACCCTGCGCCGCTGGTCGATGCCGCGCGGGAGGCTGGCTGCGTGCTGGCGCTCGCCTGGGTGGCGGACCGCGCGACGCCGATGGAGTTCCTGCGCTGGGACACGGACACCGCGATCGAGGCGGGGCCGATGGGGCTGCGCCAGCCGTCGCGCAGCGCGCCCGTGGTGGTGCCGGACGTGATCCTGGCGCCGCTGGTGGGGTTCGATGCGACGCTCAACCGACTGGGCCAGGGCGCCGGCTTCTACGACCGCGCGTTCGCGCAGCATGGGGGCGCCTGGCGGCTGGGGCTCGCCTGGTCTGTGCAGCAGGTGCCCGAGCTTCCCGCCGATCCCTGGGACGTGCCGCTGCACGCCATTCTGACAGAGCAGGCGCTGCACCTGCCGGAGCAACCTTGATGCAACCGACCTGGCGCAAACCCGTGGGGATGCTCGGCATCCTGGCGTTCATCCTGTTCTGGCTAGTGGCGGTGGCGAGCCTGTCGCCGTGGATCGGCGCCCTGCCCGCGCTGGTGCAGCTGCTGGTCTATGGCGTGGCCGGGGTGGCGTGGATCGCGCCGCTGAAGCCGGCGCTGCGGTGGATGGAGACGGGGCGCTGGCGGCGCTGAGCAAGGGCTGATTGCAAGCCGCGTATCCCGGCGGAGGCCGGGGTCCAGTTGCGATGTCTTCTGAGATCGCGCGCTGCCCTATCCACCCGTCCCCCAACTGGGCCCCGGCCTTCGCCGGGGTACGATCGTGAGGCTCTGACAGTCGCTGTCAGTGGCGTCAGGCAAGTCGTCGATGTGGGAGTGTTCGCAAGCGGCGGATCCTGCCATCGGCGGTTCATGACCGCTGCAATGGCGCGAGTGACGGGGCTCGAACCCGCGACCTCCGGCGTGACAGGCCGGCGCTCTAACCAACTGAGCTACACCCGCTCGCTTGCGAGGAGGCGGGCTCTAGGCGAGCGATCAGGACCTGTCAAAGCCAGAATCGGCCGATCTCGCAATTTTCGGAAAAAAGTTTCGGGAGCGTATCGAAGAGGCGCAATGCGGCGTGCAGGCGAGTGCCTGTGGGTCGATATCGCGGTGTTCCAGGGGGAGTTTCGCAAGCGGCGGATCAGCCATCGGCGGTTCTCGAAAACCGCTGCAATGGCGCGAGTGACGGGGCTCGAACCCGCGACCTCCGGCGTGACAGGCCGGCGCTCTAACCAACTGAGCTACACCCGCTCGCTTGCGAGGAGGCGGCCTCTAAGCGAGGGCTCCGGACCTGTCAACCGCCTTCCCATCGGCTTTTTCGCCGGCCGACGCGTTCCCGGCCTGAACCGGGGTGCCGGGCGGTGCGACGTCGTTCACGAGCGTGCCGTGCTCGAACAGGAAGCCCGCGATGTCGGGCTTGCCGGCCGCCTTCACGACCGTCTGGATGATGATGAGCAGCGGCACCGCGAGCAGCGCGCCGGGCGTTCCCCACACCCATCCCCAGAAGCTGAGCGCCACGAGGATCATGAGCGGGCTGATGGTCAGGCGGTGGCCGACGATCAGCGGGGTGACGACGTTTGCCTCCACCAGATGCGCGCCGACCATGATCGCGGCCGGCAGCAGCGCCCACCAGACGTCGGTGAAGGTCATGAGCCCGCCCAGCGCCAGCAGCGCCGCCGACAGGATGGGGCCGAAATAGGGAATGTAGTTGAGCACCGCCACGATGCCGCCCCACATGAGCGGCGTCGGCATCCCAACGAACCACAAGGCACCCGCGACCAGCAGCCCGAGCGTGAGGTTGATGAACGAGATGGTGCCCAGATAGGCGGAGGTGAAGTCGACCACGTCCTGGATCACCCGCGCCGTTGCCATCGCGCCACCGAAGCTGGTGCGGCTGGTGATCGCCGAGCGCCTGAGCCGCGTCCAGCCGGCCAGGAAGAAGTAGATCACCAGGATCGCGAAGAACATCTCGATCAGCGCGGAGGGCGCCGTGCTGGCGGTGAAATCGAGCAGCGATGCCGGGCGCTCGGCGGTGGTGCCGGTCTGTCGAACGGGCGTGTTCGCCACGTTGGCGAGCAGCTCGTTCACGAACCGCTCCAGGTTGGAATAAAAGTCGATCAGCGGGGCGATGTTTTGCTGCACGCGCTCGATCCGCTCGGGCAGGATCTCCGCCCAGCCCCAGGCCGGCAGCACGATCGAGGCGATCGCGCCGTTGGCGACGACCAGGAACAGGAGCACGCACACGAAGGCGGCGAGCGGGGCTGGCAGCCGGCGGCGCTCCAGCCACTCGAGCAGCGGCACCAGCGCGATCGCGATGACGATGGCGGCGGTGAGCGGCAGGAAGAAGCGCGACCCCGCCTTGAGCGCGAACGGCAGGGCGAGGACCAGGCCGGCCCCCGCGATCAAGGTGAGCGCGGCGAGCAGGCGGTCGCGGCGCAGCTCTTCCTTGGGGGCGCCCTCCGCCGGCTCGGGCAGCGCCGGTTCGACCACGGTCGTGGCGGAAGAAGGGGCGGGAACGGATTCGGCGATACCGAAATGGTCCAAGTGCGGATGTCCTTTCGGCCGCACCGTAGCGGCTTTCCCGACGCGTGTAATCCCGTCCCGCTCGGCGCGTGCGCCGTAGATATGAAAGAGGCCGCCGAGCCCCCGCAGGGGCCCGACGACCTCAAGCATGGTCAGCGGCCGGAAGCTCCAGCCCGGGAGACCATGCGAACCGCGTTACGACGCCCGGTCATGCGACCGGGCCGCCGTTCAGCGGCGCGTCTCCCGAACGAACTGAACCGACCCCACTGCTGAACCATGAGACATCGGATCACCTCCTTTCGCTAGTTGAGCTAGAGCGTGACCGCTGCTGCGATCACGACCCGAATGTGTGACACCGCGCCCCTGCAAACAAGTCTTGTAATGCGCGGCAGATTCAACGACCTTCTTCCGCCTGTCCGGGTCAGCGGCCGCGACAGGCGCGGATCACCGCCGCGATCGCGGGATCGGCCGGGACGGCAAGGACCGGCCCCTCCCCCAGCGACACGCCGATCGTGCCCTTCACCTTCTGCAGCGCGGCAAGGAAGCGATCGTCGATGCTGGCGCGTGCCTCCACCCTGCGGCCGCTTGCGACCACCGGATAGGAGGCCGCGGCCATGCCGGTGACGATCCGCAGCATGGTGCCCCCATCGGCAGTTCCGCTGCGCAGGAAGACGAGCTGGCCGCGTGGAGAATCGCAGCGGAGCGCGAAGGCCCCAGTGCCGCCCGCGTCCACGAAGCGGGCGTTGCCCTTGCCCGTGTGCCATTGTCCGGAGGCAGGCGCGACGCCGGCCAGTTCTGGCGCGGGCAACTCGCCGGGCGCGAGCGCGCCGACGTCGATCGGCGCGGGCGCGGGGGCCGGTTCGGGAGCGGCTTGCGGCGTCGGGCTGGGCGCGGGTGCGGGCTGCTCGCTGGAACAGCCCGCAAGCGCGAGCGCGAGCAGCCCTGCCCGCGACCGCATCACCCGCGGCAATCCTCCGTCAGGCGCAGCACCTCGGCCCAGGCAGGCACGACCAATGCCGCCTGGCCGGGCAGCTCCACGATGAAACGGCCGCGGCTGAAGCCCATCGCATCGAGCAACGGGTCCTGCGCGGGAAGGGCGGCGGCGACCGTGCCCGCCCCCGCCGTCACCGGAAGGGTGCGCGCGGTGCTGGAGGTGCGGATCGTCAGCGCGGCGCCGGGCGCGGCGGCACCCGTGCGGGTTAGCGTCACCTGGCGGCGCGCCCGATCACAGCGGAGCGTCAGCACGGGTGCGGCGCCGGGGGTGCCGAAGGAGGCGACGGAGCCCTGCCCGTCCTGCGCATAGCGCCAGTCGCCGCGGGTGACCGGCCAGTCGCGCCAGTCGCCGACCGGCGGAGGCGCCGGCGGTGCGACGGGCGCAGCGGCGACCGGCGCGGGCGGCGGAGGGGCCGGCGGCGGTTCGGAGGGACGGACGCACTGGGTCAGGACCAGCAGCGGCAGGATGAGGACGACGCGACGCATGCCTGGCTTATGGGCGAAGCCGGCGGACGGCTCAACCACCCGTCCCTCCATCGCGCGGCGAGCGGTTCGCCGCAGATGCGGTTCGCCCCGTTCGTCCGATGCATGGCGTGGGCCGGCCGGGTTGCGCTATCCGGACGCCATGACGATCAAGCTCATCTGCCTCGATGCCGACGACACGCTGTGGCACAACATGCGGCACTTCCACGCGACCGAAGCGGCGCTGCTCGCGCTCATCGAGCCGTTCGCGGCTCGCGACATCGCCCGCGAGCGGCTGAACGCCTGCGAGGCGCGCAACCTGAAGCTCTATGGCTATGGCGCCAAGGGCTTCACGCTGTCGATGATCGAGACGGCCATCGAGCTGGCAGACGACCCGCTGCCCAAGGCGGTGATCGCCGACATCCTAGAGGCGGGACGTGCGCTGCTGTCCCACCCCGTCGAGCTGTTCGAAGGGATCGCCGACACGCTGGAACAGCTGGCAGACCGAGGCCGTCTGGTGCTGGTGACCAAGGGCGACCTGCTCCACCAGGAAGCGAAGCTCGCCGCATCGGGACTCGGTGATCGGTTCAGCGGGATCGAGATCGTCAGCGACAAAACGGCCGACACCTTCCGGCGGCTGTTCGCCCGGGAGGGCGTCGCGCCGGAGGAGGCGGTGATGGCCGGCGATTCGCTGCGGTCCGACATCAACCCGGCCCTGGACGCCGGCGCCTGGGCGGCGTTCATCCCGCAGGAGGGCGCCTGGTCGCACGAGCACGCACAGCTGCCCGCCGAGCACCCGCGCTTTTGCCAGCTGCGAAGCCTCGCCGAACTGCCGGGGTGGATCGACGCGATCGCCTAGCTCGGTGAGTCCCGGGCGGGAGCGGCACCGCGGCAGCGCCGTTGCCGATCCCGCGCCGGGACGTTCGCCTCAACCGCGCTTGGAGGCGATCCAGCGGTCGATCTTCTGCTCCAGGATGTTCATCGGCAGCGAGCCCGTCATCAGCACCTGCCCGTGGAACTCCTTGAGATCGAACTTCGCACCCAGCGCCTGCTCGGCCCTGGCGCGCAGTTCCAGGATCTTGAGCTGGCCGATCTTGTAGGAGAGCGCCTGGCCCGGCATCGCGATGTAGCGCTCGACCTCGCTGGTGGCGTCGGTGCGGCCCATCGAGCTGTTGTCGAGCATGTATTGGATCGCCTGGTCGCGGGTCCAACCCTTGGCATGGATGCCGCTGTCGACGACCAGCCGCATCGCGCGCAGCATCTCGTCGTTCAAGCCGCCGAAGCGCTGGTAGGGATCCGTCTCCATGCCGAGTTCGTCCCACAGCGTTTCGGCGTAGAGCGCCCACCCCTCGACATAGGCGGTGTTGCCGCCGAAGCGCATGAAGTTGGGAAGCTCGGCATTCTCCTGCGCGAGGCTGATCTGGAAGTGATGCCCGGGTGCGCCCTCGTGGAGGTAGAGCGTCTCCTGCCCCCAGGTGGAGCGCGACGGGAGGTCGTAGGTGTTGTAGTAGAAGGTGCCCGGCCGCGATCCGTCCGGCGCGCCCTGCATGTAGGAGCCGCCGGCGTCGGTCTTTTCGCGATAGTCGGGCACCGGGCGGATCTCGAGCGCGGTCTTGGGAAGCGTGGAGAAGATTTCGCCCACGCGCGCGTCCACCCGCTTGCCGATCGCATAATATTCGTCGCGCAGCGCCTGCTTGCTGGCCGGACGGAATTGGGGAGCGGTGCGCAGGAATTCGAAGAAGGCCGGCAGCGTGCCCTTGAAGCCGACCTGGGTCTTCACCGCCTCCATTTCACGGTGGATGCGTGCCACTTCGCTGAGACCGAGGGCGTGGACGTCGTCGGCCGACAGCGGCAGGGTCGTGTTCTGTTCGATCAGGAAGGCGTAGAGCTTTGGCCCGCCCTTCATGTGGACGAGGCCGACGCCCTCGCGCGCAGCCGGCAGATATTCCTTGGCGAGGAAGTCGCGGAGGCGCTGGTAGGCCGGGCGGATCTCGTCGCGGATCACCGCGGCGGTCTCGGTGCGCAGCTGCGCCTGCTCGGCCGCCGGAATGTCCGCTGGGAACGCCTTCAGCGGCGCATAGAAGGTCGAACCCTCGACGCCCTGCGCCAGCTGCAGGTCGAGCTGGTCGATGACGTTGCGCACCACCAGCTTGGGCTGGACGACGCCGGCCGCCATGCCCTGGCGGAAACGGCCGATCGCGGCGTCCAGAATCTGGGCATAGCGGTGATGGCGGCTGATGCTGTCGCGATAATCCTTCACCGTCTTGAAGGGCGCCGCGCTCTGGCCCGAGGCGAGATCGGGGTAGAAAGTGTGGATGCCGGTGAAATGGTCGATCGGACGCACCACCGACAGCGGCAGGATGTCGGGGCCGAGCGCCCGCAGCCCGAGTTCCGTCTGCCAACGGAACACGTCGTAGGCGAGCTGATCGGTGGGCGAGAGCGCCGCCCGATCGATGCGGCGCAGCGCCGCCAGGTCCCGCTCGCCGGCCGCCCGCTCCGCGTCGAAATAGGCGTCGCTGATCATGTCGCCGAGCTGGTCGGCATAGCGCATGTCGCCGCGGAACAGCGCGTTGAGCGGATTGCGGCGAAGATTGTCCTCGTCGCTCTGCTTGAACAGCGCGTGGAGGGCCGTGGCGGCGTCCACGGGCGCAGCCTCGGGCGCGGCGACGGAAGGCGGCGAAGAGGCAAGCGGCGGAGTCGTGGCGCAGCCTGCCAGAAGCGCCGCGGCCGAAACGGCGAGAAGTCGAACGCGCAAGTGGATCCCCCCAAATACAACTGTGTTGCAGGGATGCAGCACCGCACCGGCCGAGGCAAGCGCCCATAGAGCCGACGATGTAGATCCCGTCCTGAGCCGCAGCACGATCCCGCCTCTCCTCAGCGTCGGGAATGTCTCGGCAAAAAAAATGGCCCCGAAATCTCGGGGCCATTCCAGTATTCGCGTCCTGCGGGAAATCAGAACTTCATGTTGAGGTTCGCGAAGAAGGTGCGACCCACATAGTCGTAGCCCGAGTAGAGCGGGGCGTTGCCGACGGTGGTGAACCCAACTGCGCTGATCCGCGGCGGTGCCGTGTTCAGGAGGTTACGAACACCGACCGTGAACTGATACTTCTTCTCGATGTTGAACTGAGCCGACAGCGAGTGGAGGAAGTAGTCGTCCACCTCCAGGTAATAGCTGTCGCGGTAGGCCTGGACAGTTTCCGGATCGCTGACGCCAGTCAGGTTGTCGAAGGCAAAGTAGTCATAGGTCTTCGAGTGATCGCCGTCGATCCAGTCGAGACCGTAGCGGAAGGTCACCTCGCCAATCCGGTACGTGGCATCGAAGCTGCCAACCCAGTCCGGCGACGTCACGATGCCGTTGGCATCGGTGAGATACTCTTCCGGGAACAGGCGGGTCGACTGCTCGGTGTACTTCGTCACGTTCGCGTTCAGGATGAAGCGGCCGCCGAAGAGATCGCGTGCATACCGGCCGTTGAACTCGTAGCCCTTCACGATGTTCTCCGACAGGTTCACGAAGCTGCTCGTGACCGTCAGCGCGTCGTTGCTGTCACGCTCGACGAAGCGACAGAAGCCTGCCGTCGGATCGAAGTTCTGGGTGCTGTAGCAGCGGTTCAGGATGGTGCTTGCATCCAGATCCGCGACGCCATTCTCCACCTTCACGTCGAAATAGTCGAGCGAGAGCGAGAGCGAACCCACGGATTCCGGCAAGCTCGGCCGGACCACGGCTCCGATCGTCCAGTTGGTCGAGGTTTCCGCGCTCAGGCCGGCCTGCGCACCGCCGACCCGGTAGGTCGTCACGCCATTGCGCTGCTCGAAGTCGGCCGGAAGACCGATCGAGGCACAGTTCCGGGCGATGATCTGCTGGTTCGGAGACTGTTCGCCAGGAACCGGCAGCGCGCTGCACGGATCGGTGTTCGAGCCGAGGAAGCCGCTGGTCGCACCGAGATACTGTTCAGCAAGCGCCGGCGCCCGGTAGGACGTGCCGTAGCTGCCGCGCAGACCGAAGCCCCGGATCGGCTCCCATTCCGCCGCGACCTTGTAGGTCCAGTCGGAGCCATAGGAGGCGTAGTCCGTGTACCGGAGGGACCCCGTGAAGTTCAGGCGATAGAAGAACGGCTTATCCGCAAGCAGCGGAACGTACAGTTCGCCAAAGGCTTCCTTCACGTTGTCCTTGCCAACCGTCGGGATCGCTGCGGTCAGGCCAAACAGGTTGCCGCTGACCGAGTTCGGATCGGGCTGGTCATTGATGCTCTGACGCCGGTGCTCGACGCCGAGGGCCAGCTGGACGTCACCACCGGGAGCCGTGAACAGCGGACCATCGATGCCGAACGCATAGGTGGTTTCGCGGAACTGCGTCTTACCGATGGTGTTCGCAACGATGTAGTTGCGGAATTCGGCCGGAAGGTTCCCGCCGATAACCGCGGCGCTGAGCGCCGGAGCCGCGACGCAGGTCGGATTTGCCGCCTGGGTGGCGCAGCTGAAGCTGCCATCGGCGTTTGCAACGACATTGAGCGAGTTCGCGAGTCGATCGGACAGGAACGATTCCGCCTCGTAGGTGCCATCGTTCCACGACTTGCCGACGTATGCATCGTAGCGCCAGCCTTCGAAGAAGAAGTCGCCCCGGATGCCGCCCGACGCACGGACGTAGTCCACGGTCTGGTCCGACGCCGTCAGCCCGTAGCCGATGAAGGCACGCGCCGCGATGTTGCGGCCGCTGGACGTGACCGTCGGGTTCGCGAACAAGCCGTTGCGGAGATCGGCCGGAAGCAGCGGGCTACCCTGGAGATAGTCGAGCGAGAGCTGGCGATAGAGAGGCGACGACGACTTGCGACGGGTGCCGAGCAGTTCGCCATAGACTTCCGCATTGCCGAGGCCGTTCAGCTTGTAGGTAGCCGACAGGTAGCCCGTGTAGGTCTTCACACCGGTGATGAGCGGCTCTTCCTCCTGAATCGGATCGAAGGTGTCGCGGTCATAGTTGCCGACGCCCAGATAGCCCGGGAACGGACCGGTGGTGACACCCGGCGCCGGGACGAAGCGGTTGAACCGCCCGACCACACCGCTGGTGCGGCCGATCGCATCGCGCGTCGGCAACCCGAGGGTGTTGATGGTGACGCCGCCGTTATCGAGCGTGAAGCAGGCGCGGGGATCGCCGGGCGGGAAGGCGTCACCGGAACCGAATTCCGAACCTTCGCCATCCAGGAAGCCGCCAATGGGGCAGTCGAAGAAGGGAACGTCGTTGCGTGCGAGTGCCTCACGCTTCCGATACTCGACCGATCCGATGATGCTCAGGCGATCGGTCGTCACCCCGAATGAAGCGCTGGCGCGCCGGTCGATGCCGGCCCCGACCTGCGGAACATTGGTCTGAAGATCCAGCTGGAGGCCGGTCAGCGCCTGATCGGTGATGATGTTCACGACGCCTGCGACTGCGTCGGAGCCATAGACCGACGACGCACCCGCCTTCAGCACTTCGATACGGTCGATGATCGCGTTCGGCAGCACGTTGAGGTCGGCTGCAACGAGGGAGCCGCGGGTGCCACCCGGTGCCAGACGACGACCGTTCAGCAGGATCAGCGTGCGTGCCGGCCCGAGGCCGCGCAGACCCAGCGTGTTGGCGCCGGTGCCGCCGTCGGTGACGAAGCCACCATAGGCGTTGTTGATCTGTGAAGCGCCCTGCGTCACGGCCGCGCTCTGCAGCGCGTCGGCCGCGCTGGCGAAACCGGCCTGGGTGATTTCGTCACGACCGATGACGGTCAGCGGCTCGGCAACCGAGAATTCGTCGCGGCGAATGCGCGAACCGGTAACGACGATCTGGCCCGGAGCGGCGTCGGCGCCCGCGTTTGGCGACTGAGGGCTCGTTGCCTCGTCGACCTGCGTGGCGTCGGCACCGGTGGTCGTCTGTGCATAGCTCGGAACAGCAGATGCAATCGCGAGCGGCAGAAGCGCCGCTGCGGCGGACAGATTATAAGATTTCACAATGCCCCCAAATTCCAGCCCAGAACGGGCCCGAAGGGACATAAAAGAACCTGTTCCGTTTCCCTTCAAGCCCAAGATGACGCTATGATGAACGTTCTGTGACAGCGTTGCAGAGTTGCAACAGGTGCGCGGTGAGGCAGAAATTCACCGGCGAGGCAGCGCCCGACTGCGGGGATTGCTGCGCCCCATCCTCAGGGAAGGAAGGCGGGCCTTAGGGGGTCTGAAAGCTGCGTCGCTTCAGCTCCCGACGAATGGCAGCACGAATAATGCTTGCCTGCCGAGCTCCATAAAACCTTGGATCTCCTTTGTAGCGACCCTTGAGGTAGGCGAAGTCCCAGGTCGTCAAGGAAGCGGGCGCCGCGCTGCCCATCGGCGTGTCGATCACGCCGAGGATGCTGAACTGCCCGGTGTCGCGCAGGTCGCTGGAGCGTGCATCCGTCAAGGTGCGCATCAGCGCATAGTCGGCGATCTGAGTACCCGACAGGCCCACAAGCGAGTCTCGCTCTACAACGACGACTGAAGCTGCCACGGCTCGGCTCATCATGGACAGGATGCGCGATCCCCCTTGAAACCCTGACACCACCCGAATGCCGAACCCCTTGCTCCTGAGCGGCATGTGCTGGGGGTCAAAGTCACGGGTGAGTTGCCAGGAGACCCCCCTTCCCTTCACATCCGCCGACGGCGCGTCCGCGGCGCCCGCAAAGAAGAGAGGCCACTTCTTCTTGAACAGCTTGAGGAAGGAGCGCGTGTCGTCGACGAGGAAAACGAAGGCGCTCGGCGCGCAATCCGGCGCCGCTGGTCTGACGCCGGCTTCTTCGGCCACCAGTCGCATGCGGGCGACGATCTGTTCCGCTCGTGCCTTGCTGAGACCGAAGACGGCGGGACAATAAACATCCGGCTCGTACCGCGCGAGCGGATCGAACGGGGCAATGCGCGTCAGTCCGTCGACGTAACGCGCGATCGCCCTCGCCTGCTCATGCTCGGTCATGCCGCGAACCACGATCTCTTGGTCCCCGAGCGCCTCGACTTCCTCGGATGTAGCCGGGCTCGGCAGATCCTGCGCCTGAGCGGTCGACATACCGGTCGAGAGGAGAACCACCGGCAAGATCCACCGTGCTGTCCTTGCCGCACGGCGAGGGCTGCGCTGTGAACGCCCCATCTGCATGCCACGTCCCTCCTACCGGCCTGCGGGCAGTTCCTCTCGCCTGCCAATCGAAACAGGCAGAATAGACCTCGGCGACTGTAAAGGCGCAAGATCCCTTGTTGAATTCATGCCACAGCAGTGCACCATGCCACGAAAGTCGCTGCGACCAGCTTGAACAAGCGCTACTAATGCAGCCGCCGAATAGCAGAGGCATGGGAGGAAAGGTCTCCTGGACGACTTGACGTGGACCCGCACCTTCCCTCTGATGGGGCGTCCGGGAGCAGCCAGACTCGCAAAGGGAGGCCGCGTGGCTAAGGGGAAAGGTTTGGGGTTTCCGCTGGGACTTTGCGCTGGCATCATCTTCGGCGCGCTCATCGACAATATGGCAGCCGGGATTTTGCTTGGACTCGCGTTGGGCTTCGGGATCGTTCGCCTGCCGGGTGGGCAGACGTAGGCGGAGTGGTTCTGGAGGCCTCCCGGTGCGTCCAGCGCCAGTATCCAAGATCCCGTGCACCCGTCCCTGATCTTCTTTTCCGGGCACGCCGGCGTGTGCAGCATCCCCGTTGTCCGCGCGACGCTTTGGGCGCAGAGGGGCAGGCGCCGAGATCGGCAGGAGGCCCGAATTGCGTTTTTCCGTTGCCCTGGCGCTCGCGTTGGCGGCCGCTGCCACTCCGGCGGCGGCGCAGGAGCACGACGCGCAGCTGTGGCTGACGGCGAACGCCTCCACCGAGTTGCGCGAAGGGCTCAAGCTGGAGCTGGAGACCAACCAGCGGTTCAGCGATGACAGCGGCGAACTGTACGAAAGCCAGTATCTCGCTGCACTCACGGTCCAGGTCGCGACCGGGGTCACCCTGACCGGCGGCCTGAACCGGGTGGTCCGGCCGCGCGGCGGCAAAGTTCAGAACACGGAATGGCGGCCGCGCCAGCAGGTCGGGTTCGCGATCGCGAAGCTGGGTTCAGGTCAGCTGGCGGGTCGCGTTCGCCTGGAGCAGCGTTTCCGGAGTGACGACAGCGAGACGGGGCACCGGGTTCGTCCGGAGATCACCTATACCCTGCCCGTCTACCGCGACGTCAAACTGCGTCTGGCGCACGAAAGCTACTTCAACCTCAACAGCACCGGCTTCCAGGACCGGGGACATGAGCGGATGCGCAACTGGGCCATCGCCACCGTGCCGGTCACGAAGAACCTCAGCGCGCAGCTCGGCTACATGAACCAGTATCGCTTCAACGACGACGACCCGGACGTCATGGAGCACGGACTGATGACCGCTTTATACGTGACGTTCTGACGAGAAGGCCGGCGCGCGGCCATCGCGTCGCCTGCGTGCCGCCCCCTCCTGCGCCGCGACCCGGCTAGGCCCGCCGGTGGCTCATGCGGGTCTTCTGCTGCTTGCCGTAGCGGGTCTTGCGCGTCCCCGGCTTGCCCTCGTTGGAGCGGCCCATCACCGGCGCCTTGTGCTCCGCCACCGGGAGGCCGAGTTCCTCGTTTTCCAGGCTGCGGATCTCGTCGCGCAGGCGCCCGGCTTCCTCGAACTCCAGGTTCGCGGCGGCCTCGCGCATCTTCTTCTCGAGGCTCTCGATGTAGGAGCGCAGGTTGTGGCCGACCATGTGCGGCCGTTCCTCGTCGATCTCGACCGTGACCTGATCCTTGGACGCGACATGGGCGATGATGTCGCCGATGTTGCGCTTGATCGTGGTCGGCGTGATGCCGTGCTCGAGGTTGTACGCCTTTTGCTTTTCGCGGCGGCGGTCGGTCTCGGCGATCGCGCGTTCCATGCTGCCGGTCATGCGATCGGCATAGAGGATCACGCGGCCCTCCACGTTGCGAGCGGCGCGGCCGATCGTCTGGATGAGCGAGGTTTCCGAACGGAGGAAGCCTTCCTTATCGGCGTCGAGGATCGCGACCAGCCCGCATTCGGGGATGTCGAGGCCCTCGCGCAGCAGATTGATGCCGACCAGCACGTCATAGACGCCCAGGCGCAGGTCGCGGATCAGCTCGATGCGCTCCAGCGTTTCGACGTCGGAGTGCATGTAGCGGACCTTGAGGCCCGCCTCGTGCATGAACTCGGTCAGGTCCTCGGCCATGCGCTTGGTGAGGGTCGTGACCAGCGTGCGATAGCCGGCCTGCGCGGTCTTCTTCGCCTCATGGATGAGGTCGTCGACCTGTTCCTCGACCGGCTTGATCTCGATCGGCGGGTCGATGAGGCCGGTGGGACGGATGACCTGTTCGGAGAATACGCCGCCGGTCTGCTCCAGCTCCCAGCCGCCCGGCGTTGCCGAGACGCAGACGGTCTGCGGGCGCATCGCGTCCCATTCGTTGAAGCGCAGCGGCCGGTTGTCGATGCACGACGGCAGGCGGAAGCCGTATTCGGCGAGCGTGATCTTGCGACGGTGGTCGCCGCGCGCCATGCCGTTGACCTGGCCGATCGTCTGGTGGCTCTCGTCCACGAACAGCAGCGCGTTTTCGGGGAGATATTCGAACAACGTGGGCGGCGGCTCACCCGGCAGGCGGCCGGTGAGGAAGCGCGAATAGTTCTCGATGCCCGCGCAGCTGCCGGTGGCGGCGATCATCTCCAGATCGAAGTTGGTGCGCTGCTCCAGCCGCTGCGCTTCCAGCAGCTTGCCCTCGGCGTGCAGCTCCTTCAGCCGCTCGGCGAGCTCATGCTTGATCGCCTCGCTCGCCTGCTTGAGCGTGGGTCCGGGCGTCACATAGTGCGAGTTGGCGTAGACGCGGACCGAGTTCAGCTCGGCGACCTTCTTGCCGGTCAGCGGATCGAACTCGGTGATCGCCTCGATCTCGTCGCCGAAGAAGGTGATGCGCCAGGCGCTGTCCTCATAGTGCGACGGGAACAGCTCCAGGCTGTCGCCGCGCACGCGAAAGGCGCCGCGCTGGAAGGCGGCGTCGTTGCGCTTGTACTGGAGGGCTACGAGCTTGCGCACGATCTCGCGCTGGTCGACCACCTGCCCTTTCTTCAGGTCGAAGATCATCGCCGAATAGGTCTCGACCGAGCCGATGCCGTAGAGGCAGGACACCGACGCGACGATGATGACGTCGTCGCGTTCGAGCAGCGAGCGCGTGGCCGAGTGACGCATGCGGTCGATCGCCTCGTTCACCGAGCTTTCCTTCTCGATGTAGGTGTCCGACCGCGGCACATAGGCCTCGGGCTGGTAATAGTCGTAGTAGCTGACGAAATATTCGACCGCGTTCTCGGGGAAGAAGCTCTTGAACTCGCCGTAGAGCTGCGCGGCGAGGATTTTGTTGGGCGCCAGGATCAGCGCCGGACGCTGGAGCGCCTCGATCGTCTTGGCCATGGTGAAGGTCTTGCCCGAGCCGGTGACGCCGAGCAGCACCTGGTCGCGCTCGCCGGCCTCGGCCGCGGCGACGAGTTCCGCGATGGCGGTCGGCTGGTCGCCCGACGCTTCATATTCAGAGACGAGCTTGAACGGCTTGCCGCCCTCCACCTTGGGCGGGCGTGCCGGCCGGTGGGGCACGAACGAGGGGCCGGTTTCCGGCTCGGCAAGGCTGGTGCGGATCTGGATCGCCATAAGCCTCCAATATGGGGATGCGGTGAAGCAGCGGCAACGCGGGGCACAAGCTTTGCTTTGGTTGACCGGGCGCCGTGCAGCCCATAGTGCGATGCCCTCGCAACAAGCCCAGGCAAGACGAACCGCGCCTGTCCAGACGCGGCTGAAGGAAGAAGTGCATGACCGACGTCCGCGAACCCGTGCTCATTCCGGAAACCAAGGCGTTCCTGAACGCCAAGGTGCTGTGGGTCCGCCATTGGAACGACCGGCTGTTCTCGTTCGCGGTCGAGCGGCCGTCGAGCTTTCGCTTCCGTTCGGGCGAGTTCGTGATGATCGGGCTGCCGGGTGAGACCAAGCCGATCATGCGCGCCTATTCGATCGCCAGCCCGCATTATGCCGAGGAGCTGGAATTCCTGTCGATCAAGGTCGAGGACGGCCCCCTCACCTCCAAGCTGCAGCTGATTCAGCCCGGCGACGAAGTGTATCTGGGCAAGAAGCCGACCGGCACGCTCGTCACCGACGCGCTGACCGGCGGCAAGCGACTGTTCTTCTTCTCGACCGGCACCGGCCTGGCGCCGTTCCTGAGCCTGGCGCGCGACCCGGACGTCTACTCGATGTTCGACCAGGTGATCCTGGTGCATTCGGTGCGCCAGGTGAGCGACCTCGCCTATCATGACGAGCTCGCGTCACGACTGGCGGACGATCCGCTGGTGTCGGAAGAGGCGCAGGCGCAGTTCCACTATATCCCGACCGTGACCCGCGAGGCGTTCCGCAACACCGGCCGCATCAACGACCTGATCGAGAGCGCCGCGCTGTTCGGTGAGCCGGTGCAGGGCCCGAAGAAGCTGGACCCGGAGACGGACCGCATCATGCTGTGCGGCAGCATGGCAATGATCCGCGACTTCGCCGCGATGCTGGAGGGCATGGGCTTCGTCGAGGGTTCCAATGCGGCGCCGGGCCAGTTCGTGATCGAGCGCGCCTTCGTCGACTGATCGAACCCGACTCCGCACTTCCTTTACCGTGCTCCCGCGCAGGCGGGAGCCCAGGGTACCAAGCGCTACGCGCTGTTGTTCTGCTTGGCCCTGGGCTCCTGCCTGCGCAGGAGCACGAAGCGGTGGCGCTCGCCCATCTTGCCGCAGCGCAGCGAGCTTGCTAGAGGCGCGCCAGCATCGAGAGTCGGGGCGACCCCGACACCAACCTGCTCCCGAGCAAGGTGGTGCCTTCGCGCTTCGCGGGAAGGGATGTGGCCGGTCGGCAAACCACGGGACCCAAGCCACGCGTCGCACCGACTCTCCAACGAGGTACGACAAAGGCATGACCCAAGAACCCCAGCAGTTCGCCAGCGACAACTACGCCGGCATTTGTCCCGCGGCATGGGCGGCGATGGACGAGGCCAATCGCGGCTATGTGCCCGCCTATGGCGAGGACCCGTGGACGCAGCGTGCCTCCGACTCGTTCCGCACGCTGTTCGAGACGGACTGCGAAGTGTTCTTCGCGTTCAACGGCACCGCGGCCAATTCGCTTGCCCTCGCGGCGCTCTGCCAGTCCTACCACAGCGTGATCTGCTCCTCCTCCGCCCACGTCGAGACCGACGAGTGCGGCGCGCCGGAGTTCTTCTCCAACGGTTCCAAGCTGCTGGTCGCGCAGACCGAGGGCGGTAAGCTGACGCCCGAGGCCGTGCGCGCGCTCGCGACCGGCCGCTCCGACATCCACTTCCCCAAGCCGCGCGCGGTGACGATCACCCAGCCGACCGAGACCGGCCAGGTGTATTCGCTGGACGAGATCCGGGCGCTGTCCGCGACCTGCCGCGAGCTGGGCCTGCGGCTGCACATGGACGGCGCCCGCTTCGCCAACGCCTGCGCGGCGCTCGGCTGCTCGCCGGCCGACATGACCTGGCGCTCGGGCGTCGACGTGCTGTGCTTCGGCGGCACCAAGAACGGCATGGCGGCCGGCGAGGCGATCCTGTTCTTCGACCATGCCCTCGCCGTCGACTTCGACTATCGCTGCAAGCAGGCGGGACAGCTTGCCTCCAAGATGCGCTTCCTGGCGGCGCCGTGGGTCGGCATGCTGGAGAGCGGCGTGTGGCTGAGCAACGCCGCGCACGGAAACGAGTGCGCGCGGCGGCTCGCGACGGCGATCGCCGACCTGCCGGGCATCGAGCCGATGTTCCCGGTCGAGGCGAATGCGGTGTTCCTGCGCGCGCCGGAGGCGGTGCTGGAGGGGCTGCGTGCGCGGGGCTGGCGCTTCTATACCTTCATCGGCGGCGGCGCGCGCTTCATGTTCGCGTGGGATGCGGACCTCTCCCGGGTCGACGCCCTCGCCCGGGACCTGCGCGCGGCGGTGACGGAAGCGAACCGCGGCGAGACGCTCGCCGCCTGAGAGGCGCCGAAGCGCCCGCGGGGTGCGGCGCCGTGGGGGAACCGCGCCGCATCCTCGTCCATTGCAGAAATCCTGGCATGCAACGGACGAGGTCTACCATGACGGATGCACGCAGTTTCGAAAACAAGGTCGCGATCATCACGGGAGCCGCAGGCGCCATCGGTGCCGAGACGGCAGTGCTCATGGCCGAACGCGGCGCAAAGATCGTCGCGGTGGACATCGCCGGCGCCAATGTGGACGTGCTGAAGGAACGGATCGACGCGGATCGGCTGGTGATCGTGGAGGCGGACGTCAGCGACGAAGCGTCGGTGCGCAACTATGTGGAGGAAGCGAAGCGGGCGTTCGGCGGCCGCATCGACGTCTTCTTCAACAATGCGGGGATCGAGGGGCCGGTGAAGCCGATCGGCGACTATCCGCTGGACGCCTTCAAGAAGGTGATGGCGGTCAATGTCGACGGCGTGTTCCTGGGGCTGAAATACGTGCTGCCGGTGATGCTGGAGCAGGGCGGCGGCGCGATCGTCAACTCGTCCAGCGTAGCAGGGCTGAGCGGATCGCCGGGAACCTCCGCGTATAACGCCAGCAAGCATGCGGTGCTGGGCCTGACCCGCGTGGCGGCGATGGAGGTCGCCGACAAGAACATCCGGGTGAACTGCATCAACCCAGGCCCGATCCACAGTCGCATGATGGATTCGCTGGACGAAGGCAGCAAGGGTTCGGAGGCCGAGCGTGCCAAGGCGCTGCCGGCGAAACGCTATGGGCGCCCCGAAGAGGTGGCGCAGTTGGTCGCGTTCCTCGCGTCCGACGCCGCGGGGTACATCAACGGCGCCTATCACCCGATCGACGGCGGCCTGCACGCGTCGACGTAATCGCCCTGCCCCTTTGGGCTCCTGCGCAGGCAGAAGCCCAGGGTCTCGCAATGACAGCCGTTGGTCTGCTTGGCTCCTGTATCCCGGCTCGCGCAGGGATACAGGAGCCATGAGGAGGTGGCGCGCCTCCCCGCTTGGCCGATGTCAGGCGTTTTCGAGCAGGCGTTCCTTGGCGATCTTCTCGCGCCAGACGAGCGGCGCGAGCGTGTGGACGTTCTGCCCTTCCGCATCCACGGCCACGGTGACGGGGAAGTCCTGCACCTCGAACTCGTAGATCGCCTCCATGCCGAGGTCCTCGAAGCCGACGACCTTGGAGCCCTTGATCGCGCGGGCGACCAGATAGGCCGCGCCGCCGACCGCCATCAGATAGGCGCTCTTGTTCTCGCGGATGGCGTCGGTCGCGGCTGGGCCGCGCTCGGCCTTGCCCACCATCGCGAGCAGGCCTTGGTCGAGCATCATGCGGGTGAACTTGTCCATGCGCGTCGCGGTGGTGGGACCAGCTGGGCCAACCACTTCCTCGCCGACCGGATCGACCGGGCCGACATAATAGATCACCCGACCCTTGAACTCGACCGGCAGCTCCTCGCCGCGGGCGAGCATGTCAGCGATGCGCTTGTGGGCGGCGTCGCGGCCGGTGAGCATCTTGCCGTTCAGAAGCAGGCGGTCGCCGTGCTTCCACGACTGCACCACTTCGGGCGTGAGCGTGTCGAGGTCGACGCGCTTGGCTTCGGCCGAGGGCTTCCACTCGACCTTGGGCCACTCGTCGAGCTTGGGCGCTTCCAGATAGACGGGGCCCGAGCCGTCGAGGGTGAAGTGTGCGTGGCGGGTGGCGGCGCAGTTGGGGATCATCGCCACGGGCTTGGACGCGGCATGGGTCGGCCAGTCGAGGATCTTGATGTCGAGGATGGTGGACAAGCCGCCCAGCCCCTGCGCGCCGATGCCGAGCGCGTTGACCTTGTCGAACAGCTCGATGCGCAGCGCCTCGATGTCGTTCTGGGGGCCGCGTTCTTTAAGCTGCGCCATGTCGATCGCGCCCATCAGCGATTCCTTGGCGAGCAGCATCGCCTTTTCGGCGGTGCCGCCGATGCCGATGCCGAGCATGCCCGGCGGGCACCAGCCGGCGCCCATCTGCGGGACCATCTCCAGCACCCAGTCGACGATCGAGTCGCTGGGGTTCATCATCTTGAACTTGGTCTTGTTCTCCGAGCCGCCGCCCTTGGCCGCGACGTCGACCGACACCGTGTTCCCCGGCACCATCTCGACGTGCATCACGCTCGGCGTGTTGTCGCGGGTGTTGCGGCGGGTGAAGGCCGGGTCGGCGAGGATCGAGGCGCGCAGCTTGTTCTCCGGGTGGAGATAGGCGCGGCGGACGCCCTCATCGACGACTTCCTGCAGCGAGCGGTTCGACTGGAGGCGGCAGTCCTGGCCCCACTTCACGAACACGGTGACGATGCCGGTGTCCTGGCAGATCGGGCGATGCCCCTCCGCGCACATGCGGCTGTTGGTGAGGATCTGGGCGATGGCGTCCTTGGCCGCCGGGCTCTGCTCGGCCTCATAGGCCTGGCCCAGCGCGCGGATGTAATCCATCGGGTGGTAGTAGCTGATGAACTGGAGGGCGTCGGCGACGCTTTCGATCAGGTCGGCTTCGGTGATGATGGTGGTCATTGCGGGTCCATGTTGGGTTTGCGCCCCTATGCAACATGGGGGCGGCCACGAAAACCGCTGTCGCATCGACGTGCGCGCGCCTTGATCGGCGCGGCGGCCGTGCGTACCGATCGGGCATGGACCCGCTGCCCCAGACCGACCAGGACGCCGCCCAGGAGCTCGCCGCGCTCTCCGCGGAGATCGCGCGCCACAACCAGCTCTATCACGACGCCGATGCGCCCGAGATCAGCGACGCGGACTATGACGCGCTGGTCCGGCGGAACGCGGCGATCGAGGCTGCCTTCCCGCACCTGGTGCTGAGCGACTCGGCGGCACGGCAGGTTGGCGCCACGCCGACCGGGCACCTGGCCAAGGTGGCCCACGCGCGGCCGATGCTGAGCCTCGACAATGCGTTTACCGACGAAGAGGTCGCGGATTTCCTGGGTCGGGTGCGCCGGTTTCTGGCGCTGGGTGCCGATGCGCCGGTGGTGCTGACGGCCGAGCCGAAAATCGACGGACTTTCCTGCTCGCTGCGGTACGAGGACCGCCGGCTGGTGCGCGCGCTGACCCGCGGCGACGGCGCGGTCGGCGAGGACGTGACGGCGAACGTCCGCACCATCGCCGACATTCCCGAGACGCTGCCCGCAGACGCGCCTGAGCTCTTCGAGGTGCGCGGCGAGGTCTATATGGAGAAGGCGGCGTTCGCGGCGCTGAACGCACGGCTGCTGGCCGAGGCGACCGATCGGGCCAAGGCGCGCCAGTTCGCCAATCCGCGCAACGCTGCCGCCGGATCGTTGCGGCAGAAGGATGCAGGCGTCACCGCCACCCGGCCGTTGCGGTTCCTGATGCACGGGTGGGGCGAGACCAGCAGCCTGCCGGGCGAGACCCAGGCTGCCGTGGTGGCGGCGATCGCCGGCTGGGGTTTTCCGGTCGCCGACAGCTTTGCGCTGACCCCGACGCTCGAGGAGGCGCTGGGCGTCTATCGCGCGATCGAGGCGCAGCGTGCAGACCTGCCGTTCGACATCGACGGCGTCGTCTACAAGGTGGACCGGCTTGACTGGCAGGCGCGGCTCGGCCAGGTCGGGCGCGCGCCGCGCTGGGCGCTGGCGCACAAGTTTCCCGCCGAGCGCGCGCAGACGACCCTGGAGCGGATCGATATCCAGGTCGGTCGGACCGGCAAGCTGACGCCGGTCGCGCGGCTGGAGGCGGTGACGGTCGGCGGCGTGGTCGTCACCAACGCGACGCTGCACAACGCCGACGAGATCGCGCGGCTGGGCGTGCGGCCGGGCGACCGCGTGGTGCTGCAACGCGCCGGCGACGTGATCCCGCAGATCGTCGACAACCTGACCCGTGACGTGGCGCGCGAGCCTTGGGCGTTCCCGACCCATTGCCCGGAGTGCGGCTCCGATGCCGTCGCTGAGGAAGGCGAGGTCGACATCCGCTGCACCGGCGGCCTCATCTGCCCGGCGCAGCGGGTCGAGCGGTTCAAGCATTTCGCCAGCCGCGGCGCGCTCGACATCGAGGGGCTGGGCGCGACCACGATCGAGGCGTTCGTGCGCGACGGGCTGCTGCATTCGCCGGCGGACATCTTTCGCCTGAAGGACCGGCGCGCCGACATCCTGGCGCGCGAGCGCTGGGCGGAGATCTCGGTCGACAATTTGCTGGCCGCGATCGAGGCGAAGCGGGCGCCCGATCCGGTGCGGCTGCTGTTCGGGCTCGGCATCCGCCACATCGGCATCGTGACCGCGCGCGACCTGCTCAAGCGCTATGCCACCCTGCCCGCGATCCAGCTGCTGGCCGACGAGATCATCGCCCTGCGCCAGGGAATGGCGCCGGTGGTCGGCGAGAGCGACCAGAAGTTCCAGGCGCGCGTCGACAAGGCGATCGCCGAGCACATCGGCGTCGAGAACGTCGGCGCAGCGGTGGGCCACGCGCTCGCCGACTTCTTCGCAGAACCCCACAACCGGGATCTTTGGGCGGACTTGCTGGGCGAAGTATCGCCGCCCGCCTTCGTGCCGGAGATTCGCGACTCGGAAGTAACCGGCCTCACGGTGGTGTTCACCGGAACGCTGGAGACGATGTCGCGCGACGAGGCGAAGGCGCAGGCGGAGGCATTGGGCGCGCGCGTCGCAGGGTCCGTGTCCGCCAAGACCGGGCTGGTCGTCGCCGGTGCGAACGCCGGATCCAAGCTCAAGAAGGCCGCGGAACTGGGGGTCCGCGTGGTAAACGAGAGCGAGTGGGCGCAAATCGTTACGACAGCAGGCTAATTTCCGGGGAACCGCCAAGTGTGGCGTTTGTGCAACGCAGCAAAAAGCTTTTGGTTCCCCCTCCCCTCATTGTCACAAAGCGGACATATGAATCGCCCACGGGGCGGCCAGACGGTGAACGGGCACCGCGTCTGAGCATCCGCTCACGATAGGGGAACACATGCGTACGAAGCTTTTTGCAGGCGTGGCTTTTGCCGCGCTGGTCATTCCGGCTGCCGCAATGGCGCAGTCGACTGCATCGCAGGAGTTTAACGAGGGTAGCGAAGTCGTCGTCACGGGCCGGGCCGATCGCACGATCGGGGGCGTGGACCTTCCGAACCAGCCCAAGGCGCAGGTGGTCCTCGACAGCGAGATCATCCAGCGGCAGCGTCCGGGCCAGACGATCAACGACGTCATCAACCTGGTTCCGGGTGTCAGCTTCCAGAACAACGACCCCTATGGTTCGTCGGGCGGCGGCTTCCGCATTCGCGGCTTCGACTCGTCGCGCATTTCGCAGACGCTGGACGGCATTCCGCTGAACGACAGCGGCAACTATGCCATCTACACCAACCAGCAGGTCGACAGCGAGATCATCGACAACGTCAGCGTCAACCTGGGCGCGACCGACGTCGACAGCCCGACTGCCTCGGCCGTCGGCGGCACCGTGAACCTGCGCACCCGCGTCCCCGGCGACGAGCTGGGCGCGATGTTCACCGCTTCCTATGGTGAGTACGACTATCACCGCGTGTTCGGCATGATCGACACCGGCGACATCACCGGCATGGGCACCAAGGCGTTCGCCTCGGCCTCGTGGGTTTCGTACGACAACCCGTTCAACAACTACGGCCGCATCAAGAAGCAGCAGTACAACGCTCGCATCTACCAGGATCTGGGCGGCAACGGCGACTTCATCTCGATCGCAGGCCACTACAACCAGGCTCGCAACAACTTCTTCGGTTCGGGTCCGCTGCGTGGCGATCCCGGCCGCGAAACCGGCACCGGCAGCGGCAACCGCTTCCCGACCAACTTCGATGAAGCCAGCTACGACGTTCCGGTGTGCAGCACCGACACGCCGGAGACCGGCGTGGTCGATGCGACGAACAGCTGCGGCACCCAGTATGACCGCCGCTACAACCCGTCGAACACCGGCAACATTCGTGGTACCTCGCGCTTCACGATCGCCGATGGCCTGACCCTGACGGTTGATCCCAGCTATCAGTACACCAAGGCGAACGGTGGCGGCACGGTGACCGGCCGCGAGGGCGTCCGCACCATCAACGGCGTCAACTACACGGGCTTCATCGGCGGCCAGTACTACTTCGGCCGTGACCTGAACTTCGACGGCGACGTACTCGACACCTGCAGCACCAGCGGCGCGGCATGCGCCAGCAGCAACGCCAACGGCGTCACCCTGCTCGCTCCGAGCCAGACCGTGACCAACCGCTACATGGTGATCTCGAACCTGGTGTATCAGATCAACGACGCACACCGCGTCCGCTTGTCCTACACCTACGATCGCGCGCGCCATCGTCAGACCGGCGAAACCGGCTTCCTGTACAGCAACGGCGAACCGTTCGACGTATTCCCGATCAACGACCCGATCACGGACCTCAACGGCAACGTCGTTCAGAAGCGTGATCGCAAGTCGTACGCGATCCTGAACCAGGTGTCGGGCCAGTACCGCGGCGAGTTCCTCGAGAACAACCTCGTCCTCGACCTCGGCCTGCGCGTACCGTTCTTCAAGCGCGACCTGAACCAGAACTGCTTCACCACGGCAGCCAACGGCAACGTCGACTGCGTCGCCTCGGACAACGCCTCCGGCTATGCGGCGGCCAACCCGACCTATGCGGCACCGCGCTCGCGTGATTACACGTACAACCGTGCGCTTCCGAACGTCGGCCTGACCTACAACATCACGCCGCAGGCGAGCATCTTCGCCAGCTACGCGAAGGGCCTCTCGGTCCCGGGCACCGACACGCTGTACAGCGCGCTGTACTTCGCCGATGGTACGGAAGGGGCCGATCCGGCACCGGAAACCACGGACAGCTTCGACCTCGGTCTGCGCTACCGCTCCGGTATCGTCACGGCGCAGCTGGGTGGCTACTACATCAAGTTCAAGAACCGCATCGCCACCGCGTTCGATGCGGAGCTTGGTGAAAGCGTCTCGCGCAACATCGGCAAGGTCGACCGCTACGGCTTCGACGGCAGCATCTCGGTGCAGCCGATCCGCGAGATCACGGCCTATGTCTTCGGTTCGTACCTGAACTCGGAGATCCAGGACGACCTGCAGACCGGTGCGAACACCTTCCTGCCGACCGCCGGCAAGCAGGAGTCGGGCCTGTCGAAGTGGAGCTTCGGTGGTCGCCTGCAGGGCACGCTGGGCCCGGTCGAACTCGGCGCGCAGGTCAAGTACACCGGACCGCGCTACATCAACGACATCAACGAGCCGTTGGTGCAGACGATCTCGGGCGTCGTAACCGAAGTGTTCCCGGCGAAGGTGGACGGCTACACGCTGGTCGATCTCGACGCACGCTTCTCGCTGGCCCAGTTCGGTCTGGACAAGACCTTCTTCCAGCTGAACGTGTCGAACCTCTTCAACGAGTTCTACGTCGGCTACATCAGCGGCAGCTCGAACAACACGAGCGTTCCGTTCGTGCAGTTCGGTGCTCCCCGCGCCGTCAGCGGCTCGATCGTGATCGGCTTCTAAGCCCTCGATCCGAACCGGACTACAAGCAGGCCGCCGTTCCCCATCCGGGGAGCGGCGGTTTTGCTTTTTGGCGGGGGGTGTGGTTCCCGCGCCCCTTCCCCACGAAGTTGACCCGCAGTAAGGCGGCGGCACGATGGCTGCCGTGTCTTCCCTGTTCTCGCGCCCGTTCTTCGAAGAGAAGAGCCGCGCCTTCTGGATCCTGCAGGCCGCGGGATGGAGCGGCTATCTGCTGCTGCGCACCGTCTCCACGGTGTTCAATGCGCCCAGCCTCAAGGTGGTGCTGGGCGTCATCGTGGAATCCATCGTCGGTTATTGCCTGACGCTGCTGATGTCGGTGCTCTACGGCAGCTATCGGCGCCTGCCCCGGATGTGGGCGATCATCTGCACGCTGCTGACGCTGTTCGCGGCCACGCTGCTCTATGCGATCATCGAGACCTATACCTTCTCGCTCTCGCGCGCCAACGCGCCGTCGACGGCAGTGCTGGACCTCTCGCTGCTGCCGGGGCTGTTGTTCCTCACCTTCACGGTGCTGGCCGGCTGGTCCGCCCTCTATTTCGGCATCAACTTCTACCTGATCGTCGAGCAGCAGACCCGCACCATGCAGGCGCTGGAGAACCAGGCGTCGTCGGCGCAGCTGGCGATGCTGCGCTATCAGCTGAACCCGCACTTCCTGTTCAACACGCTCAACTCGATCTCCACGCTGGTGCTGCTCAAGCACACCGAGCGCGCCAACATCATGCTGTCGCGGCTCGCGTCGTTCCTGCGCTACACGCTCGCCAACGAACCGACCGCGCATGTGACGCTGTCGCAGGAGGTGGAGACGCTGAAGCTCTACCTGGACATCGAGAAGATGCGCTTCGAGGAGCGGCTGCAGATGCGGTTCGACATCGACCCGCGGGTAGCGAACGCCCGCCTGCCCTCGCTGCTGCTGCAGCCGCTGGTCGAAAACGCCATCAAATACGCGGTCACCCCGAAGGAAGAGGGTGCCGAGATCGCGGTCACGGCTCGGCTCGCCGGGGAACGGGTGCAGATTGGCGTTTCGGATACCGGCCCGGGCTTGAACGAAGCGTCGCGCAGGCCGACCTTATCGACCGGCGTGGGACTGGCAAACATCCGAGAGCGACTGGCGCAGGCATATGGTGAAGACCATCGCCTCGATACGCGGTCGATTCCGGGCAGCGGGTTCAGCGTCGAGATCGAAATTCCGTTCCAGGTCGAGGAACGCACGCGAGAGGCTGCATGACCATCCGTACCATATTAGTCGACGACGAGCCGCTGGCCATCCAGGGGCTGGAACTGCGCCTGCAGGCGCATGAAGACGTCGAGATCGTCGACAAGTGCGTCAACGGCCGCGAGGCCATCCGCTCGATCAAGACCCACAAGCCCGACCTCGTGTTCCTCGACATCCAGATGCCGGGCTTCGACGGTTTCTCCGTCGTCCAGGGGCTGATGGAGGTGGAGCCGCCGCTGGTGGTGTTCGTGACCGCCTATTCCGACCACGCCCTGCGCGCGTTCGAGGCCCAGGCCGTGGATTACCTCATGAAGCCGGTGGACGACGCCCGCCTGGCCGACACGCTCGACCGCGTGCGCCAGCGGCTGAACGAGAAGCGCGGCCAGGCCGAAGTCGACAGGCTGAAGGAAGTGCTGGCCGAGGTTGCACCCGAAGCAGCCGAGACGCTGTCGGACGGCGGCGACGGCGGTGCGCACAACGCTAATCGGTTCGAGAAGCTCATCAACATCAAGGATCGCGGGCAGATCTTCCGCGTGGACGTCGACACGATCGAGCGGATCGACGCGGCCGGCGACTATATGTGCATCTACACCGGCGACAACACGCTGATCCTGCGCGAGACGATGAAGGACTTGGAGAAGCGGCTCGATCCGCGCCGGTTCCAGCGCGTGCATCGCTCCACCATCGTCAACCTGGATCTGGTGAAGCAGGTGAAGCCGCATACCAACGGCGAATGCTTCCTGGTGCTGGATTCGGGCGCACAGGTGAAGGTCAGCCGCAGCTATCGCGACGTGGTGGCACGCTTCGTCCACTGAGTTCCGGCGCACGGCGTCACTTGACGATGTGGAAAGTGAGTGTCACTTTCCACATCGGAAAGTGGAGAAACGCTGATGTCGCACCCTGAGTCGCCTGATCCTGCCAGCGCCGCGCTGGCGCTTGCCGCCACCAATCGCGCCCGCTCCCGCATGGCCGCCGGCGATCTTGGCACCAGCTGGTACGCGCCCCTCTACGGCGTCGCCATCGCGGCGCTGATCGCCAGCTACGCGCTTCCCGAGCACCTGATCTCGATTGGGGTGGCGGTGAGTATCGCCGGCATGGCGCTGCTGTTCCGGTTCTGGAAGCGGCGCACGGGGCTTTCGGTGAACGGGTATCGCGCCGGCAGCACCCGGCCGACCGTGATCGCATTCGCGGTGCTGATGCTGGGCCTGCTGATGGCTGGCGTCGTGCTCCGCTTCCGCCTGGGGATACTGTGGGCACCGCTGCCGCTGGGCGTGATCGGCGGCGTCGTGGCGACGCTCGCGAGCCGGCGCTTCGACCGCATCTGGCGCGAAGAACTGGCGGCGCCGCTGTGAGCGCGATCCCGGGCTATGATGCGGTGCTGAACGCCCCCGTGCGCCTGCAGGTCTGCGCGCTGCTGACCGAGGCGGAGGAGGTGGAGTTCGTCCGCATCCGGGAAGCCATCGGCATCAGCGAGTCCGTGCTGTCCAAGCACGCGGCGCAGCTGGATGCGGCAGGCTATGTCCGGCTGCGCAAGGCCAGCATGGGGGGGCGGCAACGAACCTGGCTGGCGCTGACGACGCCCGGCAAGCAGGCGTTTCGAACGCATGTGGCCGCACTCACACGCCTGGCCGCCATGGCCGAGGCGGCGGAGTAGCGCGCGGGCATCGCGACCCGCGCGCCCAGGGTCGGACGGTCAGCCCTGCTCGGCTTCGCCGGCCGCTGCTTCGTCTTCGGTGCCGGTCTGGAACCAGGCTTCCACCGGGCCGATCAGCTTGATCGTGAGCGGCTGGCCGTGGCGGTCGACCTTCTTGCCGAGGCCCACCCGGATCCAGCCTTCGGAGATCGAATATTCCTCGACGTCGCGGCGCTCCACGCCCTTGAAGCGGATGCCGACGCCGCGCTCCAGCGCCTCGCGGTCGAAATGCGGGCTGCGCGGGTTGATCGAAAGGTGGTCGGGGGGTGTATCGCTCATGCGCGGCCGCATGGCGCAAAACCGCGTCCGCGCCAACAAAAAAAGGGCGGCGCGTGGCCCCTGCCCGCGCCGCCCTCCGATGGTGGCAGCGTCAGTTGCAGACGCGCACGCGCACCGGATAGCCGTAGTAGGGATCAAAGCGCTGCTCATCCCAGCACTGGCGGTGATCGCGATAGCGATAGGCGTAATAGCCGTCGGCGGGATAATAGCCCCGCTGACGATAGTAGCGGTCGTCATAGTCATAGGCGTAGCCGCGGTCGCGGTAGTAGCGATCGCGATACCGGCGATCGTTGGCGCTGGATGCGAGCGCCGCGCCCAGCACCACGCCGACGACACCGGCCGCAATCGCCGGACCGGCCGAGCTGCGCCCGCGGTAGCCCCGATAGCCGGGGTAGTAGCCGTGGTAGCCGCCGTGCGGGTAATAGCCGCCGCGGTACCGCTGGGCTTCTGCAGGCGCGGACGCGGTCAGCGCGGTGGCGGCAAGCGCGACGCCCAGCCCGGCCTTCTTCAACAAGGATTTCATCTCCGAACTCCTCCTCTCTTCTCGCGTCCGGGCGTGACGGAGATCACGCAACGGGCACGACAGGCAGGCAGTAGCGCGGATGCGCTGAACCGGGGGGTAACCCGTTGTTCAGCCAGGGTTTAGTCGGTCAGCAAAAAGGCGCCGGATGCTGGTGCATCCGACGCCTCTTGCGTTGGTTCGCAGATCGCGAAGGCTAGGCCGGAATCAGGCCGCCTTCGAACGCGACATGCGCTTGCGCACGTTGGGGTCGAGGAAGCGCTTGCGCAGCCGGATGTTCTTCGGCGTGACTTCCACCATCTCATCGTCGTCGATGTAGGCGATCGCCTGTTCCAGCGTCATCTTCTTCGGCGGGGTCAGGCGGATGGCATCGTCCTTGCCGCCCGATGCGCGGAAGTTGGTCAGCTGCTTCGCCTTCATCGGGTTGACCTCGAGGTCATCCGTCTTGGCGTTCTCGCCGATGATCATGCCCTCGTAGAGGGCCTCGCCGTGGCCGACGAACAGGATGCCGCGGTCCTCGAGCGGGCCGAGCGCATAGCCCTGGGCCTCGCCGGCGCCGTTGGAGATCAGCACGCCGTTCTTGCGGCCCTCGATGGTGCCCTTGAAGGGGCCATAGCGCTCGAACAGGCGGTTCATGATGCCGGTGCCGCGGGTGTCCGACAGGAACTCGCCGTGGTAGCCGATCAGGCCGCGCGACGGTGCCGAGAAGGTGATGCGGGTCTTGCCGCCACCCGACGGACGCATGTCCGTCATCTCGGCCTTGCGCTGGTTCATCTTGTCGACGACCGTGCCCGAGAACTCGTCGTCCACGTCGATCACCACCGTCTCGTACGGCTCGGTCTTGGCGCCGTTCTCGTCGGTGCCGAACAGCACGCGCGGACGGCTGATGCCGAGCTCGAAGCCCTCGCGACGCATCGTCTCGATCAGCACGCCCAGCTGAAGCTCGCCGCGACCGGCGACTTCGAAGCTGTCCTTGTCCTCGCTCTCGGTGACCTTGATCGCGACGTTGGACTCCGCTTCGCGCTCCAGGCGATCGCGGATCATGCGGCTGGTGACCTTCGAACCCTCACGCCCCGCCATCGGCGAGTCGTTGACGGCGAAGCGCATCGACAGCGTCGGCGGATCAATCGGCTGCGCCTGGATCGCCTCGGTGACGGTCGTGTCGCAGATCGTGTTCGACACGGTTGCGACGGCGAGACCGGCGAGCGAGATGATGTCGCCAGCCTTCGCCTCTTCGGTGGGCACACGCTCCAGACCCTGGAAGGTCATGATCTTGGACGCGCGGCCGGTCTCGATCACGTTGCCCGCCATGTCGAGCGCGTGGATCGGCTGGTTGAGCTTCACCGTGCCCGACTGGACGCGGCCGGTGAGGATGCGGCCCAGGAAGTTGTCGCGATCGAGCAGCGTCACCAGGAAGCTGAACGGCGCGTCGACGTCGAGATTCGGCGCCGGCACGTGGCTGACGATCTTCTCGAACAGCGGGATCAGCGTGCCTTCACGCGCGTCGGGGTTGTCCGAGGCATAGCCGTTGCGGCCCGACGCGTAGAGCACGGGGAAGTCGAGCTGCTCGTCGGTGGCGTCGAGCGACACGAACAGGTCGAAGACCTCGTCCAGCACTTCCTGTACGCGGCTGTCCGAACGGTCGATCTTGTTGACGACGACGATCGGCTTGAGGCCGAGCTTCAGCGCCTTGCCGGTCACGAACTTCGTCTGCGGCATCGCGCCTTCCGACGAGTCGACCAGCAGGATCACGCCGTCGACCATCGAGAGGATGCGCTCCACCTCACCGCCGAAGTCGGCGTGGCCGGGCGTGTCGACGATGTTGATGCGGACCGGCTCACCGCCGCCCGGAGGCGCCCATTCGACCGAGGTCGGCTTGGCGAGAATGGTGATCCCGCGCTCCTTCTCGAGGTCGTTCGAGTCCATCGCGCGCTCTTCCACGCGCTGGTTGTCGCGGAAGGTGCCCGACTGGCGGAACAGCTGGTCGACAAGGGTGGTTTTGCCATGATCGACGTGCGCGATGATGGCGATGTTGCGCAGGCTCATTCAATTTCCCGGAAAGTGGCCGACGCAGTGCGCGGGCGGTTTCGGCGCGGCCCTTAGCTTATTTCGTGCGCCGCGGAAAGGTCATTCGACGAAGCGGCCGCCGTCGAGCACGGCCAGCGGATCGGAAATCGTCAACATCTCTTCCAGCGCGCGGCGCTTGTCGGGCTGGCGTGCATACCAGCGCTCCCACATGCGCTGCCCCATCCAGTATCCGGCCTCGCCAGGCCAGCCCTCGGGCGCGCTGCCATAGTTCCCGACCCAGCGATGCATCGCGACCTCCGCGGGCGAGCCGCGCGCCGGATCGCCCTTGGTGTCGGCGGTGGTCGCCAGGTCGGCCTTGAGCATCTGCCAGAGCGCCGCCTCGCGGGCGCTGCCCCAGGCCGCGCGCTTCGGGTCCATCTCGGTACCGGTCGCCAGCGCCGCGATGAAGTCGGCCGCGCCCTCGGCCAGCACGGATCGCAGCAGCGGTCCGCCGGGCGACGGCTCGTCGCTGTCCCGCTGCAACGCGTGAACAGTCTCGTGCGCATAGAATTGCCGGAGCACGGCGCGCAGTGCCTCGGGACTGCCGGAGATCCTGCACAGCGTCTCCAGTCCGAGCACCTGCATGCCCGGCGCTGCGGTTCCGCCGGAGTTGTCCGCCCCCACCACCAGGTAGATGCGTGGGAGTGGCCGGCCCGGGAACAGGCCACTCAGCGCGAGATAGGTGGCGCGAAGCTCCGGCGTCGTGGCCTTGACGACCGGCAGGCATTCCCGAACGGCTTCGGTATAGAGGCCGCGCTTGGCGGCGACGGTGCGCGCCAGATGGGCGGCATCGCGGATGCGACCGGGGGTGAACACCCGCACCCCGTCGCTCGCGCCGTCCAGATAGTCGCGCTGGATCTGCTCGGCCGTCAGCGGGCCCTCCGTGCGCGCGAGCAACGCGGCGAAGCGATCGGCGTCGCCGGTCTCGATTCCGCAGTCAGCGGGTCGACGGCAGGCGGCGGAACCTCCACTTGGCCCAGCACGAGCGTGGCCCCGATCAGCAACTCCAGCAACGTACCCCCCTGCGGCGCGTGTTATTTGCCTGATACACTTGCACGGCCGCGGCAAGCAACTATCCTCAAGGGACCAAGCACAGGAGACGATATGGCGACGCAGGTGGCGGAACAGGAGCTGAAACTCGAAGCGCCGGATCCCGTGCCCGCCGTGACGCCTGCCAAGGCTGCCGGGCTGGTGCCGGTGGACGACAAGAAGAAGTCGGAGCTGGAAACCCGCGTCGACAGCTTCATCGAAGACCTGATCGCGCAGGACGTGAACTCGCCGGAGTTCGGCAAGCGCGTGGACGCGATCACCAACATGGGCGCGCGCGAGATCCGCGAGGCCGCGGGCCAGTCGAACCGCTTCCTGGACCGGCCGGTGAAGGCAATGGACCGCGAGAACGGCGTTGGCGCCGATCTCGCCCAGCTGCGCCGCACGATCGAGGACCTGGATCCCGGCAAGCAGGGCAATCTGCTGGCGCCCAAGAAGCTGTTCGGCATCCTGCCGTTCGGCAACAAGATGCGCGACTATTTCGACAGCTACAAAAGCTCGCAGACGCACATTGCGCAGATCCTGAAGAGCCTGCAGTCCGGCAAGGACGAGCTGCTGATGGACAATGCCGCGATCGACGTGGAGCGGCAGAACCTGTGGGCGGCGATGGGCCGGCTGGAGCAGATGATCTATCTGTCCAAGGAGATGGACCGCAAGCTGGAGGACCGGGCCAACGACCTGGACCACAGCGATCCCGCAAAGGCCAAGGCCATCCGCGAGACCGCGCTGTTCTACGTCCGCCAGCGCACCCAGGACCTGCTCACCCAGATGGCGGTGACGGTGCAGGGCTATCTGGCGCTCGACCTGGTCAAGAAGAACAATGTCGAGCTGGTGAAGGGCGTCGACCGCGCCTCCACGACCACGGTCGGCGCGCTGCGCACGGCGGTAACGGTGGCGCAGGCGCTCACCAACCAGAAGCTGGTGCTCGAACAGATCACCGCGCTCAACACCACGACCGCGAACATCATCGATTCGACGGGCAAGCTGCTCAAGTCGCAGACCGCGCAGATCCACGAGCAGGCGGCGGCCTCCACCATCCCGGTCGAGACGCTGCAGCGCGCGTTCCAGAACATCTATGACACGATGGACGCGATCGACGTGTTCAAGCTGAAGGCGCTCGACAGCATGAAGACGACCGTCACCACGCTGTCGAACGAAGTCGAGCGGTCGAAGGGCTATATCGCCCGGGCCGAGGGCGCCGCGCAGAACGCCGGCAGCGGCGGCGAGACCTTCAAGCTCGAGGCGCTGTAAGGAACCGCCATGCAGAGCGAAGTCGACCACCAGATCGCCCGATCGACCGAAGTGCTGGAGCGATCGCGCGATCGCTATCGCGGCGGCGCGCAGCGCGTGAAGCGCAGGCGCGAGGCGGAGGTGCTGCGGCGGCTGGGCCGCATCGCGGCCGCGGACCTCGCCATTTTGATCGGGGCGCTGGTGGTCGGCTGGGTCGTGCCGCTGGGCATCGGCGGCGCGATGCTGGTGATGGCGCTGCTGATCGCCGCCACCGCGCTGTTCGCGATCTTCCCGGTCGTACCGGCGGCGACGCCCGAGACGTTCGCGACCGCGCCGTTGAAGGCGCTGCCGCAGCAGACTGAGCGCTGGCTGGAAACGCAGCGCCCCGCCCTGCCCGCGCCGGCACGCACGCTCACCGACTCGATCGGCGTGCGGCTCGATACGCTCAGCCAGCAGCTGGGGGCGCTGGACGAGCGCGAGCCGGCCGCGGCCGAGGTGCGCAAGCTGGTGGGCGAGCAGCTGCCGGAGCTGGTGCGCGGCTACCAGCGGGTGCCCGAGCCGCTGCGCCGGGTGGAGCGCAATGGCCGCACTCCCGACGACCAGCTCGTCGAGGGGCTGAAGCTGATCGACGAGGAAATCGCCGACATGAGCCGCCAGCTGGCGCAGGGCGACCTCGACAGCCTGGCGACCCGCAACCGCTACCTCCAGATCAAGTATCGCGACGACGAGACGCTGGCGTAGCAGCCAGGTAGAGGCGTAGCATCGCCGGCGAGGCGGGCCTGCGCCCGCGTTCGAGGAGAGTCGCGATGACAGTGCGTCCTGCCTTGATCCCGGTGCTGCGCTACGCCGATGCCCCGCGTGCGATCGACTTCCTGTGCGCGGCCTTCGGCTTCGTGCGGTACGCCGTCTACAGCGACGCGGACACGCCTTCCCGGGTAGACCATGCCGAACTTGTCTGGGCGGGGCAGATGATCATGGTGTCGTCCGCGATCGACACGCCCTTTGCACAGGCGGCGCGCATGCGCACGGCCGCCGAGGCCGGGTGCGTGACCCAGTCGCTCTACCTGGTGCTGGACGATGTCGACGGCCATGCCGCGACGGCCGCCGCCGCAGGTGCCGAGATCTTCCTGCCGCCCGAGGACCAGCCCTATGGCGGCCGCAGCTACAGCGCGCGCGATCCCGAGGGGAACGTCTGGACCTTTGGCAGCTATGATCCGTACGCAGGCTGAGATCGACTGATCCGAAGCGTCGATTGGACAGAGTGGCCAGGCCTGCCCACATGGCGGGCGTGACTGACACCGTTCTTCTGGAAGCGCCCGACACCGACCCGCCCCGCCAGCCGCAATGGACGGCATATGGGACGCGCGCCTACCGCCGGATCAGCCTGGCGCTGTTCCTGGCCGGGTTCGCCACCTTTTCGCTGATCTACTGCGTGCAGCCGCTGCTGCCGGAGTTCGCGCGCGATTTCCGTGTGGCGCCGGGGGTTGCCTCGCTGGCGCTGTCGCTGACCACCGGCCTGCTGGCGCTGGCGATCTTCGTGGCGGGCGCCTTTTCGCAGATGGTGCCCAGGCGTGGGCTGATGTTCGCGTCGATGGCGGGCGCTGCCGTCCTCAACCTCGTCGCCGCACTGACGCCGAGCTTCGCGCTGCTGCTCGCGACGCGTGCGCTGGAAGGGCTGGTACTGGGCGGCGTGCCGGCGGTGGCGATGGCCTATCTGGCCGAGGAGATCGACCCGGCGCACCTGGGCCGCGCCATGGGCCTCTATGTCGCGGGGACCGCCTTTGGGGGGATGATGGGGCGCGTCGGCATGGGGCTGGCGACGGACCTCACCAGCTGGCGCGGGGCGATGGGGCTGCTGGGAGCGCTCGACCTGGCGGCAGCGGTGGGCTTTGCGCTGCTGTTGCCGGCGTCGCGCAACTTCGCGGTGGTGCGGGGCTTCGACCTCGGCTTCCACCTTCGGACGTGGCGGGCACATCTGCGGGACCCCCGGCTGCTGCGCCTGTTCACCCTCGCCTTCCTGCTGATGAGCGTGTTCGTGGCGCTGTTCAACTATGCCGGCTTCCGGCTGGCCGCCGCGCCCTATCACCTGGGCCAGACCGCGAGCAGCATGATCTTCCTGACCTACGCGCTGGGGATGGTCGCCTCCTCCAGTGCGGGGCGGCTCGCGGACCGGCATGGCCGCGCACGCACGCTTGGCGTGGGGCTGGCGTTGCTGCTGGCCGGGATCGCGCTGACCCTGTCGGCGAGCCTGGTGTGGATCGTGGCCGGCATCACGCTGCTGACGATCGGCTTCTTTATCGGCCATTCGGTGGCGAGCGGCTGGGTCGGGCGGGTGGCGCAGGGCGCCAAGGGGCATGCGGCGTCGCTGTACCTGCTGTTCTACTATGTCGGGTCGAGCGTGACGGGAACGCTGGGCGGTTGGTTCTGGGAGCATGGCGGGTGGCATGCGCTCGCCGCGCTGACGGCGGTGCTGACGCTGGCAGGGTTCTGGGTGCTGGCGACGCTGGCGACGCTGGCGACGCTGGCGCGGTTGAGCCGGGCGTAAAGATGCCCGAAAAGGGCGAGGTCGTTGCTCCTTAGCCACCGAGGCCATTCCGCCTGGACTCCGGCCTTCGCGGGGGTACGAGTGTAGAGCTTGGTACACTTGCCCCAAGCTGCCGGTGCTCCCGCGGCGGCGGGAGCCTAGGGTCGCGGGCGGTGGCGTCTGTTGCCCTGGGCTCCTGCCTTCGCAGGAGCACGCATGGTGTCATAAGCCGGGGCAAACATCTCCCGCAGCGCGCGCTTCAGGATCTTGCCGTTGGCGTTGCGGGGCAGCGTGGCCTCGACGAAGCGGATCGCGACCGGCACCTTGAAGGCGGCGAGGCGCGCGCGGACCCAGGCCTGCAGCTCGGCCTCGTCGGCGTGTATCCCCGGCGCGAGATGAACGACCGCCGCCGGCTGTTCGCCGAGCGTGTGGTGGGGGATGCCGACCAGGGCGCAGTCGGTGACCGCCGGGTGCGCGTAGAGCACGTCCTCCACCTCGGCCGCGTAGATGTTCTCACCGCCGCGGATCACCACGTCCTTCAGGCGATCGACGATGTGGCAAAAGCCGTCGGCGTCGATCCGCGCCAGGTCGCCGGTGCGGACCCAGCCGTTGACGAAGCCGGCGGCGGTTTCCTGCGGCCGGTTCCAATAGCCCTGCACCACCATCGGCCCGCGTGCCCAGAGTTCGCCCACCTCTCCCTGCGGGACCGGCTCGCCCGTGTCCGGCGAGAGGATCTTGAGGTCGGCGGTCGCAACCGGCGGGCCGCAGCTGGTCGGGCGGGCGAGATAGTCCTCGGCCGCGTTGCTGGCGACCGTGGCCATAGTCTCGGTCATGCCCCAGCCGTTGCTGGGCATCGCGCCGAACTCCGCGTGTATCCGGCGGGCGAGCTCGGGCGCAGCGGGCGCGCCGCCATAGGCGATGCGGACAAGCGAGGAGAGATCGCGCGCAGGGCGGTCGGGGTGCTCGAGCAGCTGCCAGGCGATGGCGGGGACCCCGCCGATCGCCTCGATCCGTTCCCGCTCGATCAGTGCCATGGCGGCGGCGGCATCCCATTTGCGCATCAGCACGATCGTGCCGCCGGTCGCGAGGGCGATCATCAGGAAGGCACTGCACGCGGTGACGTGGAAGAGCGGGATCGGCAGCAGCACCGTCTGGGCCGGCGAGCGCTCCGGCAGCGGCGCCCCGCGCCGCAGCAGCGTGCGGGCGGAGACGAAGCCGGACGAGAGGATGTTGCTCATCAGGTTGCGGTGGGTGCCGACCGCCCCCTTGGGCCCGCCGGTGGTGCCGCTGGTAAAGAAGATGGTGACGGGATCGTCGGGGGCGACCTCGACTTCGGGGAACACAGTCTCGGGAAGGCACGCCCAATCATTCGGGCTGCCGATCATCGCCTCCAGGAGCTCGGCGTCACCGCCCAGCAGGTCGCGTGAGCCGGAGACGAGCACCGCCTCCAGCGCCGGCAGATCCGCATAATAGTCGAGCAGCCGTTCGTGGCGGCGGGCGTCGGCGATCAGCAGGCGGGCGCCGGTGTCGGCGAGCGCGAAGGCGAGTTCGCCGCCGGTCCACCAGGCGTTGAGCGGCACGGCGATGGCGCCCAGGCTCGCGATCGCCATCAGCGCGATCGGCCATTGCGGGCGGTTGCGCATGGCGATCGCCACCCGATCCGCCTTGCCGACGCCGCGCGCGGCGAGCGCTGCGGCGAGCGTGGCGACCGCGCGATAGCCCGCCTCGAAGGTCACGCGCTCGTCCTCGTGGATCAGGAACAGGCGATCGCCATGCGCGCGGGCGGCCTGGGCGAGCGCGGCGAGGCTGGGCGGGGCGTGCTTCCAAGTGCGGGTCGGCACGCCGCGGATCGCCACCGTCTCCATCTCGTAGCGCGCGCCGGGTGCGGTGAGCCGCGCCGTCGCCTCTCCAAGGGTGCAGGCGGGCCAGGCGGAGCCCGGCGGCGGTTCGATCGGTTGGTGCGTGGACACCGCGCGGCTTCAAGCCCCGGCGGCCGGCCCCGTCAAGCCGGGCGGATAAGCGCTTGCCGAATACGTAAAGCATGTGCCTAATGCTGCGATCGGATCGAAGGAACGACTATTTCCATGACGCACACCCCGGAACGGCTGGTCGAGACGCTGACCGCGCTGCTCGACCTGGAGGAACTGGACACCGACCTGTACCGGGGGGCGCGGCTGCCCGGCGGGCGCGGGCGGGTGTTCGGCGGCCAGGTGATCGGCCAGGCGCTCCAGGCGGCGCAGCGATCCGTCGACGACAAGGTCGCGCATTCGCTCCACGCCTATTTCATGCGCGCGGGCGATGCCGAGCATCCGATCCTGTTCCGGGTGACGCGGGATTTCGACGGGCGGAGCTTCGCCACGCGGCGGGTGATGGCGTTGCAGCGCGGGCAGCCGATCCTGGTACTCGCCGCCTCCTTCCAGCATCAGGAGGAAGGGCTGCACCACCAGGACGCGATGCCGGAAGTGCCGCCGCCCGAGGCGCTGGGATCCGAAGCGCAGGTGCAGGCGGAAATGGCAGGCGAGCTGTCGGACCCGGTGCGCAAGTTCCTCGCCCAGCCGCGACCGATCGAGATGCGGCCGGTAGCGCCGGGCGACTGGCTGCGCTCCGAGCCGCGGCCGCCGGTGCAGCACAGCTGGTTCCGCACGGTCGCCCCCCTGCCCGACGATCCCGCGCTGCACCGGGCGGTGCTCGCCTATGCCAGCGACATGCTGCTGCTCGGCACGTCGATGATGCCGCACTCGGTACGGCTGGGCGATCCGCGCATGCAGACGGCAAGCCTGGACCACGCGCTGTGGCTGCACGAGCCGTTCCGGTTCGACGACTGGCTGCTCTACACGACCGACAGCCCCTGGGCGGGCAACGGGCGCGGGTTCAACCGCGGGCGCATCTTCACGCGCGACGGGCGGCTGGTGGCGAGCGTCGCGCAGGAAGGGCTGATCCGCAAGCGGGGGTGACGGCCGGTCGGCGGAGGGGTGCGCGAGGATGTGTCGGTCGTGCGATACCGCCGTATCCTGCGCAGGCAGGAATCCAGGGCCAAGTAGAGCAACGAGTTTCGGTGCCTGGAACCCTGGGCTCCTGCCTGCGCAGGAGCACGGTAGGAAACCTTCATCCGGCTGGACGGGCCGAAAGTCACTGCAACCTTCCCAACTGGACCCCGGCCTTCGCCGGGGTACGAATTCGCGGGGCTTGCGCGAGCGAGGTTCAAGCCCCGGCGCGCTGGGCGTAGGTCCAGGCGGTGGCGGCCAGGGTTGCGCTGTGGGCGGGGGCCTCTTCCTGCTCCAGGATCGCGAGGCGGAAGAGCGTGTAGGCGAGGTGCCAGTCGAGGGCCGTGCCTGCTTCGCGACCGGTCGCCTGGCAGTAGCGTGCCACCATCTCGTCTGCCGAGGGGATGCCGCTTTCGGCGCCGGCGCGTTCGTCCAGGCCCGGATGAAGCTCCGTGCCGCTCACCCAGCGCGCGAGCACATAGGCGAGATCGATGCGCGGGTCGCCGATGCCGGCCTGGTCCCAGTCCAGCACCGCGGCCACGCGAACGCCCTCCTGCGAGAACAGGAGGTTCTGGAGACGGAAGTCGCCGTGGACGATCGCGGGCGGTGTACGGTCCGGAAGCGCAGTTGGGAGCCAGCCGGCAAGGCGGGCGAGATCGGGCGTGGCGTGAGCCGCGGGCTTGGCGGTCCAATGCCCGAGCTTGCGATCCAGCCGGCATTCGGTGAAGCCGATGGCGTCCAATGCGAGCGGCGCCGGGTCGATCGCATGGAGCGCTGCGAGCGCGTCGATCCACGCGTCGTAATGTTCCCGGCGATGGGCGGGCGTCATGCCGGGCATGGTCTCGTCCCAGAGGGTGCGGCCCTCCACAAGTTGCATCACGTAGAAGGGCTCGCCGAGCACGGAGGCATCGGTGCAGAGCGCTAGCGGACGCGGCGCGGGGAAGCCGGTCGGCTGCAGCGCCTGGAGCAGGCCGAACTCGCGCTCGAGCGGATGGATAGCCCCCTGCGGCTCGGACGGGCGGCGGCGGAGCACATAGGCGCGCTCGGGCGTGTCGATGCGGTAGGTACGGTTGCGGCGCCCTCCGGCAAAGCGGACATAGGCGAGCGGCCCTTCGAACCCCTCGACCGCCTGGCGCATCCACTCAGCGAGCGCGGCGCCATCGAGGTCGTCGGCCGGGCGTGTCCCCAGCATCTGCGAGGTGTCGTGGGTGGTCATGCGCGCCCTCCGCGCCAGGACCGCAAGGCTGAGGGCTGCGCCCCTGCTGCCGGGCTGCCGTTCGCCATCGCGCTCTCCCCTTGCCGCGCGCGACCGTCACCGCCGCGCCTGGAGACCATACGCGCACGGGCTGCGCACGTTCCCTCGCCTTGCACGCGTCGACCCGCTCGCCCATCTCTCCCGACCGACACAAGGAGCCCTGCCGATGATCCATCTCCACTATTGGCCGACCCCGAACGGCCACAAGATCACGCTGTTCCTGGAGGAGACCGGCCTCCCCTACACCATCCATCCGGTGAACATCGGCAAGGGCGAGCAGTTCGCGCCCGACTTCCTGAAGATCGCGCCCAACAACCGCATGCCCGCGATCGTCGACGACGAACCGGCGGACGGCGGCGAGCCGATCAGCATCTTCGAATCCGGGGCAATCCTGCTCTATCTGGCGGAGAAAACCGGCCGCTTCCTGGGGCCGGACCTGCGCGCCCGCGTCGAGCAGACGCAGTGGCTGATGTGGCAGATGGGCGGCCTTGGCCCGATGCTGGGCCAGAACCACCATTTCAATCGCTATGCGCCCGAGAAGATCCCCTATGCGATCGATCGCTACGTCAAGGAAACCAATCGCTTGTACGGCGTCCTTGACCGGCAGCTGGAAGGACGTGCGTTCATCGCCGGCGACTATTCGATCGCGGACATGGCAGCATATCCGTGGATCGTACCGCATGAGGCGCAGGGTCAGGACTTGGCCGACTTCCCCAACGTCCAGCGCTGGTTCGAGGCGATCCGCACGCGGCCTGCGACCGAGCGCGCCTATGCGCTTGGCGAACAGGTGAATGCGAGCGGCGGCGAGATGACGGAGGAAGCGCGTCGCAACCTGTTCGGCCAGACGGCGAAGCGGGACTGAGCGCCGAGACAATTTGCGACAGTTTTCCGGTCGCGCGACATACCGGTGCGACAGGCTGGGCCCAGATAACGAACCGTCGCCGCGGCAGCCTGCCCCGGCAAGCAATGCAGAGGCTTTTGCCATGAAGAAGTTCGTAGTTGCGGCAGCGTTGGGCGCCACCATGCTGACCGGCGTCGCCCAGGCGGGCCAGCAGGGCAGCCCGGCGCCGCGCCGTGCCGGCCTGATGGCGATGATCGACACCAACAAGGATGGCGTCCTCACCCGCGAGGAGGCGCTGGCAGCCGCCGACGTCCAGTTCGCGCGGATGGACCAGAACAAGGACGGCAAGGTCGACGCGACCGAGCTGCGCCCGCCGCATCGTCGCGGTGGCGCCGATGCTCCAGCCGCGGCCGACGGCGAGGCTCCGGCCGGCAAGCCAGCGCCCGGCATGCACCGGCGCGGCGGCATGGGCGAGCGGATGCTGGCGCGCGTCGACGCCAACAAGGATGGCGCGATCAGCCGCGAGGAGTTCCGCGCCGCGGCAACCACGCGCTTCGAGCGGATGGACGCCAACCGCGACGGTCGCATCGACGCCGCCGAGCAGAATGCGTTGCGCGAGCGGATGAAGGCGCGCTCGGGCCGTCACGCCCCGCCGCCGGCAGCCGCCCAGGGCGCAAACGACTGACGTTCCCCGCCGGGCGGTGCCACGCCGCCCGGCGCTTTCCGCCCGGCTGTCGCCGGCCGGGGAGTGTGATAGGTCCCCTTTCCATGGCCGATATTCCCCACCTGCTGCTGGTCGACGACGAACGCTCGATCCGGGAGCCGCTTGCCCAGTATCTGACCAAGCAGGGCTTTCGCGTGACGCAAGCCGGCGACGCCGAGGGCGCGCGTGCGCGCATGGCGGCCTATGCGATCGACCTGGTGGTGCTCGACATCATGATGCCGGGTGAGGACGGGCTGTCGCTGTGCCGCCACATCCGCGAGACCAGCGACACGCCCGTGATCCTGCTGACCGCGCGCGCCGAGGAGACGGACCGCATCGTCGGGCTGGAGATGGGCGCGGACGATTATGTGGTGAAGCCCTTCTCCCCGCGCGAACTGGCGGCGCGCATCAAGGTGGTGCTGCGGCGCCTGGCCGCCGGCGGCGTGCGCCAGCATGCGCCGGAAAGCGGCTCCTTCGCCTTTGCCGGCTGGGTGCTGAAGAGCGGCGAGCGCAGCCTGGTCGATCGCGAGGGCGTGTCGGTGCCGCTGTCGACCGGCGAGTACAACCTGCTCCACGCGCTGGTGACGCGACCGCGCCAAGTGCTGACCCGCGACCAGCTGCTCGACCTGACGCAGGGGCGCGAAGCGGCGGCGTTCGATCGCGCCATCGACAACCAGATCAGCCGCCTGCGCAAGAAGATCGAGACGGATCCCAAGAACCCCGAGATCATCAAGACCGTCTGGGGCGGCGGCTATACGCTGGCTAGCGAGGTCACCCGGCTTTGAACCGGCTGTGGCCCCGCAGCCTCTCCGGCCAGATCGCGCTGCTGGTCGCAATCGCGCTGTTCGTCGCGCAGGCGATCAACTTCGGCATGCTGCTGCGCGAGCGGCGCGCCGTGCGCTTCGCGCAAGTGACGGTGCCGGCGGTGACCCGCATGGTGGACGCGGCGGAGCGCCTGCGCGGCGGCCGGCCCGTGGACCCGCGCGGACCCGATCGGGACCGCCCGCGCGCCGTGCGACTGGTGCCGGACAACCCGCTGACCCACCAGGAACCCAGCGACGGCGAGTTCGAGGCGGCGGTTCGCAGCGCCTTTGCCGACGCTGGGCTTCAGGTCGGCCGCATCGAGACGGAGATCCGGCTGGTTGATCCGGACAGCCCCGTCGTGCGCCGGATGGACCGGGTGCATGCCGAGCGGCTTCGGCGGTTCGGGGCCACGCTGAAGGTGGCGGCCGAGATCCCGGGCCGCGGCTGGCTGGTGCTGGAGACGCCCTGGCCGAACACGCAGCAGGGGCTGGTGTGGCAGCTCGTGGCGCAGACGCTGATCCTCTACGGCTTCGTGCTGCTGCCGGTGCTGTGGATCGGGCGCCGCATCTCCAAGCCGCTGCGGGCGCTGGCGCAGGCGGCGCATGACTATCGCCCTGGATCGGCGGCGAACACGGTGGAGGAATCCGGGCCGGGTGACGTGCGCGCGGTGATCGCCGCCTTCAACGGCATGAGCGTGCGCGTGAGCGGGATGCTGGAGGAAAAGGACCGGATGCTCGGCGCGATCGGGCACGACCTGCGCACGCCGCTGGCAGCGCTGCGCGTCCGTATCGAATCGGTCGAGGACGATGCCGACCGCGCCCGCATGGCCGAGACCATCGACGAGATGAACCGCACGCTGGAGGACATCCTGTCGCTCGCGCGGCTGGGCCGGCCGAGCGAGCCGGAGACGCAGGTGGACCTGGCGGCACTGGTGGACGCGGTGGTCGAGGACTTCCGCGACTTGGGTGCCGACGTTTCGTTCGAGGAGGCGGAGCGCCAGCGGCTGCGCCTGCGGCCGACGCTGATGCGGCGCGCGATCCGCAACCTGATCGAGAATGCGGTCAAATATGCGGGCGGCGCGGAGGTGCGGCTGGTCGCCGATCCGGCGCGGGTGCGCATCGAGGTGGCCGATCGCGGCCCCGGCATTCCGCCGGACCAGATCGCCCGGGTGTTCCAGCCATTCACCCGCCTGGAAACGTCGCGCAACCGCGAGACCGGTGGCATCGGCCTGGGCCTGGCGCTCGCGCAGGCGATCGTGGGCGATGCCGGCGGCGCGATCGCGCTCGCCAATCGCGACGGGGGCGGCCTGCTCGCGACCATCACCCTGCCGCGGGGATAAGCGGCCGGGCCGCCTGAATCCTTTCGCACGCGGAACCACTGCGGCGCCGCGGCACTTGTTCGAACACCCGAAGCTTTCCCCACAGGTGCCGCCGGATGATCAAGATCGCGAGCTACAACATGCGCAAGGCCCTCGGCACCGATCGGCGCCGGCGGCCGGAGCGCACGCTGGAAGTGCTGCGCGAGATCGACGCCGACGTGATCGCGCTGCAGGAATGCGACCGGCGCTTCGGCCAGCGCATGGGCGTCATCCCCGAGCACATGCTGGAGGAGCATACCGATTGGCGCGCCGTACCGGTGGCGGCGCGGGCGCAGAGCATGGGCTGGCACGGCAATGCGCTGCTGGTCCGCAAGTCGGCGCAGGTGCTGGATTGCGAGCGGATCGAACTGCCGGCGCTGGAGCCGCGCGGCGCGGTGTCGGCGGACCTCCGCATCGGCGGCATGCTGCTGCGCGCGGTCGGCATGCACCTGGACCTGTCGGGCCTGTGGCGGCGCAAGCAGGCCGCGGCGATCCTGAGCCATTGCGACAGCGCTGCGCGCGCGATGCCGACGGTGCTGATGGGCGATCTCAACGAATGGAGCGCAGCGTCGGGCTGCCTGCGCGATTTTGCGCGGCACCACCGGTTTGCCGCGACCGGCCCGAGCTTCCACGCGCGCCGACCGGTGGGCAAGCTCGACCGGATCATGGCCTCGCCCGAACTCAAGATCGTGGACGCCGGCGTCCACGACACGGCGGCGGCACGGACCGCATCCGACCACCTGCCGATCTGGGCGGTGGTGGACCGCGCCTGAAGCGCCCGCTCCCGACCCTCCCTTGCCCGCGCGGCGCTCCCCGCCTAAGCAGGCGGCGACCGCAAACCATAGGGGCACGGCCATGCAATTCCTGAAAACCCTGTTCTGGGCACTGCTCGTCGGGGTCGTGGTGGCCTTCAGCCTCAACAACATGGCGATGGTGCCCGTTCGACTGTGGGGCAGCGTCGTGGCGGACGTGAACCTGCCGCTGCTGCTGGTCGTCACCTTCCTGCTGGGCTTCGTGCCGGCCTATCTGTCGCTGGTGACGGTGCGGTGGCGGGCACGCCAGCGGATCGCCGCGACTGAGCGGGCGCTGGCGGACCTGCGTGCCGCACAGGCGACGCCGCCGGCCGCGCTGGCGCCCGGCGACCTGCCGGCCGCCCGTGTGGTGCCGGCCCCGGCCGTGACCCCGGTCCATGCCGTGGACGCGCCGGTGACCGACAACGCGCTGGGCGAGCACCCGATCACGCCGGGCGTCCCGGGCACGATTATCCAGGACCGTTCATGACCTCTCCGATCTACGTCGCTCTCGATACTCCCGATCTCGAACGTGCCAAGGCGCTGGCAAAGCGCGTCCAGCGCCACGTCGGCGGCATCAAGCTGGGGCTGGAATTCTTCATGGCGAACGGCCGCCAGGGTGTCCGCGAGATGGCGGACATCGGCCTGCCGATCTTCCTGGACCTGAAGTTCCACGACATCCCGAACACGGTCGCCAAGGCGATCCAGGCGCTGGGGCCGATCAAGCCCGCGATCCTGACCGTCCATGCCGCCGGCGGCCGGGCGATGCTGGAGGATGCCAAGGCGGCAGCGCCGACGGGTACCAAGGTGGTGGCGGTGACGATGCTCACCAGCTTGGACGGCGACGACCTGCGCTCGATCGGCCTGTCCCCGGACCCGCACGAACAGGTCGTGCGGCTGGCGGAACTCGCCAAGTCCGCGGGTGTCGACGGCATCGTCTGTTCGGGCGAGGAAGTACGCGCTGCGCGTGCCGCCTGGCGCGACGGCTTTTTCGTGGTGCCGGGCGTGCGTCCGGCGCAGGGCAAGGTCGGCGACCAGAAGCGGGTGGTCACTCCGCGTGCCGCGCTGGACTCCGGCGCCTCGATCCTGGTGATCGGGCGACCGATCACCCAGGCGGAAGATCCCGACGAGGCAGCACGCGCGATCGGCGCGACGCTGTAAGCTTCCCCCTCCCGGGCGAGCACCATCGCGGCGGCGGGCTGTTTCCGCCTGGTTGACAGCCAGACCGTCGAGGCGCAGCCTCGGACGATGTTGGCAGTCGCCCTTGCGCTCCTTGCGAGCCCGCAAAGCTGTGTAGAGGTGCAGCAGCAGTGCCGTGCCTGCACGACCGTGGCAGGCCGGCAGCAATGCTCCAACATCGGCATCGCCTGTCAGCCGGTGCGGCGGATCTGCCGCGCCCCCGACAAGCAAGCCCGGCGAGTCCCGACGGCAGGCCCCAAGGAGCATTCGGCCCAGCGCTGAGCCTCGGTTGTCCCGGCGCCTGCCGCCTGAGACCCGGAAGGGCGAGCGCATGTGCTTTCCCCTCGCGCCTGCCGCCCGGCTGTTCTATCGGGCTGCCATGCCAGTTTCCGCCAAGATCTGCGGCCTCTCGACGCCGGCAACCCTCGATGCGGCCGTGGCCGGAGGGGCGAGCCACGTCGGGTTCGTGTTCTTCCCGCCCTCTCCTCGCAACGTCGGGCTGGACCTGGCCGCTGGGCTTGCGGCGCGAGTGCCCGCGCAGGTGCGGCGCGTGGGCGTGTTCGTCGATCCGGACGACGCGCTGCTCGACGCAGCGACGGCGGCGGGGCGGCTCGACTCGATCCAGTTGCACAAGACCGCGCCCGAACGGGTGGCGGCGATCCGCAGCCGGCTGCGCCGGGACACCTGGGCGGCGGTGGCGGTGAAGACCCGCGCCGATCTGGATGCCGCGCGCAGCTATGCCGGGGCGGCGGACCGCATCCTCTATGATGCCAAGACGCCGCCGGGCGCGGCACTGCCGGGGGGCATGGGGCTGCGCTTCGACTGGACGCTGCTCGACGGGTTCCGGCACCCGCTGCCCTGGGCATTGTCGGGGGGGCTCGATCCGGCGAACGTGGCCGAGGCGATCGCGCGTACCGGCGCACCGCTGGTCGATGTCTCGTCCGGGGTCGAGGAGGCGCCTGGGGTCAAGGATCCGGCGCGGATCGGCGCCTTCTTGGGGGCCGTCACCCGCGTCTGAGGGTGGCATGCGCGCGGAAAGGGGTTGAGGGCGTCCCCGCCGCTGCTAAAGCCGGGGCCATGAACGCGCCCAACACCTTCCGCGCCCAGCCCGACGAACGCGGCCATTTCGGCCAGTTCGGCGGCCGCTATGTCGCCGAGACGCTGATGCCGCTGATCCTGGACCTGGAGCGCGAATATCGCGCGGCCAAGGCCGATCCGGCGTTCCAGGCCCAGTTCGACGACCTGCTCGAACATTATGTCGGGCGACCGAGCCCGCTCTACTATGCCGAGCGGCTCACCGAGACGCTGCGCGAGAGCGCGGCGCCGGGCATGGGCGCGCAAGTGTGGTTCAAGCGCGACGAGCTCAACCACACGGGCGCGCACAAGATCAACAACTGCATCGGCCAGATCCTGCTGGCGATGCGGATGGGCAAGACCCGGATCATCGCGGAGACCGGCGCGGGCCAGCACGGCGTGGCGACCGCGACCGTGTGCGCGCGCTTCGGCCTGCCCTGCACCATCTTCATGGGCGCCAAGGACGTCGAGCGGCAGCAGCCGAACGTGTTCCGCATGAAGCTGCTGGGGGCGGAAGTCCGCCCGGTGGCGAGCGGCGCGGCGACGCTGAAGGACGCGATGAACGAGGCGCTGCGCGACTGGGTCGCGAACGTCCACGACACCTTCTACATCATCGGCACGGCGGCCGGCCCGCATCCCTATCCGGAGCTGGTGCGCGACTTCCAGTCGGTGATCGGGCGCGAGGCGCGGGCGCAGATGCTGTCGCGCATCAACCGCCTGCCCGACCTGCTGGTGGCGGCGATCGGTGGCGGCTCCAACGCGATCGGGCTGTTCCACCCGTTCCTGGACGACGCCGAGGTGGCGATGCTCGGCATCGAGGCGGCGGGCCATGGCCTGGACAAGCAGCATGCGGCCAGCCTTGCCGGCGGCGCACCGGGTATCCTGCACGGCAACAAGACATACCTGCTGCAGGACGAGGACGGTCAGATCGCCGAGGCGCACTCGATCTCGGCCGGGCTCGACTATCCGGGCATCGGGCCGGAGCACAGCTGGCTGCACGAGATCGGCCGGGTGAAGTATGAGGCGGTGACGGACGTGGAGGCGCTCGACGCCTTCCAGCTGCTGTGCCGGACCGAGGGCATCATCCCCGCGCTAGAACCTTCGCACGCGATCGCAGCGGTATCGCGCAAGGCACGGGAAATGCGGGAAGATCAGATCATCCTCGCTAACCTGTGCGGGCGCGGCGACAAGGACATCTTCACCGTCGCAGCCGCCCTTGGGGTCGCGATATGAGCCGCATCGCCGACACCTTCGCGCGCTGCCGTGAGCAGGGTCGCGCGGCGCTCGTCACCTTCGTGACCGCTGGCGATCCGAACCCGCAGGCGACGGGCGCGATCCTGGACGCGCTGGTTGCGGGCGGGGCCGACGTGATCGAGCTGGGCATGCCGTTCACCGATCCGATGGCGGACGGGCCGGCGATCCAGCTGGCGAACATCCGCAGCCTGGGCGCGGGCACCACCACCGCAGACATCCTGGCGATCGTGCGCGAGTTCCGCAGCCGGCACGCCGACGTGCCGCTGGTGCTGATGGGCTATGCCAATCCGATGGTCCGCCGCGGTGCCGACTGGTTCGCGGAGGCCGCAGCGGATGCGGGCGTGGACGGCGTGATCTGCGTCGACATCCCGCCGGAAGAGGACGACAGCCTGGGCGTGGCGCTACGCGCGCACGGCATCGCGCCGATCCGCCTCGCCACCCCCACAACCGACGTGGCGCGACTGCCGGCGGTGCTAGATGGGGCCGATGGCTTCCTCTACTACGTGTCCGTCGCCGGCATCACCGGCAAGCAGCAGGCGGCGCAGGCCTCGATCGACGAGGCGGTGGCGCGGCTGAAGCAATCGACCGACCTGCCGATCGCGGTGGGCTTCGGCGTCCGCACGCCCGAACAGGCAGCCGCGATCGGCGGCGTGGCCGACGGCGTGGTGGTCGGATCGGCGATCGTGGAGATCGTCGGCGTACACGGCACCGCTGCGGCGGAGCCGGTGCGCACCTATATTCAGTCGCTCGCCACCGCGCTGGCGAGCGCCCGGAAGGAACTTGCATGAGCTGGATTACCCGCGTTCGCAACGCGCTCCCCTTCGTCGCCCCGCGCCAGACGCCCGACAATCTGTGGCACAAGTGCAAGGGCTGCGGGCAGATGGTCTTCACCAAGGAATTGGAGGAGAACCAATATGTCTGCCCGATGTGCGACCATCACGAGCGCATCGGCCCCAAGGAGCGGTTCGCCTATTTGTTCGACGAGGGCAGCTGCGAAACCCTGCCGAGCCCGACCGTGCCGGAGGACCCGCTCAAGTTCCGGGACTCCAAGCGATATGCCGACCGGCTGAAGGCCGCGCGCGCCAGCACCGGTGATAGCGATGCCTGGATCAACGCGCTGGGCACGATCGACGGGCACAAGGCCGTGGTGGGCGTCCAGAACTTCGGCTTCATGGGCGGGTCGATGGGCCAGGCCGTGGGCGAGGCGTTCATCGCCGGCGTAGAAAAGGCGATCGAGCAGAACTGCCCGTTCATCGTCTTCACCGCATCGGGCGGCGCGCGCATGCAGGAAGGCATTCTGAGCCTGATGCAGATGCCGCGCACCACGGTGGCGATCGAGATGCTGCATGATGCGGGCCTGCCGTACATCGTCGTGCTGACCGATCCGACGTCGGGTGGCGTGATGGCGGCCTATGCGATGCTGGGCGACGTGCAGATCGCCGAGCCCAAGGCGACGCTGGCCTTCACCGGCCGCCGCGTGATCGAGAGCACGATCCGCGAGAAGCTGCCGGACGATTTCCAGACGTCGGAGTACTACCGCGACCATGGCCTGATCGACATGGTCACCCACCGCAAGGAACTGCGCAGCACGCTGGCCGAGCTGATCGACTTCCTCTGCGCGGGCAACAAGCAGGCGGCGTGATCCGCGGGCGCCGGCTCTCCGACACGAGCCGGCGCCACTTCCCCCGCGACGGCGCCGCCAAGCGGCGCTAAGGGCGCTGCCATGCCCGACCATGCCCGTTCCGCCGATCCCGCCGTACAGTTCCAGATCGACCGCCTGATGGCACTCGGCCCGGGGGCCGACGTGCTGGGGCTCGACCGGATCACGCGGCTGCTCGCGCGGCTGGGCGATCCGCAACGGGCACTGCCGCCGGTGATCCATGTCGCCGGCACCAACGGCAAGGGGTCGACCTGCGCCTTCCTGCGCGCGGCGCTGGAGGCGGCGGGCAAGACCGTCCACGTCTATACCAGCCCGCATCTCGTGCGCTTCAACGAGCGCATCCGGGTCGCCGGCCGCCTGATCGGCGACGCGGAACTGGCAGCGCTGCTGGCGGAGGTGCTGGATGCGGGCGCGGACATCGGTGCGAGCTTCTTCGAGGTGACGACGGCGGTCGCCTTCCTCGCCTTCACCCGCACGCGCGCGGACGCCTGCATCATCGAGGTCGGGCTTGGCGGGCGGCTGGATGCAACCAACGTGATCCCGGCCCCCGCCGCCACGGCCATCGCGCAGCTGGGCATCGATCACCAGGCGTTCCTGGGCGACACCGCCGAGGCGATCGCGCGGGAGAAGGCTGGCATCGCGAAGCCCGGCGTGCCGCTGATCACCATGGCCTATCCGCCGACCGTGGCAGAGGCGGTTGCAGCGGTGGCGGGCGCAGCCGGTGCGCCGCTCTTCCCCCGCGGCAGCGACTGGTCGTTCCGGGTCGAGAGCGGCGAGCTGTGCTACAGCGACGCGAAGGGGACGCTGGTGACGCCGCTCCCCGCGCTCGCCGGGCCGCACCAGCCTGCGAACCTGGCGCTGGCGATCGCCACGCTGCGCCACCAGACGCGGATCGCCGTTCCGGACGCTGCCTTTGCCGCAGCAGCGCGGGAGGCGCGCTGGCCCGCGCGGATGCAGCGCCTGGCGCGGGGCCCGCTGCTCGCGCTGCTGCCCCCCGGGTCCGAGCTGTGGCTGGACGGCGGGCACAACCCGGCGGCGGCCGACGCAGTGGCGGACACCATCGAGCGGGTGGCGCACGGCCGCCCGGTCCACCTGGTGCTGGGGATGCTCGCCAACAAGGACGTCGAGGGGCTGCTGGCGCCCTTCGCCCCCTTCGTCGCGAGCCTGACGGCAGTGCCGGTGCCTGGGCACGTGGATCACAGCCCGGCCGAACTGGTCGAGACGGCGCACCGCCTGGGCATCACGAGCACCGCGGTCGCCGGCGAGGTTTCGACGGCGCTACGGATGGTGGCCGGGCGGGCGGACGCAGGGGAGCCGCCGGTGGTGCTGGTGCTGGGCTCGCTCTACCTGGCGGGCACGGTTCTGGAGGCGAACGACGAACTGCCGGATTGATGCGTCTTATTGATATTGACTTGCAATAGAGGTCGTACGAACCTGCTGCCATCCCTCGCGGCAGGAGACTCGCATGACCACCGCCCAGCCCCTTTTGCATTCCCTGTCCGAGATGCTGCCGCACGGCTGGCCCTCGCATGAAGACCGGCTGCTGCTCCTCTATGGCATCCGCCGCACGGGGGCACACGGGCTCCACGACGCGGCGGCTGCGCACGCGTACATGACCGCGTTCGGCCGTGAGTTCCGACGGCCCCTGCTGCTGCTCCGCGCGCTGATGGCGGAGGTGTCGAAGACCTCCGCGAACCCGATCCAGATCGCCCCCTGCTGCTGCCCGCGCATGACCTCCGGAGAGGCAGCGCTGGTCGACGTGCTCGGCTCCGTCGAGACGCAGCCCGAGCGGGCCGAGCTGCTGCTGCGCGACCTCCTAGGCGTACGGCATGCAGGCGGGCTGATCGCGACCGCCCACCTGCTTTCGCTGGCGTTCCGCGACGGCGGGCGGCCGCTCGACTAGGCGGCGGCGGGCGCCTCGTCCGGCACCTTCTCGGTGCCGGGCTGGCGGACGTTCTGGACGACGAAACCGCGCCGCCACAACAGGCCCAGCAGCAGCAGCCCCGGCAGCGCCACCACCATGGTCAGCAGCCAGAAGCCGACCCAGCCGAGCGCATCGGCGGCCAGCCCCGCGGGTGCGGCGAGCCACGTCCGCCCAACCGCGGCGAAGGAGGACAGGAGCGCGAACTGGGTGGCGGTGTAGGCGAGGTTCGAGAGACCCGAGAGATAGGTCACGAACACCGTCAGGCCGATGCCGCTCGTCACCTGTTCGGTTGCGACGGCGATCGTCAGCCAGGTCACGGAATGGCCGTGCATGGCGAGGATCGCGAAGGTCAGATTGCTCAGCATCATCAGCACGCCCGAGGCGATCAGCGCCCGGCCCATGCCGAGCCAGGCCATGAAGGGCGCGGCAAGCGCGGTGCCGACGATCAGGCCCCAGAAGCCGACCACCTTGTTGATCGCGATGAACTCGGTGTCGGAGAAGCCGAGCTCGACGATCATCGGGTTGAGCATCGCCTGCCCCATCGCGTCGCCGAGCTTGTAGATGAGCACGAACAGCAGGATCAGCACCGCGCCGCGGCGGCGGAGGAACTCGCGAAAGGGCCCGACGACGGTGTCGCGCAGCCACTGGCCGTGCGATCCTTCGCGCGCGACGGTGGCATCGTGGCGGCCCGGCCCGGCATACAAGGCGCCCAGCATCGCCGGCACGACGCAGAAGGCGGTCAGGCCATACCCCAGCGCCCAGCCGAGGCCCCACCCCTCCGGTGAGGCGATGGCGATGGTGCCGACGCCGGCGATGAGGTTGCCGATGCGATAGCCGAACTGGTTGTTGGCGGTGCCGAAGGGCAGTTCCTCGTCGGAGAGGATCTCGATGCGATAGGCGTCGATGACGATGTCCTGGGTCGCGGACAGGAAGGCCGTCACGATCGCCCAGAAGGCGAAGAGCCCCAGGTGGAGCTCCGGCTGGCTGGCGCCGAGCATCCACACGGATACGAACAGGAGCGCCTGGATGAAGAACAGCCAGGCGCGGCGCTGCCCGACCAGCCGCGTGAGCACCGGCAAGCGCAGCCGGTCGATCAGCGGCGCCCAGAGGAACTTGAGCGTATAGGGCGTGGTGAGCCCGATCGCGAAGCCGATGGTCTTCTTGTCGATGCCGACCTTCGCTAGCCAGAAGCCCATGGTGCCGAGCAGCAGCGTGAGCGGGAAGCCGCTGGCGATGCCGAGCAGGAAGGCGACCAGCGGCTTTGGCCGCACATAGGGCGCCATCGCTGCCACGCGGCGCCTGCCCCCGTTGCGCTCGCCGGCGACCTCAACCATTGCACTTTCCTTGAAACGCCGCCCCGGCAGCAAACCGCGCGCACCCTAACGCGCTCCCGCCGCTTTTGAAGGGGCGCAAATCGGCCTGCCGCAAATCCTACCCATTCGGCTGGGGTTCATCTCCAGGGAGTGATAGAAGCGTGGCCGACGGCGAGGGTCCGGACTGGAGCCTCGAAACGTCACCCGTCGTCCCGCGTGTCTTACGGACAGCAACCAAGCACGCGGGACGTCGGGACTATCGTTCGGTCACCCCTCCGGCAAACATGCTCAAGCGAGCTTCGCGAAGAGGCTGAAGCTGCTCGGCAGCTTGCGCGGGGCCTTGCCGTCCAGCAGCGTTTCCAGCGCCTCAATCGCGGCGAGCAGGTCGCGCTGGGGATAAGGCTTGGCAAGACAGCCGATCGCGAGTTCGCGCGCCCCCTCCGGGCAGGCACCCGTCACGAACATCACGGGGATGCCGCGCTGCCGGGCCGCGCGCGCGACATCGATGCCGCTGCCGTCGCTCAGCGACACGTCCACCAGCACCAGGTCGATCGGGGCGTCACTGTTCACCGCGGCGAGGCCTTCGCTCACCAGATCGGTAGTGGCGACGATCTCGAATCCCGAATCCGCCAGAAGATGTTCGGCGTCGAATGCGACCAACGGCTCATCCTCCACCACCAGGATGCGCTGGATCCGCCGCTTCTTCTTGCCAAACAACATCCGCCGCTCGCTTCCCTCTCTACGGGGTCTGCCCTATAGCGTAGAAACACCCGAACCGATCGAACGATCACCGCCGCCGCACGATTTCGTCGCGCAGGCGTAACAGGATAGCATTTCCCCATCGTGTCGACGTCCAAGACCAATGAACCGCAGCGAATCGCAAAGCTGCTCGCCCGCGCCGGGGTTGCCTCGCGCCGCGACGTCGAACGGCTGATCGAGGCGCGCCGCGTCGCGCTCGACGGCGTGCCGATCGAGACGCCGGCGACGCTGCTCACCTCGCTGCGCGGCATCACCGTGGATGGTGAGCCGGTGCAGGCCGCCGCCCCCACCCGGCTGTTCCGCTATCACAAGCCCGCGGGCGTGCTGACCGCCGCGCGCGATCCGCATGGCCGCCAGACGATCTATGATCGCATGCCCGGCGACCTGCCGCGGCTGATGCCGGTCGGGCGGCTCGACTTGAATACCGAGGGGTTGCTGCTGCTGACCACGGACGGTGAGCTCAAGCGCCAGCTGGAGCTGCCGGCGACGGGCGTCGAGCGCACCTACCGCGCGCGCGCCTATGGCGAAGTGAGCCAGGCGCAGCTGGAAGACCTGATGCTGGGCGTGGAGATCGAGGGCGTCCGCTACGGCCCGATCAACGCCAACATGGAACGGCGCACCGGCACCAACGTCTGGGTCGAAATGACGCTGACGGAGGGCAAGAACCGCGAAGTTCGGCGTGTGCTCGAATATCTCGGCCTCCAGGTCTCTCGCCTGATCCGCACCCGCTATGGCCCCTTCTATCTGGAAGACATGCCGATCGCGTCGGTGGACGAGATCCGCCAGCACGACCTGGTCGCATTCCGCAAGACGCTGAAGGACCGGCCGACCAGCAAGCCGGCACCCGAAGGCGCCGATCCGGCCGCGCTGAAGGCGTGGCGGCGCGAACCGTCGCGCGATCGCACCGCGCCGGCGCGTCCGCGTCCCGCACCGGTCCCCTATGGCGAGCGGGTCGCGCGCGAGGTGCAGCCGCACCCGCAGGCGTTCCGCCGCAGCCGACCCGCGGACGAAGACACGGGCGAGGCGCCGCGCGGGAGTGGCTTTGGCAAGCGCACGGCCGAACGCGGGCCGCGCCGCAAGGACGGTCTCGCCGGCCGCCGCGACGAGGCCGGCGCGCCGCGCAGCCCGCGTGGCCAGCGCGCAGCGGCATTTGCCGACCGCACCGGCCGCAAGCCGGCCGCCGAGCGGGCGGAGCGCCCTGCCGAGGCGGGACGTGGCGACAAGCCCCGCCGTACGCTGTCCGCAGCCTTTGGTGGCGAACGCCCGGCGCGCGACGATCGGCGTCCGCCGCGTGGCGAACGCCCCGAGCGGACGGAGCGTCCCCAGCGGGGCGAGCGTCCGCAGCGCGCGGATGGACCGCGCAGTGCATTCGGGAAGCCGAGGTCCGGGGACTATGGCGCTGCCGCACCCCGCGGTGATGCCCCTCGCGGCCCCCGCGGCGAAGGTCCACGCACGGCCCGCCCCGAGGGGGCGCGGCCGCCGCGTGGCGACGGGCCGCGCTCTGGCTATGGCGCGGGTGCGCCGCGGGGCGATGGCCCGCGCGCTCCTCGCGGAGAGGGACCGCGTTCGCCGCGTGGTGACGCTACACGCTCGCCGCGCGGTGATGCACCGCGTCCGCCGCGGGGGGATGGTCCCGCCCGTCCGCCGCGGGGTGGACGGCCCGGCGGTCCTCCCAAGGGTCGCGGCTGATGCGCATCATTTCCGGCCAGTGGCGTGGGCGTCCGATCGCCGCACCCAAGGGTGAAGCGACCCGCCCGACCGCGGATCGCACGCGCGAGGCGCTGTTCTCCATGCTGGCGAGCCGCGTCGGCAGCTTTGAGGGGCTGGCGGTCGCCGACCTGTTCGCAGGATCGGGCGCGCTGGGGCTAGAGGCGTTGTCGCGCGGCGCGGCGTCGTGCCTGTTCGTGGAGCAGGACCGCCATGCGCTCGATGCACTGCGCGCCAATGTCGAGAAGCTCGGCGCCAAGGGCGCGCAGGTGCGGGCGCAATCCGTGCTGGCGCTGGGGCCGACCGCCACGCCGCTCGACCTGATCCTGATGGATCCGCCCTATGCGAGCGGCGCCGGCTGGGTGGCCGCCGACAAGCTCGCGCGGCTCGGCTGGATCGGGCCGGCGACCTGGGTGAGCGTCGAGACCGGCCGCACGGAGGACGCCGATGCGCCCGGCTTCGTGATCGATGCCGAGCGCGTCTATGGCAAGGCGAAGCTCACTTTGCTCCGCCGCGCGGAACCAGCCACAGACCTGCAAGACTGAACAGCCCGGCGACGGCGAGGTAGAGCCCCACCGGGGTGAGCCCGCCCGCCTGGGCGAATGCCTCGGCCGCCATCGGCGTCACCGCGCCGCCGATCACGCCGCCGACGTTGAACGCCATCGACGCGCCGGTGTAGCGCACGCGCGGCGGGAACAGGCCCGGCAGCCAGGCGCCGAGCGGCCCGTAGACGAAGCCCATCGCGAACAGCGCGATCGCCAGCCACGCAGTGACGGCGGCGATCGTGCCGCCGCCCATCAGCGGCTGCATCAGCAGGCCGGCGACGATCACGCCCCCGCAGCCGAAGGCGAGCACCCGGCCGGTGGTGCTGCGATCCGCCCACCAGCCGGCGAGCGCGATGCCGGCGGCCATGAACAGGATCGCGAACAGCTGCATCGACAGGAAGGTGTCGCGCGAGAAGCCGAGACGCGTGGTGCCGTGGCCAAGCGCGAAGGCGGTGGCGATGTAGTAGAGCGCGAAGCAGGCCACCGCGCCAAACGTGCCGGCGAGCGTGCCGCGAAGATGGCTGCGGAAGAGTTCGGCGAGCGGCACCGACGCGGGGGTTTCGTGCTCCAGGGCGGCGCGGAACTCGGCGGTCTCGGTGAGCTTGAGGCGAACCCACAGGCCGAGGCCAACCAGCAATGCGCTGGCGAGGAACGGCAGGCGCCAGCCCCAGCTGCGGAACGCGGCTTCGTCCAGGCCGAGCCCGAGCAGCAGGAACAGGCCATTGGCGGCGAGGAAGCCGACCGGCGCGCCGAGCTGCGGCACCGATCCGAAGCGGCCGGCCCAGCCCTTGGGCGCATTCTCCACCGCAAGCAGCGCCGCTCCGCCCCACTCGCCGCCAAGGCCGAGCCCCTGGGCGAAGCGCAGAAGGCACAGCAGGAACGGGGCGAGCAGGCCGACCTGGCCGTAGGTAGGCAAAAACGCGATCGCGAGCGTCGAGCCGCCCATCAGCATCAGCGAGGCGACCAGCGTCGACTTGCGGCCCATACGGTCGCCGAAGTGGCCGAACAGTGCCGCGCCGAGCGGGCGGGCGAGGAACGCGAGGCCGAGGCTGGCGTAGCTCAGCATCAGCCGCGCCGATTCCGACTCGGCCGGGAAGAACAAGGTCGGGAACACCAGCGCCGCGGCAGTGGCGTAGATGTAGAAGTCGTAGAACTCGACCGAGGTGCCGACGAGGCTGGCGAGCAGGATGCGGCGGCTGGAGGGGCCGCCGGCTGTGGGCAGAACGGCGGCCGGGATTGGCGCGGCGGCGGAACGGTGGGCGGTCATGCGGGCTGGTTGGCGGTGGAGTTGCGGGAGGTCAACCTGCGCACGCATCTTTGTTGCCGAAGAAGCTGGCGCTGGAGCAGCATCCTTGCGCTTTCTCAGTCATCAGAAGCGAAGAAAGCCATCTGGTATCTTCCCCTGTGGTGCTCCTGCGACGGCAGGAGCCCAGGGGTTCGGGCGCCACGGGTCGTTGATCTGCTTGGCCCTGGATTCCTGCCTGCGCAGGGATACGGCAGCTGCCGGGGCGTCTGTCGCACCATTCGCAGGCGGCCGGGGACGCGACGTTTACGGCACGGTTCAAGCCTTGCCCCGGCGGGCTTCGTTCCCTAGCTGTTCGCGCATGAACGTGCCGCAGACGACCCCCTCGCCCCAGGACCCGCCGTACCTGCGTGGCCTCAACGAACCGCAGCGCGAAGCCGTGCTGACGAGCGAGGGCCCGGTGCTGGTGCTGGCGGGCGCAGGCACGGGCAAGACCGCGGCGCTGACGGCGCGGCTGGCGCACCTGCTGTACACGCGCAAGGCGTGGCCGTCGGAAATCCTGTCGGTCACCTTCACCAACAAGGCCGCGCGCGAGATGCGCGAGCGCGTCGGGCGGCTGGTCGGCGACGCGGTGGAGGGCATGCCGTGGCTCGGCACCTTCCATGCGATTGGCGCGAAGATGCTGCGCCGCCATGCTGAGCTGGTGGGGCTGCAGTCGAACTTCACCATCCTCGATACCGACGACCAGCTGCGGTTGATGAAGCAGCTGATCGTGGCGGCCAACCTGGACGAGAAGCGCTTCCCTGCCCGCCAGCTCGCCGGCGTGATCGACAGCTGGAAGAACAAGGGGATGACGCCCGCCGACGTGGACGCGGGCGAGAGCGAGCGCTTCGCCAACGGTCGCGGCGGCGAGCTGTACCAGCAGTATCAGGATCGCCTCAAGGCGGTGAACGCCTGCGACTTCGGCGACCTGCTGCTGCACGTGCTGACCATCCTGCGCACCCATCGCGATGTGCTGGAACACTATCAGCAGCGCTTCCGCTACATCATGGTGGACGAGTATCAGGACACCAACTCGGTCCAGTATCTGTGGCTGCGGCTGCTGGCGCAGGAGCGGAAGAATATCTGCTGCGTGGGCGACGACGACCAGTCGATCTATTCCTGGCGCGGCGCGCAGGTGGAGAACATCCTGCGCTTCGAGCGCGACTTCCCCGGCGCCAAGGTGATCCGGCTGGAGCAGAACTACCGCTCCACCCCGCACATCCTGGGTGCGGCCGGCGGCGTGATCGCCAACAACAGCGGCCGGCTGGGCAAGCAGCTGTGGACCGAGCTCGACGCGGGCGAGAAGGTGCGCGTGATCGGCGTCTGGGATGGCCCCGAGGAGGCGCGGCGCGTCGGCGAGGAGATGGAGGCGTGCCGCCGCGCGGGCAAGTCCTATGACGAGATGGCGATCCTGGTGCGCGCGCAGCACCAGACCCGCGAGTTCGAGGACCGGTTCATCGCCATCGGCCTTCCCTATCGCATCGTCGGCGGCCAGCGCTTCTACGAGCGGATGGAGATCCGCGACGCCATCGCCTACCTGCGCGTCGTCAATCAGCCCGCCGACGACCTGGCGTTCGAGCGCATCGTCAACGTGCCCAAGCGGGGCCTCGGCGACAAGGCGGTGGCGACCGTGCACCGCTATGCGCGCGCGACCGGCAGCCCGCTGATGACGGCAGCGGCGCGCATCCTCGACACCGACGAGTTGACCGGGGCGGCGCGCAAGTCGCTCGGCCGGCTGGTCGGCGACATCGCCCGCTGGCGCGACATGGCGCGCGACCTGCCCCATCCGGAACTCGCCCGCCAACTGCTCGACGAGAGCGGCTATACGGCGATGTGGCAGGCGGAGAAGTCGGCCGAGGCCGCCGGGCGCCTGGAGAACCTCAACGAGCTCGTCCGCGCGATGGAGGAATACGACAGCCTGGGCGCGTTCCTGGAGCATGTCAGCCTGGTGATGGACAATGAAGGCGCCACCCAGGAGCCGCAGGTCACCATCATGACGATCCACGCCGCTAAGGGGCTGGAGTTCGACACGGTGTTCCTCGCCGGCTGGGAGGAAGGCCTGTTTCCCTCGCAGCGCTCGCTGGATGAGGGCGGGCTCGCCAGCCTGGAGGAGGAACGCCGCCTCGCTTATGTCGCGATCACGCGCGCGCGCCGGCTGGCGGTGATCCTGCACGCCGCCAATCGCCGTATCTATGGGCAGTGGACCTCCTCGCTCCCCAGCCGCTTCGTCGGCGAGCTGCCGGCCGAGCATATCGACGCCGAGACGACGATGGCTGGCGGCGAGAGCCTGTGGCGCGCGAACTGGTCCGAGCGGGCCGATCCGTTCGCGGACGTCAGCCGCGGCACCGGACGCGGGCCGGGCTGGCAGCGGGCGGCGAGCAGCGGCTCGACCTTCACCCGCGACGCCCCCCGTGTGATCGAAAGCCGCGCGAGTGCGGTGAGCCTGGGCAACAAGGGCCGCAGCGACGTGAGCCTGGGCCTGCGCGTGTTTCACCAGAAGTTCGGATACGGCACGATCGCCGCGATCGAGGGCAACAAGCTGGAGATCGATTTCGAGACCGGCGGGCGCAAGCGCGTGCTCGACAGCTTCGTGACGATCGGCTGAGTGGGCGTGGCGGAAGCGGCCTTGCTGTCGCTCCGCTTCTCTGCACGGCCGGCCGCGTTGGGGATTTGAACCGAAAGGCGTGCCCTTGCGTTCAGGCATCTGTTGCGCTGCAACAAATTGCCCGATCACGGCTTGGAGCCCGCATGCGATACCCGACCCGACGAGAGATCGTCGCCACTGCCGGCCTGGCAGCTCTTTTCGGCGGCCCGTTTGCCGCCATGGCGCGCAAGACGCAGAGCCCGGCCCAGCCCTTTTCCTGGGAGGCACTGCAGGAGCGCGCCGCGACCCTCGCGCGCCAGCCCTATCGCGCGCCCGAGCGCGTCGCGGCGGCCGCGGCGATCGACTATGACGCGGTAGGTTCGATCCGCTATCGGCCGGAAGAGACGCTGGCGGGCGGCATCCGCCTGTTCCCGCTCGGCCGCTATGCGCCGACCCCGGTGAAGATCAATATCGTCGAGAACGGCCAGGCGCACGCCGTCCCCTTCTCGCGCGACCTGTTCCAGGCGGTGTCCGGCCATGCGCCGCCGCTCGGCATCGCCGGCTTCCGCGCGATGGTGCTGGGCAAGGAGAGCGACTGGATGGCATTCCAGGGCGCTTCCTATTTCCGCACGGCCGGGTCGCAGGACCAATATGGCTTGTCGGCACGCGGGATCGCGATCAACACCGGCATTCCGGGGCGCGAGGAATTCCCCGACTTCACCGAGTTCTGGATCGAGCGCACTGGTGCGGACGCCTATACCGTCTATGCGCTGATGGACGGCGCCAGCGTGACCGGCGCCTATCGCATCGCCAGCCGCCACCAGAACGGCGTGCAGCAGGACGTGTCGGCGGTGCTGCACCTGCGCCGCGACGTCGAACGGCTGGGCATCGCGCCCGCCACCAGCATGTTCTGGTATGGCGAGGGCAACCGCGGCGCGGCCGTCGACTGGCGCCCGGAGATCCACGATTCCGATGGTCTCGCCCTGCTGACGGGACGCGGCGAGCGCATCTGGCGCCCGCTCGTCAATCCGCCGCACGAAACCCTCGACAGCTTCGCCGACGAGAACCCGCGCGGCTTCGGCCTGCTCCAGCGCGACCGCGACTTCGACCATTATCAGGACGACGGCGCCTTTTATGATCGCCGGCCCAATTTGTGGGTCGAGCCGCGCGGGCAATGGGGCCGCGGCAACGTGGTGCTGTTCGCCTTTCCGACCGCGGCCGAGACGGTCGACAACATCGTCTCCTTCTGGGTGCCGGCAGAGGCACCCAAGGCGGGCCAGCGATTGCAGTTCGACTATGGCCTGCGCTGGGGATCGGACGATCCGACGCTGTCCCAGGCGACCGCGCATGTGGTCGACAGCTGGACCGGCGTCGCCGGTCGGCCCGGAGACGCACCGACCAAGGGCGCGCGCAAGCTCGTCGTGGACTTCGAGGGCACGGGCCTTGCCGGTCTCGACCGGTCGAGCGGGGTCTCGCCCGCGATCGACGTCGCGCGCGGCAAGCTGATCGCCAGCGCCGCTTATCCCGTGGTCGGGCAGAAGAACCGCTGGCGGATCACCGCCGACATCGCGCCCGAGGGCAGTGGTCCGGCCGACGTGCGGCTGTTCCTGAAGCGGGGCAACCGTGCGCTCAGCGAAACGCTGTTGTTTCCGGTGTTCAACGGGTGAAGCAGCCGGCTCGCCTCCCGGCAGAGGCCCCCATCGACATGCCGGTCCAGCAGTTCGACGGGCCGCCGCCCCCGCGCCGGATTCCCGAACCCTGGTCGGGTCCCAGCGAGGACGGCGGCGACCTGCTCGCCAGGCGCGTGCTGCTGGTGCTGCTCACCGCGATGCTGGCGACCGCCGCCTCGACCGCGCTCAAGGAGTCGCTGGTCGCAGATGGCTGGAGTGTCACCGACGCGCTGCTGCTGGTGATCTTCTTCCCGCTGTTCGCGCTGATCTCGTTCGGGTTCATCAATGCGTCGATCGGCTTCCTGCTGCTGATCACCGGCCTGCGTCCCGGCTTCATGCCCACGCCGCGCTGGTCGGCACCGCTTAAGGGCCGCACCGCCATCCTGATGCCGGTCCACAACGAGGACGTGGCGGCGGTCTATGGGCGCATCGCCCAGATGGCCGAGGCGATCGCCCAGGGCGGCATGGCCAAGCACTTCGACTTCTTCATCCTGAGCGATTCCGCGCCCGAGGCGGAGGCGGAGGAAGTCGCGGCGTGGCGGGCGCTGGCGCAGCAGCTCGACTGCGCGCTCTATTATCGCCGGCGGACGCAGAACATCGGGCGCAAGCCGGGCAACGTCGCCGAATGGATCCGGCGGTTCGGCGGCGCCTACGACTATATGCTGATGCTGGACGCCGACAGCCTGATGGGCGGCGACACGATCATCGGCATGGCGCAGGTGCTCGACCGGCGGCCGGCGGTGGCACTGCTCCAGACGGTGCCGATGGTGATCGGCGCGACCACGCTGTTCCAGCGCTGGATGCAGTTCGCGAGCCACCTCTACGGCCCGATCTCCACCGCCGGGCTGGTGTGGTGGTCCGGGTCGGAGGCGACCTTCTGGGGCCACAATGCGCTGATCCGCGTCGAGGCGTTCGCCGCCTGCTGCGGCCTGCCCGAGCTTCCCGGCGGACCGCCGTTCGGCGGCACCATCATGAGCCACGACATGGTGGAGGCAGCGCTGCTGCGGCGGCGCGGCTGGCGCGTGCACATGGTGCTGACGGATGCGACCTTCGAGGAATACCCGCCGACGCTCATCGATGCCGCCGTCCGCGACCGGCGCTGGGCGCAGGGCAACATCCAGCACCTGCGGCTGCTCGGCGCCTCCGGGTTTCACTGGATCAACCGGTTGCAGCTGTTGCTGGGGGCATCCGCCTATCTCGCCTCGCCGCTCTGGCTGCTCTTGATCCTGACCAGCATCGTCCAGGCGCTGGTGGGCGAGCCGAGCCTGATGAACCGGGGCACCTCGGCTGTGGTGCTGGCGGTGACGCTGCTGCTGCTGTTCGGACCCAAGCTGCTGAGCGTCATCTGGGCGACGGCTGACCGCGAGCGCCGCGAGGCGCTGGGCGGGTGGCGGACGATCGGCCGGTCGGTGCTGCTGGACGTGCCGCTCTCGATGCTGGTCGCCCCGGCGATCGCGCTGACGCAGACGATCGACCTGGTTGGCATCGCCGCGGGCAAACGGTCCGCCTGGGACCCGCAGAGCCGGCAGCGCGACGGCCTCGCCATGCGCGACATCCTGCCGCGCTATCGCTGGCACCTGGGGTTCGGGGTGGTGCTGCTGCTCCTGTCGCCACTGATGCCGGTGACGGCGCTGTGGCTGCTGCCCGTCACGCTGGGGCTGCTGCTCTCGCCGCTTGCGGTTCAATGGACCGCGGGCGCGCGCGCGGGTGCCTGGGCCGCCCGGCACGCGATCTTCGAGCCGCGCTATGGGCAACTGAGGACGGCGCCGCTTCCCGAACAGCGCGTGGGGCCCGCGCCGACCCCGGTCTAACGGCGCCGGTGCACCGTTTTCCGGCCTTGGCGCGTTGCGGCTCCATCAAGAGGAGGTGAGCCATGGAAATCATCCGATTGCCGAGCGGAGAGGTGGCGCCGGGCGACGTCGACTGCATCAGCATCGTCGCGCTTTCGGACGGCCGGTATGACCTGTCTGGCGCGGCGCTGGTCGCCTGCGGCGACGGGGACGAGGTGCAGTCGGTGGCGCTGATCGGCCTGCCGCCGTTCGAGACGCGCGAGGCCGCCGAGGACGCGGGGCTCGCCTGGGCGGCGGAGCAGTGCGTCGAGCGTATCTATGTGACGGACGTGGAGTTCTGCGTGCAGCCCTAGCCGCGGCGGGCGCCGCTTGCGCCGAAGGCCAAGCGGCGGCCGGCGCTTAGCGGAAGAACAGGAAGTAGAGGATCAGCACCACCGGGAGCGGCACGCCCAGCACCCACAGCAAACAGCCTCGCTTCATCGTTTGATCCTTTTTCGTTACGGCCAAACAACGTGGGCTTGCCGGTTTAGTTTCCGGGCCGTCGAGATGCCTGTCTGACGCGCCCGCCGCTCTTGCTCATCTGCGGGAAACATTCCTTCGGCTAGGGGTTCTGCCCCCGCCGCCAGTGTATCGGCGGACCGAAGGAGTATGAAGTCCATGCAGAAGTTGCTCGCAGGCGCGCTTGGCGCCGTCCTGGTCATGATCGCCCCCGCTGCCTCCGCACAGGCGCGACACGATCCCGCACCCCACGCCCAGGGCCAGCACCAGCAGAGCCGCACGACCGTCCGGACGGTCACCCGCACGACCACGACCACGCGCGGCAACAGCTATGGCAATTGGAACAACGGCTGGGGTGCGCGCCCCGGTGCGCCGACCGCCGCCTATCGCGGCCGCCAGAACGACTGGTACCGCCACGTCCGCGCCTGCCAGCAGCGCTACCGCAGCTACAACAGCCGCACCGACAGTTACACGGTGCGCCGTGGCGTGACCCGCCGCTGCACGCTCTGACCCATGCCGGAGCCGGGACGCGCGTCCCGGCTCCCCACCGGAACCACCTTGGCGTTCCGCCCGTTGGCGCGGCGAACTGCAGGAGAGCCGCATGCCGACGCCCCAGGAAATCCAGACCCGCTTCTGGAAGGCGCTGAAATCCGATCGCACGCTGATGCTGGGGATCGACGGCGTCGGCGACGGCCACGCCCAGCCGATGACGGGCCAGACGCTGGACGGCGCGGAGCACGGGCCGATCTGGTTCTTCACCACCAAGGACAACACGCTGGTGAAGGAGATGCGCGAGGGCACCCGCGCCACCGCCCACTTTGCCTCGAAGAACCACGAGGTGTTCGCAAGCATCCACGGCAACCTGGTCGTGGAGCAGGATCGCGCCATGATCGACCGGCTGTGGAACCGGTTCGCCGCCGCCTGGTACGAAGGCGGCAAGGATGATCCCAAGCTGGAGTTGATCCGGCTCGATGCCGAGCATGCGAAGATCTGGCTGGACGAATCGAGCCTGTTCGCCGGCATCAAGATCCTGCTGGGGGTCGACCCCAAGGCCGATTACGCCGACAAGGTTGCCGACGTCACCCTCGGCTGACCGCCGCCGCTTCCCTGCCGGCAGTCCTTCGCCGGCCGCCCGCTTCCCCGCACAAGGAGTTGCCGATGCCGACTGTCGAGACCCGCGACGGTACCAAGCTGTATGTGAAGGACTGGGGCAGCGGACCCGCGGTCGTGCTGATCCACGGCTGGCCTTTGTCCTCGAACAGTTGGGACCCGCAGGCATTCGCGCTCGCCAACGCCGGCTATCGCGTGATCGCCTATGATCGTCGCGGCTTCGGCCGGTCGGAACAGTCGTGGTCCGGCTACGACTATGACACGCTGTCGGACGACCTGGCCGACGTGATGGAGGCGTGTGGCGTCACCTCGGGCGCGACACTGGTCGGCTTCTCGATGGGTGGCGGCGAGGTCGCGCGCTACCTGTCGCGCCATGGCGGCAAGGGCGTGGCAAAGGCGGTACTGGTCGGGTCCGTCGTGCCCTACATGCTCCAGACCGACGACAACCCCCATGGGGTGCCGCGCGCGCAGCTGGAGGACATCAGCCAGCAGATCGAGGCGGACCGGCCGAAGTTCATGGCGAACTTCCTGGACCAGTTCTTCGGCGTCGGCTTCATCACCAGCCCGGTGAGCGAGGAGCGGCTGCACTGGGCGTGGAACCTGACGCAGCAGGCGGGGCTCAAGCCCACGCTCGCCTGTGCCGAGGCGTTCGCCTTCACCGACTTCCGGCCGGACCTCGCCGCGTTCACCATGCCGACGCTCGTGATCCACGGCACGTCGGACGACACGGTGCCGATCGACGCCACCGGCCGGGCGGCCGCCGCGGCGATCCCCGGCGCCACGCTGATCGAATATGACGGGGCCCCCCACGGCCTGTTCGCGACCGATCAGGACCGGCTGACCGACGACCTGCTCGCGTTCCTTGGCGATCCGGTGGCGGCGACCCACGGCGGCACCATCGTCTGATCCCCGGCGCGCGGCGGCATGCCGCCGCGCGCCCCCGCCCGTGGCATCGCAAGCAGCCTGCAAAGCGTGATTGCCGATGGCGCCGCCCCCGCATAGAGCCCTGAACATGGCCGCCGTCCAGCACCCGTTCGCAATCCACAATTTCCGCGCCTATTTCCTGGCCCGGCTGTCCACCACCCTCGCCCAAATGTCGATGGTGATCGTCATCGGCTGGCAGGTCTATGACCTCGCCCGACGGACGATGGACGTGAAGGAAGCCGCCTTCTACCTCGGGCTGATCGGCATTGCGCAGTTCCTGCCGCTGCTCGTCCTCTCGCTGGTCGCCGGCTGGGTCGCCGATCGGGTCGACCGCCGCTGGATCGCGCGCGGTTCGGTCGCCATCGAGGCGGGATGCGCCATCACCCTGGCGGTCGCGAGCTACCATGAGCATGTGACGCTAGGGCTGCTGTTCTTCGTGGCGGCGCTGCTGGGCGTGGCGCGCGCATTTGCCGGGCCGTCGCTCCAGGCGCTTGCCCCCAATCTGGTGCCCAAGGCCATCCTGCCGACCGCGATCGCGATGAGCTCGGTCTCGTGGCAGGCGGGCACGGTGCTGGGACCGACGATGGGCGGCTATCTCTACGCCGCGAGCCACTGGCTGCCCTATGCCGTGTCCGGGGCGCTGTTCAGCTTCTCCTTCCTGATGCTGTCGCTGATCGGGCGGGTGCCGCACAACTCGGTGCGCGGCACTGCCAACCCGTTCCGCCAGATGCTGGAGGGCCTGTCCTATGTGCGCCAGAACCGCCTGGTGCTGGGGGCGATCTCGCTGGACCTGTTCGCGGTGCTGCTGGGCGGCGCGACGGCCATGCTGCCCGTCTATGCGCGCGACATCCTGAAGGTGGGCGCCGATGGCCTCGGCCACCTGCGGGCAGCCCCCGCGGTCGGCGCGATTGCGGTGGCGCTGTGGTTCTCGTGGCGGCCGCTCCGGACCAATGTCGGCGTGAAGATGCTGGCGGCGGTGGCGGTGTTCGGCGGGGCGACGGTGGCCTTCGGCCTCAGCGCCCCGGCGCTGCTGCCGCTGCTCGGAAAGTCGGCCGTCGGGCATGACAGCGCACCGGCGGTGCTGCTGGCGCTGACGGCGCTGTTCGTGCTGGGCGCCGCCGACATGGTGTCCGTCTATGTGCGCCAGTCGCTGATTCAGCTCTACACCCCCGACGACATGCGCGGCCGGGTGGGCGCCGTGTCCACGCTGTTCATCTCCGGCTCGAACGAACTGGGCGAGGCGGAATCCGGCTTCCTGGCGGCGGCGATCGGCCCCGTGGCGGCGGTTGTGGCAGGCGGCATCGGTGCGATATTGGTGACGGCACTGTGGGCACGCATCTTTCCGGAGCTTCGCCGGGCGCGCACGTTCGAGGCGCCCGCGACGCTGGAATTCACACCCGTCAAGGAGAAGGCAGAATGAAGGCCAACACCATCCTGGAGACGATCGGCAACACGCCGCACGTCCGGATCCAGCGGCTGTTCGGAGACGCCGAGGTGTGGATCAAGTCCGAGCGCTCGAACCCCGGCGGATCGATCAAGGACCGCATCGCGCTTGCGATGATCGAGGCGGCGGAAGCCTCGGGCGACCTGCAGCCCGGCGGCACCATCATCGAGCCGACCAGCGGCAACACCGGCGTCGGCCTGGCGATGGTCGCGGCGGTCAAGGGCTACAAGCTGGTCCTGGTGATGCCCGAAAGCATGTCGATCGAGCGCCGCCGGCTGATGCTGGCCTATGGCGCGAGCTTCGACCTCACCCCGCGCGAGAAGGGCATGAAGGGCGCGATCGAGCGCGCGCAGGAACTGGCCGAGCAGACGCCGGGTGCCTGGATCCCGCAGCAGTTCGAGAACCCCGCCAACGTCGACGTGCATGTCCGCACCACGGCGCAGGAAATCCTGGAGGACTTCGCCGACACGCCGATCGACGTGCTGATCACCGGCGTCGGCACCGGCGGGCACATCACCGGCGTTGCCGAGACGCTCAAGAAGCAGTGGCCGCAGCTGAAGGTCTATGCGGTGGAGCCGGAGCTTTCGCCGGTGATCTCCGGCGGGCAGCCGGGGCCGCACCCGATCCAGGGCATCGGCGCGGGCTTCATCCCGGCCAACCTCCACACCCAGGCGATCGACGGCGTGATCAAGGTGGACGCAGCCGTCGCCAAGGACATGGCGCGCCGTTCGGCAGCCGAGGAAGGCATGCTGGTCGGCATCTCGTCCGGCGCGACGCTCGCGGCGATCCTGCAGAAGCTGCCCGACCTGCCGGACGGGGCGCGGGTGCTGGGCTTCAACTACGACACGGGCGAGCGCTACCTGTCGGTTCCGGACTTCCTGCCGGAAAGCTGAGCGATCCACATGCTGGTGTCCCGCGGCGCGCGTGCGCCTGATTCCTCAGGCGTGCGCGCGGCGCCGCTGGGCACGGGCTCGCACGTGCTCGACGGAGTGCTGGCGGCCGTGGCGCTGGCGGCGGTGCTGGTGCCGGCATGGGCAGTGACCCACGCGCCGCCGATGCCGCCCCAGGCCAGCCGCGCGATGCGGCATGCGGCACCGCGGCGCGTGCTGCCCCCCGCCGAACTGCCGGCCGTGGAGCCGATCGAGTTCCAGGACATGACGGCGGACGAGGCGCGGGCGTTCAACGCCGGCATCCCGTTCCATGCCGGCCCCAACCCCGCCGCCCGCCCCTTCCGTTTCGGTGGCCCGGACGAGGACCGGGCGCGGGCGAGCGACTGCCTCGCCGCCGCCGTGCTCTACGAGGCGGGCGACGATCCGGAGGGGCAGAAGGCGGTCGCCCAGGTGGTGCTGAACCGCGTCCGCCATCCGGCTTTCCCGAAGACGGTGTGCGGGGTGGTGTTCCAAGGCTCGGAGCGGGCCACCGGCTGCCAGTTCACCTTCACCTGCGACGGGGCGCTGGCGCGCTGGTATTCCGACCCCTTCTGGGACCGCGCGCGCAAGGTCGCGGACGCGGCGCTGGCGGGCGCGGTCTACAGGCCCGTCGGCCATGCCACCCATTATCACACCGACTGGGTGGTGCCGTACTGGAGCTCCAGCCTCGACAAGATCTTGGCGGTGCACACGCATCTGTTCTTCCGCTGGACCGGCTGGTGGGGAACCCCGCCCGCGTTCCGCTTCGCCGCCACCGGCAGCGAGCCGCGCGTGGCCCAGCTTGCGGCGCACTTCGACGCGCACAAGCTGCCGGAGGTGCTGGCGGCGGAGACTCAGGCGCTGGCGATGCAAAAGGCGATGGCGCTGCCGGCTTCGGCGCTGAAGCCATCTGCGGACGAACCCAACACCTTCCTGATCCATGTCGATGCCAAGGATGCGGCGAGCTTCCCGATCCTCGCGGATCGTGCCTGCGGCGAGCGCCCCTATTGCAAGTTCATGGGCTGGACCGACCCGCGGCAGGTTCCGGCGAGTGCCAAGGGCACGCTGTCGCCCCAGCAGCTGACGTCAATGTCGTTCAGCTACCTGCGCGACCGGCCCCGCAACCTGGAACGCGCGCTGTGGAACTGCGCAGACTTTCCGCAGCCCAAGCCGCAGTGCATGCGCCGCACGCCACAGCCGATCGCCTCCCCCGCGCCGGGCGCGGCCGGGGAAGAAGGTCCGGCAGGGTTGAGCGGCGTGCGACGCAAGCCTGCCTCGCAACCGGCGGCGGCGCTTGCGGCACCGGAGGCACCAGTCGCATCGTAGTTCCTTTGAAAGCCGGGCAGCACTGGCGAATGACCGACATTGGGTGGCTTTGAGACCGTCCGCTAATGGACGCTTATGAAGGAGAAGCAGTCGGTCCTGCTCCACCAATCTGCTCAAGGAGCACCGCCTCAACCGGGTCGCCGGGCGCATGAGGCCAGTGACGGATTGCTGTTTCTCCATTGCTGAAGCGATAGCTTTCATAATGATCATCGTAGATCGCGATCTCGAAGTCGCAGCCAATCCAATGGAGAGATATGCCGCCGTCGTAGGGATTGACTGTGATCGATTGGGGCGCGTTCAGCGCGTCGGCGGCATTGATCAAGTCTCTAAGGTTAGCGCGTTGAGGGGCCGCACAATCCATTGCTTCGGCTTCAACTGCTATGTCTTCCCAGCCCATAAATGCCTTCGTGCCAGGATGAACAAGCGTCGGCAATTAGAAAGCGGAACGCTAGCTCGGAGTGGCGGAGACTGGGCGTTTCCTGCCGTTCGCTCGTAGCCGCTTCCGAACAGCCGGTGGTGTGCGGGAAGCGGACCTTCGTTGCTGCTCCCATCTCTGTTAGTTGCTATGCTCCTTTGATGGCTGTTATTCGCTTGGTCCTCATCAGTTTGGCGGCGGCCCTCGCGGGCTGTTCGGCTGGATCAATCTTACTTTTTGCTGAGCTCAACCGTACGAGTCTTGTCGCTCTGCCGTTCACCTGCATGGTGTCACTACTGCTACTTATGCCATTCTACGCAGCAGCGCGTGAAGCTGGCGTGGCACTCGGCGGGCGTTATGCTCGGCTCTTGGTAGCCGGAGGTGTTGCGGGAGCCTTGTTCGCAGGTTTCATATTTCTCGCGACCAATCTCCTCAAAGGGGCAGCGATCGGGTCCAGCTACGGTGCGCTGACGGCGATCTGCTGGATCACAATACATGCCGCGACGAAGCGGCTCGCCACCTTGATCGCGTGACGTCCGCAACTGGGCGCTAGCCGGCTGCGCACTCGCCTATGTCATCTCGGCGTAGGCCGGGGTCATCTCATCACCTGCGCCCGGGGCGTGCTGGGTCCTAGCCCCCGCACACCGCGCGGCCGCGGGGGTCGCGGAGGGCGGCGGCTTCGGAGAGCACGTCGCTCATCCGCTCGACGCGCAGGCCGCTGAAGGTACCGCGGGCGGTGCATCGCTGCGCGCATTGCGGCGGCAGCTTGGCGGGGAAGATGATGCGCGCGTCCTCGATCCGCGCCTCCACCTCGCAGGCGTTGCCGAAGTCGATCCGGAGGCGGTCACCCGACTGGCTGGCCGTCCCGCTGGCGCTGCAGCCCAGACGGCCGCCGTTGAGCACGAAGGCGCCGATCCGCAGCGTCTCGCCCTGCGGCACGAGGCAGAGCCGGTCGCCGCCCCGCTCGTAGAGCCCGGTGAGGGAGTCGTCGCCGGGATCGCGCACCACCCCGCGCTCGATCGCGACCGTCTCCAGATCGGGTGCCTCGGTGTTCGCCGGGTCGCCGCCTCCCGAACAGGCCGCAAGCGCCAGTGCCAGCGCGGCGACGCCTCGCTTCATTCGACCGCGACCAGCCGGCCGTCCTCGATCCGGCGGAAGAAGCAGCTGCGCGCACCGGTGTGGCAGGCGGGCCCTGCGGGCTCGACGCGGAGCCAGAGCGCGTCCTGGTCGCAGTCGATCCGCACCTCCACCACGCGCAGGACATGGCCGGAGGTCTCCCCCTTCTTCCACAGCCGGTTGCGGCTGCGCGACCAGAAGGTGGCCTCCCCGCTCTCCAGCGTCGCCGCCAGCGCCTCCGCATTCATATGGGCGACCATCAGCAGCTCGCCGGTCGCGGCTTCGGTCGCCACTGCGGTGACGAGCCCTGCAGCGTCGTACTTGGGATCGAGGGTGAGGCCGGTGTCGCGCGTGTCCATGGGCGGCGGCTTACCGGGGAGGCAGCGGGGCGGCAATCCGGGGGGGCGCGCACATTCTTCGTGACAGAAGGGCGACAAACCCGAAATCGCTCCCTATATGGCGCTCGCATCTCAGCGAACCCCGTGGGGCCGATGTTTAGCACCAATCCTTTCGACGACGACAAGCTGCGCGAAGAGTGCGGCATCTTTGGCGTTTCCGGCGCGGACGGCGCGGCAGCACTGGTGGCCCTGGGGCTCCACGCGCTGCAGCACCGCGGGCAGGAAGCCGCCGGCATCTCCAGCTTCGACGGGGTGCAGTTCCACACGCACCGCGCGATGGGGCATGTGGCGGGCAACTTCGACCGGCCCGACGTGATCGAGGCGCTGCCGGGCGCGGCCGCCGTCGGCCACGTCCGCTACGCCACCTCCGGGGATACGGCGCTGCGCAACGTGCAGCCGCTCTATGCCGAACTGGCGAGCGGCGGCTTTGCAGTGGCGCACAACGGCAATCTCTCCAACGCCCTGCGCCTGCGCAAGGACCTGGTGCGGACCGGTTCGATCTTCCAGTCGACGTCGGATACCGAGGTGATCATCCACCTAGTGGCAACGTCGAACTACCGCACGCTGCTCGATCGCTTCATTGATGCGCTCAAGCAGGTGGAGGGCGCTTATTCGCTCATCTGCATGACGCCGGAAGGCATGATCGCCTGCCGCGATCCGCTGGGCATCCGTCCGCTGGTGATGGGCAAGCTTGGCGACTCGGTGATCTTTGCGTCGGAGACGGTGGCGCTCGACGTCGTAGGGGCCGAGTACGTCCGCGACGTGGAACCGGGCGAGCTGGTGATCGTGAAGGGCACCGAGCTGCGCTCGATCCGCCCCTTCACGCCCAATGCCCCGCGGCCGTGCATCTTCGAGTACGTCTATTTCTCGAGGCCCGATTCGATCTCGGGCGGCAACTCCGTCTATTCGGTACGCAAGGCGATCGGTGCCGAGCTGGCGATCGAGAGCCCAGTCGATGCCGACCTGGTGATCCCGGTCCCCGATTCGGGCGTGCCGGCGGCGATCGGCTATACGCAGCAGTCGGGCATCCCGTTCGAGCTCGGCATCATCCGCTCGCACTATGTCGGCCGCACCTTCATCCAGCCGGGCGACAAGGTCCGCCACCTGGGCGTGAAGCTGAAGCACAATGCCAACCGCAAGCTGATCGAGGGCAAGCGGATCGTGCTGATCGACGACTCGATCGTGCGCGGCACGACCTCGCTCAAGATCGTGCAGATGATGCGCGATGCCGGCGCTGCCGAAGTGCACATGCGCATCGCAAGCCCGCCGACCCGGCACAGCTGCTTCTATGGCGTCGACACGCCGGAGCGCGCGAAGCTGCTGGCGGCCAAGCTCGATCTGGGCGGCATGACCGAATACATCCAGGCCGACAGCCTGGCGTTCGTGTCCATCGACGGCCTCTACAAGGCGCTGGGCGAGGCGGAGCGCGCAGCGGTGCGGCCGAAGTACTGCGACGCCTGCTTCACCGGTGACTATCCGACGCCGCTGACCGACCAGGACGAGACCCGCACGGTCGACCAGCTCGCCATGCTGGAGGAGCGCGTCGGCTGATCGCCGGCGCACCCCTGCCCTTCCTTTCCAAGCTCCAGGACCTTCGATGACCGACAAGCCCCTTGCCGACCAGCTCGCGCTCGTGACGGGGGCCAGCCGCGGCATCGGCGCGGCGACGGCGCTTGCGCTTGCCGCCCAAGGCGCGCACGTGGTGCTGACCGCGCGCACGCCGGGCGGGCTCGAGGAAGTCGAGGAAGCGATCCACCAGGCAGGCGGCAGCGCAACGATCGCGCCGCTGGACCTGGCCGAGCCGGACGGCGTGGCGCGGCTGGCAGCGGCGCTGGGCGAGCGCTGGCAGGCGCTCGACATGCTGGTGCTGAACGCGGCGATGCTGGGCACGCTCGGGCCGGTGAACGCGATCGACTTCAAGGAGATGTCGAAGCTGTTCACGCTAAACGTGACGGCGCAGGCAGCGCTGCTGGGCGCGTTCGGACCGATGCTGCGCCAGGCGAAGAACGGCCGGGTCGTGGGGCTCACCTCCAGCGTGGGGCGCAACCCGCGCGCATACTGGGGGCTGTATGGCTCGTCCAAGGCCGCGTTCGAGAACCTGCTGACCGCATTCGGCCAGGAAGTGCGCCAGCTGACGGCGATCCGCACCGCCATCGTCGATCCGGGCGCCACCCGCACCAAGATGCGCGCACGCGCCTATCCGGGCGAGGCGCCTGAGAGCGTGAAGCCGCCGGAGGTGGTAGCGGAGCGGATCGCGGCGCTGATGGTGTCGGGGTTTGAGACGGGGCATTTCGAGCGGGTCGACTGACGCGCTCGTGCTTCTGCGCAGTTGCGGTTGGGGTGGTTAGGCCTGCTTGACCAGCGTGACCTGGGCGACGTGGATGCCGCCGCCGCGGAAGCCGCCTTCGCAGTACATCAGGTAATAGCGCCACAGGTTGGCGAAGCCGGGCGGGAAATCGTCCGGGAGGTCGCCGGCTGCCTCGGCAGCGTCGAAGGCGCGGCGCCAGCGGTGGAGCGTCTCGGCATAGTCCTGGCCGAAGCGGTGCTCGTCCTGCCAGGCGAGGCCCCGCGCCTCGGCGAGCGCGCGGAAGCGCTCGGTCGAGAGCAGCAGGCCGCCGGGGAAAATGTAGGCCTGGATGAAATCGACGTTGTTGGCATAGGCGTCGAACAGCGCGTCATCGATCGCGATATACTGGAGCGCGGCGCGGCCGCCGGGCTTCAGCCGCGCGGCAATCGCGTCCAGGTAGGCCGGCCAATATTCCTGCCCCACCGCCTCGACCATCTCGATGCTGGCGATCGCGTCGTAGCTGCCGGCGGCGTCGCGATAGTCGGTGAGCGACACCTCCACGCCGTCGAGCTTCGCATCGGCCATGCGCTGCTCGACGAACCGCTTCTGCTCGGACGAGAGGGTCAGGCCATGGACGCGGCGACCGGCGCGGGCTGCGCGCTCGGCGAAGGAGCCCCAGCCGCAGCCGATCTCCAGGATGGTGTCGCCGGGCCTGGTACCGGTGCGGTCGAGGATCGCCTGGAGCTTGCGGTCCTGGGCGGCCTCCAGCGGCTCGGCGGGATCGGCGAACAGCGCGCTCGAATAGGTCATGCTGGAATCGAGCCAGGCGCGGTAGAAGTCGTTGCCCAGATCATAGTGGAACTGGATGTTGCGGCGCGCATTGGCGCGATGGTTGCGGCGCGACCAATGGGCGAAGCGCCGGGCGATGCCGGTCAGCCGACCCGCGCGGCCGACGTTGCCGAGCGCGCGGCCGTTGCGCATGAAGAGGTCGAACAGCGGCACGGGGTCCGGACTCGACCAGTCGCCCGATACCCAGGCCTCGTACCAGCCCGCAGAGCCGCCGGTCGCGAGCCGCAGCATCGCACGCCAGCGGTGGAGCACCACCACCGCCACCGGCCCCTCGCCGCGGCCGCCGAGCCGGACGGCACGGCCATTCGGAAGCGTCGCCTCGATCGCGCCGAATCCCAGCCCCTGGTCGATCCGGCCGAGCATCCGTTCGAACACGGGCGCGAGCCAGCGGAGCGGATCGCGCGTTGCGGTCAGGGAAGAGGGCAAGGAAGAGCGGGGCGCGTGCATGGCGCCCTACATGCACCTCCGCGCGATCACCGCAAGCCGTCCTGCTACCGACCTTATCCGGCGAAGACCCCACCCAGCGTGAGGATCGAGGCAACGTGCCGCGCCGACACCTCCATCGCATCGTCGCCGTAGCCGCCTCCCAACGCGCTCGCGAGCGGGATGCCGCGGTCGCGCGCCAGCGTCGCCACCCAGCGATCCCGCCGGACCAGCCCTTCGCGCGTGAGCGCGAGCCGGCCGAGCCGGTCGCCCGCGAACGGGTCCACCCCGGCCTGATAGAGGATCAGGTCGGGCGCGAAGCCATCGACCAGAGGAACCAGCGTTTCCGCTAGAACCGTGCAATACTCGTCATCTCCGACGCCGTCCGCGAGCGGCACGTCGAGGGTCGAGCGTGCCTTTCGCACGGGGAAGTTCTTTTCCGCGTGGATCGAATAGGTGGCGAGCCCGGGCCGGCCCGCCAGCAGCGAGGCGGTGCCGTCGCCCTGGTGCACGTCGCAGTCGACCACCAGCACGCGCGCGGCCTCCCCCTCCTCCACCAGCCGGTTGGCGGCGATCGCCAGGTCGTTGAACACGCAGAAGCCCGCGCCAGTGTCGGCCAACGCATGGTGGCTTCCGCCGGCGGTATTCGCGGCAAAGCCGTGTTCGAGCGCGAGCCGGGCGGCGAGATAGGTGCCGCCGGGCACCGCCTGCGCGCGTGTCGCGACCTCGGCGGTGATCGGGAAGCCGATCCGGCGCGCCTTTTCCGGGGGTACGGCAAGCTCGATCACCTCGGCGACATAGCCGGGTTCGTGCACCGCCTCGATCCAGCGGCGCGGCATCGGATCCGGCTGGTGCCAGTCGATCCCGGCTGCCTGCGCGCGCAGCAAGTCGCGCACCAGCCCGTTCTTGTTCCATTGATAGGTGCTGCGCGCCGGTGCGGGCGCGACATAGTCGGGGTGGTGGACGACGCGGATCACGCTTCATAGGTAAGCGCACGCACCGCGGCCGCAACGCCGCGCCACAGGAGAGCGCCTTGACCGTTTTCGTCCGCCCCGACGTCCGCGCCTTCCTCGGCTATCTCGAGAACATGCCCGGCCCGCGCATGCATGAGCTGGAGCCGGCCGCCGCACGCACGCAGCTCCTGGCAACCAAGGACGTGGCGGATCTGCCGACAGGAACGCTGGCGGTGGTCCGCGACTGCACCATCCCCGCGCCGCACGGCGACCTGCGCGCGCGCCTGTTCGACGCGCGTCCCGCGCGGGAGCCCGGGCCCGTGGTGCTGTTCCTGCACGGCGGCGGCTTCGTGATCGGTGACCTCGACTCGCATGCGAGCCTTTGTGCGGAGATCGCGCGGATGCTCGACCTGCCGGTGGTGGCGGTCGAATATCGGCTGGCGCCCGAGCACCCCTGGCCGGCAGCGCCCGACGACGCGGAGACCGCCGCGCGCTGGCTGGCGGCGGGACCGGCCGAGCTGGAGCGCGGCGTGACGAGCTTGGTGCTGGCCGGCGACAGTGCGGGCGGCGCGCTGGCGATCGTCACCGCCATGGCGCTGCGCGATCGGGCCGCGGCGGCGCCGGTAATCGCGCAGTGGCCGATCTATCCCGTGACGGACATCACCCGCGAATATCCGTCCCACGCCGAGTTCGCCGACGGCTATCTGCTGACCCGCGAGTCGCTCGCCTGGTTCGGCGAGGCATATCGGGCAGAGCGCGCGAGCCTGCGCGCCTCACCGCTGCTGGGCGACATGGCGGAGATGCCGCCGGCGCTGGTGCTGACCGCCGGGCTCGATCCGTTGCGCGACCAGGGGCGTGCCTATGCGGCGGCGCTCGCCCAGGTGGGCGTCGCCGTCACCTATCGCGAGGCGCGCGGCAATGTGCACGGGTTCCTCAACCTGCGCCGCGCGATCCCGTCGAGCCAGGGCGACCTTGCCGGCGCGCTGGTGGCGCTGCGCCAGATCATCACCGAGGCGGAGGCCGAGCGCGTCCTGGCGCAGGCGGCCGGCTGAGCCCCTCGACTTGGCCGCGGCCGCACCGCTAGGAGACATGCCATGAACGAGACCACCCTTCCCTATCGGCCCTGCGCGGGCGTCATGCTGATCAACCGCGACGGCCGCGTGTTCGTCGGCCAGCGGATCGATTCGACGCTGGAGGCCTGGCAGATGCCGCAGGGCGGGATCGATCCGGGCGAGGATGCGCTGGAAGCAGCGCTGCGGGAGCTGCGCGAGGAGACCGGCGTGCAGCCGGACAAGGTCTCGCTGATCGGCGAGGCGCCGGAAGAGCTCACCTACGACCTGCCGAACGACATGATCGGCAAGGTGTGGGGCGGCAAGTATCGCGGGCAGCGCCAGCGCTGGTTCGCCTTCCGCTTCGAGGGCGAGGAGCAGGACATCGACATTGCGACGCCGGAGCCGGAGTTCCGCGCCTGGCGCTGGGCCGAGCCGGAGGAGCTGCCGGAGGCGATCGTCGGCTTCAAGCGTGCGCTGTACGAGCGGCTGCTGGAGCTGTTCGCCGAGCCGCTAGGCCGTACCGCGCGCTGACGCGACGGAGCGAGTCGGAAGGCGGGTTCACCTCTCGCTGCATTGCAGCTAAGGACAGGCGCGTGACCAAGGCTGCGTATCTTTTCCTTGCCGCACCGCTCCTGCTGGCAAATGCCGCGCCGCCGGCTGCCGCCAAGAAGGACGCGCCGATCCCCGAGCAGCTCAAGATGATGCTCGATGCCGCCATGGCATCGGGCAACGAGGGCGAGGTCGCGACGCTGGTCAAATATTCGCGGATCGCAGCGCCGGACAGCATCGACCTGGTCCGCGAGATCACCGGCAAGTGGACGGCCGATCGCGCCGCCCAACGCACCCGCGAGCTCCAGGAATCCTCGTTCTTTGCGCTGGTGAAGGGGCGTGCGGAACTCGGCGGCTATGCGAGTTCGGGCAACACCGACAATTTCGGCGCGACCGGCGTGCTGGACCTGTCGCGCGAGGGTTTCCGCTGGCGCCACAAGCTGCGCCTGCAGCTCGACTATCAAAAGGCGAACGGCGTCACGAACCGGGAATATTACCTCGCCGCCTATGAGCCGAACTACAAGGTCGACGACCGGCTCTACGTCTACGGATCGACACAGTTCGAGAGCGACCGCTTCGTCGGGTACAACAGCCGCTTCTCGGCTTCCGCGGGTGCCGGTTACAGCGCGATCAAGCGGCCCGCGCTGACGCTGGACCTGGAACTCGGCCCCGCGTTTCGTCAGACCGACTTCACCGACGAGACCCAGGAAAGCAGCCTTGCCGCACGCGGTTCGGTCGACTTCGACTGGCGCCTGACCCCCGCGCTGACGCTGCGCCAGGACGCCTCCGCCTATCTGGCCGCGCAGGCGAACAGCACGGTCAGCAGCACAACGGCGGTCGATGCCAAGCTGTTGGGGCCGCTCTCCGCGCAGGTCTCCTATGCGGTGCGATACGAAAGCCGCCCGCCCGAAGGCAGCGTCACCACCGACACCACCACCCGCGCCTCGTTGGTCTATTCCTTCTAGCCCCGTTCCTTCCGGAGCGGAACCGCGCTAGCCTCGCGCCCATGGATGTTCTTACAAGCGCGGAAGCCGCCGTTGTCGAACGGGCGCGCGCTGCCCCGATGCTGGCGCACCTCGAACCCTGGGTCGCGGTAAACAGCGGCACGCGCAATCTCGCCGGACTGGCGCGGATGGCGCAGCTGCTCGCCGATGCCTTTTCCGCGCTGCCGGGCGGGATCGCACTGATCAAGCCGGACCCGGTCGAGGCGATCTCCGCCAGCGGGCGGCTCCAGCCGATCGAGCACGGACGCCACCTGCTGCTGACGGTGCGGCCACAGGCGTCGATCCAGCTGCTGTTCGCCGGCCACATGGACACGGTCTATCCGGCGGACCACCCGTTCCAGAAGATGCGGGTGCGCGAGGATGGCGCGCTGAACGGCCCCGGCGTCGCCGACATGAAGGGCGGGCTAGCGGTGATGCTCGCCGCGCTCGAGGCGATCGAGAACTCGGGCTTTGCGGGGCGGCTGGGTTACCAGGTGGTCATCAACTCCGACGAGGAGACGGGCTCGCTCTCCTCCGCGCCGCTGATCGCGCGCGCGGCACGCGGCAAGGCCGCCGCCTTCGTCTACGAGCCGTCGCTTGCGGATGGAACGCTGGCGGGTGCGCGCGGCGGTACGGGCAATTTCTCGCTCGCGGTGACCGGGCGCAGCGCCCATGCCGGCCGTAATCCCGAGGAAGGCCGCAACGCGCTGGTGGCGGCGGCCGAGCTCGCGCTGCGGCTGGCGGATGCGGCGGGGGACGGCCTCACCGTCAATCCGGCGCGGATCGACGGCGGCAGCCCCAACAACGTCGTGCCGGAGCATGCGGTGCTGCGGGTCAACTTCCGCCCCGCCTCGCTCGATGCGGCGGCGCGCGCGCAGGCGGCGCTGGACACGGCCGCGACGGAGGTGGCCGCGGGGCACGACGTGCGCGTCGAGTGCCACGGCAGCTTCAACCGGCCGCCCAAGCCGATCGATGCCGCCGCCGAGCGCCTGTTCGGGCTGGTCCGCGATGCGGGCCAGAGCCTGGGGCTTTCGGTCGGCTGGCGCGACACCGGCGGCGTGTGCGACGGCAACAACATCGCCGCCTGCGGCGTGCCCGTGGTCGACACCATGGGCGTTCGCGGCGGCGCCATCCATTCGCCGGAGGAATATATGCTGCCCGACAGCCTTGCCGAGCGCGCCGCGCTGTCGGCACTTTCGATCCTGCGGCTGGTCGAGCGGGGGAGCGCATGAGCTTTCGCATCCGCGCCGCCCGCGACGAGGACCTGCAGCACCTCTATGAAATGGCGAAGCTGACCGGCGGCGGCTTCACCAACCTGCCGCCCGACAAGCCGGCGCTACGCGCAAAGCTGGAGCGGAGCCACGCCGCCTTTGCGCGCGACGCCGACAGCCTGGAAGACGAGCTGTTCGTGCTGGTTCTGGAGAATGCGGAAACGCAGGAGGTGCGCGGCACCTGCCAGATCTTCACCCAGGTCGGCCAGCACTGGCCCTTCTACTCCTATCGGGTCGCGACCCTCACCAAGCACAGCGAGGCGCTGCGCCGGACCTTCCGTGCCGAGATCCTCAACCTGGTGAACGACCTGGAGGGCGCGAGCGAGGTCGGCGGGCTGTTCCTGCATCCGGGCGAGCGCGCCGGCGGGCTGGGGCTGCTGCTGGCGCGCAGCCGCTACCTGTTCATCAAGGCGCATCGCCAGCGCTTCGCGGACCGCATCCTGGCCGAGCTGCGCGGCGTGATCGATGAGGCGGGCGGGTCGCCCTTCTGGGACGGGGTGGCGGGGCGCTTCTTCGGCATGAGCTTCCAGGAGGCGGACCAGTTCAACGCCATCCACGGCAACCAGTTCATCGCCGACCTGATGCCCAAGCATCCGGTCTACACGGCGATGCTGCCGGAGAATGCGCGCTCGGTGATCGGCCTGCCCCACCCCTCCGGCCGCGCCGCGATGCGGATGCTGGAGCGCGAGGGCTTCCACTATGAGAACTACGTCGACATCTTCGACGGCGGGCCGACCATGACCGCGCGGACCGACCAGGTGGCGACCATCCGCAATGCGCGGCAGGTGCGCGTTGCGGATCTGGGCGGCGACGGGGAGCCGATGCTGGTGTCGGCCGGGCGGCTGGAGCATTTCCGCGTGGCGCTGGGCCAGGTGCGTGCGGCCGACGCCGGCGACGTGCTGCTCGACCCCGACTGTGCCGCATTGCTGGGCGTCGAGGCTGGCGACCAGGTGACGGTGGTGGAGCGCGACTGATGGCGGTGCGGGAGATCAACTTCGACGGGATCGTGGGGCCGAGCCACAATTATGCGGGGCTGAGCCACGGCAACCTGGCCGCGACCCGCAATGCCGGTGCGGTCTCGCACCCGCGCGCGGCGGCGTTGCAGGGCATCGACAAGATGCGCACCAATCTCGCCCTGGGCCTCGCTCAAGGGATCCTGCTGCCGCATCCGCGGCCGGATCACCGCTGGCTGGCGGCGCTCGCGACCGACTATGCGGCGGCACCTGCGCACCTGAAGGCGCAGGCGTTGTCGGCCTCGGCGATGTGGGCGGCCAATGCTGCCACCGTCTCCCCTGCGCCCGACACGGTCGATGGGCGTTGCCACCTGAGCGTCGCGAACCTGGTCACCATGGCGCATCGCAGCCACGAGTGGCCCGCGACACTGGCACAGCTGCGACTCGCCTTCGCGCATGAGAGCTTTGCGGTGCATCCGCCCGTGCCAGCACCCTTCGGGGACGAAGGCGCGGCGAACCACATGCGGCTCTCGGCGGCGCATGATCAGCCCGGCGTCGAGGTGTTCGTCTATGGCGTTGCCGGGGGGCGCTTCCCTGCCCGCCAGCATCGTGAGGCGAGCGCGGCGGTGGCGCGGGCGCATGGCCTGGCCTCGAAGCGCACCTTGTTCGTGCAGCAATCGGACGCGGCAATCGCGGCCGGCGCCTTCCACAACGACGTGGTGGCGGTGGCGAACGAGCGCGTGCTGTTCTGCCATGAACAGGCTTTTGCCGACGCACCCGCTTTCTACGCCGAACTCCGCCGATTGCTGCCGGAGGTGGAGATCGTCGAGGTGCCCGCGGCACGGGTGCCGCTGGAAGACGCGATCGCCTCCTACCTCTTCAACGCGCAGCTGGTGACGCTGCCGGACGGGGTGCAGGCGCTGGTGCTGCCAGAGGAAGCGCGAGCGACGCCGTCGGTCTGGGACTGGCTGCAGGAGCATGTCGCGGGCAATGGCCCGATCCGCCGGCTGGAAGTGGTCGACGTGCGCGAGTCGATGGCGAACGGCGGCGGCCCCGCCTGCCTGCGCCTGCGTGTCGTCGCCGATCCCGTGACGATCGACCCGCGGTTCCTGGTGGATGACGCCAGGCTCGACCGGATTGCGGAGGTCGTTCGCAGCCATTGGCCGGAGACGATCGCGCATGACGCCATCGCGGACGCTGCCCTGATCGCGGGGATCGAAGCTGCGCGGGTGGCGCTGCTCGAAGTGCTTGGGCTTGTCGAGTTAATTGACAGTTAACTACGCCGAGACTGGGCGGAACCGCAGTTTTCTGCCGCTGGCACGGGGCTTGCTACGTCCCGGCCATGTGGAACCGCGTCACCCGCCTGTTCACGATCAAGACCAAGTTCGAGGCCTATCTGGTGATCTACGGCCTCGGCATGGGTGCCGTCGAGCGCGGGCTCAACTATGTCGAGCAATACCCCGGCGCCGGGGGTTGGGCGTTGTTCACCCTCTGCCCGGTCGCGGTGTTCATGGCCGGCGGGCGCATCCTCGACTCGGTCGAGGCGCGCTGATCCCCAGCTGAAGAGCAGCTGCCGAGGTGCGTCAGGCTGCCCGAGCCGCCTCGAAGCCCTTGACCAGCGCCGCGCCGCGGGCGCGCACGTCCTCGACGCTGCGGCCGGGCGCATAGAGCGAAGAGCCGATCCCGAAGCCGGCGGCGCCCGCCTGCAGATAGGGTCCCATGGTGTCGGGATCGATGCCGCCGACGGGGAAGACGGGGAAGCTCTTGGGCAGCACCGCGCGCATCGCCTTCAGCCCCTGCGGCCCGGCGAGTTCGGCCGGGAAGAGCTTGAGCGCATCGGCACCGGCCGCGATGGCGCGAAACGCCTCGCTGGGGGTGAAGAAGGCGGGCAGCGACTGGAGGCCGGCGTCCTTGGTCGCGGCGATCACGTCCACGTCGCTGTTGGGCGAAATCACGATCTTGCCGCCGGCATCCGCCACCCGGCCGACGTCGGCGACGGTCAGCACCGTGCCCGCGCCGACGAGCGCGCGATCGCCCATGCGATCGACGATCCGGCGGATGCTGTCGAACGGCTCGGGCGAGTTGAGCGGCACTTCCAGGCAGCGGAAGCCCACGTCGAACAATGCATCGGCGACCGCCGGCGCCTCGTCCGGGGTCAGGCCGCGCAGAATGGCGACGAGCGGCAGGCCGCCCAGCAGGGTTTCGATCGTCACTTCAGCAATCCTCCAATTCGCCACAGGCCGCGCGCCACCGCATCGGCGCCGTCGACCACGGTCACGTCCGTCACACCCGCCAGCGCCAGGGCGACCTGGTAGCGCGCGGCAAGCATGGCATTGCAGATCAGCACCAGCCCCTGGCCGGTCGCATCCCGCATCGCCGCCACTTCGCCGCCGATCAACAGGCCGGAGAGATAGCTGGCGACCGCCTGCGGCGCGAGGCTGCCGAGCAGCACATCGGCACGTGCAGAGAAAAGCAGCGGCAGCGGGCCTGCCGGATTGTCCAGCGCGCGCTGTGCGCCGAGCGCAAAGGCGGCTTCGTCGGGCGTGTCCCCCTCCGCCAGCTGCCCCAGCAGCGAGTTGTTCCTGAGCAGCGCGTACATCTCGCCCGTCATGACGGTGGAGAAGCCGGTGATGCGGCCCCCTTCGACGCGCGCCCATTTGCTGTGGGTGCCCGGCAGCACGATGGTACCGTCCGAAAGCCCGCTGCCGAGGATCTGGGTCTCCTCACCCCGCATCACGTTCGCGACGCCGCTTGCGTCGCGCGCGGAAAGGCCCGGGACGATGAAGCAGTGGGCCGGCGCATCCTCGACCCGCAGGGCGGCAGCGGCGAGCCCGGCCGGATCGGCAGGGCACGGCAGATAAGGTGCCTCATGCCAGCCGGCGCGGGCGCCGACCATGCCGGCGAGCACCACCCGCGTGTCCGCCTCCAGCCAACCTTCGAGCGTGTCCGCCAGCACCTGGGGGAACTCGTCGCGCTTCAGCCGGGCAGCACCGCGCGGGGATTCGCGCCGGTCGATCACCGTACCGTCCGCGTCGAAGCGATAGGCACGCAGGTTGCTCGATCCCCAGTCGACACCAACCAACGTCATGCGCGTGCTCCCAGATCATGCAACGCGCGCCAGGCCGGCGCAGGGGCGTTGCGGGTCATGGCGCTGAAGTGGAACGCCTGCGCGCAAATGTCGAGCCCGGTGGGGCACTCCAGCGCCCCGAGACGTTTTACGGACAGGAGCGGGTTGATCGGGCGCAAGGACGGGCGCAGGAGGGCACCCGCATAGCGCCCGGCACACGGGAGGTTCGCGCGATGGATAGTGACGTAGTGATCATAGGCGGCGGTCCCGCCGGGCTGAGCCTAGCGCGTTCGCTGGCCGATGCGCCGCTTCGCGTGACCGTGATCGAGCGCCAGCCTGAAGCGGCGATCGCCGCCCCTGCCTTTGACGGGCGCGAGATCGCCCTCACCCACCGCTCGATCGGCACGCTGAAGGCGCTGGGCGCCTGGGACCTGCTGCCCACGGACGAGATCTCGCCGCTCAACGAGGCGCGGGTGCTGAACGGCGCCTCCCCCTTCGCGCTCTCGTTCGAGACGTCCGGCCACGGCGGCGGCCCGCTGAGCCTGATGGTGCCGAACCATCGCATCCGCGAGGCGCTGTACCGGACGGTCGCCGACCAGCCGAACCTGACGCTGCTTGCCGGCACCGGCGTTGCGGCGATCCGGACGGACGCTCGGTCCGCCGACGTGACGCTCGAGGACGGGCGGGTCCTTTCCGCGCGGCTGCTGGTGGCGGCGGACTCGCGCTTCTCGCGGGTGCGGGAGCAGTTGGGGATCGGGGCGGAGATCAACCGGCTCGGCCGATCGATGATGGTCTGCCGCGTTCGCCACGAGGGCGACCATCAGGGCGTCGCCACCGAGTGGTTCGATCACCACCAGACGGTGGCGATGCTGCCGCTCAACGGTCGGCGCTCGTCCGCGGTGCTCACCCTGCCTGCGAAGGCGATGGAACGGATCGCGGCACTGGACGAGGCAGCACTGGGGGCGGAGCTGACGCGGCGGTACCAGGGCCGGCTCGGCCGGATGGACGTGGACGCGCCCGCGCACATCTACCCGCTCGCGACCACCTATTCCCGGCACTTTGCGGCGACGCGCGCGGCGCTGATCGGCGATGCGGCCGTGGGCATGCACCCGGTGACCGCCCATGGCTTCAACCTGGGCCTCCAGAGCCAGGCGACGCTGGCGCAGCTGGTGACCGATGCCGCACGACGCGGCGGCGACATCGCGGCGCCGGGGCTGCTGCGCCGCTACGAGATGACGCACCGGCTCGCCAGCCGGCCGCTCTATGCCGCCACGAATTTCCTGGTGCGGCTCTATACAGACGAGCGCCCCGGCGCGCGGCTCGCGCGTCATGCGACGCTCCGGGTCGGCAGCCGCCTGCCGCTGGCCCGCCAGGCGATCACTGCGATGCTGATGCAGCGCGGAACCCCCTAACGGAGAACAGAACCCAATGGTCGACCGTATCGCGTGTCAGGCGCTTCGCGGCAAAATCTGCACCGCCGCCGAGGCTGCGACCCACATCTCGTCCGGCAACACGGTCGGGATGAGCGGGTTCACCGGGTCCGGGTACCCCAAGGCCGTGCCGACGGCGCTGGCCGCGCGGATCGAAGCCGAACACGCAGCGGGCCGGCCGTTCCGCGTCCGCATCTGGACGGGTGCCTCGACCGGGCCGGAGCTCGACGGCGCGCTCGCCAAGGCGGACGGCATCGAGTTCCGCCTGCCCTACAATTCCGATCCGATCGCGCGCGCGAAGATCAACGCGGGCGAGATGGACTATTTCGACATGCACCTGAGTCAGGTCGCGCCGATGGCCTGGGAGGGCTTCCTGGGGCCGCTGGACGTCGCGGTCATCGAAGTGTCCGGCATCCGCCCGGACGGCGCGCTGATCCCGTCTTCCTCGGTCGGCAACAACAAGACTTGGATCGACCGCGCCGACAAGGTGATCCTGGAGGTCAACCGCTGGCAGGACGCCGGGCTCGAAGGCGTGCACGACATCTACTACGGCACCGCGCTGCCGCCGGCGCGCGTGCCGATCCCGCTGGTGCGGCCGGACGACCGCATCGGCGAACCCTATTTCCGCTGCGATCCCAACAAGATCGTCGCGATCGTCGAGACGGACGCGCCCGACCGCAACCTGCCCTTCACCCCGCCGGACGCGACCGCGCGCGCGATCGCGGGTCACCTGCTCGAATTCTTCGGGCATGAGGTGCGCCAGGGACGCCTGCCCGCGTCGCTGCTGCCGATCCAGTCGGGCGTCGGCAACATCGCAAACGCGGTGCTGACCGGCCTGGTCGACAGCCCCTTCCACGACATGACCGCCTTCACCGAGGTGATCCAGGACGGCATGCTCGACCTGCTGGACAGCGGGCGCCTGCGCATGGCCTCCGCCACCGGCTTTTCGCTGAGCCCCGAGGCGGCGGAGCGGCTCAACACGAACATGGGCGTGTACCGGACCAAGATGGTGCTGCGCCCGCAGGAGATCAGCAACCATCCGGAACTGGTGCGGCGGCTCGGCTGCCTCGCGATGAACGGACTGATCGAGGCCGACATCTACGGCAACGTGAACTCGACCCATGTCATGGGGTCGCGCATCCAGAACGGCATCGGCGGATCTGGCGACTTCGCCCGCAACGCCTATATCTCGATCTTCATGACGCCCTCGACCGCCAAGGCCGGCGCCATCTCCGCGATCGTGCCGCAGGTGGCGCATGTGGACCACATCAACCAGGACGTGCAGGTGATCGTCACCGAGCAGGGACTGGCCGACCTGCGCGGGCTGAGCCCCAAGCAGCGCGCGCGGCTGATCATCGAGAATTGCGCGCACCCCGACTACCGCCCGATGCTGGCCGACTATTACGCGCGCGCCCTGAAGGGGAGCTATGGCCTGCACGCGCCGTCGCTACCGGGCGAGGCGCTGTCCTGGCACCAGCGCTTCATGGACACAGGGACGATGCGGCCCTGAGGCCGTGCAAGCGGTTGCGCGAGATCAAGGCGGATCGGGTCTGGTCCGCCTAGACGCGATCCTGCGCTGCCACGCCTGGAGATGATGATGACCGCCGCCCCCGCCTCTTCTGCCAAGGCTCCGCCGAGCCTGTACGACCGCATCGGCGGGGCGGACGGGGTGCGGCTGGTCGTCGACCGCTTCTATGACCTGATGGAGCATGAACCCGAATATGCCGAGCTTCGGGCGATGCACGATGCCGACCTGCTGCCGGTGCGGGTGTCGCTGACGCAATTCCTCAGCGCTTGGCTTGGCGGCCCGAGAGATTGGTTCGTGGCGCGGCCGGGGGCCTGCATCATGTCGCTGCATCGGGAGATGCCGATCACGCGCGAGACTGCCAGGCAATGGGTGCATGCGATGAGCCGCGCGCTCGCCGAGAACCGGGTGGAGCCGGCGCTCGGCGCGCAGATGCAGCAGTCGTTCCTGCGCATGGCGCATGCGATGATGCTGCGCGTGGAGTGAGGGGCCGGCGGGTCCGGAAGACCAGCTCCGTGCTCCTGCGCAGGCAGGAGCACAGGGCCTTAAGCGGAAGCGTTCGTGGCCCTGGACTCCTGCTTTCGCAGGAGTACCGGTTGCCCGCTTAGGCCGGCTTGCGGGTTTCCTCGACGCCCTCGTTCCAGCGCAGCGCCTTCAGCACCGTGTCGACGATCTGGGGCGCGTTGAGGCCGGCTTCGTCATACTGCTTCTCGGGCTTGTCCTGGTCCTGGAACACGTCGGGCAGGCGCATGGTGCGCAGCTTCAGCCCGGCGTCGATCAGCCCCTCGTCACTCGCATAGGTGAGGACATGGGCGCCAAGGCCGCCGATGGCGCCCTCCTCGAGCGTCACCGCAACCTCATGGGTGGTGAGCAGGCGGCGGATCAGCGCCTCGTCCAGCGGCTTGGCGAAGCGCAGGTCGGCGACCGTGGTCGACAAGCCCTTGGCCTCCAACTGCTCGGCGGCCTTAAGCGCCTCTTCCAGGCGGGTGCCGAGCGAGAGGATCGCGACCTTCTTGCCCTCTCGCACCACGCGGCCCTTGCCGATCTCGAGCCGTTCCGGCGTGGTCGGAAGCGGCAGGCCGACGCCGTTGCCGCGCGGGTAGCGCAGCGCGATCGGACCGTCGTCGTAGAGCGCGGCGGTGTGGGTCATGTGGACCAGCTCCGCCTCGTCGGCGGCGGCCATCACGACCATGTTGGGGAGCGTCGCCAGATAGGTGACGTCGAAGCTGCCGGCGTGAGTGGCGCCGTCGGCGCCGACCAGCCCGGCGCGGTCGATCGCGAAGCGGACCGGCAGGTTTTGAATCGCGACGTCATGGACCACCTGGTCATAGGCGCGCTGGAGGAAGGTCGAGTAGATGGCGCAGAACGGGCGCATCCCCTGGGCGGCGAGGCCGGCCGCAAAGGTGACAGCATGCTGCTCGGCGATGCCGACGTCGAACGAGCGCTCGGGGAAGCGCGTCTGGAACTTGTCCAAGCCGGTGCCCGCGGGCATCGCCGCGGTGATGGCGCAGATCGTCGGGTCGCGCTCGCCTTCGGCCACCAGCGCCTGTGCGAAGACGCTGGTGTAGCTCGGCGGCCCCGGCGGTGCCTTGGCCTGGGTGCCGGTGATGACGTCGAACTTCTGGACGCCGTGGTACTTGTCCGCCGACGCCTCGGCCGGGGCGTAGCCCTTGCCCTTTTGCGTCACGACATGGAGCAGGATCGGGCCTTCTTCCGCGTCGCGGATGTTCTCCAGCACCGGGATCAGGTGGTCGAGGTTGTGGCCGTCGACCGGGCCCACGTAGTAGAAGCCGAGTTCCTCGAACAACGTGCCGCCCATCGTCATGCCGCGGGCGAACTCGTCGGTCTTGCGGGCGGCCGAGTGCAGCGGGCGCGGCAGGCGGCGGGCGACCTTCTTCAGCGTCTCACGGATTCCCAGAAAGCCGCGGCTGGAGACGATGCGCGACAGATAGGCCGAAAGGCCGCCCACCGGCGGCGCGATCGACATGTCGTTGTCGTTGAGGATCACGACCAGGCGATTGCCCGCCTGTTCGGCGTTGTTCATCGCCTCATAGGCCATGCCCGCCGACATCGAGCCGTCGCCGATCACGGCGATCGCCTTGCCGGGCCGGCCGGCGATCTTGTTGGCGATGGCGAAGCCCAGCGCGGCCGAGATCGAAGTCGAGCTGTGGGCGGCGCCGAACGGGTCGTATTCGCTCTCGCTGCGCTTGGTGAAGCCGGACAAGCCCCCACCCTGGCGCAGCGTGCGGATGCGGTCGCGGCGGCCGGTCAGGATCTTGTGCGGATAGCATTGATGCCCGACATCCCAGATCAGCCGGTCGTCGGGCGTGTTGAACACATAGTGGATCGCCGTCGTCAGCTCGACCACGCCCAGGCCGGAACCGAGGTGGCCACCCGTCGTGCCCACCGCCGAGATGGTTTCCAGGCGCAGTTCGTCGGCAAGCTGGCGCAGCTGCGCAGGCTTCAACGCCCGCAGATCCTCCGGCGTCCGGACCGTGTCGAGCAGCGGCGTATTAGGAACGTCTACCATCGGCAGGGCTTAGCGCGGGCCGCGCGCAGTGTCGATTGCCCGAAACGGAAGCTCGACCGCCTAGCGGCAGTCCGCGCACTTGCCCCGAACCTCGATCACGGGACGAGTCGGTGCAAAGCCTGCGCCGCTTGCCGCGGAGCGCACCGTGCGGGTGATGCTGTCGTCATCGATGTGCGTGGTCTGGCCGCAGCTGTCGCATACCAGGAAGATGCAGTCGTGCAGGCAATCGGGGTGCGCGTTGGCGACATAGGCGTTGGCGCTCTCGACCCGGCGCGCGAGGTTCGCGTTCACGAACAGGTCCAGGATGCGATAGACGCTGTTCGGGGCGACGCGGCGCCCCTCCGCCTGCGACACCGCATCGGCGATGTCATAGGCCGAGGCCGGCTTTTCGAAGCCCGCCAGGACCGAGAAGATGCGCGCGCGCATGGCCGTCCACTGCTCGCCCGAGCGAACCAGAGTGGCTTCCGCGACGCGCGAAAGCGCCTCGCCCGAATGTTCATGATGGTCGTGCGCGTGCATGGCGATGAGATAAGCCTCCGCCGGGGCCGCGGCAAGCCGCCTGCGGTCAGGCGATGGCGCGGCGGTTCAGGTCGTGCCCCAGCGCCAGCAGGCCGACGCCGATGATCGTCCAGAAGGTCTCCCCGCCGCCATGCGGCAGGTGGAGCGCCCCCATCATGACGCCGAGGCCGAGACCGCCGATCGCCGCCGGCATCATATAGCCGTGCGTCATCATGCCGCGGCCGAGCGCCAGCGCGCCGAAACCGATCGCGAGCGCCAGGCCGACTTCGTGGAACAAGGGGTTCATCAGCGCCCCGGCGGCCGAGGCGAAGAGCCCCAGGAACAGCGCGCTCGCCAGGCAGTGCACCACGCACAGGCCGGAAAGCCCGATCGCGAACCGATCGAGCACACCGTCGCGCCGCAAGGGGATGCTGCTGCTGGCCATGGACGATGCAGATAGTCCCGCCCGACACACGTTACAACATCACATTTTGATTTTTTCCGCTGCGACCGGCGTGCCCACGGCATCGACGCGCACCGCCGGTGGGCGTAGAGCAGGCGCATGGCACACAGCCCCTCGATCGCGCCCGACGTCGTGGCGCCTACCGCCCGCCCTTCCCGCCCCGCCGCGATCGCCACCTGGCTGCTCGCCGTCGCCGGGCTGATCGTCGTCATGGTGGTGGTGGGCGGCATCACACGCCTGACCGAGTCGGGATTGTCGATCACCGAGTGGAAGCCGCTGACCGGCATCGTCCCGCCGCTCAACGCCGAGCAGTGGCAGGCCGAGTTCGACAACTACAAGCGCATCCCGGAATATCGGCAGCTCAACCAGGGCATGACGCTGGCCGGCTTCCAGGCGATCTTCTTCTGGGAATATCTCCACCGGTTGCTCGGGCGGTTGATCGGCGTCGCCTTTGCCCTGCCGCTGCTGTGGTTCGCCGTGCGGCGCGCGATTCCGCGAGGCTATGGCTGGCGGCTCGTGGCGTTGCTGGCGCTGGGCGGGCTGCAGGGTGCGATCGGCTGGTGGATGGTCGCCTCGGGCCTCGTCGAGCGAACTGATGTCAGCCACTTCCGGCTGGCGACTCACCTGCTGACCGCGCTCTTCATCCTGGCAGGACTGGTGTGGACCGCGCTCGACCTGCGCGACCTGGCGCGCAATCCAGCGAGCCGGCCGGCACGGCTGACCGGCGCCGGGCTGCTGGTCGGGATGGTGCTGTTCGTGCAGCTGGTGTTCGGCGCCTTTACCGCCGGGCTGAACGCCGGGCTGGTCACGAACGAGTGGCCGCTGATGAACGGCCGCTTCTTCCCCGAAGGCGTGCTGCAGCATCGCAGCCTGGGCGACGCGCTGCTGAACGATCCGTTCCTGATCCATTTCGTGCATCGGTGGTGGGCCTGGGTGACGGTGGCGGCGCTGGTGGTGCTGGCGCGGCTCGCCCGGCGCGCAGGCGACCGCCGCCCATCGATCGCGATCCACAGCGCGTTCGGCGTCCAGATCCTGCTCGGCATCGCGACCGTGATGACGAGCGTGAACATCCCCCTCGCCGCGCTCCACCAGCTCGTCGGCGCGCTGCTGGTGGCAAGCGTCGCCTGGGGCGCGCACGCGATCGGCCGGCGCCCCCGACGCGTATGAGCCGGATCGCGCTGCTCCAGGCGACCTTCGCCGATGCCGCGGAGGCGGAGCGCATTGGCCGAGCGGTGGTCGAGGAACGGCTCGCCGCCTGCGCCAACCTGCTCGCGCCCTGCACGTCGATCTATCGCTGGCAGGGTGCGGTCGAGACGGCCTCCGAGGTGGCGGCCCTGTTCAAGACAAGGCCGGACCTGGTCGAAACGCTCGCCGCCCGCATCGCGACCCTGCACGGCTATGACCTGCCGGCGATCGAGTGGTGGAGCGCGGAGGCATCTGCCGCGGTGGTTGACTGGGTAGCACTGGAAACCGGCTGAGCCACGCTGGCTGGTATCATAATACCCGTCAGCAAAGCCGCGGTTTGCTTGACTTTGCGCAGCCTCTCGCGCATTCGGCCCCTCGTTCGCGCCGCTCCTGGAATCGGTGGCGGCGTGTTGCATGGTGCAACGACCCAGCAAAGAGGTCTCAAGCCTATGAAGGCGCTGATGAAGACCACCAAGTCGGCCAAGCCGCACGAGGTGGAGAAGAAGTGGCATATCGTCGATGCCGAAGGCCTGGTGGTCGGTCGCGCGGCGACGATCATCGCCAATGTTCTGCGTGGCAAGCACAAGACGAGCTTCACCCCGCACGTTGATTGCGGCGACAACGTCGTCGTCATCAACGCGGACAAGGTGCGGTTCACCGGCCGCAAGCTGACGCAGAAGCTCTACTACAAGCACACCGGCTATGCTGGTGGTCTTAAGGAAGTGCGCGCGGACAAGATCCTCGAGGGTCGTTTCCCGGAGCGCATCCTGGAGAAGGCGGTTGAGCGCATGATCCCGCGCGGCCCGCTCGGCCGCCAGCAGATGCGCAACCTGCGCATCTACAAGGGCACCGAGCACCCGCACGAGGCCCAGAACCCCGAAGTCCTCGATATCGCGGGCATGAACCGCAAGAACAAGGTGGGCGCCTGATGTCTGACAATCGCCAGTCCCTTTCCGACCTGGCCAGCCTGACGCAGCAGGCCCCGGCCGCTCCGCAGCAGCAGGACGCCGCAGCGGCGACCGCAGCTCCGGCCCCGGACGCCGCCGCTCCCGAGGCTCCGGCCCTGCCGACCACGCCGCTGCGCGCGCAGGAGATCGACAAGTACGGTCGCGCCTATGCCACCGGCCGCCGCAAGGACGCGGTTGCTCGCGTCTGGCTGAAGCCGGGTTCGGGCAAGATCACGATCAACGGTCGTGACCAGGAAGTCTATTTCGCGCGTCCGACGCTGCGTCTCGTCATCAACCAGCCGTTCGGCGTTGCCGAGCGTGAAGGTCAGTATGACGTGATCTGCACCGTCAAGGGCGGCGGTCTGTCCGGCCAGGCCGGTGCTGTGAAGCACGGCATCAGCCAGGCGATCACCCGCTACGAGCCGGTGCTGCGCGCGCCGATCAAGGCCGCCGGGTTCCTGACCCGCGACAGCCGCGCCGTCGAGCGTAAGAAGTACGGCAAGGCGAAGGCCCGTCGTAGCTTCCAGTTCTCGAAGCGCTAAGCGACGGCTCATCGCATTTGGAAGGGCGGTCCCCGTGCGGGGCCGCCCTTTTTATTTGCCCGGTCATGATCGGGTGGTAGCAGCCCGCCGCCAGTCGCGTGAAAGGACCCGTGTGCCGACCCTGACGATCCCGCTCCTCCTCCGGCGCCCGGCCGTTCGGAGCCGCACCGCATGACTTCCCGCGAGACGACATCCTTCCTGCCGCTCGCCCATGCCGATGGATGGCAGGACGATCTCAACCGCACGGTGCTGGAGACGCTGAAGACGATCGGCTTCGCGTTGATCCAATGGCCGTGGCTGCTGCGCAGCCTCTCCGGCGGATCCGATGCGGCCAAGGCCGCGCTGCTCGCGGACCTGGAGCTCGCGCCCGACGCGCTGCCCAACCTGGGCAGCTGGAAGGCGGATACCGGCTATCTCTCGCTGATCGTCGACCACATCAAGTCGACGCATCCACAAAGTGTCGTGGAGCTCGGCTCCGGCGCGTCGAGCCTGGTGACGGCAAAGGCCTTGCAGCTGCACGGCGGGGGCCGTCTTACCAGCCTGGACCAGCATGCCGATTTCGTGCGGGCGACGCTTGGCTGGCTGCACGACCATGGCGTGGACGCGGCGCTGCACGCCGTACCGCTGCGCCCCGCCCCCAAGGACTGGCATGGCGTCTGGTACGACACCAGCCCGGTGCCGGACCGGATCGACCTGCTGCTGATCGATGGCCCGCCCTGGACCATCCACCCCTATGTGCGCGGGGCGGCGGAGACGCTGTTCAAGCGGATGCCGGTGGGCGGGACCGTGCTGCTCGACGACGCGGCGCGCCCCGGCGAACGGGTGATCGCCGCCCGCTGGCGCCGGCGCTGGCCGAACTTCCGCTTCGAACTGGTCAATCGCGGCACCAAGGGGACGCTGATCGGCACGCGCGTTTGGTGAGCAGTCCGAAGTAGTCACCCGCACCAGCACGCCTCTGTGAACCGCTAACCGTGCTCCTGCGGAGGCAGGAGCCCAGGGTTCCAAGCACCGCCGGTCGTCGGTCTGCTTGGCCCTGGATTCCTGCCTGCGCAGGAATACGGGTTGACCAAAGCACGGCCGCCCCCGTTTCTCAGAGGCCTCGCACCGTGGGGTTCGGGTACCCTGAGGTGGGCCGCCGTCAGCCCACCGGCTCGGCGGCGACCTGCGGCTCGGTGACCGTATAATCGGCCTCGCCCATGCGGCGGGCGATGGTCTCGAACTTGCCGTCCTGGATACGGATCTCGTTGAACGACGGCGGGTTGTCGCGGGTGCGCACCGACAGCGTTCCCGCGCCCACCAAGCGGATCGTGCGGCCGTTGACGACCTCCTCCACGTCGAAGGGGTCGTGGACGTGACCCGAGAGCACCGCGTCGACGCCCGCTGCCGCCAGCGCCTCCAGCGCCTCCCGCCCATGTCGCGTCTTGCCGGTCGATCGGGTGCCGGCCTCGATCAGCGGGTGGTGGGCCGCCACGAACACCAGGTCGCCCTTCGGCACGGCGTCGAGCAGCCCGAGCGACGCCTGCAGCGCCTTTTTGCCGACGAAGCCCTTCGACCAGTTGAACCGCATCTGGAAGCGGGCGGTGGTCTTGAGCGGCACCACGGTGACGCCCCGGATGTCGAGCGGCTGCTCGATGACGCGTTCGAGCTGCTTGTAGCGGTGATAGGGCATCAGGAAGCGCGCGAAGGGGTTGAAGTACGGCAGGTCGTGGTTGCCGACCTCCACCGTGGTCGGCCGTTGCAGCCCCTCCAGCCACGCCGAGGCCTGCTCGAACTCGCGGGAGCGCGCGCGCATCGTCAGGTCGCCGGTCATGATGATCGCGTCCGGCTTTTCCGCCTTCACCGCGCGATCGAACCAGGCAACGGCGGCCCGGTCCTCCGCGCCGAAATGGACGTCGCTGACGTGAAACAGCCGGATCATGCCTTCTCCTCCGCTGGGGTGGGGCGCGCGGCCCCTACCCCCAACGAACGCACGAGAAGGCAGATGGGTCAGCGCGGCGCCGAGCCCGAGCCGCTCCACATTTTTTCACCACCGACCCAGGTCTCCAGCACGCGGGTCTCGCGCAGCGCCTCGGGCGTCGCTTCGCTCGGATCGCGATCGACGATCAAGAAGTCCGCGCGCATGCCCGGCGCCAGCGTGCCGAAACGCTTTTCGGCAAAGCCCGCATAGGCCGCATCGCTGGTGAAGCCGCGCCACGCCTCCAGCCGGCTGACCGCTTCCTGCGGCTGCCAGCCACCGGGCGGCTGCCCCTGCGGATCCTGGCGCGTGAAGGCGGCCGCCCAGCCGACGAAGGGGTTCGGGTTCTCCACCGGATAGTCGGAGCCGAAGGCGATGTGGCCGCTCTGCTTGAGCAGGCTCGCCCAGGCATAGGCGCCGGCGAGCCGGTCCGGCCCCAGGCGGGCCTCGACCATCAGGCGGTCCGACGTCTGGTGCACCGGCTGCATCGACGGGATGATGCCGTTGCGGCCGAAGCGCGGCAGGTCCATGGGGTCGACGATCTGCGCATGCTCGATGCGCCAGCGGCGATCGTCCTTGTAGGTCGAGCCGATCTCTTCGATCGCGTCGAGCGCCTGGGTGTTGGCGCGATCCCCGATCGCGTGGATGGCGATCTGGAAGCCGTCCATTGCGCCGCGGCTCATCAGGTTGAGCAGCTGGTCGTCGGCAAGGAAGCCGAGGCCGGTTTCCTTGGCGGCATCGGCATACGGCCGCTTGAGCCAGGCGCCGCGCGAGCCGAGCGCGCCATCGGCATAGAGCTTGATGCCGCCCATGCGCAGCTTGTCTGCATAGAGCCAGGGCGTCGGCGCGTTGCCGCCAACCTGGAGCGCCACGTCGACGCCGGCCGAATAGCTCATGATGCGCACGCGCAGCTGGCCGATGTCGCCCATGCGGCGGAAGGTCAGCCAGTCGTCGAGCGTGGTGCCCATGTCCGCGGTCGCGGTGATCCCGTTCGACAGCAGCAGTTCCTGCGCCTTGAGGAAGGCGGCGTTGCGCTCGCGCGGCGACGGCTTCGGCACATGGCTGTCGACCAGCGACATCGCCGCATCGACCAGCACGCCGCTCGGCTGGCCGTTCGGCAGCTTCTCGATGCGGCCGCCTGCCGGGGCCACCGTCTTTGCGGTGATGCCTGCCGCCTTCAATGCGGCCGAATTGACCCACACGGCGTGCCCGTCCGCGCGGGCGAGCACCACCGGCTTGTCGCGATAGGCGACGTCGAGGTCAGCGGCGGTCGGAAAGCCCTGGCCCCAGACTTCCTGGTTCCAGCCGCCCCCGACGATCCACGGGCGGTTGCTGTTCGCCTGGGCGTAATGCGCGATCGCTGCCTGCGCCTCCGCCAGCGAGCGGGTCTTCGACAGATCGAGCTGGAGCGCGCGGAAGCCCAGTTCCATGAAGTGGCCGTGCGCGTCGATCATGCCGGGGATCAGCACCCGCCCCTTCATGTCGCTGCGCCAGTCGAGCTTTTCCGGCCGCTTGTCGCCCTTCTTGAGCAGCTTGGTGATCTTGCCGTCCGGCCCGATCAGCACGCCGACGAAGCGCACGACATTGCCGCGTGCGTCGAGTGCGACACCGTTGACGTTCTCGACCAGCGCGTCGGCATGCGCCGGTGCCGTGGCGAGCAGCGAGGCGAGGAGCGCGGCGGTCCAGCGCTTCATGCTCACTTGGCGAGCCTCCGCACCAGTGCGCTCGTGTCCTGGCGGCCGCCGCCCATCTTCTGCACCTCGCCATACCATTGATCGACCAGGGCCGAGACCGGCAGGCTCGCACCGTTGCTGCGCGCTTCGTCAAGCGCGAGGCCCAGGTCCTTGCGCATCCAGTCGATGGCGAAGCCGAAGTCGAACTGGTCCTCCGCCATGGTCCCCCAGCGGTTGACCATCTGCCAGCTCTGCGCCGCGCCGCCCGAGATGGCGTCGAACACCTTGGCGAGATCGAGATCGGATGCCTGGGCAAAGCGCAGCGCCTCGCTTAAGCCGCCGAGCACGCCGGCGATGCAGATCTGGTTGACCATCTTGGTCGTCTGGCCGGCGCCGGCCGCGCCGACATGGACGATCCGGGCGGCATAGCTCTGGAAGATCGGTTCGGCCGCGGCCATCGCCTCCGCCGAGCCGCCGCACATGATCGAGAGCGCGCCCTTTTCGGCACCCGCCTGTCCGCCCGACACGGGCGCGTCGAGCACCAGCAGATTGCGCGCTGCTCCATCGTCCGCGAGGCGGCGGGCGATGGCGGCGGAGACGGTGGTGTGGTCGGCAAACAACGCGCCCGGGCGCATCGCGGCAAAGGCGCCGTCGGCGCCCAGCGTCACCTGCTCCAGGTCCGCATCGTTGCCGACGCAGGCGAGCACCGCGTCCGCGCCCTCGGCTGCTTCGGCGGGGGAACCCGCGACGCTGCCGCCATGCTGTTTCGCCCAGGCATCCGCCTTGGCGCGGGTGCGATTATAGACGGTGACCTCGTGCCCGGCGCGCACCAGGTGGCCCGCCATCGGGGCGCCCATGACGCCCATGCCGATGAATGCGATCTTCATGGCCGCCGCATAGGGTTTTGCGCAGCCGGGCGCCAGCGGTGCCGCAGCTATTCGTGGGCTTCGGCAACCTGTTTCAGATTGCGACGCCGTTTTGATGGTAAACGACTTTGCATCTGGCGGCGGCACGTTCCATAATCCCGCTTCAGGACAAGTCCGCGGAACGGCGGTGGAAGGGTCGAGAGGTGACAGCTCCGTTTCGGTTTCCGCGTTTCTTCGTCACCAGCCCCTCGCCCTGCCCCTATCTGCCCGACCGGCAGGAGCGGAAGGTCTTCACCGAATTGACCGGTCCCCATGCGGGCGAGCTCAACGATGCGCTCGGCCGCATCGGCTTTCGCCGCAGCCAGTCGGTCGCCTATCGCCCCAGCTGCGGCAGCTGCACCGCCTGCGTTTCGGTGCGGGTGGTCGCGGGCGAATTCCAGCTGAATGCGACTCAGCGCAAGCTGCGACGGCGCTACAGCGACCTGGTGGTCACCGCCTGCCGCCCCTGGGCCACCGACGAGCAGTTCCAGCTGCTGCGCCGCTATCTCTCCGCACGGCATCCGGGCGGCGGCATGACGATGATGGACGAGAGCGACTATGCCGACATGGTCGAGCAGACGCCCGTCAACTCGCACATCATCGAATATCGCGAGCCGAGCGTCGATGGGCGGCCGGGGGCGCTGGTGGGCGCCTGCATCACCGACCAGCACGCGGACGGGCTGTCGATGATCTACAGCTTCTTCCGTACCGACGATCCGTTGCGTCCGGGGTTGGGCACCTACATCATCCTGGACCACATCCTGCGCGCGCGGGCGACGGGCCTCCCCTATGTCTATCTCGGCTATTGGGTGAAGGGGTCGGCGCGGATGGCGTACAAGACCCGCTACCGCCCGCTCGAGGCGCTGGGGCCGGCCGGGTGGACGCGGCTGGAGGACATGGAAACCGTGCCCGCGAGTCCCTTGGAGGCAGCTGTCCTCGCCTGACCTTCCACGTGGCGGGGGCGTCCCGGCTCAGCCTTCGCGGCCGAGCAAGCCGACCGCCACGTCCACGTCGAGTTCCTCGTCGCCGTGGCCGATGCGCGTGCCGGAGATCGGCGCCGCGCCGGCGCTGTCGAGAGCGGCGGCGACCCGGACATAGTCGAGGCCTGGAGCTCCGCCGACGGTAGGATCGAGCATCTGCCACCCCTGCCCGTCCAGGAACACCTCCGCCCAGCCATGCGGCGCCGGACGCTCGCGCCGCGCGCAGCCGCCGAGGCTGTATCCCGAGACATAGCGCGCCGGCAGGCCGATCGCGCGCAGGCAGCCAACCAGAACTTGAGCCAGGTCGCGCGGACTCGCGCGATCCCCGGCAAAGGCCTCCGCGGCCGGCAGCACACCGTCGCCGCGGCGGCGTTCGATCGAGAAGCGGCCGTGCAGCGCCTCGGTAATCCGGGCCGCGCGCGCGTCGTCCGACCCGCTGCCCGCAGCTTCCTGCGCGAATGCCGTCATGGCCGCATCCGCCGCCGACAGCGGGGTTGTGCGGAGATAGAAGGCGGGCGGCAGCGGCTCGTCCGCACCGTCGAGGCAGCGGCGGTTCTCGCTCAGCAGCACCTCACCCGAGATGGTGATGCCGATCGTCTCCAGCGGCCCCTCGGCATAGAGCATGCGCGTGAGGTTGCCGTAGCCGTCGCGGCTCTCGCGCAGCCGAGCATCGCAGTCCACGTCGATCCGCCAGGCGACCACCGTTTGGTTGACGGTGTCGTCTGGGAACATGCGCAGCAACTGCACCACCCGAGCCTGCGGCTCGGTGAAGCGGTAGCGGCTGTGGTGTTCGACCTCGATGCGCATCAGATGAACCGGAACTGGCGGGCGATTGCGGCGTCGAGCATCGCGTTCTCCCGAATGAAGGCATTCAGATACTCATGGAGACCGCTGACGATGACTTCGTCTGCGCGCGTCTTCTGCATGCGCGCGAGCCGGGTGCGGGCCATGCGATCGGCCTCCCCCTGCAGGCCGGCGCGCTTGCCCAGCAGATTGAGCATCTCCACCGTCTCGGCCACGCAGGCGGCAAGGCTGCGGGGGACTTCGCCGCGCGACAGCAGCAGCTCGATCACGAGACTGGGCCGCAGCCCCTCGTTATACAGCCAGCGGTAGGCGGTGACGGCGGAGACGGTCTGGAGGATGGTGGTCCACTGGTCACGATCCACGACGCCGCCGACCTTTTCGCCTTCCGGCAGCAGCAGGTGGTATTTCACGTCGATCAGCCGCGCAGTGTTATCGGCCCGCTCGATCGCGGCGCCCAGCTGGATGAACCAGGTCGCCTCGTTCTTCATCATGCGATGGACGGCGCCTTCGAACCCGCGCGTCTCCGCCTTGATCCCCTCGACGAGGCCCAGCACCTCGGCCGGCTCATCGCCCGCGGTCGGCGTGTTGAACTGCAACCAGGCGCGGTTGATCGCCGAGAACGCGTCGCGGGTGAGCGCGGTGCGCACCGCCTTGGCATTGTTGCGCGCCACATCCAGGCACCAGAGGATCGAACCTGGGTGGCTGCGGTCGCAGGTGAGGAAGCGGGCGACATGCGCCTGCGTCACCGACAGGCCGGTCTCGACAAACGCATCCTCGGTATAGGTGACGCTGAGCGCGCTCGCCCAGGCCGCGTCGCCCGCCGGGCGGGCGGAGAGTGCGTCGAGGCGGACTGTCGCCTCCACCAGCCGCGCGATGAAGTCGGCGCGCTCGACATAGCGGCCGAGCCAGTAGAGCGAGGCCGCGGTGCGGGAGAGCATCGCCATCGCGTCAGCCCTCGCCCTGCATCTGGGTCATGCCGTCCTGGCTCTGCTGCTGGCCTCCAGCGGGTGCGGGCGTGTCGGGAAGCAGCACGAAGCTGTCCTTGGTGCCGCCGCCCTGGCTGGAGTTCACCACCAGCGATCCTTCGCGGAGCGCAACGCGGGTGAGGCCGCCGGGAACCACCTTCACACCCTGGCCTCCGGTGAGGACAAAGGGGCGGAAGTCGACGTGGCGGGGGCTCAACCCCTTGTCGGTCATGGTGGGCACGGTGGAGAGCGCGAGCGTCGGCTGCGCGATATAGCGGTGCGGCTCCGCGACCAGCGCGGCGCGGAACGCCTCGATCTCGGCGCGGCTGGCGGTGGGGCCCACCAGCATGCCGTAGCCGCCCGAGCCGTCCACCAGCTTCACCACCAGCTGATCGAGATTGTCGAGCACGTACTTCAGCGCCTGCGGCTCGCGGCAGCGCCAGGTCTCGACGTTCGGGAGCAGCGGCTCGCCACCGGAATAGAAGCGCACGATCTCCGGCATGTAGCTGTAGATCGCCTTGTCATCGGCGATGCCGTTGCCGGGCGCGTTGATGAGGGTGACGTTGCCGGCGCGATAGGCGGCCATGATGCCGGGGACGCCCAGCATCGAATCCGGTCGGAACACCAGCGGATCGAGGAAGTCGTCGTCGATCCGGCGGTAGATCACGTCCACCTTCACCCGGCCGGCGATGGTCTGCATGTAGACCACGTCGTCGTCGACCAGCAGGTCGGCGGCCTCGACCAGTTCGATGCCCATCGAATCCGCCAGGAAGCTGTGCTCGTAATAGGCGGAGTTGAAGTGGCCGGGCGTGAGCACGACGCACACCGGATTGCGCCCGCAGCCGTTCGGGCTCACCGAGCGCATCGTCTCCAGCAGCAGGTCCGGATAGCTGTCGACCGGCGCGATGCGCATCTGGCGGAACAGCTCCGGACACAGGCGGATCATCGCCTCGCGGTTCTCCAGCATGTAGGAGACGCCGGAGGGGGTGCGGGCATTGTCCTCCAGCACCCAGAACTCGTCTGGCCCGGTGCGCACCAGGTCGATGCCGCAGATGTGCGCCCACACGTCGTGCGGCGGGCGGATGCCGACCACTTCGGCGCGGAACTGGGGATTGCCCCAGATCAGCTCGGGCGGAAGGATGTTCTCCTTCAGGATGCGGCGTTCGCCATAGATGTCGTTCAGGAAGGCGTTGATCGCCTCAACCCGCTGGATCAGCCCGCGCGACAGCCGCTCCCATTCGTCGGCGAGGAATGCCCGCGGCACGATGTCGAACGGGATGATCCGTTCCGCCGCTTCGCTCTCGCCATAGACGGCGAAGGTGATGCCCAGCTGGCGGAAGGTGGCTTCGGCCGATTGCAGCCTTCGACCAAGGTCGCGCTCCGGCGTCTCCCGCATCCAGCGCGCGAGCGCCTCCAGTTCCGCCCGTGGCGCCTGTGGTCCGCCATGGCCCCAAATCTCGTCGAATGCCGCCCTCTTCATCAACTTAGCTGAAGCTCCCGCAAGCAACATAGTTCCATGCTGGGACAGGTTTGTGCGGCGCACAAGACGAAAAGCTTCGTTCTAGTCGGTCGTGGACTAATCCGTGTAAGTTTTAGTTGGTCCGCTCTGGCTGGTTCACTCCGGCAAGCTGGCCAGCATGTCCGCCGTCAGCAGTTGCGGGAGGACCTGCGGCGCCTCGGTACCCGGCGTGTACCAGAGATAGAGCGGCACGCCGGCGCGGCCATGCGCCTCCAGGAAACGGCCGAGCGCCGGATCGCCATCGGTCCAGTCGCCCACCAGCACCTGCACCGCCTTGGCACGGAAGGCGTCACGGACGCGCGTGGTCTCGATCGCTGTCTTCTCGTTGACCTTGCAGGTGACGCACCAGTCGGCGGTGAAATAGGCGAACACGGGCTTGCCCGCCCCGCGGAGTTCGGCGAGCCGGGCTTCGCTGAACGGCTCGGTTCCGGTGACGGCGGCCTCGGCACGGGCGGGCGCGCGCTGGACGCTTACCATCGCGAGCCCTGCGACCAGCAGGGCCGGCAGCATCGGCCACCCGGCGCGGGGACGGCCGCTCGCCTGGCGGAGCCCGGTCCACCACAGCGCAAGGCCAAGCAACAGCGCGACGCCGAGGCCCAGGGCCATGCCGTTCACCCCCGCCTGCTGGCCGAGGATCCAGGCGAGCGCGAGCGCGGTTGCGAACATCGGCACCGACAGGATGCGCTGAAGCCGTCCCGTCCAGGCGCCGGGGCGCGGCAGGCGGCGGCGCAGCGCGGGCACGAAGCCAAGCAGCAGGAACGGCAATGCCAGGCCCAGCCCGAGCCCGGCGAACACCGCGAGCGCAGCCAGCGTCGGCAGCACCAGCGCGGCGCCGAGCGCCGCCCCGAGGAAAGGTCCGGTGCACGGCGTCGCGACAAAGGCGGCGAGCGCCCCGGTGGCAAACGCGCCGGCGACACCGCTCTCGCCGGCAAACCGCGGGGTCGGCAGGGTGAACAGCCCGGCGAGATTGAGCGCCACGCCGGTCACCAGCAGCAGCAGCAGCAGGATGACGCGGGGGTCCTGGAGCTGGAACGCCCAGCCGGCAGCGACACCCGCGGCGCGCAGCGCAAGCATCGCCCCGCCCAGCGCCAGGCACGTCACCAGCACGCCGGCCGTATAGGCCAGCGCCTCATGCCGGGCGCCCCGCTCGGACCCGCCAGCGCGCGCCAGATGCAGCGCCTTCAGGCTCAGGATCGGGAACACGCAGGGCATGACGTTGAGGATCAGGCCGCCGGCGAGGGCCCCGAGCAGCGCCAGCAGGATGGTGCCGCCCTGCCCCCTCGGCTCCGCGACGGCGCCGGGTCGGGCGGAGACGGTGAACGCCTGGCCGGTGCCGGTCGCCAGCACGCCTTCGATCGCCCGCTTCATCGCCCCGTCCGCAGCGTCGGTCTCGATCACCAGCAGGTCGCCGTCGCGCGCCACCTTCTGCGGTGCGCTGTAGGAGAGCGCGCCCTTCGTGAGCGGATAGAAATAGGCGTCCGCCGCGCTTTGGCTCGCGGGGAACGGCACGCCGATACGGATACGCGCCGCCTGCCTCTCCTGCACGACCGCGAACTGCGCCGGCGATCCGAGTGGCCGCGGCAGCGCCGCGCGCCACCGGTCGAAAAGGGCGCGACGCTCCGGCACGATGCGACCATCGCCTACGCTGAGCTCGATCGCGAGATCGGCATGTTCGGGAACGCACAATTGCTCGGTGCAGACCAGATAGTCGCTGCGCACCCGGACCGGCAGGCGGGTGCCGGGCGCAAGTCCCTCCGGCAGCTTCAGCCGCACGAGTTGAACGAACGGCCCCTCATAGACATAGTTCATCAGCCCGGCGACGGTCAGCCGCTGGGGAACCGGGTAGAGCAGCGGCCCCGCCGTCACGCCTGCCGGAAGCGTCCAGTCGAGCCGGGTGGCGACGCCGGCGTCGCCTGGGTTCTGCCAATAGCCGTGCCAGCCGGACTGCGGCGTGGAGTCGAACGCCAGCGTGACCGTCTCGCCGGCGGCAGGTGTCTCCGTCTCTGCGATCAGCCGGATCGCGATGTGCGGCCCTTGGTTCGGCGCCTGCGCGCGGGCGCCCACCGGGCCGAGCAGCGCCAGCACCGCCAGAAGCATGAAACAGAAGCGCGCCATCAACCTTCCTTGCCGCATCGGCTGCGATCGGGGATAGCCCTGTCCCATCCCGGATGCACCCCTGCCATTCTCAGGAGTTTAGTTCATGCGTCTTGTTCGTCCGCTCGCGTCGCTGATTGCGGCCGGCCTGCTCAGCAGCACCGCGATGGCACCGCTGCGCGCGCAGGAAGCCCCCGCGGCGCCAGCGGCCCCCGCTGCGGCGCCGACCACGCCCCCCAAGCTGATCGTCGCGATCTCGGTCGACCAGTTTTCCGCCAACCTCTTTGCCGAATATCGCAATCGCTTCACCGGCGGCTTTGCGCGGCTGCTGGACGGGGCGGTGTTCCCCTCCGGCTACCAGAGCCATGCCGCGACCGAGACCTGCCCCGGCCACTCCACGATCCTGACGGGCTCGCGGCCCTATCGCACCGGCATCATGGCCAATGACTGGTACGACCAGAAGGCGGCCCGCGCGGACAAGAAGATCTATTGCGCCGAGGACGAGACCGTGCCGGGCAGCAACTCCGACGACTATACGGTGTCGGACCGCCACCTGAAGGTGCCGACGCTGGGCGAGCGGATGAAGAACGCCAATCCGGCCACCCGCGTCGTCTCCGTCGCCGGAAAGGATCGCGCGGCCGTGATGATGGGCGGCCACAAGGTGGACGAGCTGTGGTGGTGGGGCGGCAAGGGCTTCGTGTCCTATGCCGGCCGCACGATGCCCGCCGTGGTCCAACGGGCCAATGCCGCCGTCGCCGCGCAGATCGCCCGGGCCCAGCCGGCGCTCGAGCTGCCGGCGCTGTGCCAGGCGCGTTCGCAGCCGATCCAGGTCGGCACCCGCACGGTCGGCACCGGCCGGTTCGAGCGGGCTGCGGGCGACACCAACGCCTTCCGCCGCTCGCCCGAGTTCGACGGGGCCGTGCTGGCGCTTGCCGCCGGGCTGATCCAGGACATGAAGCTCGGCCAGGGCGAGACCACCGACATCATCTCGGTCGGCGCTTCGGCCACCGACTACGTCGGCCACGGCTTTGGCACCGAAGGCAGCGAGATGTGCCTGCAGATGCTGTCGCTCGACCGCTCGCTCGGCGACTTCTTCGCGGTGCTGGACGCGACCGGCGTCGATTATCAGGTGGTGCTGACTGCCGACCATGGCGGCCAGGACATCGCCGAGCGCCACGCCATCCACGCCATGCCCGATGCGACCCGCCAGGGCGGCACGCTGGACGTGAAGGTGATCGGGCAGGAGATCGGCCGGAAGCTGGGGATCGCAGGCCCGGTGCTGCTGGGCGGCGTGAACGGCGACATCTGGTACGACATCAAGCTGACCGCAGCGCAGCGCGCCGCGGTGGAGCGCGAGGCGATCGCCCGGCTTTCCGCCAATCCGCAGGTGGAGGCGGTCTTCACCCGCGCCCAGGTGCTGGCGACGCGGATGCCGGGCCACACCGACCCGCAGACCTGGTCGCTGCTGGAGCGCGCGCGCGCCTCGTTCGATCCGGAGCGTTCGGGCGACCTGCTGGTGCCGCTGAAGCCCCGCGTCACGCCGGTGCCGCTGCCGGTGGGTTCCACGGTCGCCTCGCACGGCAGCTTCTGGGACTATGACCGGCGGGTACCGATGCTGTTCTGGCGCAAGGGGATGACCCCGTTCGAGCAGCCGCTGGGAGTCGAGACGGTGGACATCCTGCCGACGCTCGCCGCGCTGATCCACCTGCCGGTGCCGGCGGGGGAGATCGACGGACGGTGCCTCGATCTGGACGCGGGGCCGGGCGACAGCTGCCGGCGATAACGGAAGGGGGCGGCCTGAGGGGGCCGCCCCTTTTGTTTATCGCAACGTCCGGTGCTTGCGGCTCTGGGCTCCTGCTTTCGCTGGAGCACGGGATTTTTGGAGGTTTGCCCCCGCCGCTGAAGACTAGTGCTCCTGCAAAGGCAGGGGAGCAGGGCCAAGAGCGCTGACGCCCGTGGCCCTGCTCCCGCAGCGGGACCTTAGCCGAGCCGGCCCAGTGCCGCCTGGAGGCGGGTTGCTTCCGCCTGCTTGTCCGCGTGGTCGGCGCGGGCCTTTTCCACCGCCTCCGGCTTGGCGCGTCCCACGAAGCTCGGGTTGTCGAGCCGCGCGGCAAGCGAGTCCCGCTCCTTCTCCGCCGCGGCGATCGCCTTGGTGAGGCGGGCGCGCTCGGCCTCCAGGTCGACGACGCCTTCCAGCGGCAGCACGAAGGTCGCCTCGTCCACCACGATCTGCAGCGCGCCGCCGGCGGGAACCGCACCGGTCGCCACGTCGACACGGGCAAGGCGCGCGAGCACATTCCCCTGGGCCGCCAAGCGCTCGGCCGTCAGCGGCGAGGCATCGCGGACGTGGATCGGCAGGCGGGCGCCCGGCGGCACGTTGAGCTCGGTACGCGCGGCGCGCACTTCGCTCACCAGGCGGATCACCCAGTCGATCTCCTGGCTCGCCGCCGGATCGAGCGCGCGCGCGTCGGCGATCGGCCAGCGCGCGACGATCAGGTCGTTCGAGCGGGTGCCCATCGCATGCCACAGCTCTTCGGTGATGAAGGGCATGAACGGGTGGAGCATGACCAGGATCTGATCGAGCACCCAGCCCGCGACCGCACGGGTCTCGTCGGCGCCCTCGGCACCCTCACCTTGCAGCACCGGCTTGATGAGCTCGAGATACCAGTCGCAGAAGCGGCTCCACACGAACTGGTAAATGGCATTGGCCGCGCCGTCGAAGCGCAGGTCGGCGAAGGCGAGGTCGACCGCCTGCACGCAGGCGACCGTCTCCGCCACGATCCACTTGTTGACCGCAAGCGTCGCTGCCGGCGGCTCCAGCGTGGTGGAGGCCGTGATGCCGTTGGCCTGGGCGAAGCGCGATGCGTTCCAGAGCTTGGTCGCGAAGTTGCGATAGCCCTCGACCCGCTTCTCATCCATCTTGATGTCGCGGCCCTGGCTTTCCATCGCCGCCATGAAGAAGCGCAGCGCGTCCGCGCCATAGCGGTCGATCAGGCCGAGCGGATCGACGGTATTGCCCTTGGACTTGGACATCTTGGCGCCGTCCGCGGCGCGCACCAAGCCGTGCAGGTAGAGCTTTCGGAACGGCACATCGCCCATGAAGTGCAGCCCCTGCATCATCATGCGCGCATCCCAGAAGAACAGGATGTCGAAGCCCGAGATCAGCACGTCGTTGGAATAGCGCCCGCCCAAAGTCGGGTCGGTGTTCTCCGGCCAGCCGAGCGTCGCGAACGGCCACAGCGCCGAGGAGAACCAGGTGTCGAGCACGTCGGGGTCGCGGGTGAGCGCCACGCCCTCGCCCGCTTCCGCCTGCGCCTCTTTCTCCGTCTCGGCGACGAACACGCGGCCGTCTTCGGCAAACCACGCCGGGATGCGATGACCCCACCACAGCTGGCGCGAGACGCACCACGGCTGGATGTTCTCCATCCAGTTGAAATAGGTCTTTTCCCAGCTCTTGGGCACGATCTGGGTCTTGCCCGAGCGGACCGCCTCGATCGCCGGCTGGGCGAGCTTCTTGGCGTCGACGTACCATTGGTCGGTCAGCCACGGCTCAATCACCACGCCCGAGCGGTCGCCATAGGGCGTCTGGATGGTGCGTGGCTCGGCGTCGTGCTCGCCGCCGTCCTTGTCGACGTGGGGGACGAGGAAGCCCTCTTCCTTCAACCGGGCGACGATCGCCTTGCGCGCCTCGAACCGGTCGAGGCCGAGCAGCTCGGCCGGGATCAGCCCGTCGGCGGTCTGGGTGACTTGCGCCTTGGCATCGAGCATGTTGAGCATGTCGCGCGCCTCGATGCCGGCGCGCCGGCCGACCTCGAAGTCGTTGAAGTCATGGCCCGGCGTGATCTTGACCGCGCCCGATCCGAGCGCCGGATCGGCATGCTCGTCACCGACGATCGGCACCAGCCGGCCGGTGATCGGCAGGCGCACCTGCTTGCCGATCAGCGCGGTGTAGCGGGGATCCTCCGGATGCACCGCCACCGCCATGTCGGCGAGCAGCGTCTCGGGCCGGGTAGTGGCGACGCGGATCTCGCCCGATCCGTCAGCGAGCGGGTAGCGCAGATGCCAGAAGCTGCCCTGCACTTCGCGGGTCTCGACCTCCAGGTCGCTGATCGCGGTGCCGAAATGCGGGTCCCAATTCACCAGCCGCTTGTCGCGGTAGAGCAGCCCGTCCCGGTGCAGCTGGACGAACACCTTCAGGACGGCCTTGGAGAAGCCCTCGTCCATGGTGAAGCGCTCATTGGCCCAATCCATCGAGCAGCCCAGCCGGCGCAGCTGGCCGGTGATGGCGCCACCGCTCTCCGCCTTCCACTCCCACACCTTGTCCACGAACGCATCGCGGCCGAGGTCGGTGCGCTTGACGCCCTCCTTGGCGAGGTTGCGCTCGACCACCATCTGCGTGGCGATGCCGGCGTGGTCGGTGCCGACCACCCAGCGCGCATCCTTGCCCTGCAACCGCGCGTGGCGGACCAGGATGTCCTGCAGCGTGTTGTCGAGGGCGTGGCCGATGTGCAGGCTGCCCGTCACGTTGGGCGGCGGGTTGACGATCGTCCAGGGCTCGGCACCGGGCCGCTCGGGGCGGAACAGCCCCTGCTCTTCCCAATGCGCGTACCAGCGCGTCTCGATGGCGGCGGGATCGAAGGTCTTTGCAAGCTCGGTCATGGCCGAGCGCATGGCGCAGCCACCGCGCGGACGCAAGCGCGCCCGCACGGGGAGCGGCTTACTCGCGGCCGCTGATGCGGGCGATCTCGCGCGCGACCATCGTCTCGACGATCGCGGGCAGCTTGGCATCGAGCCAGTCGCGCAGCATCGGGCGCAGCATCTCGCGCACCAGGGCTTCGAGCGAATCCGCGCCCGGAGCTTCCGGCTTCACCACCATCCGCGACAGCGCTTCGAGCGCACCGCGGCTCGCCTCGGCAGCACGGTCGGACAGGATCGTTCGGTCAGGCTCGGGAGCCGGCGCAGCCGGCGCGGCGGCGGAACGCTGGGGCAGCGGATCGCTCACGGCGTCCTTCAGCTCCAGCACCTCATCCTCGTCGTCCTCGTCGTACACCGGGGCTGGCGTACGAACCGGCTTGCGGACGCGCGAGACGGGACCGTCGCCTTCCTCGGCGATGATCCGTTTGATCGACGAGAGGATGTCCTCCATCGACGTCTCGGTACTCATGTCCCCCACCGCGAACCTCATGGTTACCGTCTTCCTGACCGATCAGCTGTCGGGGTTTGCACGATTGGTGTCAACGGGGCGCGTCGCTGCATCGCCACCCCGACGATTGGCGGCGTCGGCGCCGTCCGTGATGCCATAGGGGTTCACGTCGTGCCGCAGTTCCGGCTCCAGCTCGCGGGTGACGACCGGCGTCTGGGCGGGCGTGCCGACCGTCGTGGTGGCGATGGGCTTGGGCGCCGGATCGCTGTCCCAGTCCCAGATGCGGTTGCGCACCCGGCTGTAGTTGGTGGTCGGGTCATACAGGGCGCCACCGTCCAGCCCCAAGTCCTGCGCCTCGGCCCGTCCCATCGCCGCGAGCAGCGCGAAGCCGGCGACATAGGCGTCGCGCCGCGCCGACACGAGCTGGACCTGCGAGTTGAGCAGCTCCTGCTCGGCGTTGAGGATGTCGAGGATGGTGCGCGTGCCGACGCTGTTCTCGGCGCGGACACCCTCCAGCGACAGGCGGTTGGCGGAAACCTGCACTTCCGAGGACTCGATTACGCGCAACGACGATTGCCAGGCGGCGAACGCGGAGCGCGCGTCGGAAACGACTGCCCGCTCGACCTGCGTCACCCGCTCGATCGCCGAGCTCTCCACCGCCTGCGCGCGCCGGACCTGTGCGGCAGGGCCGCCACCCTGGAACAGCGGTACCGACAGCTGCAGGCCGGCCGTGACGGACGCACCGTCCGGCGAGATGCGGATGCCGTTGATGTCGGGGATCGAGTTGAGAACGGTCGAATAGCTGCCGCCGCTCACCGCGGCCACCCGCGGGAGGCGGCTGGCGCGCGCGACGCGAACGTCGAAGCCGGCGGCGTCGCTCTCGCGCTGGGCGGCCTGGAGCGAGGGATTGTTGTCGACGGCGACCGACACCGCGCCCTGCGGGTTCCCCGGCAGGTTCGGCAGCTCGGGCGGGGGCGCCAGCATGCCGGGAGGGGCACCCGTCACCTCGACGTAATTCTCGCGGCTGGTGATCAGCTGTGCCTCGGCACTGCGGAGCTGCGACTGAGCGGAGGCGAGCCGCGCCTCCGACTGGGCGACGTCCGTACGGGTCAGGTCCCCGACTTCGAACCGATCGCGCGAGGCTTGGAGGTTCACCTCCAGCACGCGGAGGTTCTGCTGGTTGAGGCGCACGATCGCCTCGTCCCGCAGCACGTCGTTATAGGCGGCTACCACCTGGGTGAACACGTTCGCCTCGACGCTGCGCAGGTTCGCGCGCCCCGCCTCCACCCGCCGTTCGGCCGCACGCACCGAGTTGCGCACCGCGCCGCCGCTGTAGAGCGGCACCGACAGGTTGACCCCCGCTGCCGCCGTCCGCTGCGGCTGGGCGATGCTGTTGTTCGCCGTGTTGAGCACGTTCTCGCTATAGGAGCCGTCGGCGCTCAACTGCGGGAGGCCGGAGGCCCGCGCCAGCGGCACCCCCTCGTCGGTGGCGCGCAGGTTCGCGCGCTCCCCGGTCAATTGCGGGTTGCTGCTGTAGGCGCGCACCAGCGCCTCACGCAGCGTCTCCGCCTGGGCGGACGATGCCGCACAGGCAATGAGACTGACCCCGGCGATCCAACGAAACGCGCGCATACTCCCCCCCATGGTTTTGCGCGGCTTTAGAACTGGAAGGTGGGCGGTTTGGAGAACCCCGGCAGCACAACACAGTCCACATCCGCAAAATCGACCAAGCCGAAGCCGCCTTCGCTGCGGCGCCCGGCCGCAAGCCGGCTGACGCCCCGGTCGATCACGCCCGTCGTCACCCGGCCGTCGATCTTGGCCTGGTGCACGATCGCGTCCGGCACGAACTCGACGGCGCCGTCGATCACGATCGCGTCATAGGGCGCACCCTCAGCCCAGCCCTCGACCAGCGGCCCTTCGACCACCGTGACATTGGCCATGCCGGCAAGCGCCTCGCGCGCCTGGGCGGCGAGCGTCGCATCTTCCTCGAGCGCGACCACCGAGCCGGCGAGCTCCGCGATCACCGCTGCGACATAGCCCGTCGCCGCACCGATCAGCAGCACCCGGTCCGTCGAGGCGATCTCCGCCTCGTTGATGAGGCGCGCGGAGGCGAGCGGCGCGTTCATGGCGCGGCCATTGCCCAGCGCGATGTCGCGATCATAATAGGCGATCGGACGTGCGGCGGCGGGTACGAAACGCTCCCGCGGGACCTCGCCCATCACCTTGACCACCCGCGAGTCGTCGACAGCGCTGGTGCGAAGCTGGCTCGCCACCATCGCCGCGCGCATTTCCTCGAACCGAAGGGTATCTGCCGAACCGTCCATGATGCTCCTGTCGCACGTCTGTATTATTCGTGCAATACACTAGTTGAGAACGCTGCTATGTACTTCGCACGCGCGATGCCGCCAAGCGACCGCCGCCATTTTCTGGCCCACAGTGGAGCGAGGGCGGAAACCTGGTTGACCGCGGGGCGAAAACCGAGCAAGTGCCCGCCTCCCGACGTCGAGGCCCGATGGCGGAGTGGTGACGCAGAGGACTGCAAATCCTTGCACCCGGGTTCGATTCCCGGTCGGGCCTCCATCTTCTTGTCGATTGGCATAAAAGACTCCTCATTGTGAGCAAATGAGTAGTTTGGAACGTCCCGCGAAGGCCTTCTGTCGTTAATAACGGGCAGGATTCGCCGCCATTCCCGCGACATGTCCTTGATACGATTATGGCCTGGGCAGTGGGGTCAAGAGTATCAACGACGAAGCCTCGCTTGCGCGCTCCGGCTGGCTCGCCTTAGGGTCAGCCCCATCGAAAAACACGTCGCTCATTCCGGTCTCCTCACGGAGCCTGAATCAGATCGAGACGCGCCATCAAGGGGTCCTGACCCTAAGCCTTGGTCAGAATGAAAGGTGGCGCGATGAGCTTATCGATCTTCATTCTCCTGAACGCGGCGCAAGCGTCGGAAAGACTTTCGACGATGGACTCGTCCGCACCATTGAAGGACGTGTTCAACAACACGTCGAGACCGTCGATCCGCTCCATCGCAGCCAGCAGATCAGAGATGAACTCGTTCTGCTCGCGAGTCACCGTCTGAACCCGCGCCGATCCGTCAACATGGGTAATCGCACCAAGCGTTTCGCGCCATTCGGGTCGCACCCAGACCCGGCGTCGCATGAACGGCGATTCACCCGACATTTCGAGGTAGCGCGGCGCACTTTCCAATCTCATCACAGGAGCCAGAGGCCGGAAGCATTCGCGGTGCTTGACCTCGGCGTTGATGTAGCCTCCCATTTCCCCCTCGCGCGGGCTTGCGAGGATGCTGCGATGGCAAAGCGCGCGAGGACCGGATTGCAAACTCCCTTGATGGATCGCGACGACCTGCCCTTCGGCCAGCGAATGCGCGACGTCTTCGATCAGGTTTTCGCTTTCGGACACGGCCAGATTGCATTTCTTGGCGACGTCGTGGATTTCGTCTTCTGGCCGCGGTTTCGGAACACCGCCAGGGCATCCTGGCAAGCTAGGACTCTACTTATGAGTGGAGAGATTTGGCGAGCACGTCAGCGGATACACGATCAAAGTCATCCGAAGCGAACCAGCCAAACTTGCATAATCGACGCAGATAACGGCGCCGTACTGTACCTCCCTCAAAGTTAGTGTTAGACATTAAGCAAAGGAGAAGCTGATGAGCCTTTCTTCGCAGGCAGATCGTACCGGCACTGTTGGGATGTCGGGCTTCGCCGGCTTGAACCTGTTGGATTTCATCGACGTGAAGATCCCTGGTCAGGGTTGGCCCGCCAGGATCCGGCTTACCGGGGTGAGCGATGACGGCCTGGCCACCGCCAAGCTCGATTACATCGATGTCGACGGCACCGATATCGGGGTGGTAAATGCTTATCTTTCCAATAATCCCGAGCTGAAGCTGAAGGAGATCGATTGCAAAATCGACATCCTGAAGCTTCTCACGCACGGGGGCCAACTCGAGGTGGTCTTGCCCAACGCCGCGCGCCTGATTAGCAATCATGCGATATCCGCGGGGTAAGGGCGTGTTCTGCCTCACGCAGGCCCAGCCCGGCTGGCTCTTTCCGAAAAGGAGGATGTCGGCCGGGCCGTTTTTCGAGCGCGGGCGCCCTGTTTTGCGCGTACAGCCGTGGTGAGGTGGCAATGATATCCAGGTGGTTGCGTAAGCGTAGCAAGAAGCTCTCAATCCTACTTAATACGGTCCATCGCCGCGTCTTCGGGATCGGCCCGATGTTCGTGATGGCGCGCTTTCGTAGCTTTCGCGTGGCCTATAGCTACTCGCAGCGGCTTCGCCAGTCGGTCGACGGCCGCCGATCGCTTGAGCTTCAGGACCCACAGTCCTTCTTTAAGCCGCGGTCCGAGAGCCTCTTCGAGGCGATCGACACCAGTCGCAGCGTCGAGGAACTCCGTCAGGACGGCCTGTCGCTTGACTTTGATCTCCCGCCCGCGCTGGTACGCGAAATTTACGATCTCGCCTGCGCCCTGCCCCTCCAGAACTCGGTCCGCTCCCAACCCTTCCTGAAGTCCGAAGTGTCCGACGGTGGGCGCCTTCGCGACGGGCAGCTAGTTTCACTCGGGACCGCATACAAGAGCCGGAAGCTGCAACTGCTAAAGCACGAGTGCGTGTCACGGGTCGTCAATGATCCGGTCCTGCTCGAGGTCGTCAGCCGATATCTGGGATATTGGCCCAAGCGCCTCAGCGACCTTGAGCTTTACTGGAGTTTCGCGACCGCCCTCAGCTTCGAGGAGCAGATGCGGCAGGGAAATGCGATCGACTATCATTTCGATCTGCACGGATTTAACTTCGTAATGGCGGCCTTCTATCTCACCGACACCGACCGCACGTCGGGCGCGCATGTAATGTTCAAGAAATCACACAGGAGGAAGACGCTGCCGATGCTCTTCAGCTACTCGCAGCCAGCCGACGTGCTCAGGCGTCATTATGGCGGTGAGAATGAAACGATGATCGAGGGGAAGGCCGGAACCGGCTTCGTCATGGACAACTCGACCTATCATCGCGCCACGACCCCCGAAAGCGCCGATCGGCTGCTCCTGCGCCTGGTCTATACCTGAGCCACTCCAGGGTCGCCGGCGGTAGCCGAGGCTGCGCGCTCCGGCAACTTTCCCGCATTTGTCAGACGAAGGCTTGTTCCCCGCGGAGCTCCTCCGGCGTCGCAACCGCATTGCGCGGGTCGAGCGACCGTCCCCTCACGAGCACGCAGCGATGGCTGCTGACATCGAGGTTCGAGCCGTCGAACGGCTCGTCCGACTGGCGGAACGGATAGATCAGCGTGTCGGCAAAGGTGTAGCGCGCATTGATCGCGAGGCGGCGGCAATCGCTGATATTGGCGCTTGAGCCGTGCATGCACCGCTCAGTGAACAGAGCGAACTGCCCAGCCTTCATCGGCACCGACACGATTTCGTGCTCCCTCTCGTCAAAGTCCAGCGTGACCGCGCCGCGTTCGACACGCAGCTTGTCGAGGACCAGCGCCTTGGCTTCCTCGAGCGTCAGATTGGTCGGCGCGCCGTCGAAATAAGCAGACGTGTCGATGTCGAGAACCAGCGCCGACTGCCGCGCGCGGGTGACGAGCTGATCGAGCGTCGAAATGTCACGGAAGGGATCGAGATAGAATTCGGATTGGACGATCGGCTCCATCGCGATCGGGAAGCGCCGCTTCTGTGTGCCTAGGGCGAAGCGGATCGGCCCCATGTCCCAAGTCACGTCGTCGAGCGCGAGCCACATGGTAAGGTTCCACGGGGCATCGCGGCGATGCTCGGCCGGATAAAGGGCTGGTTTGTCGTTGCCGATCTCCTCCCCGTTGAAAGGACCCCATTCTTGATGCCACCCAAGCGCCTCCTCGCCGGGAGCCTTGGCGAAGATCTTGGATCGCCAGAGAAGGATGTCATTGCCGAGTACATCGGAAACCGCGTCGACAATGCGCGCGTCGGTGAAGAGATTGAGGACTTCAGGATCGATCAAATGCCAGTCGCGCACCGAAAACCGCCCGTAAATCGGGTGTGCATCGCGCGCTTCGAGCATTCGGTCGATCTTCTCGGCCGCACTCGCGAGTAATCCGGGTCGAATGCCCGAATCCAACGGACCAGCGAAACCGTTCTCGAACACGTCTTGAGCGATCTTGTTCATAAGCATCGATCCATTCATGACTACGGCATTGATTGCGGCAGCAGTTGACCCAGCATGACGTAATTCTCGCGTTCGCCAACAAAGGCCATGCGTCCGTGGGCGAACCGCCAGTTGTCGAGCATTAGGATATCGCCCGGATGCCATGGAAAGACCGTCCCGGCGTCGAGCTGCGCCCGGTAAATTGCGTGCGCCCAGTCGTCGGGGATAGCCTCGCCGGTGCCGAACCGCACGCTTCGCGGCGTCGTGTCGGGGCCGGCCATTTCCTCGAAGAAGGCGCGAACGTCGGGGTCGAGGAACGCCGGGTGATGCAGCGCGATTTGGTGGAAGAGCACCTCGCCCCAGATGGGGTGTGCAGCGATGGCGCAGGTCCGGTAGCGTGTCTCAAGCTCGGCGTTGCCCCGCCAACGAGTCTCGATCCCCTGCTCACGGCAGATGCGCTCGACCTCGCCGCAATCCTCTGTGCCGAAGAATTGCTGCCAGCTGACGTCGAGGCCGGGAATGAAGTTGCGGATGTAGACGAGGCCCTTCTCCGCCAGCGCGCGGCGAATTTCCGGCGCGAGCAGCGAGAGTGCCAGCCGGCCATCAGACAAGGGCGTTTCGCCTCCCTCGCGCGCGGCGCGCAGGCAGGCGAAGAAAATGTACCGCGGCGCCTTCGGCGTATGCGACGCCTCGTTGTGGAACAGGATATCTTCGGACGGCGGATAGGGCGTCGTGTTGAATACGCCGCTCCTGCCGCCGCGCGACGGCAGGTCGCCATAGTGCGCTGCCAGCGGCAGCCCCAAGCCGAGCACTACCGCCTCAAAATCCTCGATCGATCCGATGCCGGCGCGGTACAGGCACCAGCCGTGCGCCGCCAGCGTGTCCAGCGCCACGTCGCGAAAGGCGCGCCCCCCGGGGTCGATCGGCGGCAGGAACTGCGGCGCTTGCGCCAGCTCCTCGGCCGACAGACGGGTCCTGACCGTGCGGGCGTCGGCATCAGCCATGAAGGATGCGCTCCCCGAAGCGATCGCGGAGCCCGACGACCGACGCCGGATCGAAGCGCAGCGGGTCGAACGAGAAGCGCGCCATTAACGCGCCGTCGCCCCTCAGGACCGACAGCTTCAGGTCGTTCCAGGGCGGACTGCGCGTCGCGGCCACGTCGATGTCAAGCAAGCGTAAGTCTTCAGCCGACCGTAGGCGGTAGGAGAAGCCGAACGGCGCCGCCCCCTGCTCATCCACCGCGCCGGATGTGCCGGCGACCAGCCCGACGATGCGATCCGCCGCCGCGTCGTAATAGTCGGCGGGCTTGGCCGGATCGCAGCCTTCGAAGCGCAGCGGCGCGTCGGATGCGAACGGCCCGATTGCCCCCGCGAGCGCCGCCACCGCGCCCAGCCGGTCGCTCACCGCGCAGTCGATCATCGGCGCGCTGGCGAAGCCCGTATCAACCAGCGCCGAGGCAAAGGCGCCTAGCAGATAAGGCGGCACCGTCATGGTATAGCGCTCGGCGAACCGCTCGACGACGGCAATCTCGGTGGCCGACAGCGCTAACTCGGTCGTGGCGCGCTGCCGTTCGGCGCGGGGTACCGCTCCCGTCGGCGGCGACCCCGCCGGGCCGAGCCGTTGCTCGGCCGCCACCCACTCCGCATACGTAAGCGCGCCTTCAGGCACGGACACCGGCGCGCGCGGGGCGCCGCGAAGCTCGCGCAGCACCTCGCGCAGCAGCCGCTCGATTGACGTGCCATCGAAGACCAGAGCTGAGGCGCGGAGCACCAGTGTCGCGGCCCCGGCCGCATCCTTGATCGCGTCGAAGGCTAGCACGCCGTCGACCCGCGTATCGAGCGGCCGTGCCAGAAGCGCAGCCACGTCGGCGTCCGGCGGCACCGACGCGACGAAGCGCCGGCCCTCCCTCTCTCCGGCCAAGCCGCCCTCGGGCTTGAAGCGCCAGCCGAGGATCGGGTGCCGATCCTCGACGGCGGCCAGTGCATCCTCGAGCCGCCGCGGGTCGAGCGGCCGCCGCAGCCTGAGGACCATGCCGAGATGCCGGTCCTGCGGCGCCAGCGCCACGTTCCTGCGGCCGACCGCGCGCTGGTTGCGGACGAGCTTTTCCACCGTCTCGTCCGCCGCCGGGGCCTCGCTCGACGCGTGACCATTGCGGCGGCGCGCTAGCGTCGCGGCGGTGATCCGCTCCAGCGTCCGAAGCTCGAAGACGCGGATGACGGGAAGATCGACTTGGAACTCCCGGGCAATAGCCGCAACCAGCTTGGCGGCGAGCAACGAATGGCCGCCGAACGAGAAGAAATCGGCACGGGGCGGGATTTCGTCGACGCCGATCAGCCGACGCCAGATCTCGGTCATGATCGATAGCGCCAAGTCGTCGCGGCCGTTGGCCCCCCGGTCCGATTCGTCGCTCGTGACCATCGCCGTCAGCAGCCGCTCGTCGACCTTGCCCCCCGCCCGCATCGGCAGCTGGTCGAGGATGACGAAGGTTGCAGGGACCATATGCGCGGGCAGCTTTTGCCGCAGCCCGGTCGCGATCGCCTCGCGCAGCCGCTGTGTGAAGGCGCCGAAGGTGGGGACGTTTGCTAGCGGGGCGCTGTCGGGCAGGGGCGATAGGCGTGCAAGGGGCCGAGGCGGCGAATCGCCCGGATGCACGATGACGTCGCACCGCTCGAGCTCGTCGCCGACCGCGAGCTCGACCTGCCGGCCCTTCGCGCGCGCATCCTCGATCAACTCGATCAGCGCCGAAGCACGCATCGCCGCGCCACGCCGACCGGCAATCAGGAACGGCACGCCGTTGAGGCGTAGGCCAGCCGTGGGGACCTCGATCGCGTCGGCCAGCAGGCTCTGTTGCACCGACGGCGACCAGTTGCGTTCGGCCAGCGCTTCGCCCGCGGCGGCACGGCGCGACAGCAGCGCGTCATAGCGGAAATTGACCAGCTCGTTGTCGAACCGCACGGGCTTGCGACGGATCGCTACGCGCTCGTCCAGCCCGTTCTCGCGCGCGAACCGGACGAAGGCATGCGGCGCAACGTGCAGCTCCTCATCCTGCATTCGCGCTTGGGCGACCATCCGCTCGAGCCGGAGCGGATCGCCCTCGCCCGCGTGCCGGGCCTCGACCACCTGCCGGTAGAATGCTTCGCGCAGGCGGTAGTCGCGGACGTCGCCGATGAAGAGGTGGCCGTCTTCGGACAGAAGCGGCACCAGCGACCGCACCAGTTCGCCAAGCTCGTCGATGCTCGACATGTACTGTGCAAGCGAGTTGACGACTATGACGTCGAAGGACCGGCCCGCCAGCATCGAGGCGACCTCGAGCGCGCCAGCCTTCGTCGCGGTCAGCGACGCGAATCCGAGTCCTTCGGCCTTCCTCGCCAGTGCCTCGACCGCGCGTTCGGATATGTCGGTCGCGACATATTCCTGGGTTCGCCCGGCCAGCGATAGTGCGATCAGGCCGAGCCCCGCGCCAACCTCGAGCACCCGGCGCGGCGCGAGGCCGCCGATCAGCCGGACGATGTCGTCGAGCCATTCGGTCATCTGGTCCACCGGGATAGGGTCGCCACTCGCGGTATCAGTCCAGCCCGTGAAGTCGAGGACCGGCGACTCGTCTCGGCAGGCGGGCAGGTAGAGCGCGTCGAACGCCTGTTCCCATTGATCGGTCAACGCCCCGGCCAGACTGGCCGGCTGCGCGACGACGAAGGCTACCAGCGACTGGCTTGCCCCGGCCGACAGGCGCGATACGCGGCAGAACTCGACGCCCGGATGCTCGTAGATCGTACGCTCGATCTCGCCCGGCTCGACCCGCATGCCGTTGATCTGGATCTGGCGATCCACGCGGCCCATGAACTCGATCTCGCCGCTTGGCAGCCAGCGGCCGCAGTCGCCGCTGCGATAGAAGCGTCCTTCATGGCGGCCCATGCGCCGCTTCTGGAACTTCTCATGCGTCGCTTCGGGCGCATTCAGATAGCCATCGGCCAGATACGGCCCGCCGATCCACAGCTCGCCTGGCACGCCGATTGGAACGATCCGACCAACGGCATCCGCGATGGCGACCGTGCAACCGGCAATCGGCCGGCCTATCGTCATCGGCGTCTTGACCGCCATGTCGCGCGTATAAAGCGCAGTAGTGGCGTTGATGACGGCCTCGCAGGGGCCGTACTGGTTTGCGATCGGCGCCTCACTATAGCCGAAATGCCGCTCGGCAAGGTCAGGCGGACAGGTATCGCCGCCCGTCAGCACCAGGCGCACGCCCTTCAGCCCGTCGGCGACGTCGGGAGCATAGAGGCTGGAGATCACCGCCGGGATCGAGTCGATCACCGTCACCGCCTGCTGCGCGATTGCCCGCGCGAGCGCCGCAGCGTCGCCGAGCACCGCCAGATCGACAAAAACAACGGGAGCACCGCGCGTCAGTGGCCAGTAGAGGCAGACGATGCCGCCGTCGTAATTGAACGAATAGCAGTGCGCGAAGCGGTCGCGATCGGTGAAGTCCCCGAACAGCAGGTCGTTCGCCTGGAGCCGCGCACAGATCGCCGCGTGCGATACCGCCACCAGCTTCGGCTCCCCCGTGGTCCCCGAGGTGAAGGTCGCGAACGCCGTCGTCACCGGCCGAGCTCGCGGCGGCGGGAGCGGCAATCCCTCGTCTTGGGGCGCGTCGAGCGACACCGGTACCGCCACGCACCAGGCCGGCAGCGAAGCACCCGTCAGCGGCGATGCCTCGACCAGGCACCACCGCGCGCCGCATGCCTGCAACAGCGCTGCGCGGCGGCCCGCAGGCAATGCGGGGTCGACATAGCAGGGAACCGCGCCCAGCCACTGGCAGCCGAGCATCCCCAGCGCGGCGAGGCTGCCGCGGGGGAGCAGCACCGCCACCCGGTCGTCGATGCCGCACCCGGTGCGTTCCAGCGCGTCCGCTACCGAGGCCGAAAGCCGGGCAAGTCGCCCGAAGTCGATCTCGCCCGCCGTCTCGACCAGCGCTGGGCGCCGCGGATGTCGCTGCGCTGCCGCGTACAGGCGCCCGACCAGGGTGTCGCCCTCGATCGGCACGAGCTTCGGCCCCGCCGCGAAGGCGTCCAGCGTTTCCCGCTCGGGGGGGGCGATGACGTCAATGTCGCCGATCCGCCTCTCGGGCTCGGCCAGGCAGCTGCGCAGCGTCTGAAGATAGTTCGCGACGATGCGCGCCGCAGTCGCCGGCGCAAACAGCTCCGACGAATATTCGAGCTCGCCCGCCATGCCGTCGCCGCGGTCGCTCAGTTCGAGGCTGAGGTCGAACATCGCGCCAACCGCAGGCAGTCTCAGCCGCTCGCAGGGCAGGTCGCCAAGCCGCATCTCGGCCGAAGGCGCGTTCTGCATCGCGAACAGCACCTGGAAGACAGCCTGATAGTCGGCGTTGCGATCGATCTGGAGGTGCTGGAGCAGGACCTCGAACGGCACGTCCTGGTTCTCGAACGCCTCGATGCACGTCCGCCGCGTCGATCCCAGCAGGTCGCGAAAGCTCGTATCGGCGTCGCCGCGCAGGCGTAGCGCCAAAGGATTGACGAGGAAGCCGACCAGCCCCTCACTCTCCTGCCGGTTGCGGTTGGCGACGACGGTGCCGACGACCATGTCGTCCTGCGCGCTCAGGATGCGCAGCAGGACGTTGAAGGCGGCGAGCAGGGTCATGAAGTCGGTCACGCCCGCCTCTTGCGACAGGCGCCGGATGCCCGCGGCGACGTCCGCCGGGATGTCAAAGCGGATCTTATCGCCCGCCCAGGTCCGGCGCCCCGCCGGCACCCGGTCGTAGGGGAGCGCCAGCCGTTCGGGCGCATCGGCGAGCTGCCGCGTCCAATAGCCGATCTGGGACGCATGGCGGCCGGTCCGGCCGGCCCCGCGATCGTGCGCCGCGACGTCAAAATAATCGATCGCGACGGGCGGGAGCGCCGCGGGCCGTCCCGCCACCGCGGCGTCGTAGAGGGCGCTCAATTCGCTAAGCGCCACTCCCATCGACCAGCCGTCGGAAACGATGTGGTGACAGATCAGGCATAGAATCGTGTGCCCCTCGATTGTCGGCGCGGCGATCACGCGGATCAGCGGGCCGCGGGTCAGGTCGAAGCGGACGCGCTGCGCCTCGTCCAGCCGCTGCAGGATCGCCGCCTCGTCCATCGGCGGGCCGACGATCTCCAGATTGCCGCGCATCCGCGGCGGCAGCAGCTGCACGACGGGCATGCCGTCCTGCTCGGCGAAGGTGGATCGCAGCGCCGCGTGTCGCCGGCACAATTCGCCGATGGCCTGATCGAGCCGGTCGAGATCGACCGGCCCGTTGACGCGCACCGCCTGGGCGATGTTGTAGATCGGCGTGCCCGTACCCAGCCGCTCGATGAACCAGAGCCGGCGCTGGGCGTGGCTGGCTTCCAGCGGCGTGCCCTCGGGCCGCCTCCCGATCGCCTCGGCCCGCTGCGCCTGCCCGTCGCGCGCCGCCGTCAGGGCGTGGGCCAGCTGGCGCGGGGTGGGATGCTCGAACAGGTCTCGCAGCGGCACCGGCTGCCCAAGCGCCTGCTCCAGCCGGTTGCGCGCCTGCGTCGCGAGCAGCGAATGCCCGCCGCTGAAGAAGAAATTGTCGTCGAGATAGAACGTCCGGCCGAGCAACTCACCGAACACCCCGGCGACCAGCGCCGCGACCGATCCCGGCTCGGGCAGGTCGCGCCGGCCCGTCGCCCGGCTCTGCGACTTGGCAGCCAGCAGGTTGAGAGTGGCCAGGTCGCGCTTACCGTTGGCGCGCAGCGGCATCGCGGGCAGCGGGACCAGATGCTGCGGCAGCATGTTGGCCGGTAGATGGTCCGCCAGATGCGCCATCAGCGCAGGCTGGAGCGCCAGGAAGTCCTTCCACCGGATCACGGCGGCGTCGGACTCCGCGTCGTCCGCCCGGTCCGGGCCCGCGATCTCGCCCGCCGCCCGGCAACAGGCGGCCAGCGACGCGCCCGCCGGGACGGCGGCGAGGATGAAGCGGTCGGGAGCGGCGCCCGCCAGGCAGAGGTGGAGCTGCGCCCGATCGGCCGGATCGACGCGATCAAGCGCGTCGCGGGGCGTGGGAAGGTCGGCGACCGTGCCGGCGGGTAGAACCGACCGGATCGAGCAGCCCGGCGCCGCCGCCGCCACCGCGCGATAGAGCGCCGCCTCCCCCGCGACCAGGCCGTTGATCATCTCGCGCGCCTGCACTGGGGCCGCCGCGTCGTCGACGGCAGCGGGGGTCAGAATGACGTCGTACCGGAAGCGGACAAGTTCGTTGTCGCCGCGCGCGGTCTTCACCTGCACCAGCGGCGGCGCGAAGCCCAAAACGGCGGCCCAGTTCGAGAAAAAGGCCGGGGCGAGGCGAAGCTCGTCGTCGTTGAGGGCGTCGATCCGCGCCGATAGGCGCACCGATGCGCAGGTGTCGGCTGCGCTTGCGCGCTGCCTGACCTTCCAGAACGCGAAAAGCTCGTCGAGCCGGCGATCGCGGACATCGCCGACGAAAAGGAACCCGCCCGGCCGCAGCAGCGAGACGAGCCGGTCGAGTAGTGCCGCCAGCGCCGCCGGGTCGGCCATATACTGGACGACGGAGTTCAGGACGATCGCGTCGAACCGCTCGCCGGGCGGCGGCGCGTAGTCGGCGGCGGCACCGACATCGAAGGCGGCATGGCCGAAGCCCGCCTTCGCCGCATGATGCCGGGCATAGGCGATCGCGCGCTCGGAAAAATCGACCCCCCGATAGGCTTCGCAATGTGGCAGCAGGCGGAACCCCAGTGTGCCGATACCGCAGCCAAGTTCGAGGATGCGGCGCGGCCGCCAGTGGAGGATGCGCCGTGCCGCCTGCTCGATGGCGTCGAGCACCTCTTCCAGCGGGATCGGCGCGCGCGTGCTGCTGTCCAGCCATCCATGCGTATTGTCGGCGGGAACGACGCCGTAATCGAGGTCGGCATAGCTGTCCTCGAACACGTCGCTCCATCCGGCGACCGGGATTGAGGGCGTGGTCGAATCCGCGTCGGCGGCGGGGGTGACGAGGGCGACGATCTTGGTCCCCGCACCCGCCGCATCGACCAGCGCCACATGCGCGTCATCGACGCCGGGATGCTGCCGCAGCGTCGCCTCGATCATCGCGGGCTCGATGCGGACGCCGTTGAACTTGAGTTGGCGGTCGCCCCGCCCTTCATAGACGATGTTGCCGTCCGAGCGCACGAAAGCGAGGTCGCCCGTCGCATAGCCGTGGCCGTGGCCGACGAGGCTGCGGAAGCTGCCGGCCGGATCCGGCCCGACATAGCCGCGCGCGACCTGCACGCCGGTGACGAACAGCTCGCCGCGGAAGCCCGCGGGCAGGATCGCGTCGCCTCGGACGATCGCCAGATCGACATTGGGAATGGGCTTGCCGATCGGCAGCGGCCCGGCCGGCTCGTCGCCCTGCACCCGATAGCAGGTGACATCGACCGTGGCCTCGGTCGGGCCATAGACATTGTACAGCCGCAGCGCGTTAGCCGCGAGCACCGACGAGGCGAGCGCGGCGTCGAGCGCCTCACCACCGCTCATAATCGCGCGCAGCGATGCGGGGAAGCGGCCTTCACCCGCCAGGCCCCGCAGCTGCGAGGGCACGCAGTGGAAGACCGACACCGCTTCGTCGTGCAGCATCCGCATTAGCAGTCGCATGTCACGCTGGGCATCGGGCGGGCCGACCACCAGCTCGCCGCCGCCGATCAGGATCGGGAAAAGTTCGCGGCACACCGCATCAAAGGTAACGGCAGTCTTCCACAGCCCCCGGTCGCCCGGCTTCAGATCAAGCTCATGTTGAATCCAGCGGCAGACATTGGCGAGCCCCTCATGCGCCACCACCACGCCCTTGGGCGTGCCGGTTGAGCCCGAGGTATGGAATAGATAGGCGTCGCCTGCTGGCGCCGGAAAGGCCGCTTCGGGACTCGCGCGCGCCGTCGCCCCGCGCACCGGCGGACGCACCCAGTGCAGGTCCCCCCGAAGCGGTTCGGAGGACAGGACGGCGACCGGTCGCGCCGACCCAATCAGCTGCGCGACATAGTCGTCTGGCGCATCGGGATCGGCCGGGCACCAGGTGAGGCCCGCGCGCAGGATGCCGAGGATCGCGACCATCAGCGCACCGCTTCGCGGCAGCACCGTCATTACCGTCGCGCCGGGCGCAAGGCCGAGCGCCAGCAGGTCCGCCGCGAACCCCTCGGCATCGGCGATCAACTCGGCATGGGTCCATCGCTGGTCTCCATCGGCCAGCGCTGGCGCGCCTGGCGTCAGCGCGGCGGCTTGCCAGATCAGGTCCACCACCGTCGCGCCGAGCCAGTCGGGCCGCCGTTCGCCGCGCAGCAGCAGTCCCTCGCCCGCATCGTTGCCCGCGGGCGCACCGACCAGTTCGGCGAGGATCGCAAGATAGCTCCGGCTAAACCCCTCGACCTGTGCCGCCGACAGCCGGCTCGTCGCATATTCGATCTCGAACTCGGCCCCGCCCGACGCTTCGGTCACGAACAGGGTGAACGGAAACTTCGCCGCCCCCGCGGTGACCCGCTCGACCTCGACGCTGGCACCCGCCAGCCGGATCGCTTCATGCGGCGCGTTCTGGAGGACGAAGAGCGCGCCGATCGGCGAGTCGGCGTGCCACAGCCGCTGATGCCTCAGCCGGTCGATGACGGCATCGAACGGCGCCTGCTGGTTCTCCTGCACATCGAGGAGCAGCGCCTGCATACGGGCGAGCTGCACGTCGGTCGGCTCGTCCTGCCGAACCACCGACGGGATCGCGATCGTGTTCGCGAAGAAGCCTATCAGATTTTCGAGGTCGTGGAGCGGGCGGTTGGCGACCACCGTGCCCATAAGATACTCGTCCTGCTCCGACATCGCCGCCAGTGCCCGCTGGCATGCCGTCAGCCAAAGCGTCGAGAGCAGCAGCCGCCGCTCCCGCGCGAACTGCGTGACCGTTTCCAGCAGCCCCGGCTCAATGCCGAAGCGCAGCTTGGCCGCGAGCGCGTCCGCCGGCCCCTCACCGGCGCAGGGCAGCGACAGGTCGGGAACGCCGTCGAGCCGGTCGACCCAGAAGGCGACCTGCCGCTCGAGATCGGCGGACGACTGGTTCGCCTTCTGCCACTCGGCGAAATCGCCGAATTGGATGGCCATCTCCGGCAACCGAGTCGCCGGCGCGCCGCCGGCCGCCTCGTTGTAGAAGGCGCAGAAGTCGCGGGTCAGCACCGCGTGCGACCAGCCATCGCCAATAATGTGGTGTATGACGACCACCAGCCACGTCGCGTCAGGCGACAGGCGAATTACCCGGCACCGCATCAGCGGCCCGGCGGCAAGGTCGAAGGGCTGCCGCGCAATCTCCAGGGCGAGCGCCTGGGCCAGCGCGTCGCGCTCGCCCTCGGGTGACGACGACAGGTCGATCCGGTCGATCGTTGGGAAAAGCTGCGGCCGGACGATCTGCCGCACCTCCCCGTCGCTCAGCTCGAAGGTCGTGCGCAGGATTTCGTGACGCCCTTGCAGACCGTGGAGCGCCTCCTCGATCGCGTCGGCCTTCGCCTCGCCGCGGATCGCGAGGCGATAGGCCATGTTGTACGACGTGTCCTCCGGCGCCTTCTGCGCGAGGAACCACAAGCGGGCCTGCTCGTGCGAGGCCCGGACGCTGAAACCGTCCCGGATGCGCAGTGCCGTAGGGTCTGCTGCCGCTGATTCGTCTAACTGCATGTCAGCCTGCCCGCGGCCGCCTCAACTTCTTGATTTCACCCGGGCCGGATGGCGCGTCAAGGCGCGGCAACCGGGCCGCGAGTCCCGCCACGGTCGGATTGTCGAACAGATCGCGGATCGACAGCGAGGCGCCGAACCGCTTGTTCACCCGCGCCAGCAGACGCACCGCGTTGAGCGAGTGGCCGCCAAGTTCGAAGAAGCTGTCGTGGATCGACACGTCCTCGCGTTCGAGAAGCGCCTGGACGAACCCCAGTATCTCGCGCTCTTCCGCCGAGCAGGCGGCAGCTTCGGTCAGGCGCACGGTGCCCGCCCCCGCTTGCGGTACCAGATCGGCCAGCCGGCGCCGATCGACCTTCCCGCTCGTCTGACGCGGCAGATCGGTGAGCATAATGAAGGACCTCGGCATCATGTAGATTGGCAGGGCTGCGGCTAGCGCCTCGCGCAACCGGCCCTCGACTTCGCCCATGCCGGGCTGCGGCACGACGAAGGCATAAAGCGCAGCATCGGCGGCGTGGGCGATCACCGCCACGTCGCGGACCGCCGGCTGCCGCTTCAGCGCATTCTCGATCTCGTCGAGCTCCACCCGCGCCCCGCGGATCTTGACCTGCCGGTCGATCCGGCCGTGGAAGCGGAGCAGGCCGTCGGGGCCGAAGCGGCCCAGGTCGCCGGTACGATAGGCCTGGCCCGATACCCCGAAGGGCGCCGCATCGATGAACCGGCGTTCGTCCTCGGTGCCGGCCCGCCAATAGCCGAGGCCGACCGCGGCGCCGAGGATCACGATCTCGCCGATCGCGCCAGCGGGCAGTGGGACGAGGTCCTCGCCGACGATGACGATGCCGGTGTTGGCGATCGGCGCGCCCAGGCATGCGGGGTCGGCACCGCCGCGCGGCACCTCGAACGCCGTTACGTCGACGGTGCATTCCGTGGGGCCATAGACATTGTGCAGCCGGCTCTGGCCGGCGCGCTCGGCATGGCGGGCGGCAAGCGCGGCGTCGAGCACCTCGCCGCCGCACATAACGTGCGCGAGCGAGCGCAGCTGGTGGGCGGCACCCGCTTCCGCAAGCATGGCGCGATAGATCGTTGGCGTGGCGTGAAGCACCGTGACCTCGTGCGCCTCGACCGCGTCCAGCAGCGCGGGCATGTCGAGCGCCGCTTCGTCGGGCACCATGACGATCGTCGATCCGGTGCACAGCGGCGCGATCGTCTCGCGGAAGAAGGCATCGAAGGTGAAGGGAGTCTTGCAGAGCACTCGGTCGGTGCGCGTCATGGCGAGATAGCAGCCGAGCCACTCAGCGAAGTTGGCGAGGCCGCCATGCCCCACCAGCACTCCCTTGGGCGCGCCGGTGCTGCCCGAAGTGAACAGGAGATAGGCGGGGCTGTCGTTGCCGACGGGCCGCCGCGCATTGGCCGGCCCGGCCTGGGGCACGGCCGATAGATCGATGACCTGCGCGCCCGTATCCAGATCGCGCGCCGCGGCGAGGAAGCGGGCCGAGCTAAGTATCGCCGTCGGATCGGCCGCGCTTGCGATCGTGCGCAGCCGCTCGCCGGGGAAGTTCGGGTCGAGCGGCGTGAATACCGCGCCCGCGAGGAAGCAGCCGAGTAGCGCCGCGATCAGGTCGGGCGAACGCTCGTGCAGCACGCACACCCGGTCGCCCGGCGCGACGCCCTCACCGTCAAGCGCGGCAGCGACGGCAAGCGCGCGGTCGCGAAGGGTCGCGTAGCGCACGTCCGTGCTGCCGAACCGGATCGCGACCTCTTCGGGCGCCGTCTCGCATTGGACGAGGAACGGTTCGAGGATCGACTCGGCATGCGGATGTTCGGTCATCTGTCGGATGGGCTGGACAGGTGCGGGATCGTGAATCCTGGCGGCCGGGTCGTCGACGACTGCGCGCAGGAGCGCCTGATATTCAGTCACCAGCCCTTCGATCAGGGCGTCGTCGAACAGGTCGCGGTTGAACTCGAACTCGATGAACAGGTCGCCCTCGCCCTCGACTGCCAGCGCGTCGCGCGTGTCGGTGAGGAAGACGGTGAGGTCGAGCTTGGCGCCGCCGTTCGGGATGGGCTGGATGGTCAGGTCGAGGCCGCGCATCGCCACCCGACGCGCGGGCACGTGCGACACGAACATGTACTGAAACAGCGGGTGGAGGAACATTTGTCGGCCGACGTCCATCGCCCGGACAACCTCGTCGAACGGCACATGGCCGCGCTCGATTGCGGCCAGCTTCGAGCCGTGGAAGTGCCGGGCAAAGGTCAGGAAGTCCTCGCCCGGCCGGAATTCGACCGGCACCGGCAGCCAGTTGACGAAGAAGCCGAAGGTCGATTCGAACTCGATCCGTGGGCGGTTGGACAGCGCCACGCCGAGGACGAACTTCGGCGCACCGCTATGGCGGTGGAGGATCGCGGCGAAGGCGGCCGACAACAGCGTGCCGATGGTGATGCCGTTCGCAGCGGCGATCGTCCTGAGGCGGGGCGCGACCGACCGGTCGACGGTGAAGGTCGAGCGACCACCACAGTCGCTCCTCACGACGTCGCGCGACCGGCCGAACGGCCTGATCGCAAGATCGCAGCCGTCGAGCGAAGCCCGCGCCGCCTCGACCGCCGCCTCACGATCCGCGTGCTTCGCGCGCTGGCGCTGATAGCGCGCGAAGCGGCGATAGCCGCCGGGCGCCGGCTCGCGCATCGTCGGGTCACCGGTTCCATAGGCCTGTGCCACCTCACGAAAGGCGTGAACCAGCGACCAGCCGTCGCTAATGAAATGGTGGATCGCGACGATCAGTTCGTGAAGGCCCGGACCGTGCCGGAAGAGCTTCCAGCGCCACAGCGGCGGTCGTTCGAGGCTGAAAGGCGTGGTCGCGATCTCCGAGCGCCAGCGGGCGATGATCGCCGCCGCGTCGTCCTGCGCTGACAAGTCGGCAAAGGGGAGGTCGATGACCATGTCGTGATCGGTGACGGTGAAGCTGCGCTCGCCCCGCCGCGCGAGATACGTCCTGACCGCCTCGTGCCGCCCGACGACCTCGACCAGCGAGCGCGTGAGCCGCCCGATATCGAGATCGCCACGAAAGAAGACCGAGGCGGCGACGATATATGCGGCGCTCTCGGGATAGAGCGTCTCGAGAAAAGCCAGCCGCTCCTGCCCGTCAGACGGCAGATAGACCGAGAACAGCCCAGCACCCGCCGATCCGGCGGGCGCAACGGCGCGCAGATCCTCTAGATAGGCGCGGATCGCGGGCTTCTCCTTCGCGACCTGAGCGAGGAGATCGCCGGGCAGCGCCGCTGTCTCGCCCTGCAGCAGTAGCGCGTCGCCGCGCAGGCCTAGGAACACGCCGCGTTCGTCGAGGCGCTCGATCAAGCCCGCGACGGTCATAGCACGATGTCGATGTTCGCCACGTCCAAGTCGCGGCGCACCGGCTTGCCCGCCGCGGCCGCCTCGATCACGGGCAGGATCGCATCGGCGACCTGCGCCAGCGTCCGCGCGTCCATCAGCACGCCGAGACCGACTTCGATACCGTAGTCGAGGCTGAGCGCGTTGCGCATCTCCAGCGCCATCAGCGAATCGAAGCCCATGTCGAATAGATTGGCGTCGAGGTCGATCTCATCCTCCGCCACCTCCATGATGTCGGCCGCATAGCTACGGATCTTGGTGTGGAGGAGGTCGCGCTTGCCCGCATCGGACAACGCCTTGAACGTCGCCAGCAAGATGTTCCCGTCAGTGTCGCCGCGCTCCTCGCCCGCGGCCGCCGCCGCCGGTGCCGCGCCGTGTTGAACTCGGGCCTCGTCGAAGCGGCCGACGATCCACGACCCGCCGGGCTTGGGCAGCAGCATGCCCATCGCGCGCAGCGCCACCCAAGGCTCGATGCGACCCACGCCCTTGGCCGCGAACGCCGCATCGAGCGCGCTCGATGCGGCCATACCGCCGCCCTGCCATGGGCCGAAATGGAGGATGGTCGCCCGGTGAGGGGTGCCGTCGACCAAGTGCTGGGCGGCAGCGGCCATCGCCGCATTGGCCGCGGCATAGGCGGCCTGGCCGTAGGAACCGGCGAGCGCCGCGACGCTCGAGAACAGGACGAGGTGACAGGGGCGCCCCCGTTCGAGCAGCGGACGCAGGTTGAGCAGCCCGTCGAGCTTGGGCTCGAACGCGTGGTCGATTGCCTCGGCCATGTCCCCCCCCGCCTCACCGGGATCGATGCCGGCCAAGTGGAAGACGGTGTCGAAGTCCTGCCCGGCCTCCGCGTCGGTCCAAAGCTTCGGATCGGCGATCGACCCGCGGATTTCGCCGATCGTCCCCCGCTCGATGCGTTGTTCGAACGCGGCACTACGCCGCGCGACGATGCTAACGTTGCTCGCGCCTTCCTCCGCCGCCCATTCGACGACTGCCTGCCCGAGCGCGCCGGTACCGCCCGTGACGAGCACCGATCGGCCCGCCAGCACCGCCGGCCTTGCCCGATCGGCATGTCCCGCCGCCTTCGCGTCGCGTACCATGCCGGGCACATAGACGGCCTCGCCACGCATCGACGCCATCGGAATGGGGGCGTGCAGCAAGCCGGCGAGCCCGCCCGCCATCTCTTCGATCGACCGCGACGGGTCGAGATCGATGACGCGGACCTCGCCCCCGCCCAGCGACATCGACCCGCCTGCCGCCCACGCCGCGGCCGCGATCGCGTTCGGCAACGGATCGCCTTCCAGCACGGCGTTGGCCCCGCTGACGAGAATGACGAGCTTCGCGCCGGGCGAGCGCGATCGCAGGTCGGCGACCCACGAAGCGATCCGCGCGACGCCGGCGCGCGGCCCCGCTGCATCGCCCATCCGCCAGGGACCGGGCTCGTGCGCGAGGAGAATATGGTCGGCCTCGGCCGGCCCGGGACCGAACCCCGGCGCGGTGGCGACGTTCAGACCCTGCCTGGACAGCGCGGCGGTCCACGCGTCCGCCAATTGCGGCGTCGGCGCGGTCAGCGTGAACCGCTTCTCGCGCGGCGGCGATCCGGCGATCGGCAGGCGCGTCCAGCCCGGAACGAAGACCGCATCGCCCGCTACCCGGATCCGCTTGTCATTGGGGGGCAGCACCAGCCGTTGAAACGCGAAATCCGTGATCTGCGCGACGACTTCGCCGTTGGGCGCAGTGGCGACGGCGTCGAAATATTCGAGATTGTCGCACCGGCCCTTCGCCCGCGTCTCGACCCGGAACCCTTCGGCGCTGAGCGTGCCGATGGTGATCGAGCCGACCTCGGCCGGCAGCGCGAGCGGCATTGAACTGCCACGCAATCCTGGCCGAAGGCCGAAGGCATGGCCGGTCGAGATGATCGCATCGACGAGGATCGCCTCGGCGCCGCGCCCCGCCGCCGGCGCGCGCATATGGCTGATGGCCTCGTTCCCGCGCAGTGAGACGCGCTCAATCAGCCGGAACTTCTCGCCATATTCGCCGCCGATGCTGCGGATATAGGCATAGAAATCGTCGGCGCCCGCCTGCCATTCGGACTCGAGGGCGCGCGCCGGCGTCGGCGATGCCATGGCGCTAAATGCCGTTCGTTCCTTCAGCGCCGCCAGCATCGGCAGGGCTTCCTTCACCAACGCCATGTCGTCGAGAAAATCAACGAGACACGCGATCTCGTTCACTCCGATCTCGCCCAGCCGTGCGGTGGTGGCGAGGCCTGCCTCGACCGATCCGAGCAGCGACAGCCTTTCGTAGACGCGCGTCAGCTGGACGTCGGCCAACTCCTCGAGATTGCGCGGGGTCAGCAGCGCATTGTTACGCCCGCCCTGGTGCAGCAGGTCGCCGTTGCGCAGCAGATATTCGCGATAGGGCTGCGCCACACGGCGATGGGTCGCCGCACTGTCCTCACCGACAAAGGCGTGCAGCATTACGGTGACGACGCCCGTGGCGGGATCGAAGCCCGCCTCGCGCCGCGCCTCGCGATAAAGCTCGACCGCGTTCGCCAGCCCCTCCAGGCCAAGATCGACGAAATAAGTCAGCACGTTGGCGCCAAGCGCGCCCGCCAGCCTGAATGTCTCAGGATTGCGCGCCGCCGTTACCCACAGCGGCAGCTCGGGCTGCACCGCGGTCGGATAGACCCGGACGCTCGCCCGGTCCCCGCCCCCGCCTTGCCGCTCGGCCCGATTGCCGCGCCAGAGCGAGCGCAACTCCCGCACCCGCTCACCGAGCAGGCGGTGCCGATCCTCATATGCGTCGGGCGCGAAGACGAAATCGGATTTCAGCCAACCCGAAGCGAGAGCCACGTCGATCCTCCCCCGCGACAGATTGTCGACGACCGACCATTCCTCGGCGATACGCAGCGGATCGTGCAGCGGGGCTACGACGCTGCCCGCCGCAATCCGAATGGTGTCGGTCGATGCGGCGAGATAGGCGGCGAGCACCGACGGGTTCGGGTGGAGCGCGCCGAACGACTGGAAATGGCGTTCCGGCAGCCAGACTCTCCGAAAGCCGTGACGATCGCCAAATTCGGCGATCTCCCGGATGTCCTCATAGGAGTCTATGGCGCTGCGACCCTCGCCCCCGGAAAAGAACATCAGGCTGAAATCCATCGATCTTATGCCCCCACGGCTATGTTTCCGGACGCGAATACCGCGCCGTTCAGCGGATGCGCCAGCTCGAACCGGTAGGACTGCCGATCAAGGCGGCTGAGATTCAGGCGGGCAGCATGCTGCCCCTCGCCCTCGAGGATCAGCGCCTGCCGGAACTTGACGTCGCGCAGCTTCAGGTCACTTCGGCGGCTGACGTCGCGGAGGGTGCCGAGCACCGTCATCATGATCGTCGCGCCCGGTACGACGACGTTCCCGACGATCCGGTGCTCGGATATGTAGTCGTCGCCGAAATCGACTGCGATCATCTCGGGCAGGGCGAAATCGTCCTGCGCCGTCAGTGTGGGCAGATGGTCGGCCCAATAGCTTTTGCCCGAGAAGGGATAAGGCGGCAGCGGCCGCTTCGGGCGCGGTCGGCTTGCTTTAGGTGTGGACGGGGCGGGAGCGGGTGCGTCGCGGTCCGCCCCTGCGCGCCAGCGCTCGAGTGCGGCGAGGAGTTCGGCCGCTGCTTCGGGACCCGATCTGGCGACGATGGAGACTCGATGTTTTTCGCCCGTGAAGGCCGCTTCGGCAAAGCCCGCTACCGCCCGGAATTCGGCCGGGTCGGCAGCGCTGAGATAGTCGGCCCATTGTGCGCACAGCGCCTCCAGCGACGCCGGGCTGTGCGCCGACAATGTCAGTGCCGTCGTCGCGGGTTCGGGTGCGGGATCGGCCGGCCGCTCGTCGCGATCGGCGGTCCGAACGACCAGATGGACGTTGGTGCCGCCGAAGCCGAACGCGCTGACGCCTGCATGGACCCAGCTTGGCTCACCTTTGGTCTCAAGATCGACGGGTTGGGCCGGCAGGCGGACGCCGCTGCCCGCCTCGGCGAAGATCGGCAGGGACACCGCGGCACCGACATGCGGGGGCAGGACGCAGTGCCGCAGCGCTAGGATGGCCTTGATCGTCGCCAGCACCCCGGCCGCAGCCTCGGTATGGCCGATATTGGCCTTGAGTGAGCCGACCCAGCAGGGCACTTCGCGTCCGCCGAACAGCTCGCCCAGCGCCGCCGCCTCGACCGGGTCGCCGATCGGCGTCCCCGTGCCATGCGCCTCGACGAAGCTGATCTCGTCGGGGGTGAGCCCCGCCTGGCGCAGGCAGCGCTCGACCAGCCGCACCTGCGCCGCGCGCGAGGGCACGGTGATGCTCGACGTCCGGCCGTCCTGGTTGGCGCCCGAGGCTTCGAGCACGGCGTGGACGGGATCGCCATCGGCAACGGCGTCGACGAGACGCTTGAGCACAAGCACGCCGACGCCTTCGCTACGCACATAGCCGTCGGCGCCGACGTCGAATGTCGCGCATCGTCCCTTCCTCGACAGCATCTGCGCCGCCTGGAAACTAGCGTTGACCGTCGGAGTAAGCACCAGATTGGCGCCGCCCGCCAGCGCCAAGTCGCAATCGCCGCGCTGCAGGCCCGCGATCGCCAGATGGATGGCCATAAGCGAGGCGGCACAGGCGGCATCGACGACGATGCTCGGCCCCTCCAATCCAAGGACGTAGGAGATGCGGTTTGCGGCAATGCACTGCGCCGAACCGATCACCGAATAGGGGCCGACACCGGCCCCGGCCTCGTGCCCCATCAGCGAATAGTCGTGCGAGCACAGCCCCATGAAGACCGCGGTGGGCGAACCGACCAGCGACCTCGGATCAATGGCGGCATCCTGGAGCGCGCGCCACGTCTCCTCCAGAAGAAGGCGATGTTGGGGGTCGATCAGCCGCGCCTCGCGCGGGGAGATGCCGAACAGCTGGGCGTCGAACCGATCAATGCCGTCCAGATACCCGCCGACCATTGAAGCCAGAAGGTTGTCGGAGATAGTCGCGTCAGGTCGGTCGTTCTGCTGCCAAACCTTTGAAAGAACCCGGCGTTCGGGTGGCCACGGACCCGTGGCCACCCGCCCTTGCATCAATAACTGCCAGAACTGCTCGTAGTTCGCAGAACCCGGAGCGCGGCAGGCCATGCCTATCACCGCGATTTCGCTCTTCATGCCACGTCTTCCGAGCAGTCCTCCGACAGCCTTAGCGCGCCATCTCCAGCAGCCGGGCCTCAACGGCATCGGCGCCCGGACGGACGTTGAGCATGTCCTCGGTCAAACGGCGATAGATCGTCTGGACCGTCGGCTTGATCAGTAGACCGGGATGTTCTTCGGCGAGCACGCGATCATGCTCGGCATAATCGTCTTCCCAGATCGCCGGATTGTCGAACCCTACCGTTTCCTCTACGCTGCCGATGCGGCCAGCGGTGAAGCGCGTGCAGTGGAGATCGGGCATCGTGCCCGTCTTCTTGGTGAACGCTTCGATATGCTCAAACGAGGTCTGCATCATCTCGCGCAGACGACCCTTTGAAGTGGTGTAGATCCGCTCCATCAGATAGCGCGACTTGCGATCACCCTTCGCCGGCTCTTCCAGAACGGCCAAGCCAGTCGCGCCCTTGCGGTTCATGAAATAATCCTCGACGTCCAGCCGGACGAACATCTCGTCACGGGGATTGTCGTGGACCATCTCTACCGCCGCTTCGGGCGTATCGAGGAAGCCGTCGTTCTTGAGCAGCTGATGAAGGAACAGGTCCTCGTACTGGGCGAGGCTGGCAAAATCGGTAAAGACCGTCACGTCGACGCGATCGGGCGCCTCGTTCAGGTCGACAAATGCTTCGGGCTCGATTCCGACGGCCCTCTTGGCCCCGTTAATCCCATTGAGTGTCAGCTCAAGGAACTGCTGCTTGTATTGAGGATAAACGGACACGCTTCTTTTCACCCGGATTCGCATAGTGACCTCCGTGTTTAAGTTAAACGCCACAACCTCACTTTTAGGCACCCAAAGCTTTCATGATCTTGGGCGCCACGCAACTGAAAAAATAGCATCGGCGCGAGCAGATCGCCATTTTACCGCAGCGCCATACCGAGTCATCGCGCTACCGGTCTCAAAATCCAAAGCGACATCTTGAAAATCCAGCATCACGCGATCGCGGGGGTAAAGCGCCTTAAACACGGCTTCCTTAACCGAGAAAACCTGTCGGATCGAAATCATGCCTACGCGAATCGCCCATTCCTCCTCTTCTCGAACGATCAGGCGGGCGAGTTCCGATTCAACCTCCTCGGGTTCCTCAATGTCGATGCCCAAGCAATCGAACGAGTCGCTGCGGGCGACGATCGCGGCCGCGACAGTGCGGGTGTGGCTGAGCGAGCCGACAAATCCCTCGGGCCAGACGGGAAAGCCTTCTGGTGCGCGCAGGATTTCGACTGCCTCTTTCCCTATTCCTCGGAGCAGCGCCTTAGCCACGCCACGCGCAGCACCGCTTGCGTTGCGAACACCGGCGACGGCGCCAGCTAGCGCCCTCGACTCGCCCGGCGACAGGGCGAGATGATCATCGGGCGCGATGTGCCGCGTGGCAGCATAAGCGCTTGCGGGGCAAATGCTTTCTAGCGCATAATTGAGTTGCGCTTGTGTCGCGACGATCATCTTGGGGCGCGTGCTCGGCGAACGGCGATATCGAATGTCATATTGAACGGCGCCGATTGGACGGGGCAAGTATGAAAGTTCGCGATCGGATTAACGAATACACGCAGGATCCCCTAATCGGCCGCATGTGGCATGCGATTCGGTCGGCCGGGCCGATGCGCTCCATTTCGGTCGATATCACCCATCGGTGCAACCTGCGCTGCAAGGGATGCTATTTCTTCGCCGAAGAGATGGACCAGGAGACCGAAGCCGACAGAGAGACGCTCGACCGTTTTATTGAGGAGCAGGTCCGGCGCGGCATCACCTTCGCCACCGTTATCGGCGGCGAACCCAGTCTGGTCCCTGACCGGCTGCGGGCGCTCGCGGAAAAGTTTCGGCTGATGATCGTCACCAACGGCCTGAAGAAGGTGCCGCGGGAAGGGCTTGAGGACGTGGCGCTCGCGGTTTCGGTCTGGGGCGATGCCGAGAATGACCGGGGGATGCGTGGCTATGGGCGGATCGATGTGTTCCAGCGCGCGCTCTCGAACTTCCGGAACGACGATCGCGTCATCTGGTACGTCACTCTGCCCTCCGATCCCCTTCCCCAGACCGCTGAGGTCGTCGATGCTTGCATCGACAACGGCAACATGGTGAGCTTTAACTACTACGGCGATGTCTCTACGCTTGGCGGCAAGCACGACCACCGCAACGGTTTTGCCGGCGCGCGGCGCTTCGTCGCCGAGATGATCGACCGTCACCCCAACGGCATCGCGTTCAATTCATACCTGAACGAGGTCATCAGCGGCGGTGTCATGAAGGGGCAGCGCTGGGGCTATGACGTCTGCGGCAGCGTGTCGGTTGATCATCCCGGCAACCGCGCACGCATTTCGAGCGGTCAGAGCTACAATCCCCATTTCAACGCTTACGGCCCTGGCCTGACGAGCACGCGCCGGTGCTGCGTGGGGGACGAGCGTGACTGTGCAACCTGTTTTGACGTCTGGGCGCATGTTTCGTGGATCGCGCTCGGCCTTGAGCGCCACCTCGACTCACGCGAAGACTTTTTTGAATGGCTCTCGACTATGTACATCTTCTACGGCGCATGCCGCATGGTTGATCGCGTACAGTTGCGCGAATCGCTGCCGCTCATTCATCAAAGATCGTCGATCCTGGCCGGAGAGGCCGCGCTGTTTCGACATTGAACGCGGCATCCGCGTCCGATAGGGTGCCTGTCTAGACCGCGGGCTCGATAGAGTTGCCCGATCAATGCTACGGAGTCGAGGTCGCCGGCGTCGTGCTGCGCAAGGCGAAACGAGCGGCAGCATCGCTAAGCGAATAGGTGAACAACATGCGCTCCTCACATCGACCCAATCACACGCCCGCGCCGCCGCCGGCCTGTTTGATCCGCTAAGCCATGCTGAGCAACAGCCGTTTCGTGCCAATCGCAATCATGCGCCTGCCGTGGGTGCCGATGCTGCTGGTGCTGACGATCGGTTCGTTCGGGGCGCTGACGCTGTATTCGGTCGCAGGCGGGCCTTGGGCGCTCAAGCACCTGTTCCGCATGCTAATGCTCCTGGGCATGGCGATCTTCATTTCGAGACTCAAGCCGCGGCTGTTCCGCGACTTGACCTATCCAATCTATGGCTCGCTGATCGTCGCGCTGATAGCGGTCCAGCTGTTCGGGTCAGTGCGGAATGGGGCACGAAGCTGGTTCAACCTCGGCCTGTTCGAGTTTCAGCCCTCCGAGCCGATGAAGCCCGTGCTCGTGCTCGCCCTTGCCAGCTTCTACGCGAGCGTACCGGCCAAATACATGCGCAGCTTCCACGCTGTTTGGCCCGCCGTTCTAATCATGCTGCTGCCGACGCTGCTGATCCTGATCCAGCCCGATCTCGGTACTGCGCTGCTGCTGGTGTTTTCCTCGCTCACCATTATGTTCATGGCGGGGCTGCCGCTCCGGTTGTTCCTCATCGGCGGCATCGCCGTGGGCGCGGCGCTCCCAGCAATCTACAACTACGCGCTGCTGCCGCATCAGCGTGACCGCGTGTCGATCTTCCTCAACCCCGAGCAGGACCCGCTGGGCACCGGCTATCACATCATCCAGTCGAAGATCGCGATCGGGTCGGGCGGCCTGTTCGGGAAGGGCTTCCTGCACGGATCGCAGAGCCACCTCCATTTCCTGCCGGAACCCGAGACCGACTTCATCGTCCCGGCGATGATGGAGGAATTGGGTTTAGTCGGCCTATCGTTTCTGATGATCTGCTTCTTCCTCTTGTTCCGCTGGGGAATGAACGTGGCGGGCGCGTCGAATGACCGTTTCAGCAAATTGACCGCGATCGGCCTGATTATGACCATCTTCTTCTACTTCGCCATCAACATGCTGATGGTTACCGGGCTGGCGCCGGTGGTCGGCATCCCGCTGCCGCTGTTCTCGCACGGCGGCTCGGCGATGTTGACGACGATGCTGTGCATCGGGATTCTGATGTCGATCGACCGCGAGAACCGCGGCTTTGGCAGGGAGCTTTAGGCTCAGCCAGAAAATGCGACGAACCGGATCGTGGTGGATTCACAAGGTTCTTGCGACGATCTACGCTTCCGGCAAGCCTCGGTCCGACTATCGCGGGCTTCGAGGCGCACTGAAGCGCTTTGCGCGATGCCCATGGGGGGAATGATATGAAACCGCGGGCGGGTACGCCGAAGCTCAAACTGCCAATCGATCCGGCCCATTACCGCCGCACCGACCGCTCACCGATCGGACGATGGGTGTGGGAAATTGACCGCGTCCTCCTCCTCCTCCTCACCGTGCTGATCACGGTCGGCCTTATCGCGGTCGCCGCCGCTTCGCCCGCCGCGGCGCTTCGCTATTCGGACGGAAGCGCACGGCTCAGCGACCTCTACTTCTTCTATCGCCAGCTGATGTGGATCGCGGTGTCGATGCCGGTGATGATCCTTATCTCAATGATGTCGCGCGACCGCGCGCGGCGCTTTTCGATGGGCGGCGCGCTCATCTTCTTCCTGCTCCTAGCGGCGGTGCCGTTCGTCGGCGCAGAAAGGAACGGCGCCGTCCGCTGGATCGAGTTCGGCATCGGCCAGTTCCAGCCGTCGGAGTTCCTCAAGCCCTTCTTCGTGGTGACGCTCGCCTGGCTCCTGTCGATCCAAAATAAGGAAAAGGGGCTGCCGATCTTCTGGGTATCGGGGTGGCTGTTCGGCATCGTCGCGGTGCTGCTGATGAAGCAACCCGATTTCGGCTCGACGATCATCTTCGGCACGGTGTGGGTCGCGATGCTGACGTTCGCGGGCATCAACGTCAGGATCCTGGGCCTGCTTGGGCTGGTGGCGGTCGTCGGCGTCATCCTCGCTTATTTCTTCTATCCAGTGGCAACCATCCGGATCGACGGTTTCCTGTTCGGCGAGGGCGACAATTACCAGGTTGAAAAGGCAATGCAGACGCTGACAGCGGGTGGGCTGTTCGGCGTTGGGCCGGGCGGCGGTACGCAGAAGTACAGCCTGCCCGAGCCGCAGAACGACTATATCTTCTCGGTGATCGGCGAGGAGTTCGGGCTGATCGCCTGCGCCATCGTCGCCTGCCTCTATCTTGCGATCGTCGTGCGCGTGCTTGTCAAGCTGCTCGACGAGGAGGACGTGTTCGCGCTGCTCGCCGCCTCGGGCCTCGCGATCCAATTCGGGCTTCAGGCGCTGATAAACATGGCGGTCAACGTGCAGCTGGTGCCGTCCAAGGGCATGACCCTGCCCTTCATTTCTTATGGCGGCAGTTCAATGTTGGCACTGTCGATCGGCATGGGACTGCTGCTCGCCTTTACGCGTCGCAACCCGTATCTGGGGGCAAGGCGCCTCGCCTAAGGCTGTACCGCGAAGAGCGATCAACTCGCCTACGACACGCACGGCGCCGACGATTGCGACGGACAGCCCGCACGCACGGCCTGTCATTCTGGACGTGGGTGGAACGGCCAATCCAGTAGGCGACGCTCTGCGCTTGTCGGCATACGTCCGGCATACGAGTTGGCGCGACTGACGCCGGAGACCCTCATGGCGGCACGGGCGCGTGGGCATCTGACGCCTCACGAGCGCATGCGTGGGGACCAGCTCGTGCCGGCGTTTGACCCGGAGGAGGTCGCCGACTTCGCCCATGCCTTCCGCGCCCGGGTGACTGTGGGCACGGTCGCCTACCGCTTCGGCATCGGTCGACGCGGCGTTCAGGACATCGTCGTCTGCGGACACATGCCGGCAAGCGGCCCAGCCTTGGTGGACGGAGAAATCTGCTTCACGGAAACGGACGTCGACGATCTGGAGGTCCGAATCCGCGAGGCCGGTCGATCGGGCCTTCATGAACCCGTTCGGATCAACGAGGCGCTGCTCGCCGTTCATGGCAGGCCGAAGCAATGGGGTGCGTTGATTGGCGCTCTGCTTGCCGGCGATCTTCCCTTCCTCGTAGCGGAAGGGGCCGACACGCTGTTCGGCACCCTTGCTGTGGAGAGGTCCTCGATACCGCAGATCGGGAGGATGGTCTCAGTGCCGACACTCGATCTGCCATTGTCGGACCGCCTAACGCGGTGCGAAGCCCTTGAGATGCTGAACGTTGAACAGACGTGTCAGGCACTGAGCGCTACCACCTCCGCAGGGAGGAACCCGATCACCTACTCGCTCCATGACGTTGAAAGGCTCGCACGAAGAGGCGTTTCGGTGCTTGAAGTCGCAACCGCGACCGGACGGGGTCTCAGCTACACCTACCACCTGATGAGGCGCTAAGGAATCGAGGCCGTCGCCGATGGCCTGTGGAGCCGCGGGCAGGTCGAAGGGCTCTTCCCTGGCTTCAGAGCCTCGCCGACCTGTACGTACTGAACCCAGAGGGGCTTTGTATCGATCTTCTGAGTTGCGCGCTGGAGCTTGTGTTCGCTCGCACGGGCTCGACATTCGGCCCCGTCTATTCTCTTTGAGACCTTGACCTCGCCGTCACCGCCATCGCCAACCTTTGCGCGAGATACTCGGGCCGTTGGGCGGGAACCCACCGCACCGGTCTGGCATGCCTTCCTCCAGGGGCCGCTCGCCCCGCGCCTGCGGCTGCGCGGCAACATCTCCAGCGGCGACCGCGATCCCGGCGACGCCACGCTCGGCACATTCAACGCGCTGTTCCCCAAGGGCAAGTATTTCGGCGAGCTCTCGTCGATCGGCCCGCGCAACATCGTCAACCTGCATCCGAGCGTCGACGTCGACGTCGATCTCGGCCACGGCCTCACCGCCGAGCTCGCCGGTGTCGCCTATTGGCGCACTGGCCGCGGCGACGGGGTGTACGACGTTCCCGGTCAGCTGATCCGCGCCGCGAACGGCAGCGATGCGCGCCACATCGGCAATCAGATCGAATTGCTGCTCGGCTGGCAGGCGAGCACGATCCTGTCCTTTTCGGTCTCGGCATCGGTGTTCGCGCCGGGCGGCTTCCTCCGCGAGAGCGGTCCCGCCCGGCCGATACACATGCTTGGCGCCGAGGCGATGTTCCGCTTCTAGCCTGTAGGCCCGATGGTCATGCTTAAGCACCGACATGACTACCCCCTCCTACCGGACCAAAGCCAAGATCACGTTACTCTTTGCCAAACTCACAATAACCAATCGAATACCTGTCTAAGGTCTTTGATCCCAATTCCTTTTTCTGCACAACAAGCAAGATTTGAGGTGCCTGATAAGTTGCGCCCGTTGATTTCATTCGTTACGTACTCGGCACGCAAGGAGAACATTGATGCCTGTTGTCGAAGACAAAAACATCGTCCGCGAAACCCTTCTGAAGTCCTCCACGACCAATCCGGCGCTCCAGCGCCTGCAAGGTCGGGTACTTGCCGGCGCCCAAGCAAGCGAGGTGATCACCAGCTACGACCGGATGCACCACCGCCATAGCCGTTCGTAAGCGGGATCAATCCTGTGTCCGCGGCGAGGATATCGTCGTTCCTCGTCAAGGTCGCATCGAGGTGTAATCTCGATTGCGATTACTGCTACGTCTACCACCATGCCGATCAGAGCTGGCGCAGCATGCCCAGGCTCCTCGCCGAGGAGCATCGGCATGCCTTCGCCCAGCGGCTGGCGGAATATGCCCGTTCAGCCGATCTCAGGCATATAGCCGTCATCCTGCACGGCGGAGAGCCACTGCTCGCCGGAAGCGAATACATCGTCGAGTTCGTTCGGCTTGTTCGTGCCGCCGCTCCCGCCATCGACATCGACTTCGGGATGCAGACCAACGGCCTGCTGCTGACCGATGCGATCCTGGATCGGATGGAAGCCGAAGGGATCGCTGTGTCGCTCAGCATCGATGGCCCGCGGGAGGTGCAAGATCTTCACCGTACCACCCGAAAGGGACGATCAAGCTTCGACCGCGTCGAGGCCGCGCTCCAGCGGCTCAAGCGGCGCCCCTCCATCTTCGCAGGCGTCATCGCAGTCATCGACGCTTCGGTCCCGCCCAGGACCCTGCTGGAGTACTTCGCTGCCCACGGCGTGCCCAAGGTCGACTTCCTGCTTCCCGACTCCCATCACGACAGGCCTCCTCCGGGCCGCGACGCGGACTCTGGTCTCTACGAACGGTGGATGACCGAAGCGTTCGACGTCTGGCTCGACCACTTCCCCGGACTTCGCGTCCGCACCTTCGAAGCGCTTCTCGACGTGGCAGCGGGACTACCCTCCGGCACCGACGCATTCGGGTTCGGCGACGTCAGCCTGCTCTCAGTGGAGACGGACGGGAGCTGGCACGATCTCGACGTGTTCAAGGTGGCAGGCGACGGCGCAACCCGCCTGATCGGTTCGGTGCTCGACACCCCCATCGAGCAAGTCGCGTCCTCCACCGCGATCGCCGCTCACCGCCGTCTCCTCACCAAGTCCGGTCTCAGTGAGCGGTGCCGCGCATGCGACGTGGTCGACGTATGTGGCGGTGGCTCCGTGCCGCACCGCTTCGGCGGGGGCACGTATGACAACCCCACCGTTTACTGCCGCGAGATGAAGGCGATCGTTGCGCACGTCCGCCGCAGACTTGGGGAGTCCCTCGAACCCGCCAGCTCCCTCGCAGACGAATTTCCGGCCTTCGACCTGGACGCTTTCGAAGTCGCCGAGACGAGTGCGGCGATCATGTCGGAGCTGCACGCCGAGGCGATCGATGAGGATGCCGCCGGCCTTGTGAAGGCGCTGGAACTCGCCGGACCGCTCGCCACCGATCAGCCGAACGCGAAGGCTGTGCGCGCACTTGCGCGCCGCGCTGGCACCGTGGCCTGGCAGCGCGCGATGCGCTCGTCTCGCGCTGGACGCACGGTGCACGACGTAGACGGAAAGCCGATTCTGGTCGACGGGGACTATCTCACATCCGTGCGCTCTGCATGCTTCGAAAACGAACTTGAAATTGGGTTGAACGACGAATGGCTGCGTAAGCCATTCGGACAGGGGATTGAGTTCGAGCCCGAGGATGTCACGGCGGTTGGACGTACACTGGTCGCAGAGGCTCTCGCCATCGTTGACGCATGGCGACCTGCTCTCGCCGCTGAACTCCGCACGATCTGCTCGGCAGTGCAGTTCGTGCGAGACCCTTCCGCGCATCCTGACAAGATCGTGTCGTTCAGCGACAACTCCGTGCCCGGGGCGATGTTCGTATCAGTCACCATCGGCAGCGGCATGATTGATCCCTATGACCTCGCCGACTCCCTGGTGCACGAATATCGGCACCAAAAGCTCTACCTGTTCGAGCGCCGTCATCCAACCACTCAGCCCGGGGCGCTTGTTGTTTCCCCCTGGCGCGAAGATCTTCGACCCGCATCGGGTCTGCTCCACGCGATCTTCGTCTTCGTCGAGCTCCGGCGCTTCTGGGAGTACGTGCGGGACCATGGCCCCATACGCCTGAACAACCGCGCCGTCGCCCAGTTGGAAGATACCGAACGCAACCTCGCGCAGGCTTTCGAAACCTTGCGAGGAAGCGAGTTGACGAAGGCGGGACGCGCTCTCGCGGAACTTCTCGAAAGCAGGAAGCGGCGCCTGCCGCTGGCAGCATGAGCCTGCGCGTCCGCTCCGACTTGCTTCCCGAGGATCGCCACGCCCGCCATGCGAGGCTCCGCGACTACTTCTGCGACAAAGATGCTACGGCCACGCGAGTCAACGGCGAGTGGGAACTCGAGCTAAACTGGCCAGACAGCATCGAGCGTTACGTCGACATCCGGATCGAGCAGCATCTCGCGCGCTGGCCCGGCATCGGCCTCTCCGGAATGGCCGTCGCTCGGCGACGAACCGGTCGCGTGCTTACCTCGCTCTACGACACCTGGTCACTGCTGACCTGGAGCGAATGGGCCGCTCGCGCCAAGCCGTCCCCCGACGCTCCGATCACGATCCTCCATGTCGACGACCATCAGGACCTCATGTCCCCGCGCCTCGCAGACGAAGGCAACGGATCCGTCGACATGATTACTGGCGCTCCGTTCGACGTCTGGGACCCTGAATCGGTCCTGCGGGCCTGCGAGAGCGGCGCAGTCGGCATGGGGAGCTTCCTCACCCCCTTTCTCCGCGCCTTCGAGCGTTGTGACGTTCGCCAGCTCTGTCAGCCGCCAAAGGTGACCGGCACGCTGGATCACGCCTTCTTCCCCGTAATGCGGTCAGATGACCTGCTGCGACCTGGAGCCAATCGGCCGGGGATCGGACTGGAAGTTACGAAGGGGACTGGCCCCGGTCGCTACCGTGCCACCAACAGTCTCTCCGACTGGCTCGCCAACATTGGCGAAGGCCCCGTCCTGCTTCATGTCGACATGGACTACTTCAACAACCGCTACGATGGTGATGGCGACTGGACCGACCGGATGCGTCGGCACGACCCTTCCTCGGAGCAGGTGCTTTCCCACATCGACGAGGTGACCGCGGCCGTGCGGAGCGCCGGGCTGATCGAGCGCATCGAGGACGCCGCCGTCGCCTTTTCTCCAGGCTTCTTCCCCGCCGAACTCTGGCAGCCGGCCGAAGCGCGCCTTCGCGCCGGGCTGAGCCGCCTCTATGAGTAAGCCCCCTACCAAGAAGCCCGCCGCCAAACGGCGTTCCCCGACTCGGCCTACGCCTAAGCCGAAGGTGGTGAAGCCACCCAAGGGAGGTCCCAAGATCGATCCAGCCGAAGTGCAGCTGATCCAGAAGCCCGGCCATAAGGACAAGGGCGACGGCTCCGGCGGCGAATACTGGGACGTCATGGTCGCCGGCCAGCGCGCAGGCGAGGTGTTCGTCAACGTCATCGACGAGGCGCCGCTAGGTCGCCACGCCTCGCTCCAGATATTCCTAAACCAGGATCAGCAGGGCAAGGGCGTTGGACGCGTCGCGTACCGCATGGCCGCCGAGGCGAGCCAACACGATTCCCTCTACCTCCACATGCGCAAATCAAATCTTGCATCCAAGCTCGCCGCGGAGGCCGCCGGCTTCACCGACGCCTCCCCCGAAGGCATTACCCAGCTCATCCTCCGGCGGGATGGATCGAAGGGCTGATGGAGCCGCTGCCCGCCTGGTTGGCGCCCTCGGCGATCACGGACATCGTCCAGCTCCTCGCATGCACCAAGCCCGTCGTCAGAATCCGAGTCGATCGTCGCGCATCGGAACTCCGCCGGTGGGCCAGGCGCCTCGGTCTGTTCACCAGCAGCGACCTCGACGGCTATGCTGCCCTGTCGCGCGACCCGACTCTCGCGCGGCGTGTCCTAGACCTGGATCGGCGCCCTGGCCGACACACCTTCGCGCTCGGAATGCTGCTCGGGTATCCTGCATGCTGCAGTCGTACCGCCGCGCGCGTCGGCGACGAGGGGATCGACGGCAGACACGCTGTACTCGCAACGCGCCGGTTCCATGGCCGCTTCCGCGCCATTGATCCGGAAGGCTATGCTTCTGGGTCCTCGAAGGTCTCGCACGTTCCCTGTTCTCACCGCTGTATTGCGTCGCTCTCGCTTGCGACGCGCGCGCCGAGGTGCTGACCTTCGTCGTCATGCCGTGCCTCGACGAGGTAGCCCTTGTCGCCGACGCCGTCACCTCGCTAGGTTTCTCGAAGAATGAAGACCCTCCTGAAGCGGCGCACCTGATTATCGTCGATAATGGGTCAACCGACGGCACGCTGCGGGTGCTCGACGACCTCCAAAAGCGCTCTCCAGAGTCCGTCCACTTGGTGACGGAGCCGACGAGGGGCTTCGTCCCTCCGCGAAGGCGCGGGGTGCGCGAGGCGGAGCGCCTTGCCCGCACGCGCGGTGTTCAGCCGGAGGAGGTGTTGATACTGCAGGCCGACGCCGACACGGTGTATCGCAAGCGCTACGTTACGATCATGCAAGCCGCGGCTGCCGAAGCTCGTGGCGCCCTGCTCGAAGGCTCGACCAAGCCCCCGCTGGACTTCGCGGCGCGTCATCCGAATTACCTCGCTGCGCAGCGGCTGGTCGACGACGAAACCGATCCTCTCAACGCCGAGGACGAGGATGAGGTCGTTCTAGACGACAAGGTCTGCGGCTACCGGCTGTCCGACTATTTGATCTGGGGAGGCCTCTTCGAGGAATTCACGACCATCGGCGACGCAATCCACGCCGAAACCACCCGCATGTTCATCCGCGCCCGCCTGCGCCATTGCGCACGCAAACTTCGCGTCAATACTGCCGGTGCCATCCCGTCGCGGCGCAAGGTGCGGGCAGACCCGCGGCTCCAGTATACCACCGTCGGCTTCCCTCGCGAGACCTCCTGGATCGAGGCGCGTGCGATGGGTGCCGATCGTACTCGCGACATCGAGAGGTTCGCTGCGGCAGTCCTTCAAGGGCGCGAGCCCGAAGCCGTACGACTCAGGCGGGCTCACCAGCTCGCTCTCTTCCGCTACCTTCCTGCGCTCGTTGCAGAAGCATCAGGCACGAGGATACGCGCCAACTGGCCTCCCGACGTGACTGCCGCGCTGGCAGCCCTGCCGACCTTTTCGGCCGATGAGCTGGCGAACAGTCCGGGCACGGCCCTCCTCGCGGTCCTGCACCTCATCGACGTGCGTCCGAATCTCTTCTGCAAACCATAGTGCATCGCATAGAATACGCGCCCCTGCTCGGTAGGCAGGATGGTGATACGTTCCCCCGCAGTGCAACGCCGCAGCCGGTTCTTAGCCATTTTAGCGACATGATCGCGCGATTCTCCATAGCACAAGGGCGCCGCTGGAGGAGCTCTGTGGCAGGACGTTCGCGTCTTCGAGCTCTTCCCGTCGCCAACCCGATCGAGAACCTGATGACATCTGCATCGTCCCCCTGCACGGCTGCCTTTGATGCGCGGGCGCCTAGCTGATAGCTCGTGAGGTCGTCTGCTATCTTCACGAGGACGTCCTTCTTGCCGTGTTGGTGATGGACACGGCCGTACCGCTAGCGGCCACCTGATGTGACCAACGGCGATGGCGAAGCGCCTCGCCCGGAGGCGCCGTGAGATCGTCGATGCAGCAGAAAGAGTATTCGAAAGAGGCCCTTGGCGGCGGCTGGGCTAGGGGTTGCTTGCGCGCTCCACCTGCGTGACAAGAGCGTAAAATCGCAGGAGGGCGTGTGCGCATCAAGGGATCGGATACGGACGAGCTGGACATCGCAACGAGGATCGTGCGTTCCGACGAAGACATCTACGTCATACAGCCTGGTCGCGACTACCGCTTGTATTCCGCCTTTGACCGCCACGACGCGGTCTTCTTCGAGTTTCCATCTCTCACGGTCGATTTTCGAAGACCGCCCACGCGGGACGAACTTCGACGGCAGCTCGTGAAAGCCATCGCGGTGCGGGACTGGATCGAAGCCCATCGCGTCGATCCCGAACCACCGCGGGACGCTGCACACTATCATGATCTCGCCCATGGAAGGCGCGTCGGCAGGTATGCCGGGGCGGTGGAAGCACTATTCTACAAGCTCAAGCCCGGAACCATCGTCGTCGCGCCCGGCAAGGGCTTCGACGACCCTGTCCTTTTCGGCCAGATAGTGGGGGAACCCGAATTCGCTTCGTGGCGCGACGTTTACGAAGCCGAGCGCCTCCCCGTGCGGCGGGTGCAGTGGACGGCACGACGGATCCGCGGCTCCCTGAAACCGGAACTGCGAGCCAAGTTCGGAACACCCAATCCGATCATGCAGCTTGATCGCAGCCTGCGAGACCAGGTTCTGAGAGCCGCCTTCGATCAGTACGCGTTCGAAGACATCTACTCCGCACGCCTCAACACCACCGAAGACGACTTCGATACGCTTGACGACTACCACATCCAGACTTTCGTTAACTACGCGGCGGGAGTGGTGGCGGCCTTTGAAGCCGGCGTTCGCGGCCGCGAACTGACCTTTTCGGAAGCGGTCGGCTATCTGGAGAACATGCCGGACTACACGCCGGAGTTGAAGCTGAACATCAACTCGAAGGGCTATCAGCGGCTACTCAGCGGAACGATCACGCCGATCGTCGTCGCAGGGCTCATGACGATGGCGACAGCTGCAGATGCCGAGGCACAGGCACCATCCACCGTACCGAACATCGTGAATACCGCATCTCCACACGACGAAAGCTGTCAAATACAGGTCGAGGAGCGCATCAGAGGGGCGATGCAACTCATGAGGCTGGACGAATGGCAGCGCGTATGTGAGGCTGCGAGAAGCGCCAAGAGGAAGACCGGATTGTCCACCTCGATGAGGACAGGACGGAGGAAAAGGTGACAGCGGTAACGCAGTCGGTGTCAGGCAGCCAGCAAACACCCGGCACGGCTCAGGCCGAGGCCAAACCCGTGAGCCGCACGTGGGCCGCGATCGCATTCGGCGTGTCGTCGCTCGTCACCGCGGGTCTTGCCGTGGGTGGCGGCTGGATCAGCCACCACTACGAACAGCAGCAGGATCAACGGCAGGAGGATCTGAAATCCTTTAGGGAAGTCGCTGACAAGCTCGATCCGCTCTTTCGCGATTTCGTGCCGACCTATCTAGCGACCGCGTCCGTAAACGCCGACGGCAGTCATAGAACGGCACAGCCGCTCGATAGTGCCGCCCTGCTGGCCAAGGTGGAACTCATCCAGTCCAACATACAGCAGCAGGACGCCATTCTGGAGCGCCTTGAGATGTCTGTGCTCGGCGACGACATCCGCGTCGTGCAGGACTATCGCAAGAAGAACATCGAGCTTTCGGCCCTGCTTGACCGCCTGCCGCCGGTGGAGGAGAGCCCGCCGCTTATGAAGGCGATCGAGCGGGCAAGGGATTCACGGGTGGCGGTGCTGCAGACACTGCAGAAAAGGGCATCCTCGCTCATCTATCGGCCGTCGGCGAACTCAACGGGATCCTCGATCAAGAAATAGTTGATCTTCCGTGCCCTAGGGCGGCACAGGATTCTTCAATCGTATAGCCAGTCGACATCGATGCGCCACGCATGAGGCTGCCGCGGAACTGGTGCCCCGTGCTATGATTGCGTCAGCCGTCGTTGGTCTGTGCAGAGGCGGTCACGGAATAGTCCCGATCGCCGGCGACTTCATGGCTGCGCCTGAGCAAGCGGCAAGCGACTGATCTCGCTGTTTCCGGCAGGGCAGACGCTGAGGGGCTACTCGCGTGCCACCAAGCACGCGCGGTGTTCTCAGCCCGTCATGATCCGCAGATCAACGAACCCCGCATCCGCCTGGCCTTGGCCCCGGCCGTCACAATCAGCAACGCGTCGGTCGTGACCGTCTCCTCACCCATCGCGCGCACGACGCCGCTGTCGTTCACCCGGATGGTCAGCCGGTCGGACGTCCATGCATCGTAGGTGAAGGGAAACAGCTCACGCGCTTCCGGGGCGGGAGCGAGAACGACGACGCGACCTGCGACCTTCGTCACGGCTGTCTGCCCCGCTGCGGCGAAGAGGACCGGCCCATTCCGCCGAGCCGACCAGTAGCAGCCGGTCCCGTCCATGCCGACTGCACGCCAGTCCTCGATCGTCGACGGCTGCAGCAGCGTATCCGGGCTGCGGGCATGCCCCTGAGGCGCCACCATCGTGACGGCGACGCAGCACGCCAGTCGACCAAACCGGTTGGAACGGAACACGTCAGCCCTCCACCACGCTGCGGTCGCCCATGATCCGGTGCGAGCGGGCGACCTGCACGCTCAGCACCCACTGCACCGCCCAGAAGACTCCCGCGACGGGCAGGAACAGCGCCTCTCGCGTCAACCAAGTGCCCAGGCGGAAGTCGGACGTCACCAGCCCGACGGCAGAGGCGATCACGGCCCACCACATGGCGAGCCGGACAGCGAGGAACACGCCATCGACGATCCAGAGGCGGAACCGCGACTTAGCCGGGTGCCAGATGGCCCATCCAAAGAGGGCCAGCGGCGCGGCAGCGCCGGCAACCCAGGCCATGCCGGGATCAAGATTAGCCGCCACCAGACGGTAGGCGACGAAGCCGGTGGCGCACAGCACGATGGCGGCGCCTGCCGCGCGGAAGAAGCCGATCCTGCCGAGCACGTCGCCCAGGATCATGCCGATGATGAAGGGCATCCTATGCCTCCGTCCTAGAAGGCTGCCCGGGTCTTCTTCGGAGCGACTGCATCGGCAGCTGCGGCGACGGCAGCCTCGTCCGCAGCGCGCGCCCGCTTGCCTCGAGTGGCCATGATGTCGACGCTGGTCATCGCGTCGACCACCGTGATCGGTCCCTCGCTGAACACGACGCCTTCCCCACAGCGGTAGCCCGCATCGCACCAGGAGCCGAGGGTATCGTTGCCGACGGTGGGCCTGCCGTATTTCGCTGCGAGCTGCCGTCGCACTGCGGCCAGATCGATTCCGGCGCCGGGGATCTGGAGCCGGTAGCTGTCGACGACGGGTCCACTGCGGAGCTGGGCGACATCGATCCGCAGATCCGCTCCGCCTGGCCCCTTGCACTCCAGCTGCATCGTGCCCGTGCCCTGGCGAAAGGGATCGGACCGGCCCACGCGCCGCTTGGCCTCCTTGTCGACCTGCTCCTCGAAGGTCAGCTTCCTTCCATAAGGTCGACAGACATAGGACCCAGCCGTCGCTGCGGCCTGTGCTTGTGCGAGCGGCATGCCCAGTCGAACGCCGGCGACGTCCATCTGCATGGGACCGCGCCCCTCAGAGGCACTCTGAGCATGGGCCGGCACAACGGAGAGCACGGTGATGGCGAGCAGCGATGCGATGATCTTCATGGTCAGTTCTTCCCCATTCCAAAGGTGGCGGGCGGATCTCAGCGGAGCGAGAAGGTGACGAAGCCCGCGGTGTCGGTCGCGCCGGCCACGTGTCCGGCGTCGAAGGCGCGCGCGACGCCGAGGCGCAGCGACGATGTCGGCGACAGGTTGGCGGACCAGCCTAGTTCGAAGTCGAGCTCGCGTGCGCTCGGCGCCAGATCGACCGCAGTCGTAGCCGTCGTCAGCACGCCCGTCATGAGATCGAACGCGACCGGCGCGAGCAGCGTCGCCCGGGCGCGCTCGACGCGCAGCGGTGACGAAATGCCGAGCGTCGCCAGCCCGCCGAACAGGCTGCGCGCCCCCTCAATGGCGAAGGCACTGCCCGACACCGGACCCGAGAAGCGCAGCATCTCCGACCCTCCATCCTCGGCCACGGTGTTGCGGACGCTGGCCGACGCCAGCACGCCCAAGCATGTGCCGGCCGACATGTCGAAGCACGCGCAGCTCGCGATGATGGTCGTCAAACCCGATCGCCTGGTGGGGGACAACCTGTCCGCATACCACGGCCGCCACGTCGAGGACTCCGCGCGTGAACTCTCCATAGACGTCGACTTCACCGGAGCCGAGCGGCCGAGGGACAAGTCGGACATGGAGCGGCTGATCGGCGTCATCCTCGATCTGGGCTTCAAAGGCGTCGCAGCAGCCGTCGATCCGATCGCGCTTCGACGACACACCAAGAACGATCCGCCGGCAGACCAGCTGCCGACGCTGGCGGATCTGCGCCCGATACTGGATCGCGCCGTGGCGGTCCTCAACGTGTCGCCCACGGACGCGCTCATGGGTCGCTCGCCGCTCTCCTTCTACCTGCAGAAGCTGAACGAGCGTAAGGTCAACATCATCAAGGATCTCGCCAAGTTCAGGCGCGCGATCGGCTGCGTCGAGTACGACGTCGAACTTCGCGCCTCCGGCATCGAGATCTTCAAAGGGCTTCGCTACGTTCAGAAGCCGCGAGCAGCAAGCCTGTTCGACAAGCTGCGACATCGCGAACGCCCATCCAAGAAGACCAAGGTGGCGAGCGTCCCCGTCAAGGTGAAGTACGACCCGGGCGACCTCGGCCGCATCCACGTCTGGGATCCCGTCGACAAGGTCTACGTCACGTTCGAGTGCGACGCGCCCGAGTACGCCGATCGTCTTCCGAAGTGGGTGCACGACCTCATCCTCGCCGACATCGCCGAGGACGAACTCGCCTTCTGCTCCCCCGAGACACTCGTCGAGTACCGAGCCCGGCTGTTCGAACGGCAGTCCGACATCACCCAGGCGGCCGGCGAAGACGAGCGGCGACGCGCCGCGCGGTTGACCGATACGGCGATCTTTCAACGCCTCATGGGCGAGATCGTCGAAGTGCTGGATGAGAACGAATACATCGTCGCCGAGTCCGTCAGTCACGACACCCGCTACCGCAACGTCGTCACCATCTCCGAGGCCGAGGAGCTGGACGTCGAGGAACTTGCTCGGGTCATCCGGGTCGATGTCGGCGAGATCGAAGCGCGGCGGTACGTCGCCCTCGAGAAGGGGCGCCTGTCCTTCTTCGGTCTCACCGTCGCAGGGGCAGCGATCGAGAAGAAGGCGCGCCGCTTCTCACCCGCCTCGCTGAAAACCTCTCCGCATATCCGCGCGATCTGGGAACTGAAGGACCTGCCGTTCTGTCCCGAAAGCTGGGAGCTGCTCGTCGACACCTGCCTCTGCGGGGTGCGGCAGGGATGGATTCGTCTGAATGGGGTGCATCGCTGCGACGATTGCGGGAGACCGCTGGCGCGAACGCCGGCCAGGATCGTCCCCGAAGCGCTTCAAGCTGGGTTGGCCCTCGTGGCTGGTCTTGCCAGTCCCCTGCCAGCCGTCCGCGCCGAAGCGCTGGGACTTCTCCCACCGGCCCTCCGCGAGGCTGACCGGAACGATCTCTATCGCTGCATCACGCGGCTACGACAGTGCGTAACGGGCGGGTCCGTCGACGTCGACCATGAACTGGAGGCGCTGCATTCGGCGTGCCAGGCACTTCTGACATGGCCCCTTGGCATACAGGCGCTGGCTCCAGCGGCGACGATGGCCCGGTCGGGCTGGCGCGCCGCCGTCGTCACCTACGAGCGTATGGTTCCTTCGCGTAACAGGACTGACGAACACGACCGCGGCAGCCTGACGAACCCGATGATCAAGGCCGCGCGGCCTCGCGGCACATGGTTCGGAAGCGCACGATCGCCGATGATCGGCATACGTCCCGCTTACGAGCTCGCGAGGTTGGAGTCGGAGACGCTCATGGCGGGGCGGGCCCGCGGGCATCTTGGCGCGTACGAGCACATGCGAGGCACCCGCCTCGTCCCCGTCTTCGATCCCGAGGAGGTCCTCGGCTTCGCGGATGCGATCCGGAGCCGGGTCTCCGCAGGAACCATCGCCTACAGGTTCGGCATCGGCCGGCGCGCCGTGCAGGAGATCGCCGACCATGGGCACATGAGCGCGAGCGGGCTGCGCCTGGACGACGAGGTGTGGTTCACCGAGCAGGACGTCTCGGACTTCCTGCGTCGAATGAGCGACGCAGGCCGATCTCTCATCGAGCACCCGACACGTATTCGGAAAGCGATGCTCTCGATACATGGTCGACCCAAGCCGTGGGCCGCGGTGATCGGCGCCATGCTCGATGGCCGCCTTCCCTTCAGCATCGCGGATCGCGAAGCGAAGTTGTTCGACACGATCTCGATCGCGGGGGCGGATGTGACGCTGCTATCGGAGATGGCGCCGGCGATCGACATCGACACCTTCGCGACGGAACGACTCACCCAGCGTGAGGCGCAGGAAATCCTGAACATCGGGGCAAATTGCCACGCCCTGGACGCGCTTGCACGGGAAGGCAGAAATCCGATCACGTTCCTGCTGGCTGACGTGCTGCGCCTCGGAAGGGTCGGGATCTCGGTGCTCGAAGCAGCTGCGCTGACCGGGAGAAGCGCAAGCCATACGTATCACCTGATCCGGCGCGCGGGGATCGACGCTGTCGCAGATGGCCTTTGGGATCGCCGACAGGTCACCAATCGGATCCTCGGCTCCGGCATCTGATTACGCGTGATCGTCCACGGACGGTCTCTTCACATCAGCAAGGCTCGATTTCGCTCCTCGTTGATCTTGCTCGCCCGCGCCCCCTCCCAGGCGCTGAGTACACCTTGTTGCTCAATCGAAGGATCTGAGTACTTCTTCGTGCAAACCACTCAATATGCGCTTTTGCACAAATCAAGCATTTTCAATGATGTTAGATGAGAAGCTCTTATTGCTAATCGACACTTCTGCAGCGCAAGGCTGCACGACGTCAGAGCACCCCTGACATCTCACGTCCATGCTTCCGAGCGGAACGACGGAGGCAGGATGATCCCCTTCATGATGCGAACCGCGAGGCTTAGCGGCGTCGCGATGCTGGCGCGGTGCCAGGCACGGGACGCCGCCGGCGCTCAACTCCGGTAGCGCGCCTCCAGCAGGTCGAGCTCGCGGACCAGCTTGCTGGACGTGGCGCTGCCGATGCGTCGTTCGCGTGCGCTGCGGAAGATGGCGGCGCGTTCCGCCTTGAGACCCGCGAGGCGCAGTTCGCGTTCGATGCCATCTTCGCGGCGCGCCGCCTCCGCCGCCTCCCCTTCCTGGCTGCGCGCCTCGATGCGCTCGCGGTAGAGGTCCATGATGCGGGCTCCGGCGGACGCGTACAGATCGGCGTCGCTGCGGCCGGCGGCTAGGTCGTGCTGGACGCGCTCGATCTCGCGGATCGCAGCCTCCGCAGCGGCGACGCGCGCGGCATCCTCCTCCGCCTGGACGGACGCGTCCGCCGGCATCTTCAGGCCCCGCAGCAGCAGCGGAAGCCCGATGCTGGCGACCACCAGCGAGGTGACGATCACCCCTGCGGCAAGGAAGATGGCGAGGTCCCGTGCCGGGAACGGCGTTCCGTTCGCAGCAAGCAGCGGCAGGGTGAGCACGCCCGCCAGGGTGATCGCCCCGCGCACTCCCGCAAAGGACATGGCGGCGACGAGCCGCCACTCCGGGCTCTGCCCGGCGTCGCCCCGGCGCAGCAGCGTGAGGCGCAGGGAGATCCACACCCACACGAACCGCAATGCGGCGAGCCCGACGTTGATCGCGAGCACGTAGAGGGCCAGCCACCAGACATTCTGGTGGCCGGTAAGCGCGACCGTCTCACGCGCGCCGTGGAGGATTGCCGGCAGCTGCTCGCCCAGGAGGACGAAGATGATGCCGTTGGCGGCGAACTGGATCGTGTCCCAGACGGAATTGCGACGAACGCGCGTGGCGGGGAGCGCCTGCCGCGAGATTTCGGCAAAGCTCATCGTCACACCGGCAGCGACGGCCGCCAGGATGCCGGAACAGTGGAAATGCTCCGCCAGCAGGTAGGAGCCGAACGGGATCAGCAGGCTGACCAGGATCTGCGAGCCGATCTCCTCGCCGAAGCGCCTGGACACGCGATACTTGGCCCAGGTCACGGCCATGGTGACGGCAACACCGATCGCGAGCCCGCCGAACGCCACCCAGAGGAAGTTGAGCGCAGCGCTGGAGGCAGAGAAGGTGCCGGTGAGCGCTGCGGCGATGGCGAAGCGCAGGCACACCAGGCCCGACGCGTCGTTGAGCAGCGACTCCCCCTCCAGGATGTGCATCATCCGCTTGGGGATCGGCACGCGCGCGGCGATGGCGGAGACCGCGATCGGATCGGTCGGCGACACGACGGCTGCGAGCGCGAAGGCGACCGCGAGCGGCATGGCGGGGATCATCCAGTGGATGAACAGCCCCATTCCGAGCACCGTGATCACGACCAGGCCAAGCGCCAGCTCGACCACGGTCGGCAGATCCTTAAACAATTCGTCCTTGGGGATGCGCCAGCCATCCAGGAACAGCAGCGGTGGCAGGAACAGGAAGAAGAACAGTTCCGGATCCAGTGCGACCCGCCAATCGCCCGCCAGCCCGATCGCCGCGCCGAGCGCGATCTGGACCAGCGGCGCCGGTACCGCGAAGGGCACCATCCGCGAGACGGCACCGCTGACCACCACTGCCAGCAGCAGCACAAGAACGATCGTTACTGATTCCAACAGCCACTCCAATGCGCAGGGAAAGGCGTGGGCACATCCATGCGCCCACCTCCTTCCCCTCCCCTAGCGGCCGGGGGGCGGCCGATGCAAACCGCAGGGGCGCGGGTGTGGCTCAGCGCGACGCGACGCGTACCCCCTTGGCCAGCGTCACTTCGTTGGAGCCGAGCAGCACGACCGGGTCCACGCCAAGCCGGGGCACGGGCGACTGCTGGCCCGACTTCCAGGCCGCAAGCTCGACCCGGTACAGATCGTAGCGGCGGTAGAAGTCCACGAATGGCTGGTCGAGTTGCTCCAATGCGCCTGCGGCGAAGCTCTCGAACGCGCCGGCCGGAAGGCCGGCGGCGGTCGCGATCATCGGTACGGCGCGGGCGCAGAATTCCTTCTGCACGGGCGGCTGCGCGAAGAAATTATACAGGCGCGTCATGGAGTCGTCGAAGCGGTCCTGCCAGTCGCCGCCGGCGGCGCGATACTCGGCCGACAGCGTCTTGTGGGCGGCAGCGAAGCTCTTCGTCTGCGTCTTGATGAGCGCATTATAGTGGGCGACGATCGTCGGGTCCGAGACGTTGCACTGGAGCGCGGCGACATTGAGCGCGCTGCGCAGGTGCCACACCTTTCCGGCCGTCGAAAGCGCGCGATTGGGCGTCGGGTAGCCGCCGTCGGGCAAGGCCGTCGGCGTGCTCAGCCCCGCGGCGCTGCCTGCGGGAGGCACGGGCATCGGCGCGGGCGTCGGCGTGGGAGCGGGCGCAGGCGGCGGCGGCGCCGGCTCCGGCTTGCGGGCGCAGCCGGCGATGGCGAGGGCGCCCGCGGCGACGAGCAGCTGCAGCTTATGGGCTTTGTACATGATACGCTTCCATTTCCCTGAACCCTTGCCGGCTTCGCAGGTCAAGGTAACTCAGGAGTTAACGATGCGATGAGCCGCGGTCCCGGACGCACTACCTCCTTTCCGAGCTGGGGATCCCGCGCTTGACAGCCTGTGGGGAGCCACGGATGCTGCCGGGGACCCACATAACCGGCGGCAGGAGAGGATGCTGCAGACCCGCTGCACTGCTGCGGCCGCACGCCCCCTCCCCGCGACAAAGAGGCCTTCACCCGGTGATCTCCACGTCTTTTGCTTATCCTTCGCTCCTCGCGCCGCTTGGCGCACGCCGCGTGGAGGCGCTGTGATGGCCGTCCAGCGCAGCGAGCCCGTCAGCATCGTCCAGCTCGGCGCCCCGCTGGGCGAAGGGCCGGTGTGGGTGGAGCGCGACGCCGCGCTCTGGTTCGTCGACATCAAGAGCTACCGCATCTACCGGCTCGACCCGGAAACCAACGCGATCCAGAGCTGGCAGACGCCGGGCCAATGCGGCTTCGTGCTGCCCTGTGCGGACGGAGGACTGATCGCAGGCCTCCAGAGCGGGCTTGCCCGCTTCGATCCGACCACGGGGGCGTTCGTGCCGCTGGTTGATCCGGAGCCGCAGCATCCGGGCAACCGGCTCAACGACGGCACCGTCGATCCGCACGGCCGGCTGTGGTTCGGAACCATGGACGATGGCGAGACTGCCGAAAGCGGCACCATCTATCGCCTGGGCGCGGACGGGCGCTGCGTCGCCTCTACGCCGTCGTGCGCGATCACCAACGGCCCGGCGTTCAGCCCCGACGGTCGCACCATCTATCACGTCGATACCGGCAAGGGCCTGATCTACGCGTGCAGCGTGGGTGAGGACGGCACGCTCAGCGACGCCCGGCTGTTCGCCCAGATCCCCAATTCGGAAGGGCATCCGGACGGCCCCACCGTCGATGCCGAAGGTTGCATCTGGGTCGGGCTCTACAACGGCTGGGGGGTGCGCCGCTATTCGCCGAAGGGCGAGCTGCTGGAGCAGATCCGCTTCCCCGTCAGCGCCATCACCAAGGTCGCGTTCGGCGGGCCGGAGCGCAAGACGCTCTATGCCACCACCGCTTCCAAGCACCTGTCAGCAGCGGAACGCGCCGAGCAGCCGCATGCGGGCGACCTGTTCGCGTTCGAGGTGGACGTGCCCGGCATCCCCGGCGTCGAGGTCCGCCACGGGATCTGAACGAAAAGCGGCGGGCTGTCGGAAGGCTCCGGCAGCCCGTCGAAGGCGGGAGGATCATCGGGCGGCGGGCGCCATGCCGCTGCCCGGCGACGCCTCCCCTATCCTCCCGCTCGGCTCGCCCGCGCCTTGACCCGCATCAACGCGCACGCCGGCGCGTTTCGCGCGACAAACCAATCCATGTTACGTATAGGCCCTGCATGGCAGCGATTGAGATTTGCGCCGATTGTTCGGTGCGGGACCTGGCTCTGTGCGGCAGCCTTACCGACCATGAACTGGAAGCGCTGAACGCGCTCGGCCGGCGGCAGCGACTCTCCAAGGGCGAGACGGTGATCTGGGCAGGGGATGAGAGCATCATCTGCGCCAACCTCTTGTCGGGCGTGCTGAAGCTCAGCGCCTCCACCGCCGACGGACGCGAGCAGATCGTCGGCCTGCACTATCCCGCCGACTTCATCGGCCGCCCCTATGCGGACGCAGCCGACTTCACTGTCACCGCGCTCACCGATGCCGAACTGTGCGTCTTTCCGCGCAAGCAGTTCGAGCAGGTGCTGGAGGACCATGTGCGCATGGAGCGGCTGCTGCTCCAGCGTACCTTCGCCGCACTCGACGAGGCGCGCGGCCGCATGCTGATGCTGGGCCGCAAGTCTGCGGAGGAAAAGATCGCTGGCTTCCTGCTGGACATGGCGGACCGCGCCGGCAGCAGCGCCTGCCGCGCGACCGTCGAGGGGCCGATCACCTTCGACCTGCCGCTGACGCGGGGGCAGATCGCCGACGTGCTGGGCCTCACCATCGAGACCGTGAGCCGGCAGATGACCAAGCTCAAGGCCTCCGGCGTGATCGGCCTGCCCGGCGGCCGCGCGGTGACGCTGCGGGACCGGTCGGCGCTGGAGGAACGGGCGGAACCGGCCTGAGCCCAGCGCTCAGGCGACGCGGCAGCGGGCCTGGAGCCGGTTGTCGAGCAGCAGGCGCGCGGCCGACGTGAGCCTGGCTTCCGCCAGCGTGCGGATGGCCAGTTTCTCGAACGCCATGGCGGCACGGCAGCCGTCGAAGAAGCAGCGCAGCATGTAGCCCAGAGTCGCCGCGCACGGCCCGCGATCGACGGCATGGGGGCGCAGCACCGCGAGGATGTCCTGCGCCTGCACCGCGAAGGTGACGTGCTGGGCGCGGACGTACGCCAGCAGCGTGTCTGCCAACGGCTCCGCTTCCGCCCCGAACAGGGCGTCCAGCAGCGCATCTTCGCGGCTCGCCTGCTCGACGGCCTGCGCATCGAGCGCGTCGCAGAGCGCCTCGATCTCTTCCGCGTCCGGCAGCTCCGGCAGCGCGTCCGCACATTTCTCGAGCCGGCGGCAAAGCTGTTCGCTACGCATATGCTCGGAAAGCAGCGGGACGAGGTCGATCTCGTCGATGACGTGCCAGCGGCGGGCGGCCGGACGCTTGGGTTCGAACAGGTGCTGGATGTCAGTCATTCAGGCCTCCAGCCCGCCTTGTGCGGTCGAACGCCAGGAGCGGCGTTGACCCGCATCAAACGCCCGCGCCCAAGTTTGACGCGCGTCAACGTGCCCGCGCGCGCGGGAGCAGAAAGCAGCCCCATGCACCGCTACCTGCCCGATCTCGCGCGCCGCTCCGTGCCCCGCTACACCAGCTATCCCACGGCTGCGGAATTTCACACCGGCGTCGGCCCGGCCGAACAGGCGGAGGCGCTTGCGGCCATCGCGCCAGAGACGCCGGTCTCGCTCTACCTCCACATCCCCTATTGCCACGAGATCTGCTGGTATTGCGGGTGCAACACCGGGGCGATCGGCCGCGCCTCCCGCCTCGATGCCTATTTGGCGGCGCTGGAGCAGGAAATCGGCGCGGTAGCAGCCCGGATGCGCGGCCGGGTCGTCGCGATCCATTTCGGCGGCGGCAGCCCCAATGCGCTGCCTCCGGAAGACTTCGTGCGGCTGACCGAGTTGCTGCGCCGGAGCTTTGCCTGCGCAGGGCGGTTGGAGATCGCGGCGGAGCTCGATCCCCGGACGCTGGACGCGACCTATGCAGAGGCGCTCGCGCGCGCCGGCGTGACCCGGGTGAGCCTGGGTGCGCAGTGCTTCGCGCCGCATGTGCAGCGCGCGATCAACCGCATCCAGCCGTACGAGATGGTGCGCCAGGCGGTGCTCGATCTGCGCGCAGCCGGTATCGCCGCGGTCAACCTGGACCTGATGTACGGCCTGCCGCACCAGACCTCCGAGGACTTGGCCGAGACGCTCGCCGCCGCGCTCGATCTGGCGCCCGATCGCATCGCCATGTTCGGCTATGCGCACATGCCGCGGCTGCTGCCGCGCCAGCGGATGATCCCCGACGAGACGCTGCCGGACGCCGCGCAGCGCTTTGCCCAGAGTGCGCTTGCCTATGACATCCTGGTCGGCGCGGGATATGCCGCGATCGGGTTCGACCATTTCGCGCGGCAGGGAGACAGCCTCGCGCGGGCGGCGGCCACGGGGACGCTGCGCCGCAATTTCCAGGGGTTCACCGACGAGCCGGGGGAGGCGATCATCGGTCTCGGGGCCTCCTCGATCAGCCAGTACGACGGGCTGCTGGTGCAGAACGAGAAGCATGTCGGCCGTTACCGCATGCGGGTCGCGAACGGCGGCCTGGCGGCGGTGCGCGGCGTCGCGCGGTCGGCGGACGACCGGCTGCGCTCCGGCCTGATCGAGCGGCTGCTGTGCGACGGAAATGTCGACGCCGCTCCTGCGCTCGATGCGCTGCCCGCGCTTGCCGATCTGGTCGAGGAAGGTCTCGTGCGGATCGACGGCACCCGCGTGACCGTGCTGCCGGACGGCCGCCCCTATGCACGCCTCGCGGCGGCCGCGTTCGACCGCTATCGGCAGCCCGACGCACAGCGCTTCAGCAAGGCGGTCTGACCGGGAAAGGCTCGGCTGCTCGCGCGTTGGAAGGGCTATAGGAGATCGCCCGTGGCCACCAACCAGCCGAGCAACGCCCCCGAGACACCCCAGAACGACGCGCGCGACGACACCAGCGCTGCCGCCGTGCTCACCGATAGCCGCTTGGACGGGACCCCCGGCGGAGGCCTTGGCGGTACCGCCGCGGCGGAGATGGACCCGCAGGGAGCACATCCGGCGCGGGCCGCCACACCGCGAGCCGGAGCCGCCGACACCGATGGCCTGCCTGGCCATCCGGAAGCCGAGGCTCGCGCCCAGTCCGCGACCGCGGAGCCGCACCCGCGCGCGCAATGACGGACGTCGACGTTGCCATCATCGGCGCCGGTGCTGCCGGCATCGGCGCGGCGCGCTGGCTGCACGGGCGCGGCCTGAATGTGCTGGTGCTGGAGGCGAGCGACCGTATCGGCGGGCGCGCGTGGACGCTGGGCGTCCAGGGCATGCCGCTCGACATGGGCTGCGGCTGGCTCCACTCGGCGGACCGCAACCCGTGGGTGACGATCGCCAAGGATGCCGGCTTCGCGATCGACCGCAGCGAGACCGCCTGGGGCAAGCAGCTGCGCGACCTGGGCTTCCCGCCCGAGCAGCGCGAAGCGGCGGACCGCGCGTTTGAAGCGTGGGATGCGCGGCTGCGCAGCGACCCGCCGCCAAGCGATCGTGCCGCCGATGCGCTCCCGCCCGAGGGCGAGTGGAACGCTTATGTCGAGGCGCTGAGCGGCTACATCAACGGGACGGGGCTCGCCGACCTTTCGGTGGCCGATTACCTTGCCTATGACGATGCCGCGACCGACGACAATTGGCGCGTGCGCGACGGCTACGGCACGCTGGTGGCGGCACAGCTGCCGCCGGTGACGGTGGCGCTCGGCACCCCCGTGCGGCGCATCCGCGACGAGGGCGGCCATCTGGTGCTGGAGAGCCCGCGCGGCGCCGTGCGCGCGCGGACGGCGATCGTGACCGTCGCGACGCCGGTGCTCGCCCGCGGAGGGATCGCGCTTCCGGCCCGCTACGATGCCCGCTGCCATGCCGCTGCGCAGTTGCCGCTTGGGCTCGCCAACAAACTGTTCCTGCGATTAGAGGAGCCGGAGGCTGTGCCGCCGGACAGCCACCTGCTCGGTAACCCGCACGCCAGCGAGACCGGCAGCTATTATCTGCGTCCGTTCGGGCGGCCGGTGGTGGAATGCTTCTTCGGCGGCAGCGGCGCTGCGGCGCTGGAGGTTGCGGGCCCGGACACCACCGCGACCTTTGCACGGGAAGAGCTCGGCGCGCTGCTCGGCACGGAGTTCGCGCGAGGCCTGCGGCTGATCGCCGCCTCTGCATGGGGCCAGGCGGACGGCTTCGGCGGATCGTACAGCCATGCCCTCCCCGGCCATGCCGATGCCCGCGCCGTTCTCGCGAGTCCAGACGACCGGCTGTTCTTTGCGGGTGAGGCCTGTTCGGCGAGCGACTTCTCCACCGCGCACGGCGCCCTCGCCACCGGCGAAGCTGCTGCCGAAGCGGCACTCGCCGCGCTGGCCTAAGCCACCCCCCGCTTTCGAACCGCACGTCTGCGCAGGCAGGCCGGGCGCGCAGTGTTGGCAGGCTGGACAGCCGGCGCACCGAAGCGCGCCGGCTTTCCGTCAGTAGTTCTTCGAGTAGCGTACGCTGACGTTCGATCCACCGAACGACCCGGTCTGCGAGAGCACGCTCAGCGCCTTGGTCAACGCCACCTCGAGCTGGGTGGCGGTGAAGCCCCGCGCGTCGGTGATGATCTCGATATAGATGTCGTCGGTCAGGTACTGGCCGGCAGCCAGCGCGGTGCCGCGGCCCGTCGCCTCGTCGCTTCCCAGGATCCGCAGCCGGTCGATGCCGGTCGCCGAGCGCAGCTTGCCGAGCGGGTTGAGCCCGCCGCCGCCCGAACCGCGCAGCGAGTTGAGCGCCGCCGCCAGCTGGATCGCCTCGGTCGCCGACAGGTCGGTCACCGAGCGGCCGAACAGCAGCCGTGCCAGCACCTCGTCCTGCGCGAGCGCGGGGGTGGAGGTGAAGGAGATGCGCGGCGCCTGGGCGGTACCGGCGACCAGGATCGTCGCGGTCACGTCCTCGACGGTGGTGTTCGCCTCGATGTCGATCACCGGGTTGGTGAAGTCGTCCCCTTCGAAGCTGATCTTGCCGCGGTCGACGTCGAACTCCTTGCCGGCGAACGAATAGGTGCCGCGGATCAGGTCGAGGCCGCCGGCGATGCGGGGCGCCGCCGAGGTGCCGCCGATCCGCAGGTCCGCCTTCCACTCAGACTCCAGGCCCATGCCCGACACGTAGAGCTGGTTCTGCGCGCGCACCCGCAGGTCGAGCTTGAACAGCCCCACCGGTGCTGCGCGAGCCGCCGGCTGCGGGTTGGCCGCGGCCGCACGGATCTCGCTCTTGCGGCGAATGCCGGTGAGCTCGGGAACCTCCGACGCGCCCTGGAACGCGATCTGGTAGCGCGCCTCGGGAATGTTGAGCTGGCCCGTGATCGAGCCGCCCTGCGCATTGTTGAGCACGCGGATCTGGCCGCTCGCCGACGCGCCGAGCGCATCGCTGCGCGCCAACTGGGCATTGTCGAGCGTCGCCTGCACGTCGATCGGGAAGCCGCTGTCGGCGGCGAGGCCGACGCTGCCCTTCGCCGAAAGACTGCCCTCGCCGGCCCGCGCGTTGAGCGTCACCAGCTCGAAGCGGTCGTTGTTGAACCGGCCGTCGATCTGCATCCGGGTCAGCCGCGTACCGAGCGCCTCATTCTCGTAGGTGAGGTTGTTGGCGCGTACGACGCCGGTCAGCCGCGGCGCCTGCACGCGCCCGCTGAAGTCGGCGGCGATGCCGATCGGCCCCGACAGCTGCTGGTCGGTCAGGCCCGCGAAGGAGAAGAGCACGCCTGCCGGGCCGTTGTAGCGAATGCCGCCCGACAGGGGCGCCGCCATCAGGCGGGTCGTCCACGATCCGGCACCCGGCGCCAGGGGACGCAGGTTCGCGACCATGCGCCCGACGGTGGTGGTGCCCCGGCGGATGAGTGCCCGGCCGCTGCCGCCCTCCGGCCGCAGGTCGCCCGCGAAGACGACGTCGACCGGATCGGAGACCGCCGCCAGGCTGGAGCGGGTGAAGTTGCGAACGGTCAGCCGCGCATCCGCCTGCGGGAAGCTCGCCCCGCTCGGCTGTGCGAAGTCCAGGCTGCCGGTGGCCGTGCCGCCGAGGCCCAGGCCCGGCACGAACGCGTTGAGCAGGCTCACGTCGAGGCTGTCGAGCCGCGACTGGAGCGTCATGCCGGCGCCGTAGGAGCCCGCGATCCGCATAGAGCCGCGATCGAAGTTGATGCGCGTCGGGTAGAGGCGGTAGCCGCCCGAACCCGGCACGATCCGCGCAGGGTTGGCGGTGCGGAAGTTGACGTTGTTGCCCACGCCCTGCAGCGCCACGAGATACTCGTTCGGGTTGAGCCGGGCGTTGGCGGCCACGCGGAACGGCACGCCCGAGGAACCCTCTGCCAGCAGCTGCGCCGTGCCGTTGCCGCCGCGATAGTTCACCTTGGCACGGGCCCGCGTCACGACCATCTCGCCGCTGCGGAAGTTGCCGAGCTGCGCGTCCGCCACGATCTGCGGCTGGTCGTACAGCACGGCCGAGGCGGTGACGATCGCCTGGCCGATGGTGATCCCATCCTGGCCGGGAATGCGGGCGTTGTAGGCGCGCGCGTTCAGGTCGGCCCGCTGGTACTTGCCCACCGCGCCGAGGTTGGCGAAGCCGTTGATGCCCGAGCCCGAGAAGTTCAGGCGCCCGGCGAACGGCCCCGCATTGGTTGCCTGCACGCGGCCGTTGATGTCGACGCCGGCAAAGCGCGCCGAGCGGATGTCGGCCGTCAGGCGCGGTGCCGTGCTCAGCAGGACGTTCGCGTTGAACGGGCCATAGTTGGTGCCGCCGGACGCGACGATCGCATAGCGATCCCCCTGCCCACGCACGTCTGCCTTCAGGTCGACCAGTCCAATTCCGACGCCGGGACGCGGCGCCCGCAGCGACACCACCGGTGCCGCCATGGAGCCGGACACGCGCGCGGTGAGTGGGCCGTATTGCGTCGAATAGGCGTCTGCGTTGACCAGCAGCGGCCCGGCCGGATCGTAGCGGCCCGAGCCGCGCAGGATGCGGAACTGGGGCGCGCTCAGCTTCAGGTTCGAGAAGCTGATGATGCCTTCCGGGCTGTAGGCGATGTTCGCTGAGGTGGTCGCATTGCCGCCCAGGAAGTTGCGGATGCCCTCGTTGAACAGCTGCTTGGTCTGCGCGACCACGCGGCCGCGGATGCCGTAGCCCCCGTTGGCAGCGGTGTAGAGGTCGGCATCGGTCTGCAGGTTGATGATGCCGATGCTGGCGATCTCGTAATTGTTGATCCGCCCCTTCAACGCGCCCGTGTAGCGGCCGGTCGAGAGGTTCGCGGCGATGATCGCGGTCGCGTCGATCCGGTCGGAACGGAGGCGCAGGTTGTCGGAGAGCACCTGGTCGCCGTTGCTGATCGCGAGATCGCCGTTGATCGCGACGTTCGTCACCAGCCCGCCAACCGCGGCATTGAGGCCGGAAATGCGCCGTGCCTTGGCGTTGATCGGGATCAGGATGCGTTCGCTGTCGATGGTCGCCTTGCCCTCGGCATAAAGCTGCTCGACGACGGTTTCGCCGAAGCCGATGGCGGCAGCCTGGACCTTGTAGTCGACGGTGGGCGTGCGGAACGGACCGTCCAGGACGACCGCGGCGCGCACCGAGCGGCCGTTGAGGTTGGGCGCGATCGAACCGGGGGTGAGCAGCATCGCCTCGACCCGGAAGTCGCCGAAGCGGCTCTGGCCGAGATCGACCTTGCCATCGGTCGCGACCGAAAGCGCGTCCGAACGCAGGCGGAGCTTGGCGTCCACCACCCGCTCGTCGAGCGCGGTGTCGAGCGCGATCTGCAGGCGCGGCGCGGTCAGACGTTCGACCGGTCCCTCGAGGTAAAGCCCCGGACGCGCGAAGCCGCGGACCTGGAAGTTGCCCGAGCGGCCGAGGACGTTGAGATCGACGAGCGGCTGCCCGCCGAGCGTGCCGGCCGCGCGACCGCGCCAGTCGCTCCAGGCACCACGGCCGTCGACGTTCAGCACCAGCGGCGCCTTTAGCCCGGCAAGGCCTGCGACCAGGCCGTTGCTGGGCGCGGTCACGCGCAGGTCGACGTCGAGCTTGTTGTCGTCCGGCACCGCGTCCAGGCGCAGCACCAGCCGGTCACCGCCGGCAAGCCCGCCCCCTGCGATGGTGCCGGCGTTCGCCTGGATCTGCGCGCGTCGGTCCGCGATGTGCGCCTGGCCGTCGATCTTCGCGACATAGCGCTGCCCCGCGACCGCCGGCCCGATCTCCAGGCGGCCGACCGACAGCTTGTTGACGTCGATGTCATAGTCCGGGAGCAGCGGCCCCTGGTCCTCGCTCGGCGGGGTGGCGAGCAGCACGGGATTGCGATCGTAGCGGATCAGCGGGCTGGTCAGCGAGCGCACGTCGACATGGCTGCGGACGAAGGCGAACGGACGCCAGTCGATCGCGACCTGCGGCGACGAGGCAAAGACGCCCTTGGTGTCGCGCAGTTGCAGGTCGTGGATCACCATCGCGCCGTAGAGCGATCCCTCGATCCGGCCGACGTGGACCTTCAGGCCCGAGGCGGTCGAAAAATTGTTGATCTGGCGGACCAGGATGCCCTGACCGGAGCGGGTGTTCAGCCCGATCACCAGCACGACCAGCAGCAGCACCAGCCCTGCCAGGACGATGGCGACCCATTTGGCGATGCGCTGCCACAGCGGCCGACGATCGACCACCACGACGCGCTCTTCGCCGGCGCCGGGTTCGCGGATCACTTCCTCGGCCATCAGAACGCCTGCCCGATCGAGATGTAGAGGGCCACCTTGGACTCGCCTTCGCGCCGCTTCAGCGGCGTTGCGACGTCCACGCGGAGCGGGCCGAAGTTGGTGTAGAAGCGGCCGCCGATACCGGCGCCGAAGCGCAGGTCGGAAGCGTCGGGCATCGTTCCTTCATAGACCTGCCCTGCATCCAGGAAAGGCACGATCCCGAAGTTGCCGAAGCGGTAGCGCGCCTCGATCGCGAACTCGTTGAGGCTGCGGCCGCCGATCGGATCGCCGTCCGGGGCGCGCGGCCCCAGTTCCTGGTAGCCGAAGCCGCGGACCGAACCGCCGCCGCCCGCATAATAGCGCCGCGAGGGCGCGAGATCGTCGCGATCGATGCCGAAGATGCTGCCGGCGCGTGCCCGGCCGGCGAGCACGATGCTGGACGTCACCGGATAATAGGCCGTGCCCTCGACCATGAAGCGGCCATAGGGCCTGACGTCGCCGCGCACCGAAGTCTCGGGGCTTGCGTTCAGCTTCAGGCGGAAGCCCTTGGTCGGGTTGAGCAGGTTGTCGGACGTGTCGAACCCGCCGAACAACGGCAGCGCCGCGACGAAATAGGTGCCGCGGTCGCGCTTGTTCGTCTCGAAGCCATAGGAATAGGTGAAGCGCTTCTGCCAGATCGGCGTGGAATCATAGGAGATCTTGCCGGCAAGGGTGCCGGTGAACGCCTCATAGGCCTCGTAGTTGGAGTGGTTGGCCGCTGCGGTCAGGCTGACGGTACGATCGCGCTTGCCCGCGTTCTGGCGCCGGAAGGTCGCGCTCAGGCCCTGTTCCTGGGTACCGGCGACGCCGGCGATGATCAGCGCGCCTTCGGGCGGGAAGAGGTTGCGGTGCGTCCAGGAGCCCTCGACGCGCACACCCTGGCCGGTGCCATAGCCCGCCTCTGCCGCCAGCGTGCGGGCCGGTCCGGCCGTCTGGTGCACGGCCAGGTCGACGTATTCGGTTCCATCCGGCGCAAGCTGCCCGGTACGTTTCGGTTCCACCGAGACGCTGGAGAAAAGCCCCGTTCCCACCAGCGCGTCGCGCAGGTCGTCGACCTTGCGCGTATCGTAGAGTTCCCCCGGCTCGAAGCGCGCCAGCACGCCGACATGCTCCGCGTCGAAGGCCAGCTTGCCGTCCGTCGTATAGCCACCAAACGAGGAGCGCGGGCCGGTGTCGACCGGCAGCGTATAGTCGCCGGTCACCGTCTGCTCGTCGAGCAGGATGTCGCGCTCGCCCACCTTGACGAAGGGATAGCCCTGCTGCGGCAGCTTCAGGCTGACGTTGGCCTCCGCCGCCTGCACTCGCTCCGCGATGATCGGCTCGCCGACCTTGAGCGGCAGTTCCTTGTCGACCAGGTTCGGCGGCGTCGTCGGCGCCGCATCCACCTTGATCGAGGCGAGCTTGTACTGCGGGCCGGGCGTCACGTTGATCGTCACCTGGACGGTGCCGCCCTCTTGCTGCTCGACCGTCGAGACGGCGGTGCCGTCGTAATAGCCCTCGGCATGCAGGATACGGACTGCGAGCTGCTCGTCCTCCTTGGCACGCGCGGTGATCATCGCCGCGTTTGCCGCCTTGGTGCCGTCCTTCTTGAGCGAGGACAGCGCGTCGAAGCGATCGAGCGTGTCGATGTCGTCCAGGCCGTTGACCGCCACCTTGTAGCGGATCTCGGCGCCTTCCTTGTCGTCGACGCCCGCGACTTCGACCGGGTTGGCGTCGAACGTCGCGATCGGCGGCAGCGGCTGCGCGAGCTCCGCCTCCTCGGCCAGCGGCGCGTCCGGGATCGCTTCGCCCGCGGTTGCGCCGGTCTGGGGCGCATTCGCCGCGGGCGTGGCTGCCGGCACGTTGGGCTGGGCGGATGGCGTGGCGGAAGGCATCGCCTCCAGCGGTGCATTGATGTCGCCGCTGAGCGGGGGAAGCGAGCTGTCGAACTCTGCCTCGGGAACGATGTCGCCCTGCGGCTGGGCGGCAGCGGTCTGCCCATCCTGGGTGCGCGTATCCGCGGGCCTTGCCGCAGGAGCCCCGCCGGCTTCGGTTGCAGGCGGTGCGGAGAGCTGGGCGACCGGAGCAGCGATCGCGGACGGCATCACAAAGGCACTGGCCAGCAGGCTCCAGTACAGCTGTCGACGAGAATCCCCCACTTGCTCCCCTTTACTCCCAGGCGCCCGCGCGCGCCCGTCCCCGGACCGCTCTAAACCCGTAACGAAGCAGCTTGGTTCCCGCCCGCCCCGGAATCGTTTCGGGTGCATCCAGATCGCGGCGGCGCGCGTTGCAGCCGGGACGATCGAAAGCGAGGAATGACAGATGACCGACGCCGCGACCCCTTCCGGCAGCGCGCCTGCCGCCGGCCAGAGCGCACCCGACGTCGATCCCACCGAGACCAAGCTCCACCCGGAACCCCATGAAGTCCCGGGGGTGGAATCGACCCACCCGTGGCAGCATCCCTGGGCCGCGTGGAAGTCCATTCTGAAGCGGGTCTACACGATGGACGGCTATCACAACCTGTCGCTGATGGCGGCGGGCGTCGCCTTCTACTGCTTCCTCTCCTTCGTGCCCCTGCTCGGCGCGATCGTGATGACCTATGGCCTGGTCGCCGACCCGAGCACCGTCGCCGAGCACATGAAGACGATCTTCGAACTGGTGCCGGCGGATGCGGCGCGGCTTATCTCCGACCAGCTGATCTCGGTCGCGACCACCGCGGCCTCCAAGGCCGGGCTGGGTCTCGCCATCGCGCTGTTCTTCTCCATCTATGGTGCGATGCGCGCGTCGAGCGCGATCATCCAGGCGCTGAACGTGATCTATGAGGAGGAGGAGAGCCGCAACATCATCCAGACCACCCTCGCCTCCGCGCTGCTGACGGTGGGCGCGGTGCTGGCGGCGCTGGTCGGCCTCTTCTCGGCAGGTGCGCTCGGCTACCTCCAGACCGCGGTCGACGTGCTGGGCCGCGCGGGCGTCATCACCATCCAGATCCTCACCTGGCTGGTCGCGATCGCCATCGCCAGCAGCACCTTCGCATTCATCTACCGCTACGCGCCGGACCGGGCGCGGGCGCAGTGGCAGTGGCTGTCGATCGGCTCCGTCGCCGCGACGCTGCTGTGGGGTATCGCGACACTGGGGTTCGGCGTCTATGCCGCGAACTTCGCCAACTACAACGCGACCTATGGGGCGCTCGGCGCAGTCGTGGTGCTGCTGATGTGGCTCTATGTCTCCTGCTACGCCGTGCTGATCGGTGCGGAGATCAACGCGGAGTCCGAACGCCAGACCGGCGTGGACTCCACGACCGGCCGCCCCCGCCCGCAGGGGCGCCGCGGCGCCACCATGGCCGACCAGCTGCCGAGCAAGCGCCAGCACAAGCCGCGGCGCGACAAATATTGAGCGGACCGCCGCCACCCCGGCCGCATGGCCGGGGTGGCGGAACTCGACTCGCCTGCCGGACGTAGTGGCGGCTCGAAGGGATCAAATCCAAACCTATGTTTAGCTGGAAGCACGAGGCGCAGGAGCGCCTGGAAGCGATGATGTTCGCCCATGTCGGCGAGCGCGACTTTCCGTGCGTCGGCGCCAAGGCCGCCCTCGCCAAGGGCACGCTGGAAGTGTTCGGCTGCACCCGCATCGACAGCGCCTGGGACGACGTGCGCATCCACGACGCGCTGCTGCGCTTCGCCCAGGCCTATCGCCGCGACAAGACCATGTACCGCAGCTTCGCCGTCGTCTTCGACGGCCCCGACGACCTGTCCGAGGCAGCGTTCGAGCGTGCGCTGTGGCAGCGCGTCCAGTCGCTGTCGGACAAGGACGTGTGGCGGGGCCAGGAGTATGACACGCGCGTCAGCCCGGACCCCGAGAACCCGCACTTCTCGCTGAGCTTCGGCGGCGAGGCGTTCTTCGTGGTGGGCCTCCACCCCAACTCCAGCCGCCCTGCCCGGCGGTTCGAGCGCCCGGCGATGGTGTTCAACCTCCACGACCAGTTCGAGCGGCTGCGCGCCGAGGGCAAGTACGAGAGCATGCGCGAGAAGATCCTGGTGCGCGACGAGGCGCTGGCAGGATCGCGCAACCCGATGCTGGCACCCCACGGCACGTCCAGCGAAGCGCGCCAGTACAGCGGGCGCGAAGTCGACGCGGGCTGGCGCTGCCCGTTCCATTATTCCGGAGACGCCTGATTTCGACCCAAGTCATTCCCGAGCGCAGCGGCACCGCCTTTCGACTGGCGAAGGGCGAGACGCTGACGGTGATCGATCCGCGCGGCGAGCAGGTCGCCGACCTGCTGGCGTTCAACGCGCACGACCTGGACGAGGTGATCTCCTCGGGCCGGACGCTCGACTATGCCGAAACCATTTACCTCACCACCGGCCACCGGCTCTATTCGAACCGGTCGCAGGTGATGCTGGAGATCATCGAGGATACGGTGGGGCGGCACGACTTCCTGCTGACGCCCTGCTCCTACGATACCTTCCACCATTTCTACCCGAAGCTGCCGCCGCATCGCGGCTGCTTCGGCAACCTGGCGGCGGCGCTGGAGCCCTATGGCATCGCGCCCGACCGCATCCCGGTGGCGTTCAACTGCTTCATGAACGTGCCGATCGACGGCGAGACGGGCAAGCTCAAGGTGCTGCCCCCGATCAGCAAGGCGGGCGACTTCATCCGCCTGCGCGCGCACATGGACCTGGTGATCGGCCTCACCGCCTGTTCGGCGCCCGATTCCAACGGCGGCACGTTCAAGCCGATCCACTATCGCGTGGAGCCGACGGGATCGGAAAGTTAGTCTAAGGTTAGGCCAACGCAACACGCTGCACCGCGATTTTCTGTCGACTCTGCAGAGGGTTGAGAGGGATGCGGCCGTCATGTCGCCACCGAAGCATCTTGCGCGCATGTAGGACAGCTGTCTGCAACATGTGCCCCATGGACGAGGCGGCTCGCACATGCTCTATCCACGCCCGGCGACGGGGGTTGTCGCCATGGGGGAGAGACGGCTTGCTGATCCTGTTGGTCGCGGCGCTGATGTTTCAGGCCGAGGGCGCGGCCGCGCCGGCTCCGGCACAGAAGGCGAAGCTTCGGGGCAATCCTGCGAAGTGGTTCGGTGCGAAATACTATCCGGCCGAAGCTGTGGCCGCGCGGAAGCAGGGGTTGGTGGCAACCATTCTCCGGGTGGACGAACAGGGCGCGGTTGCGGAGTGCACGATCTCGCAATCCAGCGGGTTCGACCCGCTCGACGAGGGTACCTGCGACCTGATCGTCGAGCACGTCTCCTTTTATCCTGCCAAGGACGACGCCGGACGGCCGGTCGCCTCCGAATACCCCCTGCGCGTGACTTGGTACTTGGCTCACTAGGCCGACAGGCCGGTGCGTTGCGGCTGAGGCTCAGGCAGCTGCTTGTGCGAGCAGCCACAGGAGGAAGGCGGCCGGCGCCAGCAGGGTGCCCAAGGGCAGCCTGTCGGTGGCGGCGAGCGGCCGGCCCAGGATGCGGGTGACGAGCACCACCGCCAGCCCCAGCAGGCAGGCGAGCAGCAGCACCAGCGGCAGCGCGTGCCAGCCGAGCCAGAGGCCGATCGCGCCGAACAGCTTGGGATCTCCCCCGCCAAGGCCGACCCGGCCGCGGAGGCGGCGGTAGGCGGTTGCGACGAGCCATAGGGCCGCAAAGCCGGCAGCGCCGGCGATCAGCCGGTCCGGAAGCGATGGCGGGATACCGAGCAGCCCGGTCCCTAACCCGAGGAGCGCCAGCGCCGCGGTGAGCGGATTGGGCAGCCAGAAGGCGCGCAGGTCGATCGCCGCGAGCGCCAGAAGCAGCCAGCCGAAGACCGCGCCGGCGATCGCGGGAAGCTCGGTAGCGGCAAGCCCGCTGGCGACCCCGATGGCGAGGCCGAGCAGCTCCACCACGAGATGGCTTGGCGCGATGGTGGCGTCGCAGCTTCGGCAGCGACCACGTTGAACGAGGAAGCTCGCCAGCGGTACCAGCTCGATCGCGCGGAGCGTTCGCCCGCAACCGTCGCAGGCGGACCGGCCGACGAGGCTCGAACGCCCCTCCGGCCAGCGGATCGCGAGGGTGGCGATGAAGCTGCCGAACACCAGCCCGAGCAGCCCCAGAGCGGCGGGCCAGATCCAGGGTTCAACCATGGGAAGTCGCGCCGGGGCTTACATATCCTCGCCAGGATCGACGCCCCACAGGCGGGACTGCTCGACATATCCGCCGCGGCCCTTCACGTCGAAATAGCACCAGCCGGCCGAACAGCGGCTGAGCCGACCGACGACGCCCGGTGCGGCGCGCCAGTCGACGTGCGCCGAGCCATTGGGTGCGGAGCGAAGCTCGACCAGCCCGCCGTTCACATAGCCGGTGCGCTGGTCGGAAAGCAGGCCGACCTGCATCCACCCCTGGGTGCCGTCCGGATCCTCGACCTTGCGCCAGTCCTGGTAGATGTCGACCACCTTGATCGGCAGGTCGGCGCGGCGGAAGGTCCAGCTGACCGGATAGTTCTTGCCGGGGCCGGTGCGCATCCGTGCCTCGCCCGCGGCGATGGAGGCGTAATAGGGCGGCTTGCGCTTTTGCGCGGCTGCCTCGCCGGCGGGAACCACCGCCGCGGCCAGGATCGCCGCTCCGCCAAGCCAAACCACCGAATGCCGCATGTGTCGTCCTCTGTTGTCCCCCGGGGCGCACCGTAGTGCGTTCGGGCCGCCGGCTTCAACCGCCGTGCACGCCCAAAGGCGAACATCCGGGCGGAACCTCAGCGCGGCCGATGCTTTGGTTAGATACCCCCAACCAAACCGGAGAAGCTGCCGTGAAGAAGCTGATTGCCCCTGCCCTGCTGCTCGCCTGTGCGATGCCGCTGGGTGCCTGTTCCACGCTGGCCGGTGCCGGCATCGGCGCGGCGGGCGGTGCCGGCGTTGCTGCGGCGACGAACGGCGATGTCGAGAAGGGTGCTGCGGTCGGCGGCGTCGGCGGCGCGGTAGTCGGAACAGTCGTGGACGACTGAGCCCGCACGGGCGTCTCTCGCGCCCAGAAGACAAGGGCACGGTCGCGATCGGCGGCCGTGCCCTTGTTCGTATCAGTCGCCGGTCAGGATGCGGTCGACCAGCTGCTTCACCGTCGGCACGAACCCGTTCGAGTAGAAGGGATCGCGCTTGAAGTTATAGGCGGCATGGCCGGCGAACATCAGGTTGTTGTCGACGGGACCGCCATGGGCGATGTCCTGCAGCGTCTTCTGGATGCAGAAGCTGCGCGGATCGGCCAGGCGCCCGGTCGAGTTCGTCTCGGTATCCGCCCAGGACGAGAAGCTGCACTGGCTGAGACACCCCATGCAGTCCGCCTGGTCCTTGCGGATGATCTGCTTTTCCTCCGGCGTCACGAACACCAGCGTGTTGTCCGGCGTCTTGAGCGCATCGGTGAAGCCGGCGCCGAACCATTCGCGTGCGCGCAGCAGGTCGTTGCGCGTCACCCAGAAGTTCTTGCCCTTCACGCCGACGTCCAGCTGGAAGCTGTGGTCGCCGGCTTCCTGCGTGGTGAAGGCGATCTGCCGGTCCGAACGCGCTTCCAGGCTGCGCAGGAACGGGTTGCGAACGGCGGACGAATAGAAGCCGGTCGGCGAGAAGCGGTGGAGAAGGACGTCGCCCTCCTCGATCTGCATCAGGCGCTGTTTCCACTCTTCCGGGATCGGGCTTTCCTGGGTCAGCAGCGGGCGGGTGCCGAACTGGAAGGCGATCTTGCCGAGCTCGGGATTGTCGATCCAGTCGTTCCAGTCGCGCAGGTACCAGACGCCGCCGGCCATCACGATCGGCACATCGTCGGAAATGCCGCCCTCACGCATGGTGTCGCGCAGCGCCTTCACGCGCGGATAGGGATCCTGCGGGGCGAGCGGGTCCTCTGCGTTCGAGAGGCCGTTGTGGCCGCCGGCGAGCCAGGGATCCTCATAGACCACCGCGGCGAGCCATTCGGCCGCCTTGGAATAGGCGCGCTTCCACAGCGCGCGGAACGCGCGACCGGAGCTGACGATCGGGAGATAGTGGACGTTGTGCTCGGCCGCGATCTCGCTGAGCTTGTAGGGCATGCCGGCGCCGCAGGTGACGCCTGCGACCATGCCGCGGGTGCGCTCGAGCACGCCCTGGAGGACGCGCTGCGCGCCGCCCATTTCCCAGAGCACGTTGATGTTGATCGCGCCCTTGCCACCGGCGATCTCCCAGGCGCGCTTCACCTGCTGGACGGCGCCCTCGATCGCATATTCGACCAGTTCCTCATGGCGTTCGCGGCGGGTGAGCGCGCGATAGACCTGCGGGATGATCTTGCCCTCGGCATCATAGCTGTCGGCGTTCACTGCCGAGACGGTGCCGATGCCGCCGGCTGCCGCCCAGGCACCCGCAGACGCGTGGTTGGTGGCGGCAACGCCCTTCCCTCCCTCGACCAGCGGCCAGACCTCACGGCCGTTGTAGGTGATGGGGGACAGACCTTTGAACAAACCAACCTCCGAATGATGCCGACGAACCGGCTGGGCGGACCAGCGATGCGCGCCTTTACCGACCAATCCCCTCGTACGCGAGAGAATTACACTTGGGGCGACAGCGCCCCGGGCTTGCCCATCGCCTGCTCATAGAGCGCGGCATAGGCAGCAATCATCGTCTTCTCGTCGAACAACGCACGAGCGCGTGCCTGGTTCGCGGCGCCCACGCGGCCGCGCGCGGCGGGGTCCTGCGCCAGCACCTGGAGCCGATCGCGCAGGTGCACCTCGTGCCGATCGATGCCCATGTAGGGGGTGTTCTCCTCCGCCACCATCTGCGGGATGTCGCCGACCGGGGGCGCCACCACGGGTAGGCCGGCGGCCATCGCCTCCATGACGGAGATCGGCTGCTGCTCGCTCTTGGACGAGAGGGCGAAGATGTCGAACAGACCCATGTAGCGATGCGGCTCGGGCAGGAAGCCCGGCAGGTGGACGCGGTCCTCGATCCCCATCGCCTCGGCCGCGTCGAGGATCGCCTGGCGCTCCGGCCCGTCGCCGACCAGCACCAGCTGCACGTCCTCGACGATGCCGCCGACGGCGCGCACCAGCAGCGGCAGGTCCTTCACATCGCGGAAGCCCGCCAGCGAGCCGATCACGACCTCGCCGGGATTGCGGCGGAAGCCGGGGATCGCGTCGGGCGCGCAACCTGCGGCGTAATTCTCGACCGGAATGCCGTTGCCGATGCGGTGGACGCGTGCGGGCGGCTGGCGCCAGGTCTTGAGCGCGATCTCCTCCAGCGCATGGCTGGGCACCACCAGCGCGTGGGCGGCGCCGAGCGCGAAGCGGCGGTACATGTTGCGCACGGGGCTCAGCCGCTGGGCCTCGTCCTCGTTGAAGCCGTCTTCATGGTGGACGACGGGCGGCATGTTCTTCCCGAAGGCGCGGCGCGCCATCACGCCGTCGATCGCGCCCCAATTGTAGGTGAGCACCAGGTCGAAGCGGGAGGCGTAGCGGGCGATCGCCTCGTAGCGTGCGACCGAGGGCTTGCCGGTGAGCGGCGGCGGGTTCTGCGCGATCTCGTAGCGGATGCCCTTGGCGATCCAGTCGCGCGCGCCGGTCTGCTCGGGCACGCCCGAGACGATGGTGTGGACGGCGCGGTCGCCCCAGGCGTTCATCAGCCGGACGGCGCGCTGCTCCTTGCCGCCGGGCGCGAAGCTGGAATGGAGGTGGAGGATACGGACGGGCATCGGGAGACCTTCAGGCGAGGCGGGCGAGGAGGCGGTCGATCGCGGCGGCGGCCTCCGGCTCCTCCAGCGTCGGCGCGTGGCCGGTGTTCGGGACGGTGACCAGCTCCGCGTCGGGCAGGCGCTCGGCCATGCGCTCGGCAACCTCGGCCGAGAGGATGTCGGAGCGGTCGCCGCGGACCAGCGCCACCGGCCGTCCGCGCAGCGCGTCGAGCGCGGGCCACATGTCCGGCCCGGCTTCGTTGCCGGGCACGCGGAACGGCTCGGCGATCTTCATGTCATAGTCGAGCAGGATCCGGCCGGACGAATTGAGCCGGTACAGGCGCTTGGCCATGACCAGCCAGTCGGCGATGCCGTAGGTGGGATAGGTCTCGCCATGCGCGTCGGCGAGCGAACGGGCGGCGTGCATCCAGGTCGGATGCCACAGCTGGCGCCCGACATAGCTGCGGATGCGGCCGAGACCCGCCGGCGACAGCTCCGGCCCCACGTCGTTGAGAAGCGCGCCCGCCACGCGCTCGCGCTCGGTGGCCGCGAGCAGCATGGTGAGGATGCCGCCCATCGACGTGCCGAAAAGGATCACCCGGTCGAGCTGAAGCTGGCCGAGCAGCGCGTCGATGTCCTGCAGGTAGGTGAGCGGGACATAGGTCATGGGATCGCGGGCATAGGCGCTCTCCCCGCGGCCCCGCATCTCCGGCACGATCACCCGCCAGTCGCCCGAAAGACGCGCCGCCACGCCTTCGAAATCGCGGGCGTTGCGGGTGAGGCCGTGAAGGCAGAGGATCGGCGGGCGGTCGGCACGGCCTGCGTAATCGCGGAAGTGCAGCCGGAGCCCGTCGTTGGACCACCAGAAATCATCCTGCCAGGCGCCGGCACGGGGCGGGTTGCGTCTGTCGGTCATCGCTCCCCATATCGCCGTATGGCCAATCGCTCGCAACCCAATCCGTCGACCGTCCCCTATCGGCCCGAACAGGCGATCCTGGAGCTCGGCCCCGAATTTTACGATCCGGTGGCGGCGGCGGACTTTCCCAAGACGATCCTGCGGTTCCGCAACGATCGCGCGGCGGCGAGCGTGGGGCTCGACGCGCTCGACGATGCCGAGTGGATCGCGCATTTCGGACGCTTCCAGCCGCTGGCGGACAATCTGCAGACGCCGCTGGCGCTGCGGTACCACGGGCACCAATTCCGGTCGTACAATCCCGACCTGGGCGATGGGCGCGGCTTCCTGTTCGCGCAGATGCGGGATGATCGCGGCCGGCTGATGGACCTGGGCACCAAGGGGTCGGGGCAGACGCCGTGGAGCCGGTTCGGCGATGGGCGCCTGACGCTGAAGGGCGCGGTGCGCGAGATCCTGGCGACCGAGATGCTGGAGGCGCTGGGCGTCGAGACCAGCCGCACCTTCTCCGTCATCGAGACCGGCGAGGAACTGACGCGGGGCGACGAGCCCTCCCCCACCCGCTCCGCCGTGATGGTGCGGCTGAGCCACGGGCATATCCGCATCGGCACCTTCCAGCGGCTCGCCTATCACCAGGACGCGGAATCGATGGAGCGGCTGGTCGGCTATGTGCTGCGCCACTTCTATGGCGAAGAGCCGGGCGAAGACGGGCCGGTGCGGCTGCTCGACCATGTGGTGACCCGCACGGCACGGCTCGCGGGCCAGTATATGGCGGCGGGCTTCGTCCATGGCGTGCTCAACACCGACAACATCAACGTGTCGGGCGAGAGCTTCGACTATGGCCCGTGGCGCTTCGCCCAGACCTGGGACCCGGCGTTCACGGCCGCCTATTTCGACCATGCCGGGCTCTACGCCTTCGGGCGCCAGCCGGAGGCGATCTACTGGGACGCGATGCAGCTGGCGGTGGCGCTGCGCACGCTGGTGGATTCCGAGCCGCTGATCGCGGTGCTCGAGCAGTTCGCGCCGCGCTACCAGGAGGCGGTGCGCCAGGCGATGCTGTGGCGGCTGGGCGTGACGCCGCGTGGCGAGGCCGAGGATCGCACGCTCGTCGGGCAGATGGAGCTTGCCCTGCGGGAGACGAGCGCGCCGGTGGACGCCTTCTTCCACGACGCGTTCGGGGGCACGCTGCCGGACGAGCCCCGCTATGGCGAGGCCTTTGCCGCGGTGCGCGCGGCGCTCGCCGGGTATGCGCCGCGCAAGCCGCGCGACCACCCGCATTGGGACGCGGCACCGTGCAAGCTCTCGATCGAGGAAGTGGAGGCGATCTGGGCACCGATCGCCGAGGCGGACGACTGGTCGGCGCTCCACGACAAGGTGACGCAGATCCGGCAGCTGGGCGAGGCGCTGCGCTAGGCGTGGCGCCCGGGCTGGCGAACTGGCTTCCGCCGCAGCTTTGGGGCACACAGGTTCTCGCGCTTCACCACGAGGGCCAATGAGCGACACCGAACTCGTCTCGACCGAACCCGCAACCGGCGCCTTTCTGTGGCGCGGCGCCTGCGGCAACGTCGACGCGGAAGTCACCGAGGCGCGGGCGAGCTGGCCGGCCTGGGCAGCGCAGCCCCTGTCCTATCGCGCGGAAGCCTTGCGCCGCTTCGCCAACGTGGTGCGTGCGCGTGGGGAGGACTTCGCCGACCTGATCGCCCGCGAGACCGGCAAGCCACTGTGGGAAGCACGCGGCGAGGTGGAAGCGGTGATGGCGAAGGTCGACACGTCGATCTCCGCCTTTGCCGAGCGCACCGGGCAGCGCCGGCTCGACGCGCAGATGGGTTCGCGCCTGGCGCTGCGGCACAAGCCGCACGGGGTGCTGGCGGTGCTGGCGCCGTACAATCTGCCTGCCGACATTCCCAACGGCCACATCGTGCCCGCGCTGCTGGCGGGCAATGCGGTGGTGTTCAAGCCTTCGGAAAAGACGCCGGCGACCGGCGCGTTCCTGGTCGACTGCTATCGGGCGGCGGGCATTCCGGAAGGCTGCGTGCGGCTGCTGATCGGCGGGCCCAACACCGGCCAGGCGCTGTCAGAGCACCCGCTGATCGACGGGCTGCTGTTCACCGGATCGGCGCGCACCGGCCTCGCCCTCAACCGCCGCTTTGCCGAGCATCCGGAGAAGATCCTGGCGCTGGAGATGGGCGGCAACAATCCCATCCTGGTGTGGGACACGCCCGATCTCTACACGGCCGCGGTACTGGTGGTGCAGTCCGCCTTCCTGGGCGCCGGGCAGCGCTGCACGGCCGCGCGCCGACTGATCGTCGATCAGCGGTTGGCCGATCCGCTGCTGGAGCAGGTGAATGCCCTGATCGACCGGATGATCATCGACGTGCCCCACGCGGATCCCGCCCCCTTCATGGGTCCGGTGATCGACAATGATGCCGCCGACCGCCTGACCGAGCGGTTCCTGAACCTGTCCGGCAAGGGCGGCCGCCCGATCCGCTATCTGGAGCGGCCGGTCGAGGGGCGTCCCTTCGTTACCCCGGCAATGGTTGACATGACCGAGGCGGGCGAACGCCCGGACGCCGAGTTCTTCGGGCCGCTGCTCCAGGTCATCCGCGCCGAAAGCTTCGAGGCCGCGGTCGCGGAGGCGAACAACACCCGCTACGGCCTGTGCGCCGCGCTCGTGAGCCAGGACCCCAGGCGCTACGACGCCTTTTGGGCGAACATCCGCGCGGGCGTCATCAACTGGAACCGGCCGACCACCGGCACCTCGCCCAAGGCGCCGTTTGGGGGCCTGGGCTGGTCGGGCAACCACCGGCCGGGTGCCTTCTACGCGGCGGACTATTGCGCCTATCCCGTCGCCTCGTCGGAGGCCGAGCAGGCGCGCGCGTCTATCGGCGTCGGGTTGCGCGACGGCTGAGCGCAAGGCTCGCAAAGTTTCACTAGGGACGGGCGAAGCAAGGGTGGCGTTGCGGCCGCGCGCGCGAACCGCCATTTGCCCAGCATGCCGACGCTACTCGATCCGCACGCGCGTGGGCGCGTCATCCTGGTGGGCGCAGGACCCGGCGATCCGGGCCTGCTGACCGTGCGCGCAGTCGAAGCGCTGAAAAGCGCCGACGTCGTGGTGCACGACGGGCTGGTGGACGCGCGGGTGCTCGACATCGCCCCCGCCGCCGCCCAGCGCATCTCGGTGGCCAAGCGGCGCTCGCGCCACACGCTGCCGCAGGAATCGATCAATGCGCTGATCGTCGCGCATGTGAAGACCGGCGCCATCGTCGTGCGGCTGAAGGGCGGCGACCCGTTCATCTTCGGCCGCGGTGGCGAGGAGGTCGAAGCGGTGCGCGCGGCAGGGCTGCCGGTGGAAGTGATCCCCGGCGTGTCGGCGGCACTGGGCTGTGCGGCCGGCGCGATGCTGCCGCTCACCCACCGCGACTGGTCTTCGGCGGTGAGCTTCGTCGCCGGCCAGTGCAAGGGGCTGACCGACCAGGACTGGTCGGGGCTTGCCGGCAAGGGCCGCACGCTGGTGATCTACATGGGCGTGGCGACCGCCGAGGCGATCGCGGACAAGCTGATGGCGGACGGCGTTGCCCCGGACATGCCGGTGGCGGTGCTGGAGCGCGGCACGCTGCCCGGCGCGCGGGCGTTGCGCACGCTGCTCGCGGACCTGGGCCAGATGGTCGGGCGCGAGGGCGTGCAGAGCCCGGCAGTGATCGTGGTGGGCGAAGTGGTCCAGCTGGCGGATGCAGAGGACAAGCTGGGCGCCTGGGCGACCGCAGCGGAGGCAATGGCGTGAAGATCCTGACGGGCAATGATCTGGCGAGCGGTGACGTGGTGTGGTGGACCGGCAATGGCTGGTCCCGGCACCTGGAGGACGCGGTGGACGTCGGCAGCAATGGCGAGGCGATCGCCCATGTCGAGGAAGCCGCGCTGCGCGTGAACGTGCCCTATGTGATCGACGCGGAGGCGACTGCCGAGGGCCCCCGCCCCGCCCATATCAAGGACCGCATCCGGGCGCTCGGCCCGACGGTGCGGCCCGACCTGACGCTGAAGCCTGCCGATCCCGATGCGGGAAGCTGGGTGATCTGAACAACTGCCGCGGCGCCAACCGGCGCGCGATCCCGGCGGATGCCGGTGTGACGAGGGTAGCATGTACAAGTACGACGAATATGACCGCTCCATCGTCGAGGGCCGGATCGCCGAGTTCAGCGATCAGGTCGCACGGCGCCTATCGGGGCAGATCACCGAGGACCAGTTCAAGCCGCTGCGGCTGATGAACGGCCTGTATCTTCAGCTGCACGCCTATATGCTGCGCGTGGCGGTCCCCTATGGCACGATGGACAGCCGCCAGATGCGGATGCTGGGCCATATCGCGCGCACCTACGACCGGGGCTACGGCCATTTCACCACGCGCCAGAACCTGCAGTTCAACTGGATCAAGCTGGAGGATACGCCCGCGATCCTGCGCGAGCTGGCGACGGTCGAGATGCATGCCATCCAGACCAGCGGCAACTGCATCCGCAACATCTCGTCGGACCAGTACGCCGGTGCCGCCGCCGACGAGGTGACGGACCCGCGCCCCTGGGCGGAGCTGCTGCGCCAGTGGTCGACCTTCCACCCCGAGTTCACCTATCTTCCGCGCAAGTTCAAGATCGCGGTGATCGCGGCCGACGAGGATCGCGCGGCAATGCGGCTGCACGACATCGGGCTGCAGATCCTCGAGCGCGACGGCAAGCTGGGTGCGGCGGTGTATGTGGGCGGCGGCATGGGCCGCACCCCGATGATCGCCTCGCTGATCCGCGAGTTCGTGCCGTTCGAGGACTTCGTCAGCTATCTGGAGGCGTGCCTGCGGGTCTACAATCGCTATGGCCGGCGCGACAACATCTACAAGGCGCGAATCAAGATCCTGCTCCACGAGATCGGCGCCGACGAATATCGCCGCCAGGTGGAGGAAGAGTTCGTGGCGGTGAAGGCGCTGGGGATCGACCCGCCGCAGGCCGAGTTCGACCGCATCGCCGCCCATTTCGCGCCGCCGCCGTTCGAGGAAGGCCTGTCGGACGCGCTCGACCGCAGCGATCCCGATTTCGCGGTGTGGCTCGACCAGAACGTCAAGGCGCACAAGCAGCCGGGCTATGCGATCGTCAACATCAGCCTGAAGCCGGCCAAGGGCATTCCGGGCGACGCATCGGCCGACCAGATCGACCGCATGGCCGCGCTTGCCGAGCGCTACAGCTTCGACGAGCTGCGCGTGACCCATGCGCAGAACATCGTCCTGCCGCATGTCCGCAAGGCGGACCTCTATGCCGTCTGGCAGCAGCTGGTGGAGGCTGGGCTCGCCGAGGCGAACCTGGACCTGATCGGCGACATCATCGCCTGCCCGGGGCTCGACTATTGCAGCCTCGCCAACGCCCGTTCGATCCCGCTTGCGCAGAAGATCGCCGGGCGCTTTGCCGACTTGGGGCGGCAGCGCGACCTGGGCGAGCTGAAGCTCAAGATCTCGGGCTGCATCAACGCCTGCGGCCACCATCATGCCGGCCACATCGGCATCCTGGGCGTGGACCGGAAGGGCACGGAGAATTTCCAGCTGCTGCTGGGCGGATCGGGTGCCGAGGACGTGAGCCTGGGCAAGATCACGGGACCGGGGTTCTCCGAAGACGGCGTCGTCGACGCGATCGAACGCGTCACCGACCGCTATCTGGCCGAGCGTCACGAGGGCGAGCGTTTCGTCGACACATACCGGCGCATTGGCATGGAGCCGTTCAAGGAGGCGATCTATGGCTGAGCTGACCACCAATCCGGCCGACGCTGGCTTCCTGCGCTTTCGCGACGATGCCCCGCATGACGAGCCGGCGGTGACGCTGGACGCGTTCCTGGGCCAGTCCAACGCCACGGCGGTGCGGCTGGAGGCCGGCGACGACGCGCGGGCGCTGCTCCCCTATCTCGACCGGATCGCGCTGGTGGAGGTGAGCTTCCCCAAGTTCCGCGACGGGCGCGGCTATTCGTCGGCACGGCTTCTGCGCGAGGCCGGGTATGAGGGTGAGCTTCGCGCGCAGGGAGACGTGCTGGTCGACCAGCTGCTGCCGATGCGGCGCTGTGGCTTCGACAGCTTCGCGCCCGAGGCGCCGATCGACCAGGCGACGGCGGAGGCGGCGCTGAGCCGCTACGCGCACTTCTACCAGCGGGCTGCCGACCCGGTGCAACCGGTGTGGAAACTGCGTCATGGGTAATGCTGCACTGCGGATCATCGACCGGCTCGACCTCCAGCCCCGCTTCACGCTGGCGGATGCCGCACGGCTGAACGAGCGCTTCCGCGGCGTGGACACGCAGGAAATGCTGCGCGTGGCGCTGGGCGAAGGGCTGCTGGGCGACGTGGCGGTGGTGTCGTCGTTCGGGGCCGAATCGGCTGCGCTGCTGCACCTGGTGGCGAGCGTCGACCGGTCGGTGCCGGTGCTGTTCCTCGACACGGGCAAGCATTTCTCGGAGACGATCGCCTATCGCGACGAACTGGTGCGCTTCCTGGGGCTCACCGACCTGCGCATCCTCCAGCCCGATGCCGAACGGCTGGCGGCGCGGGATGAGAGCGGGTTGCGCTGGTCCTATGACCCGGATGGCTGCTGCGAGATCCGCAAGGTCGAGCCGCTCGCGCGCGGGCTGGCCGGATTCGACGCGAGCTTCACCGGGCGCAAGGCGTTCCAGGCGGCGACGCGCGCGAACCTGCTGCGCTTCGAGCTGGACGGCGACCGGCTGAAGGTGAACCCGCTGATCACCTGGTCCAAGGAAGAGCTCGACGCCTATTTCGCCGCGCACGACCTGCCGGTGAACCCGCTGGTGGCGATGGGCTATCCGTCGATCGGCTGCCAGCCGTGCACCAACAAGGTGGCGCCGGGCGAAGACCCGCGCTCCGGCCGCTGGAGCGGCTGGAACAAGACCGAATGCGGGATCCACACCCCCATTCCCGACGGCGACCCGAACCAGCCCGTCTTCTGACCGGCGCGGCTGCGGCCGCGGTTTTCCCCTCGCGCCCTTAGTGCTCTCGCGGAAGCGGGAGGCTGGGGGCGTTTTGCGTATCCTTCTGAACGGTCGGCGCTCTCGTGGTTGTGGGAGGGCGTTCGCGCGTCTGCTGGGCGTGGACGAGCCTGTGGATAAGTTGTTGGCAATTGGTGGGCGCGGCGTTGGTCCGGGGTGGATCGGGGTTGAAACTGGCGGTGGACAGGCTGTGTATGGGTCGTGTGCAAGCCTGTGGACGGGCTGTGGACAGCATGTGCAAAGCCCTGTGGATAACCTGTGGATAGGCCGTGAGCGGATACGTGCATCGCTCGGTGAATGATCGCTGCACAAGCTGTGGATAAGTTGTGGAGGGATACCACCGCAACGGCCTAGGATCGCGGGTGTCTGTTGGTAGCCGACAGGTGCCACAAGCGAGACGGCGCACCCCGGCGAAGGCCGGGGCCCAGTTGGGGTGAGGGTGCGGGGGCGCGCTGACTTCGACAATGCCGCGCTGGCCCGTGGGGTTGCCGCGCCCTTCGGTCAAAACCCTCACCGTGCTCCTGCGCAGGCAGGAGCCCAGGGTTCTGGAACTCCGCGAGCAGTTGTTCTGCTTGGCCCTGGATTCCTGCCTGCGCAGGAATACGGCGGTATGGCGAGCTGTTGCGGGTGTCGCGGCGGCCCGGTTGCCGGGGCGGCTGGAACGGTGGTGCGCCTACGCCCGATGGCGCCGCAACTGGGCCCCGGCCTTCGCCGGGGTACGTGGTCTATGAGGGTGGCGCGGTCGCGGTTTACGGGTGCCGGCGGGGGATGCCGTGGCGGGCGGCGAGCGCCTCCAGGATGGCCTCGCGGGTGTCGGCGAAGCGCAGCCCGTTGGCCTCTCCGGTCGCGAGCGCCGCGGGCGCATCATCGGCGAGGATCAGAAGGGGGAGCGATTGGTGCGCCTCCCCTACCAGCGCCACCACCCGCTCGCGCGGGCGGGCCCAGGCGACGTGCTCGACGTCCAGGCGCTCCCGCAAGCCTGGATACGCCGCGAGCACGCCCTCGATCACGATGCAGTCGAAGCAGAAGTAGTGCGCATCGGGATAGGCCGGGTCGGTGCTCGCCGGGTCGATCAGGATCAGCCGGTCGCGCGTCCCCTGCCCGCCCGCGTCACTCATTGTCGAAGCTGCCGTAGTTCTCGCCGACATAGTCGCTGAAGCGCGTGATGGTCGGTTCGAACTTCATCGTGACCTTGCCGGTGGCGCCGTGGCGCTGCTTTGCGATGATGAGCTCGGCGAGGCCATAGACGCGTTCCATGTCGACCGCCCACTTCGCGTGATCCTCGAACACGCGGGCGTCGTCGCCGTCGCGCGGGCGCTTAGGCTCCTTGGCGGCGACATAATAATCCTCGCGGTAGACGAACCAGACCATGTCGGCGTCCTGCTCGATCGAGCCGGATTCGCGAAGGTCGGAGAGCTGCGGGCGCTTGTCCTCGCGCTGTTCGACCGCGCGGCTGAGCTGCGAAAGCGCGATCACCGGCACGCCGATGTCCTTGGCGAGCGTCTTCAAGCCGCGGCTGATCTCCGAGATTTCGTTGACGCGGTTGTCGGATCGGCCGGTGCCCTGCAGCAGCTGGAGATAGTCGACCACCACCAGGCCGAGCTGGTCGTCCAGGCGGCGGTGGAGACGGCGCACGCGGGTGTGCAGGCCGCTGATCGAAAGACCGGCGGTGTCGTCGATGTAGAGCGGCAGTGATTCGAGGTCGGCCGCGGCATCGGCGAGCTTCACGAACTCCGCCTTGCTGATCTTGCCCATGCGCAGCGCTTCGGAGCTGATGCCGGACTGTTCGGCGAGCACGCGGGTGGCGAGCTGGTCGGCCGACATTTCCAGGCTGAAGAACGCGACCTTGGCGCCGACCGACTTGCCCTTCTCCACGCCGGCGCGCTGATCGTCCATGAAGCGGCGCGCGGCGTTGAAGGCGATGTTGGTGGCAAGCGAGGTCTTGCCCATGCCGGGACGGCCAGCGAGGATGATCAAGTCGGAATGGTGGAGACCACCGATCCGCGAGTTGATGCTGTCGAGGCCGGTGGTGACGCCCGACAGGCCACCGCCCGAGTTGAGCGCGCGATCGGCCATCTGCACGGCCATGGTCGTCGCCTGGGCGAAGCTCTTGACCGTATTGGCGGTGGTGCCTTCGGCCGCGACGCGGAACAGCGCTTCTTCGGCCTGCTCGATCTGCTTGCGCGGGTCGATCGTCTGGCTGGTGTCGAGCGCGTTTTCGACGAGCGTCGTGCCGACGGTGATCAGCGCGCGCAGCTGGGCCAGGTCGTAGATCTGCTCGGCGAACTGCTTGGCACCCAAGAGGCCCGCGCCGCTGCCGGTCAGCTGGGCGAGATAGCCGGGGCCACCCAGCTCGCGCATGCCGGCGTCGTCCTCGAACAACGGGCGCAGCGTCACCGGGTTGGCGAGCATGTTCTGGCGGCGCACGTCGCGAATCTTTTCGAAGATGCGGGCGTGGACGGGTTCGAAGAAATGGTCCGGCTCGAGTCGCTCGACGATGTCGTCGGCCAGCCGGTTGTCGATCATCATCGCGCCCAGGAGCGCCGCTTCGGCCTCCACGTTCTGGGGGAGGCGCGCAGCCGGGGACGGAGCGGACGAGCCGCCGATATGTGCAAGTGTGGCCATGGGCCTGCTTTTCCCAGACGCGGCGGCCAAGCTCAAGCGACCCTAAGCGAAACATCTGTGGACAGGTGCGTTTTGCCGGCTTGGGCGTTGCCAAGGCGCGCCAAACGGCTAAGCGCTGCTCCACCATGGCCGATCCGCGGATCATCGACGTCTCGCTCGACGAGCGCACCATTCTCTGGCGCAGCGCCGACGTCGAGCAGGAACGGCGGATCGCCATCTACGACCTGCTGGAGGGCAACCGCTTCGCGCCGCAACGGGTGCATGCCGACGGCTATGCCGGGCCGTACCGCGTGCGCCTGCGCGTGGAGGACGGGCGGCTGGCGATCGACATCCGTCGCGCCGACGACACGCCGCTGGAGACGCTGGTGCTGGGCCTTGCCCGCTTCCGCCGGCCGATCCGCGACTATTTCGCGATATGCGACAGCTATTACCAGGCGCTGCGCCAGGCGACGCCGCAGCAGATCGAGACCATCGACATGGCGCGCCGGGGTCTCCACAACGAAGGCGCCGAGCTGCTGATCGAGCGGCTCGCCGGCAAGATCGAGATCGATTTCGATACGGCGCGCCGCCTTTTCACGCTCATCTGCGTGCTGCACATCAGGGGTTGAATTCAGGGAATGCGGGTTTTGAAGGCGGTGCTCGCCATCGCGGCGGCGCTGTGTCTCGCGGGGGCCGCGGGCTGGCACTATGCGACCGACTGGCGGCCCTCGACGGGCGAGTATCCGGTGCAGGGCATCGACGTGTCGGAGGAGACCGGGCCGGTCGACTGGCTGACGGCGCGGGCCCGCGGCGTCGACTTCGCCTATGTCCGCGCGATCGGCGACGGCACGCGGCGCGACCGGCTGTTCCAGTCCAACTGGGCGGCACTGGGCGAAGCGGGCATCCGCCGCGGCGTGATCCACCAGTTCTCGCTGTGCCGGGCGACGGAGGCGCAGGCGGACGCGTTCGTCACCTTCGTGCCCCGCGCGATCGACGCGTTGCCGACGGTGCTGGAGCTGGAACTGGACGAAGGCTGCGCCCGCCGCCCGGAGCGTGCGCAGGTCCTTGCCGGCATTCGACGCTTCCTGGAGGTGGTGGAGCACCACACCGGTTCGCCGATGCTGCTCAAGGTCTCCGAGCCGTTCGAAAAGGCCTACGCCGTGAGCGGCGCCGTCGACCGGCCGCTGTGGGCCGCCCAGGAGTTCTTCGCGCCCCTCTATCTGGCACGTCCGTGGCGGATGTGGCAGGCGAGCACCATCCGGCGGATCGACGGCGTCGACCGCCCCGTCCATTGGGATGTCGTAGCACCATGACCGATACCGAAGCCCTGATCGCGGCGGCGCGCACCGCCGCCCGCAACGCCCATGCGCCCTACTCGCGCTTTGCCGTCGGCGCCGCCCTGCGCATGACCGACGGCAGCGTCATCACCGGCGCCAATTTCGAGAATGCGAGCTACGGCCTGTCGCTGTGCGCGGAGACGGTGGCGGTCGCCACTGCGAGCGCGCAAGGGCGGCTGGGCGAGATCGCCGAGGTGGCGGTGATCGGCGGGATAATGGTCGACGGCGTCGCGACCGGCGACGTGCCGGTGCGGCCGTGCGGGCGCTGCCGTCAGGTGCTGAACGAGGCGGCGCAGATCGGGCGGCGCGACTTGAAGGTGTTCTGCGCGGGTGCGGAGGGCGATGCCGTCGAGGAGCACCGGCTGTCGGAGCTGCTGCCGCATGCGTTCGGGCCGGCGGACCTGGGGCTGTAGGGGCCGCGAGCGAACCCCGGCGAAGGCTCAGGTGGGGCGATCTGGTCGGATCGTGCCTCACGGCGGTCTTCCCAACTGGGCCCCGGCCTTCGCCAGGGTACGGGTTTGGGTGGCGAGAGTCAGGCTGCTCCTGACACATTCTCCGGCTCCCGCGAAGGCGGGAGCCCAGGGCACCAGGCATTATCAGCCGTTTCTCTGCTTGGCCCTGGATCCCCGCCTTCGCGGGGAAACGACGGAGCGTGGTCGTTACGCCGCGACTTCGGACGCTTCCGTGGTCCAGCCGAGATGCGGCAGGGTGATCGATCTGCGGCCGGACAGGTCAGTGCGGCACACGAACAGGTCGCGGCTCTCGATATAGGCGACCAGCCGCTTCACGCGGCCCATCGAGCTGGTGCCATAGGTGCGCGCGATCTCCTCGTCGCTCGGGCATGGCTCGCCGACGCGGGCGGCGCGGGCGATCAGCAGGAAGGGCCCAAGCATGTCGTCGGGCAGCGACGCGGCGAGCTGGAGCGCGTCGCCCCACTCGTCTTCGGGCGATTCGAAGATGCCGGCGCGGGCACAAGACAGGCGGCGGGTGAAGGCTGGCAGGTCGAGCGGCGGGCGCGACAGCCCCGCCATGCGGCAGCGCACGCCGAAGTCCTGGTAAAGCATCGCCGCCGGGCGCTGGGCCGCGTCGTCGTCGGACAGGATCGCGCGCAGCACGTCGGCGATGATCGTGTCGGTTTCCTCCTCCGAACGCTCGGGCAGTGCCGGGGTGGCGATCGGCCCGGCCGGGCGCTCGATCGCGGCCATCACCTCTTCGGGAGGCGGCGCCGGGCGGACCGGCATCGGCAGCGGCAGCATCTCCTCGACGGGAGCGAGCAGCAGGTCCTTGATGTCGGCGACCTGGCCGGAGGGGAGCGGCGTCAGCTTGGGGCTGCCGCTGCGCGCCGAGGTCTCGACCGCGCCGATCCGCACCGCCACAGGCCGGCGCGTGACGGCCGGGCCGAGCGCGAGGAACGTGCCGCGCTGGAGGTCGCGGATCTGTTCGGCCTGGCGACGCTCCATTCCGAGCAGGTCGGCCGCGCGGGCCATGTCGATGTCGAGGAAGGTGCGGCCCATCAGGAAGTTGGACGCCTCGGCCGCGACGTTCTTGGCGAGCTTGGCGAGGCGCTGGGTCGCGATCACGCCGGCGAGGCCGCGCTTGCGGCCGCGGCACATCAGGTTGGTCATCGCCGAGAGCGAGGCGCGACGGACTTCCTCCGCCACCTCACCGCCGGTGGTGGGGGCAAACAGCTGCGCCTCGTCCACCACGACGAGCGCTGGATACCAGTGCTCGCGCGGGGCATCGAACAGCGCCGAGAGGAAGGCGGCGGCGCAGCGCATCTGTCCTTCGGCCTCCAGCCCTTCCAGGCTGAGGACGACGGAGGCGCGATGCTCGCGGGCGCGCGCGGCGAACTTCGCCACCTCGCGCTCGCTGTGGTCGACCGCATCGATGACGATGTGGCCATAGGCGGCGGACAGGGTGACGAAGTCCCCCTCCGGGTCGATCACCACCTGCTGGACGTGGCGCGCGCTGCGTTCGAGCAGGCGGCGCAGCAGGTGCGACTTGCCCGAGCCCGAATTGCCCTGAACCAGCAGGCGGGTGGCGAGAAGTTCTTCGAGATCAATCGGAACCGGCTTGCCGGCCGGATCGGTTCCCATGTCGACGGCAACGGTCATGCCGGCGCGTTTGGACGATGGCAGGGGGCTGCGGCAAGGGGGATGCGACGGTTTTCGCAGACAGCACTGTTCCTGTCCGCGCCTTCCTTTTCCGTTCGCCTCGAGTAGCCGTCGAGCTTGTCGAGACGGCGTATCGAGAGGTCGGCGCGCGCGGCTCTCTCGATACGGGCTCTCGACAAGCTCGATCCCTACTCGAGACAAACAGGTGGGGAATGGTGGAGCCGCGGAAGATCTCTCAGGCGAACAGCTGTCCCACCAGCGCCCCCACCGAGGCGATCGCCTGGTCCGCCTTCTCCGGCGCGATCCCGGGCGCGTCGAGGTAGCAGGCGATCAGGATCGGCTTGCGGTTCGGCGGCCATGCGATGGCGATGTCGTTGGCCTGCCCGTTGCCGCTGGTGCCGGTCTTGTCGCCGACTCGCCAGCTCTTGGGCAGCCCGGCGCGCAGCCGCTTGTCGCCGGTGCGGCAGCCGATCATCCAGTCGGTGAGCTGCTTGCGCGACGCCGGCTCCAGCACGTCGCCCGTGAGCAGCGCCGCCAGCAGCGTCGTCATCGCCATCGGCGTCGTCGTGTCGCGCAGTTCGCCGGGCTTGTAGTCGTTGAGCTCGGGCTCCACGCGGTCGAGCCGGGTGATCGTGTCCCCTGCGGAGCGCAGGAAGCGGGTCAGGCCGGACGGCCCGCCGAGCTGCGGCAGCAGCAGGTTGGCGGCGGCATTGTCGCTCCACTCGACGGCAGCGGCGCACAGCTCCGCGAGCGTCATCTGCCCGCGGGGCAGGTTCTCGCGTACCACCGGGGCATAGTCGAGGAGATCGCCTTGCGTGAAGCGGATCGGGCGCTGGAGGTCGAGTTCGCCACGATCGCCGCGCGCGAGGATCGCGGCGGCAAGCGGCACCTTGAAGGTCGAGCACAAAGGATAGCGCGCCAGCGGGTCGAGCCACAGGCGGCGCCCGGTGCCCGTGTCCAGCACCGACACGCCCAGGCGGCCGCCTGCCTCGCTGGCGATCGCGGCGAGCGGATCGGCGGGCGCAGCGAAGGCGGCGCTGCCCAGCGCCTCCAGCCAGGTCGGCAGCAGCACTGCGGCCGCGGCGCCGGCGACGAACTCGCGCCGCCGCATCAGCGCCGCCTCGCGTCGGCCTGCTGGCCGGGCATGCGCACCGTGAGGCCTTCGAGCGCGTCGGTGAGCGTGATCTGGCAGGCGAGCCGGCTGGTGCGCGTGGCGCCGGGGGCGAAATCGAGCATGTCTTCCTCTTCTTCCGACGGCGGGGGCAGCAGGTCGGCGAATTCCGGCGCGACGATCACGTGGCAGGTCGAGCAGGCCATCTGCCCGTCGCACGTGCCCTCCAGCGGCTGGCCATAGGCCTGAGCGAGGTCGAGCAGCCGATCGCCGGCAGCACCGCGTGCTTCCTCGATCGCGCCGTCGACGCCGATGAAGCGGACGATCATGCCGCCACCTTTTGCGCGCGCGCCGCTGCGTCGATCCGGGTGATGGCGTTCAACAATTCCTCCTCGGTGGTGGTGCGGCCGAAGCCGATGCGGATGCTCGATCGCGCCTCCGCGTCCGACAGGCCGATGGCGCGAAGCACGTGGCTCGGCCGCCCCGAGCCGCTGGCACAGGCGGAGCCCGCGGAAAAGGCGATGTCGCGCAGGTCGCTCATCAACCGCGCCACGTCGAGCCCTTCGCGCCGCAGGTTGAGGTTGCCGCGATAGCGGTGCTCGGTGGAGCCGTTCACCCGCCAATCGCGCCCGAGCGCGGCCCGTGCCGCCTGAGCGAGACGGGCGACGTGCGCCGCGTCTTCGTCTTGCCGCTCGACCGCGAGCCGGGCGGCGGCGCCGAAGCCGGCACACAGCGCGGGCGAGAGCGTGCCGGAACGTCCCGGCGCCTCCTGCCCTCCACCGTGGAGCAGCGGCGCGAGCGGCACGCCGTCGCGGACCCACAGCGCGCCGATACCCTTCGGCCCGTGGATCTTGTGGCCGGAGACGGCGACCAGATCGCAGCTGTCGGGAACGGGCACCCGGCCATAGCCCTGCACCGCGTCGCACAGGAACCGCGCGCCGGCGGCGTGGGCGAGTGCGGCGAGCTCCGCGATCGGCTGGATCACGCCGATCTCGTTGTTGACCAGCATCGCCGCCACCAGGCCGGTGCCGGGCAGGATCGCGCGGGCGGCTTCCTTCAGGTCGACGCGGCCGTCGCTGCTCACCGGCAGGATGGTGACCGCACGGCCTTTCCGCGCCTCGGCAGCGACGGTGTCGAGCACGGTCGCGTGCTCGGTCGCGAGCGTCACGATCGAGCCCTGGGTCCCCTGGATCGCCCAGTTGAGCGCCTCGGTGGCGCCGGAGGTGAAGGCGACGCGGCCGCCCTCCGGCAGCAGCCTGGCCACCTGTCCGCGCGCCACTTCCACCGCGGCGCGGGCGGCGCGGCCCTCGCGATGCGGGGAGTGCGGGTTGGCGTGCTGGCGCTCCAGCCAGGGGAGCATCGCCGCCAGTGCCTCGGGCGCGAGGGGGGTCGTGGCCTGATAGTCGAGGTAGCTCATGCCGCCCGCGCCCGCGCTTCCCGGGCGATCGCGGTCCAGGCGTCGGCGAAGCGGCGGGCGTCCTCGGCACGGGTGTTCCAGCCGAAGCTCACCCGCACCACTTCCCGCGCAGACTGCGCCTCCCAGCCCATCGCGCCGAGCACGTGGCTGGGCTTGAGGCTGCCAGACGAGCAGGCGCTGCCGGCGGACACCGCGATGCCGCTGCCGTCGAAGCGGATCAACTGCGCGGCGGAGGCGACGCTTGGCATGCGATAGGCGGCGATGGTGGCGAGGCGGGGTGCCTCCCCGGCGACGACCTCCCCGCCTTCTGCGATCACCGCCGCGTCGAGCATGGCGCGCCATTCGGTCGCCTGCTCCAGCCAGTCGCGCGGCGTTTCCAGCGCGGCCGCGAAGCCGAGCACGCCGGGCAGGTTCTCAGTCCCGCCGCGGTAGCCCTGCTCCTGGCCGCCCGTGGGTTCGAGGACCGCGAAGTCGCGCACCAGCAGCGCGCCGATGCCCGGCGGCCCGCCGAGCTTGTGCGCGGAGACGGCGATTAGGTCCGCGTCCGGCAGCGGGAGCTTGCCCGCCGATTGTGCGCAGTCGGCGAACAACAGCTCCCCGCGTCCGCGGATCTCGGCCGCGAGCGTGTCGAGGGGCTGGAGCACGCCCGTTTCCGAATTGGCGGCCTGGATCGCGAACAGCCGCCGCTCGCCGGTGGGCTCGGGCAGCGAAGCCCGGCCTGCCACATCCACCGGCAGCCGCTCCGCATCGCCCGCCGCGCGCAGGACGGCGTCATGCTCGGTCGGCGACACGGCGATCCGCACGCCCTTGGCCCGCCCGAGCGCCAGCGCGATCGCCTCGCTGGCGCCGCTGGTCAGGATCACCTCATGGGGCCAGCCGAGCGCTGCGGCGATGCGGGCGCGGGCGTCCTCCAGCATGCGGCGCGCCGCGCGCCCCTCCGCATGAGGAGACGAGGGGTTCGCCCAGCGCGCCATGCCCTCTGCCACCGCGGCGATCGCCTCCGGCCGCATCGGGGTTGTCGCGGCATGATCCAGATAGAGTCGTTCGGCCAAGTATCGTTCCGATTGCGCGGGAAAGCTTGCCGCCTATATAGCGCGCAGCTTGCTGCGCCCAACCGCGCGCCCCATTTCTCTCGGCAGGAAACCCATGCCCGAAGTCATCTTTCCCGGCCCGGAAGGGCGCCTCGAAGGTCGTTTTGCCCCCGCCCCGCGCCCGCGCGCACCCGTGGCGATGATCCTCCACCCGCATCCCAATGCCGGCGGCACGATGAACAACCGCATCGTGCAGGAGCTCTACAAGACCTTCCAGCGCCGCGGCTTCGCGACGCTGCGCTTCAACTTCCGCGGCGTCGGCAAGAGTCAGGGCACGTTCGACAACGGCGTCGGCGAACTGTCGGACGCGGCTTCCGCGCTCGACTGGGTGCAGAGCTTCCACCCCGAAGCGCAGACGACCTGGGTCGCAGGCTTCGGCTTCGGCGCGTGGATCGGCATGCAGCTGCTGATGCGCCGTCCCGAGATCCGCGGCTTCATCTCGATCGCGCCGCCCGCGAACATGTTCGACTTCACCTTCCTGGCGCCCTGCCCCTCCTCGGGCATCATCATCCAGGGCGAGGCGGACGAGGTGGTGACGCCGGCCGCGACCCAGAAGCTGGTCGACAAGCTGCGCACGCAAAAGCACATCACCATCCACCACGACGTGATCCCCGGCGCGAACCACTTCTTCGAGCACGAGATGCCGGAGCTGATGGGCAGCGTGGACCGCTATCTCGACATGCGGCTCGACCCGAACTCGCCGATCCGCTGACCGGGCAGCCCGGGGGCGCCGCGCGTCCCCGGAGGCCGTTTCCAACACATGATTGCGGCGCCTGCGCGCGCGGTGTAGGCGCGCCAGCAATGCGCGCGGCGTCCGATCCCATCTCGTCGTATCGCGCGTCCCGCCGGCCCCGCACGGTCGCGTTGTTGCTGGCGGTCGGGATCAACGTCCTGATCCTGATCATGCTGCTGACGCTCGCGCCGCGGCTGTTGCCGCCCCCGCCGCCCGAGGCGGCGCCCCCCGTGTTCGACATCACGCCCGACCCGCCCGAGACCCAGGCGGCCGGCGACCCCGAGGTGCCGAAGCCCGGCGGCGGCGCCACCGCACGCAGCCGCCCCAAGGACGCGGTGACGGCACCGCCACCGCCGCCCAGCGCGCCGCCCGCTCCACAGCCCACCCCCAACATGCTGGTCCTGAGCAGCGAGGATTTCGCCGCGTCCGACATCGGCGCGATCCGATCGAAGCAGGGCGCCGAACTTGCCGACAGCGGTTCGGCGAACGACGGCGGCGACGCTGCGGATAGTGGTGCGGCCTATGGTCCGGGCGAAGGACCCGGCGGCGAACGGCTGTACCGGGCGGAATGGTATCGCCGGCCGACCGACCGGGAGCTTGGCGCCTATATGCCGCCGCAGGGTGCCCCTGCCGGCGCATGGGCGGAGATCGCCTGCCGCACCGTCGCCGATTACCGCGTCGAGGACTGCCGCGAGCTGGGCGACTCTCCGCGGGGATCGCGGCTGGCGGGCGCCATCCGCCAGGCCGCGTGGCAGTTCCGCGTCCGGCCGCCGCGGGTCGGCGGAAAGCCGATGATCGGCGCCTGGGTCCGCATCCGCATCGACTTCACCCAGCGTCCCCAGCCCTAGCGTCGCTGCGGCGTTGTGCCGGCGCCGGGCGCCGCATAGACTGGCGGGATGGAAAGCCTTCTCGCACTCTTCTCCGACCCGACAGCCTGGGCCGCACTGATCGCGCTCGTGGTGATGGAGGTGGTGCTCGGCATCGACAACCTCGTCTTCATCTCGATCCTGTCGAACAAGCTGCCGGAGGAGCAGCGGGCTCGCGCCCGCAAGGTCGGCATCGGCCTCGCGCTCGGCATGCGGCTCCTCCTGCTTTCCATGATCGCCTGGCTCGTCGGGCTGACGGCGGTGGTGTTCGACCTCGGCATCACGGGTCCGCTCAACGACTATGGGCAGCCTGCGTTCGAGACCGCCTTCTCCTGGCGCGACCTGATCCTGGTCGCCGGCGGGCTGTTCCTGATCTGGAAGGCGACCAAGGAGATCCACCACAATGTGGACGCCACCCCGAGCGACGACCTGCTCGACAAGAAGCAGGTGGCGGCGATCACCTTCGGATCGGCGATCGTCCAGATCATCCTGCTCGACATGGTGTTCTCGATCGATTCAATCCTGACCGCGGTCGGCATGACCGACAATCTCGCGGTGATGATCATCGCCGTGCTCGCCGCGGTCGGCGCCATGGTGCTGGCGGCCGATCCGCTGGCGAACTTCATCGCCCGCAACCCCACGGTCGTGATGCTCGCGCTGGGCTTCCTGCTCATGATCGGCGCGGTGCTGATCGCCGACGGCTTCGGCGTCCATGTGCCCAAGGGGTATATCTACGCGGCGATGGGCTTCTCGGTGCTGGTCGAGCTGCTGAACATGCTCTCCCGCCGTGCGCAGCAGCGGAAGGGCGGGAAGCACTAGGGCCGGTCTTCCGCCGGGGCGGGCGGGCTGGGTCGTGGATTCATCAAGCCGACGGTCTGCGAACGCCCACTTTCGGACATTGTGCCTTGCGACGCCCCGCTTCAGTACAGACGTTCCGCGTTGCACAAGGAGGTACCGGCGCTAAGGTGCAAAATTGGCTCGCCGACGCCACCACGCCGATTGGACGACGCACCAGCAAAGTGGGTGCCTGATGCAACGGTCGACCAGTTCTTCGTTGAAAATGATGTTCTACAGCATCGTATGCGCGACCGGGGCGTGGTCCCCCGCATTGCCGATGCCTTGGCGGTTCATCTGGGTCGCCACCTCATGCATCTCGTTAGTGCTACTGATCCGCTCCATCCGACGACGCCCATGTCACCACGGTTTTGTCAACCAGCGCGGGGCGGTCTTCTATCCATGGGTGGTAGACCCCTGCCCGAAATGCGGTTCGAGTATCGACGAAGAGGCCGCGGCAAGTCGCGACGACTTCGACGGGAACAACCGCTAACGCCCAGTTGCAGACGTTCCGCCACATCCGCATACTTCTCGGATGCGGTCATTGATCCTCTGCTTTGTGGCCATGCTGGTCGCCGGTTGCGAGTCAGACAGAATGACAGCGCAGGTCAGCAGGGTTGAGGTTCAGGCTCCTGGCCTGACCGTGACGTTAGATGCAAAGGGCAGTGACGAGCCTGTCGCCAACATCGCGGCCGAAGGTCAAAAGCCAAAATCGTTTGAGGTCAGTCCTGTCGCCTACGCACGGTTTCTGAAACGTGTCGAAATGTTCAAGTCCGCTTCTGGCCCGACGGATGAAATGTCTAAGCGGTTCTTATCTGAAACTTGCCCGGCAGATACTCCGTACGTCACCGACGCGGGCATGATCTCGATCCGCTGGATCGGAGTTGGCCTTGATCGTATCTACGTTGCCGATCTCGGATGTGATCCACGGAAGAATGCAGCCCGAAACCGCAGACTACGCGCAGTTGTGAACGGCCTGCCGATCCCCGCGATCCGAACGCGGTTTAGCCCGCTACCGTCTTCTTTCGTCTGTTGCGCAGAGCGACCACTCCGCTTTGCACCACTCCTCGCAGTTCGCCGCGGCGAAACCGGACCCCAAAAGCGGACTGGCGGCAAACGCCCCATTGCGGACCTCGCTCGGCTTCGCTCTTATGCCGTAATGACCAAGCTTTTTTACGGTAGCTACGTAATCTGCGCGTCGCTGGCGCTTCTTCAGCTGATCATCTACGGCTTAGCATATTTAAGCGGAGAAATAGCAATCTACGACAATATCGTAAATTTTATCTGTGGCTTTTCCAGCTTTATCTTGCTCGCAAGCGTCTTATTTTGGCAGCCGATAAGGATAATTGCTTATATTCACAGTTTCCACAGTAAACATGTATGTTTGGGAAATGAGCGTTCATCCAATTGACCTTACGAGAATGTCTTTCTCTAATGTTCTTATTAACGGCTTACTCTTCCTGATCTTCATCATTGTGCCAATTCTGGGATTCGTGAGCGGCGCGTCTCTTTTGAGGCAGCATGTCGGCCACAATGAATAGGATTGCGCGGCGAACATCGGCGCGTCCGCTCCCCACCCATAATCGGTCGTTCAATGCTCGCCCTAGAAGCGGTCGTTGATGGGTTCACGCCCTAGTCTTCTCCCGCCAGCACCGCCGCATAGGCGTGCGGGTCGACGTTCCCGCCCGACAGCAGCACCAGCATGCCGTCTGCCGGTGTCACCTTGCCGGCGAGCAGCGCCGCAAGCCCAACCGCGCCGCCGGGCTCCACCACCAGGCGCAGCTGGCGCGCGGCCCAGCGCTGGGCGTGGCGGATCTCGGCTTCGCTGACGGCGACGCCGGTGGCGCCGCGGCGCGCGATTACCTCGAAGGTGAGCGGCGACACCCGCTGCGTCTGGAGCGCGTCGCATGCGGTGTCCGGCGCGTCCGGCGCCACCGGCTCGATCCAGCCGGCCTCCAGCGACGCCCGCATGTCGTCCCAGCCCTCCGGCTCGACCACCGTCAGTTCCGCGTCCGGAAGGGCAAGCGCGAGGCCGGCGGCCAGGCCGCCGCCGCCGCAGGGCGTCACGACGTGGCGCACGGACCCTAGACCCTGCGCCTCCATCTGCTGCGCGGCCTCGATGCCGGCGCTCCCCTGCCCCTCGATCACCCAAGGATCGTCGAAGCTCGGCACCAGCGTCGCGCCGCGCGCGGCGGCGAGTTCGCCCGCGATCCGCTCGCGGCTTTCGCTGCGGCGGTCGTAGCGCACCACCTCGGCGCCGAGCGCCAGCGTCGCCTCCCGCTTCACCTCCGGCGCGTCGGCCGGCATGACGATCGTCGCCGGCATCCGCAGCCGCCGCGCCGCCCAGGCGACTCCCTGCGCGTGATTCCCCGACGAGAAGGCGACGACGCCCCGCGCGCGGGCCGCTTCGTCGAGCGCGGTCAGGCGATGCCAGGCGCCACGGACCTTGAACGCACCGATCGGCTGGAGCGATTCGGCCTTGAACGCGACCCGGCACCCGCGGATTTCGGCCGCGAAAAGCGGTGTCGGGGGAAGGATTTGGGCGATCTTTGCAGCCGCGTCCCGCACTCCGGCGCGTGTGGGCTGTCGCACGATGGTCACATTTCGTCTCCGCAGCGGCCGTGATGCGAGTCAGGCGCTTTACACGCCGGTTCACCGACCCTATGTGCGCCATCCGCTGCCCCATGGGACTTCCAACCGCAAGGCAGCTCTTGTGTCGAACTACCCCGTTGGAGGTCCCTTGAATTGGCCGAACACCATAGCGCGCTGGGGCTAGCAATCGCCCACTCTGACGTCGTCCGCGGCGTCGACATCGCCCAGCGTGCTCCGGTCCAGCCGGTAACGCTTGTCCGTCCGCACGCCGCGCGTCGGGCCGCCCGATTCTTCGTCGAGAAGTTTCCGGGCCGGTCGATGTATGCGGTGAAGGCGAACCCGTCGCCGGATCTGCTGCAGATCCTGTGGGACAGCGGCATCACGCATTTCGACGTCGCCTCGATCGCGGAGGTGCGGCTCGTCTCGCGCACGCTTCCGGACGCGACCCTGTGCTTCATGCACCCGGTCAAGGCCGAGGAAGCGATCGCCGAGGCGTATTTCACCCACGGCGTGCGCGTCTTCTCGCTCGACACGACCGAGGAGCTGGAAAAGATCGTCCGTGCGACCCGTGGCGCCGAGGACCTGACGCTGTGCGTCCGGCTGCGCGTGTCGTCGGATCACTCGAAGCTGAGCCTCGCGTCGAAGTTCGGCGCGGCGCCGCACGAGGCGAAGGAACTGCTGTTCGCGGCGCGCCAGGCGGCCGACGCGCTCGGCATCTGCTTCCATGTCGGCAGCCAGGCGATGTCGCCGGAAGCCTATGCCAATGCGATGGAGCGCGTGCGCGCCGCCATCGTCGAGGCAGCCGTGACGGTGGACGTGATCGACGTGGGCGGCGGGTTCCCGTCGACCTACCCGGGCATGGAGCCGCCGCCGCTGGAGCGCTATTTCGAGACGATCCACCGCGCGTTCGAAAGCCTGCCGGTGTCCTATTCGGCCGAGCTGTGGGCCGAGCCGGGCCGCGCGCTGTGCGCCGAGTACAGTTCGCTGGTGGTGCGCGTGGAGAAGCGCCGCGGGGCCGAGCTCTACATCAACGACGGTGCCTATGGCGCGTTGTTCGATGCGGCGCACATCGGCTGGCGCTTTCCGGTGCAGCTGCTGCGCGAGCCGGAGTCGGACGCCAAGGACGTGGGCTTCAGCTTCTACGGGCCGACCTGCGACGACATGGACCACATGGCGGGTCCGTTCGAGCTGCCGGCGGACATCCGGGCGGGCGACTATGTCGAGATCGGCATGCTCGGCGCCTATGGCTGCGCGATGCGGACGGCGTTCAACGGCTTCGGTTCGGAAGAGACGGTGATCGTCACCGACGAGCCGATGGCTTCGCTCTACGTCGCGCTGGAAGCGGCCGAACGCGCGAAGCGCTCGAACGTCATCAAGCTTTAACGGCCGCAAGGCCTACCTATATGGGCGGCGGGCGCTGACGGCCTCCGCCGCCCTTGACGGGTTTCGTGCGTCCCCTTGAACGACGCCGGTCCTGACTATTGGGAACATCATGACCGACACCAAGATCAACGACAAGCGCAAGGCTGAGCTGCTCTCGTCCGTCGTCGAGCACATCGACATCAAGAGCTTCGACGCGCGTCCGATCATCGATTCGATGCAGAAGATGAGCTTCACCAGCCGCGACCTGGCGCGTGCGACCGGCATCTACAACCAGATGCTGGAAGACCCGAACTGCTCGATCTTCCTGGTGATCGCGGGCTCGACCTCGGCCGCCGGCTGCATGGACCTCTATGCCGAGCTCGTGCGCAACAACATGGTGGACGGCATCGTCGCCACCGGTGCGACAATCGTCGACATGGATTTCTTCGAGGGCCTTGGCCACAAGCACTATCAGGCGCTGGAGATCCCCGACGACGACACGCTGCGCTCGCTCTACATTGACCGCATCTACGACACCTACATCGACGAGGAAGACCTCCAGAACGTCGACCACACGATCTTCGAGATCGCCGAGACGCTGGAGCCCCGCGCCTACAGCTCGCGCGCGTTCATCCGCGAGATGGGCAAGTATCTCGTCGAGCACGGCAAGAAGGAGAACAGCCTCGTCAAGCTCGCCTACGAGCATGACGTGCCGATCTTCTGCCCGGCGTTCACCGATAGCTCGGCGGGCTTCGGTCTCGTGAAGCACCAGGTCGACGCGATGAAGGCGGGCAAGCCCTACCTCACCATCGACTCGATCGCGGACTTCCGCGAGCTGACCGACATCAAGATCGCAGCCGGCACCACCGGCCTGCTGATGATCGGCGGCGGCGTGCCGAAGAACTTCATCCAGGACACGGTCGTCTGCGCGGAAATCCTGGGCCACGACGACGTCGAAGTGCACAAGTACGCGGTGCAGATCACCGTCGCCGACGTGCGCGACGGCGCCTGCTCGTCCTCGACCCTCCAGGAGGCGGCGAGCTGGGGCAAGGTGAACACCGGCATCGAGCAGATGGTGTTCGCGGAAGCGGGCTCGGTCATGCCGCTGCTGGCGTCCGACGCCTATCACCGTGGCCACTGGAAGAACCGTGCGAAGCGCGGCTGGGCCAAGCTGTTCAACGGCAAGTAAGCCTGTCCGACTAGAAGGAACGAACCCGCCCGGGCATGTCCCGGGCGGGTTTTTCTTTGGGCCTCGTCGCGGTACCTGTGGTTCCAAAGACAGGGAGAGGCACCATGACGATCGACCGCCGCACGCTGCTCGGCACCGCACTCGCGCTGCCGGTCGCCGCCGCCGCCAGCCAGGGCGCGCAGGCACAGGCTCGGACAGGCATGACGCCGTGGCCGCCGGGGGAGCACTTCCGGCTTTGGCCCGGCAAGGCGCCGGGCGCGCCGGCCAAGCTCCCTACCCCCAGGCCCGAGATGAGCGGCAACCCGGCGCAACCGGAACTGTGGATGCGGGGCACCGCCGATCCGATCGTGGCGGTGTTCCGGCCCGAGCGCCCGGATGGCCGCGCGGTGCTGTCGATCCCGGGCGGCGGCTATGGCTTCGTCTCGCTGGAGAACGAAGGAATCGACGTCGCCAGCGTGCTCAACCCGCTGGGGATCACCGTGTTCGTGCTGAGCTACCGCCTGCCGGGCGATGGCTGGGCGAACCGCGCGGACGTGCCGCTGCAGGATGCGCAGCGCGCAATGCGGCTGATCCGCGCCAATGCCCGGCGCTATGGCATCGATCCCGCCAAGCTCGGCGTGCTCGGCTTTTCGGCGGGCGGGCACCTGGCCGCCTCGCTGACCGTCGGCCACGACGACCGGATCTACACGCCGGTGGATGCGGCCGACCGCCAGTCCGCTCGCCCGGCCTATTCCGGCCTCGTCTATCCCGTGACCAGCCTCTCCAGGCCGGGGACCCATAGCGGCTCGGGGAACAACCTGCTCGGGCCGAACCCCGACGAGGCGACCCGCCGCCGCTATGACACGCCGCCGCGCATCACGGGCGCGACCCCGCCCCTGTTCCTGGTCCATGCCATGGACGATCCGCTGGTGCCGTTGGAGCAGAGCCTCGACGTGCTCGCCGCCGCCCGCGCGGCCAAGGTGCCGGTGGAGGTGCATTTCTTCGAAAAGGGCGGGCACGGCTTCGGCGCGAAGCACCTGCCGGAAACAGCGCCCGGGCGCGGCTGGCTCCAACTGTTCGATCTGTGGATGCAGCCACACCTCGGCTGAAGCCGTGCGTCTGGGTCCCACGCTGGCACAGCCGCACCGTCCGCAGCGTAAACCCTTCGTTTACTCGATTTCTCCGTCGCTGGTATTCCGCCGGTAACGAACGTGACAGGGGAACCGAGATGAAGCTTTCGACTATGATTTGCGCGGCGCTGATCGCTACCGCAAGCACCCCCGCATCGGCCACCGGCTGGTGGTGGTGGGGTGGTTCCAGCGGCGGCCACACCGGTTCCAGCGGCGGCCAAACCGGCTCGACCGGTGGCCACAGCTCCACCGGCGGCACTGGTTCGTCGGGCGGCACGCCGGCACCGGTGCCGGAGCCGGCCACCATGCTGCTGCTGGGCGGCGGCGCGGCAGCACTCGCCTTCGCCCGCAAGCGCCGCGCGAAGTAAGCGGTGGGGCGGCTGCGGCCGCCCTGCCCCTCAGCCGAACAGGCGGCGCATCGATCGGTCGAGCATGACCAGCTGCCACAGGGTACGGCCATGCTCCGCCCGGCCGGCGCGATGATCGGCGGCGAGCCGCTCGACCGCGGCCGGATCGAACCAGTTCGCCAGCACCGGTGAGCGCGCAAGCGTCGCCGCCTCGGCCGCGAGCGCATCGCGGAACCAGGCGCTGACCGGCGTCACGAACCCCATCTTGGGCCGATAGAGGATCTCCTTCGGCAGCCAGGGTTCGAGCGCCTTCTTCATCAGCCACTTGCCCTGCGCGCCGCGCAGCCGAAGGGCTGGCGGCAGCGTGGCGGCGAACGCCACCAGGCGATGATCGAGCAGCGGCTCGCGCGCCTCCAGGCTCACCGCCATGCTGGTGCGATCGACCTTGGTGAGGATGTCGCCGGGCAGCCAGTGCTGGATGTCGGCATATTGGGCGGCGTCGAGCGCATCGCGCGCCGGCGCCCCGCGCATCGTGGCCACATAGCGCTGCTCGCCGCGATAGCCGCCGAGCGCCGTGCGCGTCGCGGCGGTGTAGAGCCGGTCCCGCGTTGCCGGCGTCGTGACCCCGACTGCGCGCGCATAGGCGGTCGCACCATCGTCGGCGAGCGCGAGCAGCGTTGTCTTGGCGCGCAGCGGCCGCGGCGCCCAATCGGCCTTGGGATAAGCGGCACCGAGCGTACCGAAGAGCCGCGAACGCCACTGCGCCGGGAGCATCCCGCGCACCCGCTCCTCGGCGGCGTGGAAGCGGTAGCGGCGGTATCCGGCGAACGCCTCGTCCGCGCCGTCGCCGGACAGCGCCACCGTCACGGTCTCCCGCGCGAGCGCGCAGACCTGGTAGGTGGCGAGCGCCGAGGCGTCGGCGAAGGGTTCGTCGAAGGCATCGACCAGCGTGTCGATCAGGCCGAAGTCGTTCGAGGCGACGGCGCGGGTGCGGTGCTCGGTCGCGAAGCGGCGGGCGACCAGATCGGCATGGGCCCGCTCGTCGTGATCGGCCTCCTCGAAGCCGATGGTGCAGGTCTTCACCGGCTGGCGGCTGGCCTCCGCCATCAACGCGACCACTGCCGAGCTGTCGACGCCGCCGGAGAGGAAGGCGCCGAGCGGCACGTCGGCGACCATGCGGGAGCGCACGGCTTCGCGCAGGTGGTGCACCAGTTCCGCCGTCAGGTGGCGCGTCGAGCCCTTGGCGCGCTGCGAGAAATCCACGTCCCACCACCGCACCGGCTCCGGCACCGGCCGGCCGCGCTCCAGCAGCAGGAAGTGACCGGCGGGCAGCTTGCGCACGCCGGCGACGATGCTCGCGTCGTCGGGCACATAGCCGAGCGCCATATAATCCTCGATCGCACCCAGATCGGGCGCGCGACGGACCAGCGGATGAGCGAGCAGCCCCTTCAATTCCGACGCGAAGGCGATCGCGCCGTCCGACAGCTCGACATAGTGGAGCGGCTTCACGCCCAGCCGGTCGCGCGCCAGGAACAGGCTGCGCGCCTCCGCATCGTAGAGCGCGAAGGCGAACATGCCGTTCAGCCGCGACAACAGCCCCGGTCCCCAGGCGCGCCAGCCGTGGAGAAGGACCTCGGTATCGCCATCGGTGGTGAAGCGGGCGCCGAGGCCTGCGAGTTCGGCGCGCACCTCGCGATAGTTGTAGATCTCGCCGTTGAAGGCGACGACGTGGCTTTCGCCGGGCGTCGCCATCGGCTGCGGGCTGCCGGCGACGTCGATGATCGAGAGCCGACGATGGCCGAGCCCGACGCCCGGTGCCGTCCAGATGCCCGATCCGTCGGGGCCGCGATGCGCGAGCGCGTTGGTCATGCCCGCGATCCGCGCGGGCTCGATGGGCTTGGGGAGCGCGGGATAATAGAGGCCGGCGATGCCGCACATCAGCGCGCACTCCCGGCGACCGAGGCGGCCAGCCGGTCGATCGGCCCTGCGGCGGCGAGGAAGTCGTCGGCCGCCGCGCGCGCCGCCGGGCCACCGCCATGCGCCGAGACCAGGACGGCGACGGCGAGCGGCGAGCCGCCGAGCAGCTTTCCCTTGAGCGTCTCCAGCTTGACCCGGCGGGCGCTGCCGGTCGTGACGTCGCCCAGCCGGTACCAGGTGAAGGTCTGGCGTTCGACCGGGCCGGGCGCGGTCATGCGCACGCCGCTGCTGCCGGCGAGCGGCGGCAGGTCCTCGATGCGGACCCAGCGATCGTTCTCGCGGATCGCGCCCTGGCCGAAGCCCACCAGTTCCTTGCCTTCGCGCTGGCCGGCATAGACGGCCACCGCCAAGTCGACCCGGCGGCCCTGCGCATCGACATAGTGGCCCAGCACCAGGCGATCGGCCCCCGGATAGTTGGGCGCCCAAGCCGGCCCCTCGGCGGCCGACACCTGGCGCCAGCCGGGCACCGCCGGCAGGGTCGAGCGTGCGGGAAGCGGGGCCGTCCGGCCCTCGCCGGCCCAGCCCCAGCCGGCGAACAGCAGCGCGATCGCCAGTACCAGCGCGGTTGCGAGCGGCAGCCGTAGCGTCCAAGTGACCGGCGCCTGCAGCGCGGCGGGATCGAACCAGGGTGCGTCGGGATCGCGATCGAACCAGCGCCAGCCGATCGCCATCACCGCCGCCATCACCAGCGCGAAGAACACCCATCCATAGACGATGTGGTCGAAGCCGGTGGCTGCCTCCACCGAGGTCAGGTGCGCGGCATAGATGGTGCCCGCCGCGCGCACGCCGTTCGCCAGCACCGGCACGACCAGCGCCATCGCGAGGAAGGCCGCGCGCCGCTGCCAGCGGACGTAGCAGACGTTGGCGACCAGGACGCCATAGGCGGCCATCGCGATCACGAACTTCGTGCCCGAACAGGCCTCCGCCACTTCGAAATAGCCGTTCGGGATGGTGATCAGCACGCCATCGACGACGGCCGGGACACCGAGCAGGTGGAGCAGTCCCATGGTCTGGCGGACGGTCAGCGCCTGGAGCGGCATTTCGAGGAAGTCGCCGAAGGGAACCAGGAACGCCATGTAGCCGAGCGGAAAGGCGAGCCCGCGCGCGACATGGGGGCCGAGCAGCGCCACAACCGCCCCGGCAAGCATCGTCACCAACCCGGCGTGGCGGAACAGCGCGACGGCCGCCGCATCGCCGACGAGCCAAACGAAGGCGCCGACCGCCACCGCCAGCAAGCCGGGTCCCCACGCCTGGGGATGCAGCTGCGCCAGTTCCCGCCGCCGCTGCCACACGAGCCATGCGAGAATCGGCGGCACGAACAGGCAATGGCCGTAGGTGGTGGAGTTCCACCAGATGCCCAGCATGTGCGCGACGTCCCGCCGGAAGATCAGCAACAGCGCGGCCCAGGTGCCGGCGAGGCAGGCCAGCGAGGTGAGCCAGCGCGAGCCGAGGCCGGCGGCGAGCGGCGGCGATGCGAGCGTCCCGCTCATGCCGCCTCCCGCTCCAGCAGCGCATCGAGCGGTGCCAACTGCGCATCCCAGCCGTAGCGGCGCTGCACCTGCGCGCGTGCACGGGCACCGATCCGGGAGGCCTGGGCGGGATCGGCGAGTAAGTTCGAGATGGCGGTCGCGAAGTCTGTCGGCACGCGGGCCACGGAAAGGCAGCCGTCGTGGTCGATCCCCTCCGCCGCTTCCGGCGAGGCAACCACCGGACGCGCCATCGCCATCGCCTCCAGCACCTTGTTCTGGACACCCCGGGCGATGCGGAGCGGCGCGACCACGACGTTCGCCGCAGCCAGCCAGCCGCGAACGTCGGGCACCTCGCCGGTCACCAGCACGTCGGGCTGCTCGGCCAGGGCGCGGACCGCCGGCGTCGGCGCGCGCCCGACGATCGCGAAGCGTGCGCTTGGATGGCGTTCCCGGACTTTGGGCAGCACGGCTTCTGCGAACCAGGTGACTGCATCCACGTTGGGGCGATAGTCCATCTGGCCGGTGAAGACGATCAGGGGCGCGGTTTCGGAAACGGGCTGAACCACAGCCGGATCGTAGAAGCCGGTGTCGATGCCGTTGCCGATCGCCCGGACGCGCGGCGCACCCGTTGCTTTCCGGAACAGCGCGGCTTCTGCCTCGCTGACGAACAGGCTGGCGTCGGCGCGCTCGGCAACCTTGGCCTCGAACGCCTGGAGCAGCCGCGCCTCGCGTGCGAGCAGCCAGCGCATCGGCCCTGTCGCAGCGCCGGCATATTGGGCGAACTTGGCGGAATCCATGTCGACGAAGTCCATTACCACCCGGGCCTCGGGGTCGGCGGGCAGATATTGCGCCATCTGGCCCGAGAAGACGTAGATCGCCTCGATCGGCTCGCGTGCCAGCACCTCTTCTACCGCCGCCCGCATTGCGGCGGCATCGAAAGCGGAGAGCGAGAATGGGAGACGGGTCGCCAGCGCCTCGGCGACGGCGCGCGCACGCCCCTTGCCGCGCCACAGGATCTTGCGGCTGGCGGTCGCCTCCACGAGTTCGGGACGCGGCTCAAGATCACGGCGATCGTCGGCAAAGGCGCAGAGATAAACCCGGTGGCGGCGTGCCAGGTGCCGCAGCACGTGCCAGCCGCGGATCTTGTCGCCGCGATCGGGCGGGAACGGCACCCGGTGCGCCAGGAACAGGATCGATCCCATCAGCCGAGCCCGCGCGCGATCCAGGGGCCGACCCGGTTGGCGACGGCGAGCGGCAGCCGCTGCCAGGCGGCGATCTTCAGCCGATATTTCGGGTTGAGCGGGCTGGCGTCGCGGGGCGCGGCGCCGTCGCGGGTCCAGGTCGCATAGGCGAGCGGCTGGGGCGTGAAGCCCCAGTTCTTCTTGAACGCGGCCGGCCCGGTGCCGGCCTTGGACCGGCCGAAGTCGAAGGCGGTGCAGCCGCGATCGCGGGCGTGCCGCATCAGCGCGAAGTACATGGCGTCGTTGGCCCGCAGCGCGCGGGCGGCGCGCGTCCCGCCGCCCCAATAGGGGTACACGGTGCCGCGCCAGTAGAGGCTGAGCACGCTTGCGACCGCACAACCCTCATGGCGCACGGTCAGGATGTCGGCGCCCTCCGCCCCGAACGCGTCGAGCACTTCCCGGAACAGCGCCGGCGGGAACACCGGGGTGCCCAGATTGCGGACGGACTCGCCATAGACGGCAAAATGCTCGGCCAGGCCGCGGCGGCTTCGGCCGGTTGCGATCTCGAAGCCGGCAGCGAGCGCCTTACGGACCTCGGCGCGCTGCTTGCGCGGGATGGCGGCGAGTTCGGCCGCATCGTCCGCGGCGATCGGGCGGACGAAGCCGAGATAGCGGCCCTCGTCCACCGTCCAGCCGGCTCCGCGGGGCGCCGGGCCGCCGCGCAGTTCGATCGTCGGCGCGCCTTCTTCGTCCGCGATTTCCAGCGCCCGTTCGATCAGCGCTGCCTGCGCCGCTGCATCCTCACCGAGCGGACCGCCTGCGACGCCGAAGCCGGTCGAAACCAGCGCGGTGCCGAACAGGCGCGATCGCACGGTGGTGAGCGGCAGGATCGCGGCCAGCGTGCCGCCGCGCTCCGCCACCAGCATCGCGAAACGCTGGCCGGTCGCCCGCGCCGTCGCCATGCCCCAGGCCGGCAGGTGAAAGGGCGTACCCCCCGGCTGCCCGGCCACGAAGCCGGCGATGCGCGCGCGCTCGGCCGCATCGTCCAGCCGGGCGGTGCGGACGGTCACTCCCGCGACGAGTTGCGTCACGCGCGCTGCGCCTCCGCGGCCACGATCGCGTCGGCACGTCCCCAGCGGTGCCGGCGCAGCAGCCGGCGCAGCTTGCCCTCCATCGCACCCAGGCGGGCGTAATGGCGCACGCGCGAGCGCATCGGCGCACCGGCCACCCGGGGCTGGCCGGCGTCGATCTCCCACGGGTGGAAATAGAACATGGCGGGGCGCCCCTCACCCGCGTTCGCGTGGGCCACCGCGCGTTCGGTGATGGCGCCCGGCAACAGCCGGAAGAAGCCACCTCCCGCCGGCACCTGCCGCCCGAGCACGCGCGCGGTGGTGATCGGCCATTCGATCAAGTCACTGCCGGCAAGCGGGCGAAAAGGATGCGGCGGCGCGTCCGGCCAGCCATAATGGTCGTGGCGGACCGGGGCCACGCTCGACGAATACAGATACCCCGTCTCCGCCAGCACCGCGTGCGCCCAGGGGGTGCGCGCGTCGATCGAGAAGCTGGGCGCGCGATAGCCGGTGACGGCCACTCCGCCCGCATCCTCCAGCGCCGACCGCGCCCGCGCCACATCGGCGCGGAACTGATCGGGGGTGAAGGTGAAGACGCGCCGGTGATCCCAGCCGTGGCTGGCGACCTCGTGCCCCGCATCGGCGATGCGACGGATCAGGCCGGGCGCCCGCTCCGCCACCCAGCCGAGCGTGAAGAAGGTCGCGGTCGTGTTCGTCTCGGCAAACAGCGCCAGCACGCGATCGGTGTTCGCCTCGACCCGGCTTTCCAGGTGCGGCCAGTCCTCACGGGCGATCACCGCTTCAAAGGCGCCGACCTGGAACCATTCTTCGACGTCGACCGACATGGCGTTGCGCATGGCCGGCGGCTCAGGCGGCGTTGCCGCGCAGCCGGTCGATGTTGGGCCGGCGCTCCTCGCCCTCCACCCAGTCGACCAGCAGCATCAGCACGCGGCGCAGCGTCTCGTCCTGATCGGCGAGGCGCGCCTCCAGCTTGGCGATGCGATCGGTCATGGCCGCAAGCTCGGCCGTCTGCGCGCTGCCCGGCGACGGCACGGCGTGGAGCACGCCGCGGGCCGGGCGGGCGGCGTCCGGCGATGGCGTAGCGGCGGGCACATGCTCCTCCGCCTCTTCCGAATGGCCGACGTCATCGGCCAGCTCCGCGCCGACGGCGTCGATCTCGGCCGCGTCGAAGCGCTCGATCTCCTCGACGCCGCCCATCAGGAGCACGCGGCTCATCAACAGGTTCAGCCGGCGCGGCACGCCGCCCGACCAGCGATGCAGCGCCTCGATCGCCTCGGGCGTGAAGTCCGGCCGGCCGTTCCAGCCGACCAGCGACAGGCGGTGAACGATGTAGGGTTCGACCTCATGCGCCTCCATCGGATCGAGATGGTGCATCGCGATCACGCGCTGGCGCAGCTGCTCGACGCGGCCGGAGCCCTGCAGGCGCTCGCGGAACTCGGGCTGCCCTAGCAGGAAGATCTGGAGCAGCGCGTGGCCGCCGGCCTGGAAGTTGGACAGCATCCGCAGCTCTTCGATCGCGGAGAGCGGCAGCGACTGCGCCTCGTCCACCACCAGCAGGGTCCGGCGGCCGGCGCGCGCGACCGCGTGGAGCCCGCGCTCGATCGCGGACAGCAGCTGCGCCTTGGAGAGACCCGTCGGATCGGTGCCCAGGCCCGATGCGATGACCTGCAACAGGTCTTCGGGCTCCAGCTGGGTCGTGACCAGGCGGATCACGTTCAGGCGCGCGGGATCGATGGTCGAAAGGACGTGGCCCAAGAGCGTGGTCTTGCCCGCGCCCGGCTCGCCGGTGATGACGATGAAGCCCTCGCCCTCGCTTAGGCCATAGGTGAGGTACGCCATCGCCTTGCGATGCGTGCCGGTGTCGAACCAGAAGGCCGGGTCCGGCGTGAGCTGGAATGGCTTGCCCGAAAGGCCATAGAAATCGTCGTACATCGTCCCGGCCTCCTCAGAAGCGGTAGCCGAAAGCGAGCAGTGCCTGGGCGATCCAGGCGCTTTCGCTCCGTTCGACATCGAAAGTGTACAGCCCGGCCGACAAGGTACCATAGGCCCGGCCGAAGCTGCGATAATAGGCGCCCTGGGCGCCGCCGCCCCAGCTGTCGAGCGCCCCGTCGATCCCGCTGGTGAAATAGTTGGCGTAGAGGTCCGCGGTCACCCCCGAACGCGAGTCCAGCGCCCGCTGCGCGAACGCCTGCGCGTAATAGCTCTCGTCGTTGCTGCGGTAGATGTCGGCACCCGGCACCTCCGGCAGGAAATAGTGGCGGTTGGTGTAGCCCGCCCCTACCCCCAGCCGCGTGTTGCCGCGGCTGACGGCATAGACCGCGTCGACCCCGCGCGCGCGATAGACGGCAGTGGAGATCGACTGGAACACCGGGGTTAGGCAGGTGCCGGGCTGCGGGACGCCGCCGGGCGTGGTGCCGCCGGGCGTGGTGCCGCCGCTGAACACGCAGCCGCTGTAGCGGTTGCCGAACGGATCGGCGCCGCCGTTGTAGAAGCTGGTCGGCAGCGATGCGAGGCCGCTGGTCAGCTGCTGACCGAAGGTGGTGACCGTGTCGTAAACCCGGACCTGGAGACCGGCATTGGGTGCCGTCTGCCACGTCAGCGATCCCGTGTAGATCATGCTGCCGTAGCGCTGGCCGATCCGCGCCTCCAGCTGGAAGCGCGGGCTCGGGTGCCAGACGACGCCCGCGTCCCAGATCACGCCATCGACATCATAGGCCAGGCGGATCGGAGAATCGGGATCGGTCACATAGCGGCCGTTCCCGTCGACGACGGGGAAGCCCTGTGCGTCCAGCAGCGGATCGCGCTGGCCGACCTCGATCTTCTCCCAGCCGATGCCGCCGACCACCGCCAGTTCGCGGCTCACCGGCATCAGCGCGTCGAGGCGCAGGAACTTGCCCTCGTAGAACTGGTCGAGCTGGCTCGTGTCCTCCCGCACCAGCCCGCCCGAAAGCGTGAGGCCGACCGGCAGCACCGTGCCCGGCCGGGTGGAGAGGCTGCCGGTCAGCTGGTGGCTGGTGGAATCGTCGTAGAAGTCCAGCTCGCGGCCGGTCTCGTCGCGGAACAGGTCCGGCGCCTCCACCTTGGTATAGCCGAGGCGATAGGCCGCGTTGACCGCGACCGGGCCGGCCCGCGTCGCGAGCGTCGGTCCGCCGTAGAGCGAGTAGACCTGCGTGCTGCTGCCGTCATAGCCGGCGAGATAGGCGGGCGAGCCGCCGCCGATACCGGCGCGGGTGCGGGTCGCGAGCGCCCCCGCCTCGACCGAGACGGTGCGGGTGAGCTGCGCATTCGCCCGGGCGAGGCCGGAATGGACGTCGCTGTCGCGGGCCTCGTCGCCCCATCCGATGGTGCGCTGATACTGATAGGACAGCTGCACCTGTACCCGCCGGCTCTGCACCACCGCGTCCACCCCGGCGGTCAGCTGGGTGTAGGTGAGGACATCGTCATTGGTGAGGTCCGCCGACAGCACCTGGCCGACCTCGATATAGGGCGACACCTCGACCCGGCGCCCCTGCGCCTGGGCCGGATCCGGCATCGTCAGCACCAGCACGCCCGCACCGGCCAGCCACGCGGCACGGTTCACGCCTCTTCCTCCGCTTCGTAATAGCTGCCGAAGCGGCGGCCGCGCGGCTGGAGGGAGACGGCGTTCAGCAGCAGCTGCACCGTGTCGCAGCCATCGAGCAGCGCCACCGCCTCGCGCAGGTCGCTCTCGCTGGTGCGATCCGCGCGCACCACGACCAGCACCTGGCCGACATGCTCCGCAAGCGCTGTCGCGGTGGACGCCGCGAGGACCGGCGCCGAATCGAACACCATCAAGCGGCGCGGGTTCGCCCGCTCCAGCCGCTGGAGCAGGGCATGGGCACGATCGCTCGCCAGCAGTTCGGTGTCGTTGTCGCTGCGAGCACCGGCCGGCAACACCGACAGGTTCGGCACATCCGTCGGGATGATGCACGCTTCTACGTCGATCGTCGGATTGGCGAGCGCATCGAGCAGTCCCGGCCCGCTCGGGATGCCGAGCGTGTCCGGCACGTCGGGCTTGGCGAAATCGGCGTCGACCAGCAGCACTTCCAGGTCGCGCTCGGCCGCGAGCGACAGCGCGAGGTTGACCGAGCAGAAGGTCTTGCCCTCGTCGGGCTGGGCGGAACAGACGAGCACGCTGCGCGAGCGCGCGGCGTCGCCCTCGCGCGCGGCGAGCAGCAGCTGGCGCTTCACCAGGCGGAATTCCTCGGCCAGCGCCGTGACGGGCCCGCCCGGCACCAGCATGCCGCGCTCCGCCAGCCGCACCCGGTCGACCGGCTCGGGTGCGCGAGCGGGAATCGAGGGGGCAGCGGGTTCGGCCGGGTTCGCCGCGGACGCTGGTGCCGGGCCCATCGGGCGCAGGCCGGCGCCTGGCTGGAAGCCATAGCGCTCGACAGCCCGCTCGAGCAGCGAGCCGCGACGGCGCGGCGGCGGCGGAGCGCCGTTGATCGGATCCCCCCTCATGCCGCCGCGAGCCCCCGCATCAGGAACTCGACGGCGATCAGCGCGACGAAAGCGACCCCCAGCGCCGCGGTGGCACCGGTAAAAAGCTTCAGGCGCCGCTGCCGCAGCTGGTGCTGCGTCTGCGTCAGCACCTGCCCGATCGAGCCGATCACCGGCAGGCCGCTCGCCCGCTCCAGCCGCGCGGCGGTGGAGAAGCCGGACCGCAGCTTGCCGAGTGCAAAGGCGCTGGCGACGCCACCGCCAAGCCCGACGATCAGCACGCCGAACAGCAGCAGCGGGCGGTTGGGCGAGGCAGGCACGCTCGACTGGCTGGGCGGATCGATCAGGCTGAACTTGACCGCATCGGTCTCGTTCTGGACCTGGCGGCGCAGGCGGACCTGTTCGCGGTCGGCGAGCAGCTGGTCGTACTGCGTCTTCATGGCCGCGATGTCCTGGTCGAGCTGGGCCTGCTGGGCAGCGGCGGCCGGATCGCGGGCCATGCGGGCCTGGATGCCGGCGAGCTGTGCCTCCAGCTGCCCCTTGCGCTGCGCCAGTTCGGCCACGCGGGCGGCGCGTTCGGTGCGCATCGACTGGAGCTGGAAGTAGAGCGGGTTCGTCTGGGCAGCCGATCCGCCGCTGCGCGTCACCGGCTCGTTCCTGGCTGCGGCGCGTGCGGCGGCAAGCTGGCGGTTGAGCGCGATCATGTCCGGATGCTGGTCGGTCCAGCCGCGCCCGCGGCCTTCCGCCAGCTGGCCCTCGATCAACGCAACGCGCGCGCGGGCCGGGCCGGCCGCGACATTTCCCGCGTCGCCGGCGACCGTCGCCGCCGTGGCGGCAAGCTGGTTGTTCACGGCGGACAGGCTGGTGTTCGCCGCCGCAAGCTCGCCGTCGATCTGCGCCAGCTGTTCGCGCGCCTGGCTCATCCGCTCGTCGAGCGATCCGGTGCCCGGCAGCAGGTTCAGGAACTGCGCCTGGAAGCCCTGCCGCTTCGCCTCGACCTGGGCGATCTGCTGCTGGCGGGCGCCCAGCTGCTGGTCCAGGAAACGCAGCGACTGGCTGGTCGCGTCGCGCCCGCTCGCCAGATTCTCCTCGACGAACAGGTCGATCATCTTTTGCACGACTTCGCGCGCCAGCCGGGGATCGCCCAGCGTCGCCGAGATCTCGAACAGATTGTCCTGCTGCGCGACGATGCGGATCGCCTGTTGCAGCATCACGATGCGGTCGTTGACGTCGCGGTCGTTGGCGACGGTTTTCGCCAGGCTGGTGCCACGGACGACCTTCTCGAGGTTGTAGGCGGAAGCGAGCGTCTGGCGGACGCGGTCGATGTCTTCGGCCTGCTGGTCTTGGATGCCGCCCGTCGCGGTGCTGGTGGGCAGGATCGAACGCAGCTGGACCGACAGGCGCGCGGTGGAGGTGTAGCGGTTGGGGATCTGCGACACGGCAAGCCAGCCGACCAGGCAGATCGCCCAGGCGACGCCCAGCGCCACCCAGCGACGTAGCCACACCAGGTGCGCGGCGACCCGCAGTTCGTCGAAGAGACCCTCCACCAGCGGCCCTTTAGAACATGGTTTCCGGGATGATAATAACATCCCCCGGGGCCAGCCGCACGTTCGCGGAGGTGTCGCCGTCCTTCAGCAGGCTGGCGATGCGCAGGCCATATTCCTGCTGCTTGCCGGTCGTCCGGTCATAGCGCACCAGCCGCGCGCGATTGCCGGCCGCGAACTCGTTCACGCCGCCGACCGCGATCATCGCGTCGAGCAGCGTCATGTTGGCGCGGTACGGCAGCGATGCCGGCTTCTCGGTGGCGCCGACGACGCGCACCTGCTGGCTATAGGTGCCGGAGAAATTCTCCACGATCACCGACACCAGCGGGTCCTTGATATACTCGCCGAGCGCGAGCTTCATGTCCTGGGCGAGCATCGCCGGCGTCTTGCCGACCGCCGGCATGTCGCTGATCAGCGGCGTGGTGATGCGGCCATCGGGGCGGACCTGCACCTTCGCCGACAGCTCCGGGTTGCGCCACACGAAGACGTTGAGCTGGTCGAGCGGGCCGATCACATAATCCTCGCCCGGCGTCTCCTGCGCGGTGACGAAGGGCGCGGCCGGCAGTTCGGGGCGGGTCGCGGCGCATCCGCCCAGCAGCATCGCTGCCATGGCCATGATGCCGGCCGCCGCCGGGAAGCTGTGCACGCGCATATCGAACCCCTCGCTCATCGCCCGCCGCCCAAGGGGTGCAGGATCGTTGCTGCCCTATACCCGGCCCGGTAAACATAGGGTTAGGTAGAAACCGGCGGTTCCCCTGGGTCGGCGTGCCATATCGGGAAGCTTCCCGACGCCTGCCTGCCGCACTCCAGCCCCCCAGCGGCCATTCGGAAGCGGCTCAACGACCTTCAGGTCCGGCGGTTCCCCTGGACCACCAGCTCGCGCGCCGCCGGATGGCCGAGAAAGGCGGCTGGGCTCGCGGTCGCGCCATAAGCGCCGGCCAGGAACACCGCGACCAAGTCGCCCACGGCGACCTCGGGCAGAGCGACCTTATCCGCGAGCCGGTCGAGCGGCGTGCACAGGCAGCCCACGACCGAGGCGGTCTGGGTTGCGGGCTCCGCCAGGCGTCCGGCGACGGCAAGCGGGTAGTTGCGGCGCACGACCGTCCCGAAATTGCCGCTGGCGGCGAGCTGATGGTGGAGCCCGCCGTCGACGATCACGAACCGCTCGCCGCCGCTGTCCTTCACGTCAATGACGCGGGTGAGGTAGACGCCCGCCTCCCCCACCAGCCATCGCCCGAGCTCGATCGCGAAGGCGCTGTCGGCCAGCGTGGCGGGGCGCGCCGCCAGCGCGTCCCCAAGCGCAGCGCCGATCGCCGCGACGTCGATGGGCAGGTCGCCTGCGAAATAGGGAATGCCGAAGCCGCCCCCCAAGTTGACGAGCGGCGGCGCGGCTCCGGCCTCGTCGGCCAGCCGGGCAGCGAGCGCCACGGTGGCGGCCTGGGTTTCGATGATCGCGGCGGTGTCGAGCGCTTGGGAGCCGGCAAAGATGTGGAAGCCGCGCCACGCCGCCCCTGAGGCGAGGATCGTGCGAACCAGCGCCGGCACGCGCGCGGCATCGACCCCGAAGGGAGACGCGCGCCCGCCCATCCGCATGCCCGAGCCGCGCAGCTCGAAGTCCGGGTTAACCCGCACGGCCAGGCGCGGAGGGATGCCGAGCCGATCGCCGATCGCGATCGCCCGGGCCACCTCTCCCTCGGACTCCGCGTTCAGGGTGGCGCCGGCCTTGATCGCAGCCGCGAGTTCGTCGTCGCGCTTGCCGGGGCCGGCGAAGCTGATCTCGGCCGCGGGCTTCACCGCCAGCGCGTGCGCCAGTTCCCCGCCCGAAGCGACGTCGAGCCCGTCGACCAGCGGCGCGATGTTGGCAAGCAGATCGGGATGCGGGTTCGCCTTGATCGCATAGTGGATGCCCACCCCCGCTGGCAGCGCGCTTCGCAGCAGGTCCACCCGCTCGGCGACGAGGCCCAGGTCGTAGACGAACAGCGGCGTGTCGCCGGCGCGGGCGACCAGCGCCTCGGCATCCTCGCCGCCGATGGTCAGCCGCCGTTGCCCGGCAAAGGCGGGCGGGATCGGGCCGATCGGCTTCATTGCGGCATCTCCTGGAACTCGGCGAGCACGGCGGCGCGCAAGCCGCTGCGGTCAAGCTTGCCATTGGCGTTGCGCGGCAGCGCATCGCGCCAGCGATAGTGGGCGGGCTGCTGAAAGGCGGGAAGCTCGCGACGCAGGCGCTCGCGCAAGGCTGCCTCTGCCGTCTCGGCGGGGCCGTTGGCACGCGCGACGACCAGCACTGCCTGGCCGAGCCGCAGATCGGGCACGCCGAACGCCGCGGCCTCCGCCACCTCCCCGCCGGCAAGCACCGCCTCCTCGACCTCGGTGGGGCTGATGCGGTTGCCGGCGCTCTTGATCATCTCGTCGTCGCGGCCGACGAAGCGAAGCAGGCCGTCCTGCCCCTCCACGACCGTGTCGCCGGACCAGACGGCGGTGCCGCCGCTCCGCGCAAAGGCGGGCGCAGGCCGGAAGCGCTGCGCCGTACGCTCCGCGTCCTGCCAATAGCCCTGCGCCACCAGCGGCCCCGCATGGACGAGTTCGCCAGGCTCGCCGGCCTGCGCGCGGCTGCCGTCGGGGCGCACCACCAGCACCTCGGCAAAGGGAATGGCTCGGCCGATCGCGTCCGGCGCGTCGTCCACCAGCGCGGGATCGAGGAAGGTGGAGCGGAATGCCTCGGTCAGGCCGTACATCGGGTAGAGATCGGCCTGTGGGAACCGCTGGCGGAGCGCACGCACCATCGGGGTCGTCAGCGCGCCGCCCGAGTTGGTGAGCCGGCGCAACCGGGCTGCCGTCTCGGGGGGCCAGTTCGCCTCCAGCAACTGTGTCCACAGCGGGGGTACACCGGCCAGGCTGGTGATCCCCTCGCGCTCCACCGCCTTCACCACGTCCCGCGCGGTCAGATAGTCGAGCGGCACCACGCAACCGCCCGCCGCCCAGGTGGAGAAAAGCTGGTTCTGCCCATAGTCGAAGCTCAGCGGCAGCACGCCGAGCACGCGGTCGGTGGGCGATAGGCGGAGATAATGAGCGACCGAGATGGCGCCGAGCCAAAGGTTCGCGTGGCTGAGCATCACCCCCTTGGGCCGCCCGGTGGAGCCGGAGGTGTAGAGGATCGCGGCAAGCGCGTCCGTGTCGGCGCGTGACGGCGGCAAGGCCCCCGCCGCATGGGCAAGCGCCTCTTCCTCCACCGCAACCGCGCAGCCCGCGGGGACGTCGCCTGCCTCCAGCAGCCCGGCACGCACCGGCTGGGTCAGCAGCAGCGCGGCGCCGCTGTCGGCAAGGATATGCGCCACCTGCGCCCGCTTGAGCACCGGGTTGATCGGCACGTGCACCAGCCCGGCGCGGGCAGCGGCGAGCGGCATCAGGCAGGCCGCGCGCGACTTGGGCAACCAGCCGGCGACGCGACTGCCGGGCGCCAGCCCCCGCACGTGGAGCCAGTGCGCGAGGCGGCCCACCGCCGCCTCCAGCTCGGCGTAGGAGAGCGTGCCGTCCTTGCCCGCCAGCGCGGGCGCCGCCGGGTTTCCCCGCAACGGCAACGTGTCCAGGGGCTGGGGCACAGGATCGAGCGGAACCATGGGCGAGCGCATAGCCGATGCCGTCGCCAAAGCCACGCCCGCATCATGCGCGCAGCTTGGCTTTCGGGCCTGCGACGACTAACAGCGGGTCCAATCAGCAAGAGGAAAATCCCTTGGTTCCGGAACAGGCGAACGAGATCGAGAACACCGTGCGGGCCGTGCTGCGGGAGGTGCTGGGCCTGTCGGCCGAGCGGGTGGCGGCGTTCGATGCCGAAACGCCGCTGTTCGGCGCGCTGCCGGAGCTCGACTCCATGGCGGTGGCGGGGGTGCTCACCGAGATCGAGGACCGGCTGGGGATCCTGATCGAGGACGACGACATCGACGGCGATACGCTGGCGACCTTCGGCTCGCTGACCCGCTTCGCCATGGGCAAGGCGGTGCATTGATCGACCGCTACGACTGGCCCGGCGGCACAGAGGCGATGCTTCGCTTCGGTCCCGCCACCGGGCCGGTTGTGGTGCTTGCCCTGCCGCCCTTTGAGGAGGCGAACCGCACCCGCACGCTGATGGTGTCGGTGCTGCGCCAGCTGTCGGACATGGGCATCGCAGGGGTGCTTCCGGACCTGCCGGGCCAGGGCGAGAGCCTGCTCCCGACCGAAGACGCCGCGTTGGCGGACTGGCGCGCTGCGTTTGCCGCATGCGTTGCGACGCTGCCCCAGCCTCGGTTCGCGGCAAGCATTCGCGCCGGGGCCCTGCTCGACGGCGAAGCAGACGTTCAGGCGCGCTGGTCGCTGTCGCCGCAGACCGGTGCCGAGCTGTTGCGGGAGCTGCACCGCACCGCGCGTTCGGCCGGGACGCCGGAAGGCGTGAGGCCGTTGGGAAAGACGCAAGGCACCTCCGCACACGACCGTATCCCTGCGCAGGCAGGGATCCAGAACCAAGCAGAACAACGCTTGTCTGAACAGAGCAACCCTGGGCTCCTGCCTGCGCAGGAGCACGGCGACGGGGTACGCGAGGGTGCCGCAGGGGCGGCGGTCGAGATCGCGGGCAACCGGATCGGCCTTCGCCTGCTCGATGCGCTCGCCGGGGCGGACATCGGCACGCCGGACCGGATCGTCCGGCTGGAGAACGATGCCCGCCCGGCCGACCGCCGCCTACCCTATCCGTCGCCCTGGCGGCGCGCCGAGCCGGACGCGGATCCCGCGCTCGCCCAGGCACTTGCCGCCGACATTGCCGACTGGGTGCGAACGTGGCGCGCCGCCTGATCGAGTTCCCCTGCGCTGGCGAGCGGCTTGCCGCGACGCTGGACGCGGCGCCGGGCAGCGCCGGGCTGCTCATCGTCTCGGGCGGCAACGAGCTGCGGATCGGCGCGCACCGGGGCATGGCCCTGCTCGCGCAGCGGATCGCGGCCGGCGGGTGGCCCGTGTTCCGCTACGACCGGCGCGGCATCGGCGATTCGACGGGCGAGAACCGCGGCTTTGCCGACAGCGGCGCGGACCTGGCCGCCGCCGTCGCGGCGTTTCGCGTAGAGGCACCCGACCTCACCCGCATCCTGGGCTTCGGCAACTGCGATGCCGCGACGACGCTGGCCCTGTTCCACCAAGCGGCGGGCATCGACGCGCTGCTCCTCGCCAATCCGTGGCTGGTCGAGAACGAGGGCGACACGCCCCCGCCCGCCGCGGTGCGCGCGCGCTATGCCGAGCGGCTTCGGGACCCCAGGCATTGGCTCCGGCTGCTGCGCGGGCAGGTCGATCTGGGCAAGCTGGCACGTGGCGTACGCGCGCTCGCGCGCCCGCGGTCGCGCGCACTTGCCGGCCAGGTCGCCGCCAGCCTCGCCGGGAGCGAGGTTCCGGTTACGCTCCTGCTTGCACGACGCGACAACACGGCGATCGCCTGCGCCGATGCCTGGCGCGGACCCGTGTTCGACCCGATCCGCAGCCGCATCCCCGTGCTGGAGCACGACACCGCCAGCCACAGCTTCGCGCGCGCCCCCGACGCCGAATGGCTGCACGCGCGCGTGCGGGAGGCCCTCGGCTAGGCTACGCCGCTGGCTCTTTCTCCGTTCGCCTCGAGTAGCCGTCGAGCTTGTCGAGACGGCGTATCGAGAGGTCGGTCGTTGTGGCTCTCTCGATACGGGCTCTCGACAAGCTCGATCCCTACTCGAGACAAACGGAGGAGAGGCAGATCACTCGGCGGCTTCGGCGATCTTCTCGAAGTCCGCCTCGGCCAGGAAACGCTCGGCGTCGAGCGCGGCCATGCAGCCCGTGCCCGCCGCAGTCACGGCCTGGCGATAGACCTTGTCGGTGACGTCGCCGCACGCGAACACGCCCGGCACGTTCGTGCGGGTCGAGCCCTTCTCCACGACGATATAGCCGTCCTCGTCCAGCTCGACATGGCCGCGGAACAACTCGGTCGCGGGATGGTGCCCGATCGCGACGAAACCGCCGTCGACCTCGATCTGCGACAGCTCGCCGGTGACCGTGTCCTTGAGCTCGATGCCGACCAGTCCGACGTTGCCGCCGCCGTCGATGAACCGCTCGACCTTCTTGTTCCAGAGCACGCTCACCGCGTCGTGCGCGAACAGCCGTTCCTGCAGGATCTTTTCGGCGCGGAAGCTGTCGCGGCGATGGATGATCGTCACGTCAGGCGAGTGGTTCGTGAGATAGAGCGCTTCCTCGACCGCGGTGTTGCCGCCGCCGATCACCGCCACCTTCTTGCCGCGGTAGAAGAAGCCGTCGCAGGTCGCGCAGGCGCTGACGCCCTTGCCCTTCAGCGCTTCCTCCGTCTCCAGGCCCAGCCAGCGTGCCTGGGCACCGGTCGCGATCACCAGCACGTCGCCTTCATAGACGTCGCCGCCGTCGCCGATCAGGCGGAACGGGCGCTGGCTCACGTCCACCTCGACGATGGTGTCGTACATCATCCGCGTGCCGACGTGCTCGGCCTGGGCCTGCATCTGCTCCATCAGCCAGGGGCCCTGGATCACCTCCGCGAAGCCGGGGTAGTTCTCGACGTCCGTGGTCGTGGTGAGCTGCCCGCCGGGCTGGATGCCCTGCACCACGATCGGGTTCAGGCCGGCGCGCGCGCCATAGATGGCGGCGGAGAGCCCGGCCGGGCCGGAGCCGAGGATCAGCATGCGGGTGGTGTGGGTGGTCATCTCTTTTCCGTCTCGAAACTGTCGCGCCATTAACGGCACGGCGGGTGTGACCGCAACATGGGGATGCGGCCCGCGCTGTCCCAGCAAAGAAAAGCTCCGGCTGCGCAAAGCCGCGCCCCGGCTGGCGTCGTAACGGCCGAGCGCATAGGCTGTGCCCCATGTTGAAACGCCTGCTCCTGCTCGTCGCGGCGCTGTGCGCCGCTCCCGCCCTCGCCCAGACGCCTGCCGCCGCCCCTCCCGCCGCCGAAATGGCGCGGGTGAAGGTCGAGACCAGCGAGGGCAGCATCGTGCTGGAGCTGGAAAAGAGCCGCGCGCCGATCACCACCGCCAATTTCCTGCGCTATGTCGACGAGAAGCGGCTGGACGGCACCGTCTTCTACCGCACGGTGCGCGTCACCCCGACCTTCGGCTTCGTCCAGTTTGGCGTGCAGAACGCCCCCAAGCGGGTGCTGCCGCCGATCAAGCATGAGCCGACCACCCAAACGGGCGTGCGCCATGTCGACGGCGCGATCTCCATCGCGCGCCTGGCGCCCGGCACCGCGCAGGGCGACTTCACCATCAGCGTGGGCGCGCAGCCCTCGCTCGACGCGGACCCCAGCCGCGAAGGCGACAACCTCGGCTACGCGGCGTTCGGCCGGGTGGTCGAGGGGATGGAGGTCGTCCACCGCATCCTGAACGCGCCCGTGAGCGAAGGCGGCCACTTCAAGGGCGAGATGATCGCCGATCCCGTCCGCATCCTGTCCGCCCGCCGGATCGACTGACCTCCCGCTTCGGCGGAGCCGGCGCACCGGCCGCCGCAAGCCGCGTGCCTCGCTCGGCCGCGCCGCCGAGAGGGAACGTCGTTTCCGTTGAACGAGTTTGCCCTTCATGTCCGACGCCTCGCACCGCCTTCGCTTCACCCGCCGTTCGCTCCTGCCGCTCTCGGGGCTCGCCGCCGTGGGTGCCTTCGCGGCCACGCATTCGCGTGCCGGCGGAGGGGTCGGCGCCGAGGGTGAGGATGCGGACTGGCCGAGCTGGGCCCCGACCCGGCGCGCGCTCTACGCGGGCTTCGCGGCGGCCCGCAGCAAAGGGCGTGATATTCGCAGCTTCGGCGCGACACTCGACGGCAAGACCGACGATACCGAGGCGTTCGAGAAGGCGATCGCGAGCGGGGTGAAGATACTGCTGATCCCGGCGGGCGCGATCCGCGTGACCCGCCAGATCAAGCTTTCGGCACCGATCACGATCCTGGGAGCCGGCGACGCTTCGGTGATCCGGGTGGAAGGCAAGGATACCGGCCTGTTCACCGCAGCGCCCGCAAGCGGCGATCCGGCCGACTTCCTGCGCGACATCCATATCGACAGTATCCGCGTGGTGCGGCCCGAACCGCACAAGCCGCTGGGGCTGATCCTGGTCGGCAACAATCTGCGCAACGTCTCGGTCACGCGCTGCTCGACGGACCGCATGGGCGCGCTGCTGGTCACGCACCTGCGCAAGGTGAACCGCAGCTACAACAAGGGGCGCAAGGAGATCGTGGACCCCGCAGTTGCCGCGGGCTTCCATCCCACCCGGCCCGACGACCTCAACGAGGACATCTTCGTCTACGACAACCGGGTCGATGCGGGCTCCTATTTGAGCCAGGTCGTACGGTTCAACTTCGCCCGCCGGGTCGCCGCCGTCGGCAACGTCGGCCGCTTCGCCAAGGTGAGCTGGTGGGGCGGCGGCGCCCGCTACCGCGAGGGCGGCGCCCCGCAATTCATGCGCCGCGTGCGCGAGGTCTACATCACCCACAACAAGTTGTCGGGCGGGAACGGCGGCGTCTATGGCAACAACGGTGACGGGATCCTCGTCGCCTACAACGAAATCGACTCCATGACGGACGTGGGCGTCGACTTCGAGGGCTGCTTCAACGCGCTTGCCCACCACAACATCGTCAAGAACGTCGGCAACTTCTGCTACGTCACCTTCTACGCGGCGAAGAACATCGTCTTTCGCGACAACTACGGCAGCCAGGACGGCAGTGGCTCCACGCTCCACATCCGCTTCGGCAAGGGGCGCTATGGCAAGCCGAAGGGCACGTCGCTGCTGGCCCTCAGGAGCTCCGGCTTCCGTCGCAACGACGGCAGCATCGACGTCCAGTTCCTCAACAACCATCTGGTATGGGCCGGGGAACGCGGCGCCGGCACCTGCACCGCCAGCTATTTCAGCCGGATGCTGGTGCAGGGAAACCGGTTCGAGAACGTCGGCTGCGACTTCTCCTATCTCAGCACCGGGGAGTTGCAGATGCTCGACAACCGCCTGGTGTTCGACAAGCCCGCCGGCGATCCGGTGCGCATGCTGGGCGGCGGCGCCACGCGGACCGTGATCCGCGGCAACGAGGTGCGCGTCCTGACCCCGCAGGCGGATGAGTCGATCGGCATTCGCGCACGCCCGCTCGGGGCCAACCCGACCATCGAGGTGAGCGACAACCGCTTCATCCTCGGCAAGGGCGTGGCACCGCTGCCGATCGCCTTGTTCGCGCCGCCCAAGACGGCCGCGCGCTATCGCGTGACCGGCAACAGCGTCGGGCCAATCTACGCGATGGCGCCCGAGCAGGTGTCGGCGTCGGCGAACAAGGATCCCGCCGGGCGCCCGGTGACTCCTGCGCCCCTCCCGACGAAATACCTCCCGAAGCCCAAGGAGCCGAAGGAGCCGGAAGCCCAGGAACCGGCAGATGAGGCGCGCGAGGACTAGCGCCCAGCCCTTCCACAACCTGCCTCCTGCCGCGCCTGCCTAGCCCCGCCGAAACGGTGCCATCGCCCGTCCGATAGCCCTGCTTGTCGCTGGTAAAGCAGCATCCATGTTGATACTCCACTAAATCAGTGGAGATTGGCGCCGATAGACAACAGGGAGGTTGATTGTGCCGAGTTCGCTTGCGGTGATATTGGCGTTGCAGACCACGGCTCCGCTGGCGAGCACGGAGCCGCCCGCCCCGGCGGCCGAAGCCGTTGCGGCAGCCGAGGTGCAGGGGGCGCCTGCCGCCGAACCCGCTGGAGGCGAGGACGTCGTGGTGACCGCCCGTCGCCGCGCCGAGCGCGCGCAGTCGGTGCCGATCGCGCTGTCCGTGCTGGGCGCCGAGCAGATCGCCCGCACCGGCACCTTCACCATCCAGCAGGTGTCGCAGCAGGCGCCGACGCTGCAATATACCTCGTCCAACCCGCGCAACACCGCGCTCAACATCCGCGGCCTGGGCGTGTCGTTCGGCCTTGCCAACGACGGCCTGGAGCAGGGCGTCGGCTTCTATGTCGATCAGGTCTACAACAGCCGCCCGGCGGCCTCCGCGTTCGACCTGCTCGACATCGAGCGGGTGGAGATCCTGCGCGGGCCGCAAGGCACGCTGTTCGGCAAGAACACCACCGCGGGCGCCGTCAACATCACCACCAAGTCGCCGAGCTTCAAGCCCGAGGGCGAGTTCGAGGCCTCGATCGGCACGCAGAAGTTCGGGCAGATCAAGGCGGCGGTGACCGGGCCGATCAGCGAGACGCTGGCGTTCCGCGTGGCGGCGGGGAAGACCACGCGCGACGGGTTCGTGCGGAGCACGCTGACCGGCCGCAACGTCAATGACCTCGACAACTTCGCCGTCCGTGGGCAGCTGCTGTGGCAGCCGAACGACGACGTACGGGTGCGCCTGATCGCCGACTACAACCTGTCCGATGCCGATTGCTGCACCCAGGTCTATGCCGGCTATGGCGAGACGCTGCGGCCTGCCAGCCGCCAGTTCCCGGCACTTTCCGCCGCGCTCGGCTATCGTCCGCCGAGCCTCGACCCCTATGACCGGCTTGCCGACGCGGATGGCAAGCTGAAGGCGCGGTCCGAGATCGGCGGCATCTCGGCGATCGCGGATGTGGACCTGGGCAGCAGCACCCTCACCTCGGTCAGCGCCTATCGCTGGTGGGACTGGCAGCCGGCGAACGACCGCGACTATACCGCGCTCGACATCCTCCCGCAGTCGGCGAACCCGGTGCAGCAGGATCAGCTGAGCCAGGAGATCCGGCTCGCGTCCAACGGCCAGAACCGGCTCGACTATACGCTCGGCCTCTATGCCTATTACCAGGAGCTGCGCGGGCAGAACGTCACCGAATGGGGTTCGGACGCCGCCTTCTGGCTGCTGGGGACGCAGACGGCGAACGGCACCGCGATCCCGTCCAACCTGCTCGACGGCTACATCACCACCTCGTCGGCACTGTCGACCATCCAGAGCTATGCGGCCTTCGCGCAGGTCACCTGGCACATCACCGATACGCTGCGGCTGACGCCGGGGCTACGCTACACCTATGAGCACAAGACCGCGGACTACGAAGCGGTCGTGTCCGGCGGCCTCCAGACCAACGACCCGGCGCTCCAGGCGGCCAAGCTCTCGATCTTCCGTCCGCAGGCCTATGACGTGAAGTTCAGCGACGACGCGCTGACCGGCGACATCAACCTGTCGTGGCAGGCGCGGCCGAACCTGCTCGCCTATGCAAGCTATGCCCGCGGCTTCAAGTCGGGCGGCATCAACCTGGCGGGCCTGCCGTTCAACGCCACCAACAACCCGGCGCTCGATCGTGCGATCGTCAGCCCGGAAAAGTCGCAGTCCTACGAAGTGGGCATCAAGAGCCAGTGGTTCGGGCGCAAGCTCACGGCCAACTTCGCCCTGTTCCGCACCGACGTGGACGATTTCCAGGCGAACGTCGTCGATACCGGCCCCGGTGCGCTGCGCGGCTACCTCGCCAACATCGATTCCGTGCGATCGCAGGGCGCCGAGCTGGACCTGGTGCTGGCGCCGGTTTCCGGCCTCTCGGCCTATCTGCGCACCGCCTTCACCGACGCCGACTATGTGTCCTTCGACAATGCCCCGTGCCCGCTCGAGCTGATCGCGTCTGGGACGACGGTGTGCGACCTTTCGGGGAAGGATCTGCCAGGCACCTCGCGCTGGGCCTTTTCCTACGGCGCGGAATATCGCCGGCCGACCGGCCTGAACGGCGACGCCTATGTCGGCATCGAGGGTCAGTCGCGCACCGGCTATTTCGCGGACGCATCGGATTCGAAGTACCTCCGCATCGACGGCTACACGACCATCAACCTGCGCGTCGGCTTCGCCGCGGACGCGGGCTGGGAAGTGTTCGGGCTGGTCCGCAACCTGTTCGACAAGGACTATATGACGCTGCTCACGCCGCAGTCGGGCAATTCGGGCATGTTCTCCGGCGTGCCGGGGGACCCGCGCACCGCCCAGGTGACGGCACGCTATCGCTTTTAGAAAAAGAGGGGCGATGCCGGCGCGGTGGACGCGCTCCCCCCGCCGCGCCGGCGTCCGACCGCCCGGACCAGTTCAAACCATATCTATGTTGTTGGGCGAACTCCGCCACGGCATGGTCGAACCGCAACAACAGGGAAGATGCCGTGGATCCTTCGTTCAGCGTAGAAGCGTTGCTGCCGTTCATTGCCGTGGGATTCGGCGCCCAGATCGTCGACGGGGCGCTCGGCATGGCATTCGGCGTCATCTGCAACACGCTGCTGGTGGCGGTGATCGGGCTTCCGCCGGCGCGCGCGTCCGCCAACGTTCACGTGGTCGAGACCTTCACCACCGCGGTGTCCGGCATCAGCCACGTCCTGTCGGGCAACGTGGACAAGAAGCTGTTCCTGCGGCTGCTGATCCCCGGCGTCATCGGCGGCGTGAGCGGCGCCTATCTGCTGACCAACCTGGATGGCGATGCGGTGAAGCCGTTCGTGCTCGGCTATCTCGTTGCGGTCGGCATCTACCTGCTGATCCGCGGCATCCTGTTCCCGCCCAAGCACGCCAAGCCCAAGGTCGTCGAGCCGCTGGGCCTCGTCGGCGGGTTCCTGGATGCGGCGGGCGGCGGCGGCTGGGGCCCGATCGTCACCTCCAACCTGCTCGTCCAGGGCGTCGAGCCGCGCAAGGTGGTGGGCACCGTCAACAGCGTCGAGTTCTTCCTGACGCTGACCGTGTCGGCGACCTTCATCTACCATCTGGGCATCCGCGACTTCGCCACCGCGACGCTCGGGTTGCTGATCGGCGGCATCGTCGCGGCGCCGTTCGGCGCGGTGATGGCCAAGCGCATCCCGACCAAGACCATGCTGATCCTGGTCGGCACGGTGCTGACGATCACCAGCACCTATGGCTTCATCCGCGCGCTCGGCTGAGGCGGCGGAGCGCCCCTGGTGCCGCCGAAGCTGACAAGCACGGGCCCAGCGGCTAAGGCGGGACCATGAAAGCGGTCATCCTGAGCGCGGGCTATGGCTCCCGGCTGCTGCCCCTCACCATGGAAATCCCCAAGTGCCTGGTGAAGGTGCAGGGGCGCGAGATCCTGCTGCAACAGCTGACCGCGCTTGCCGAGGCGGGGATCGAGGAAGCCGCGGTCGTCGTCGGATATCGCCACCGGCAGGTGCGCCAGTTCGTCGCCGAACGCGCCCTGCCGCTGCGCGTTTCGACCGTGTTCAATCCGTTCTGGTCGGTGAGCAACAGCATCGGCAGCGTCTGGGTCGCCCGCGCGCACCTGCTCGAGCCCTTCTGCCTCCTGAACGGCGACACGGTGTTCGAGCAGGCGGTCCTGAGCGAAGCCCTGCGCCAGCCGCCGCCCGGCATCGGCCTGGTCGTGGAGCCGATCCGCGGCCCCGTGCTGGACGACATGCGGGTGGCCGTGGCGGACGACCGCGTGACGGCGGTAGCCAAGGACCTGGACAGCGCGCGCACCACCCACCGCTCGCTGGGCGTCATCACCAGCACCGGGGAGGACGGCGCCTACGCCCGCGCGCTGGAAACGGTGATCGAGCGCGACAGCGGCCATGCCGCCTATCATCATGCGATCGTCGCCGAACTGGCCGCGACCGTCGGCGTCACCGCCATCGAGCATCAGGCCGGCAAGTGGCAGGAGATCGACCGGCCCGAGGACATCGACACCTGGGGCACGGCGCAAGGAACGCCTGCCTGATGCGGGACCGGGTCGCCTTTCTGTTCCTGGGCGAAACACTGCTGATCCCGCACCTCTTCCCGATCGTGGAAGCGCTCTCGGACCTCGCGCCGGAGCTGCCGCAGGACCTGTGGGTCAGCACGTCGATGCACGAGGCGCTGATCGGCGGCTGGCTGGCCGGGCGGCCGCACGCGCCGATCCGCATCCGCCGCGCGCCGGGCTTCCGCACGGTTGCGGTGGACGCCGGCACCAACCCGCCGCTCCCGCCCAAGCTGCCGATGCTCGCCGGGCTTGCCCCGCGCCTGGCACGGGTGCCCGTCGCGGTCTGCGCCGAGCAGACGACCCTGTGGCTGCCGCGGCTGCTGCCGTTCCTCCCCACGCGCTTCGTGAAGACCTCGCACGGGGTCGGCTCGATGAGCGCGCGCGACGACCGCCGCCGCCGCGCGGCCTGGCGGACGCTGGTGCCGAGCGAGCGCGAGCGCCAGACCTATCTGGTGCGGGGCATGCCACCGGAGCGGATCGTCGCCACCGGCTATGTGAAGGCGGGGTTCCGCCAGCGCAGCTATGCGAGGCCGGACTTCGCCGAGGACCGCCCGGTGCTGCTCTACAATCCGCATTGGCAGCAGCACCGCTCCTCCTGGTGGCGCTGGGGCGAGCAGGTCGTCCGGCAGGTGCTCGCCGAGGGCAAGTGGAACCTGATCTTCGCGCCGCACCAGCGGCTGGTGGAGCGGGCGCCGGAGGTTCGTGCGCTGTGCGAAGAACTGAAGGGCCGCGGCGACACGCATTGCGACTACCAGAGCTTTGCCGCGGTGGACGGCAGCTACACCGCCGCCGCCGACGTCTATCTGGGCGACACGTCGAGCCAGGTGCTGGAATTCCTGGTGCGGCCGCGTCCGTGCGTATTCCTGAACGCGGGCGGGGCGCATTGGCAGGACGATCCCTCCTACGCGATGTGGGTCGCCGGCGAAGTGGTGGACAGCCTCGACGGCGTCCTTCCCGCCCTGTCCCGCGCCGGGACCGAGCACCCGCGCTTTGCGGATGCGCAGGCGGCGCTCGCGAGCGATTCGCTGGGCGACACCAGCGGCGCCGCACCGACGCGCGCCGCATCCGAAATCCTGGGCGTGTTGGCGGGGCGCCACTCGGGATGACGGCTTTCCTCTCGCAATCGGCGCACGATCGGGTATCGGCCCGGATATGAGACCCAAGGATGCCCAGCCCCGGCCGGCAGTCGCGCCCGTCGGCAGCAACCCGACGCTGCTGTGGGGCATGACCAACGAAGAGCGCGTGCGGCGGATCGCCGCCTCGCGCGATCTGGCCTTCACCGACCAGCCGACCGGCCCGACGATCCTGGTCAACCTGCGCTTCGCGTTCGATCCCGTCTGGATCGCGCACCTGACCGGCCGGCCCGGTACGCTGGTGAGCCGCAACGGCGTGCCCGCGCTCGCGCACGTGACGAACGCCGCGCAGCGTGAGGCGGTGCTCGCCGCGATGCAGGCGCAGGCGCCCGTCTCGCCCGAAGCGGGCATGGACGAGATCCGGGCCGAGGCCGAGGAAGGCATCTTCAACGAGGCGCTGCGCAAGCGCGAGCAGCCGTTCGTCGAGCTGCTGGTGCCCGAGGCGGTGCCCGGCATCGAGCGGGCGAGCTACACCGGCGCCTACAAGGGGGTGACCGACCTCCTCACCAAATATCTCTGGCCGGAATGGGCCTTCGCCCTCACCCGCATCGCCGCACGGCTGGGGATCACCCCCAACCAGGTGACGGCTGCCGGCAGCGTGCTGTGCATCGTCGCCACGGTCGCCTTCTGGCACGGGTGGTTCTGGACCGGGCTCGCCACCGGGCTCGTCTTCATGGTGTTCGACACCGTGGACGGAAAGCTCGCGCGCTGCACCATCACCTCGTCCAAGCTCGGCAACGCCTGGGACCATGGCGTCGACCTGGTCCATCCGCCCTTCTGGTGGTGGGCCTGGGCCGCGGGCTGCGCCGATTATGGCCGGCCGCTTTCCGACCAGATGTTCTGGCTGGTGATCGGCACGATGTTGTTCGGCTATGTCGCCCAGCGGCTGATCGAGGGCGCGTTCATCGTCCGCTTCGGCATGCACATCCATGTCTGGGAGCGGTTCGACAGCTGGTTCCGGCTCATCACCGCGCGCCGGAACCCGAACATGGTGATCCTGTTCTTCCTGCTGCTGGTGCAGCGTCCCGACTGGGGCATCATCGGGGTGGCGGCCTGGACCGCGATCTCGCTGGTGGTGCACCTGGTTCGCCTGTTTCAGGCGATGTGGGTGGCCCGTCACGGCGAAAGGATCACCAGCTGGCTCGCGTGAACCCGTTCGCCGCGCGCACCGGCACCCCGCGCAAGGGGCTGGGCAGCGTCGCGCACAATCTGGGATGGCTGCTCGCCGGGCGCGGCGTCACCGCCGTGCTGTCGCTCTTCTACCTGGCGATCGTCACGCGCACGCTGGGCGTGACCGACTTCGGGCGCTTCTCCATCATCGTCGGCGCTTCGCAGGTGCTGGTCGCTCTGGTGGGCTTCCAGACCTGGCAGATCATCGTCCGCTACGGCACCGCCCATCGTTCGGCGGGCGACCTCGACCGGCTGGGGCGGCTGTTTCGCGCCTGCACGGCCCTCGACGCGACGAGCGCGGTGGTGGGCGTGGGCGTCGCCGCCACGATCCTGAGCCTGTGGGGCGAGATGCTGGGCATCGGCCCGACGCTGTGGCGCGCGACCTTCATCTTCACGATCATCCAGCTGCTATCGCTGCGCTCGACGCCGCTCGGCATCCTGCGGCTCAACGACAATTTCTCGCTCGCCGCACTTGCGGACAGCGCCACGCCGGTGGTGCGGCTCGTCGGCGCAGGGCTGGTCGCGCTGATCCACCCGACGCTGCAAGGCTTTCTGGTCGCGTGGATGGCGGCCGAGCTGCTGACGGCCACGGCCTATTGGCTCATGGTCGCGCGGACCGGCAACCTGCGGCTGATGCGCCGCCACGGCCACGGCCTGCGCGCGGTGGTGACCGACAACCCCGGCATCGTCCAGTTCGCGGTCAGCACCAACGCCAATGCGACCTTCACCCTGTCCAGCAAGCAGTTCCCGCTGCTGCTGGTGGGCGGCGTCGCCGGCACCACCGCGGCGGGCGAGTTCCGGCTGGCGGTGCAGCTGGCACAGGCGATGACGAAGCTGTCGCAGCTCCTCGCCCGCGCCGCCTTTCCAGAGATCGTGCGCTCGATCGACGCGGGCGGCCTGCGCAAGGTGGGCAAGTTCCTGGTGCGCTCGGTCTCGGTCGCGACTTTGGTCGCCGCGCTGGTATTCGGGCTTCTGCTGCTGGGGGGCCAGCATGTGCTGGCGCTGGTCGGCGGATCGGAGTTCACCAACGCCTATTCCAGCCTGTTGTGGCTGACGGCGGCGGGCTGCATCGACCTGTGCACCGTCGGCTTCGAGCCGGTGCTGATGGCGGCCAATCGCGCCGGCAGCGCCTTCTTCGTCCGGCTGGCAGCCACGGGCACCATGTTCGCGGCGGCATTCCTGCTGGCGCCCAGCATGGGGGCGAACGGTATCGCGGCCGGGGTGCTGATCGCCTCGGTGGTCACGGCCGTGCTGCTGGCGTTGATGCTCGGCCTCGCGATCCGGCGGGACCGGCTGCGGACCGAAGGGGCGGTGGCATAGGCCCCGCCCATCTCCCGTTCATCCGGGCGAGCGCATAGCGGACGCCCAGTTGTTGCAACGAGAGTCTTCGATGTCGCGTACCGCTCTTGCCGCGCTTGCCCTGCTCGCGGGCGCCACCGCCTTCTCCGCTCCCGCCCAGGCCGCGCCGGCCTGCGTCGGCACGCCGGGGAACGGCAAGGTGAAGCTGGAGGTCGCCGCCACCAGCGTGCGCAGCGCCGATGGCGAGGTCGCCTTCACCGTCTATCCGGACGACAGCAGCCGCTTCCTGAAAGGCGGCGCCAAGCTCGCGCGTGCGCGGGTCAAGGCGACGGCGCCGACCACCCGCGCCTGCTTCTGGCTGGCGCCCGGCCATTATGCGCTTGCCACCTACCATGACGAGAACGGCGACCATAAGTTCAACCGCACGGCCCTTGCCCCCAAGGAGGGGTACGGCTTCTCCAACGATGCGCCGACCACCTTCGGCCTGCCCTCGTTCAAGGCGACGCGCTTTCCGCTGCCCGCCAGCGGCGGCAGCATCGCCATCCGCACGCGCTATGGCCGATAGGTCGTAAAAGCCGGGCGCTTCCCCGGCGAAACCGTGCGATAGGGGTTGCCGAAGGCGGCGGTCGCCACAAAACTGCCACGATATGGGCGCGGACGGGCCAATCGTGCGGTGCATGGGCCCGCCTCCCGTTCAAGCATCGTACCCCGGGGGCGCGTTTGAAGAAGATTACCTCGGAACCGGCAGAGCAGATGGCGTCCCCTACTCCCCCTGGAACGATGGTCCCGGACCGTGGCGCACGCCGCGCCGGCCATCCGCGCACCGGGATCATCAGCAACAGCCGCAGCCATCGCAACCGCACGCGCGGTGCCGAAGCGGCAGTGGTGCCGGCCGATACGCCCAACCTCCTGTACCGCGGCCCCCGGACCCACCCGGCGCTGGCCCAGGCGCTGCGCGAATTCCGGGACGCCGGCATCGAGCTGCTGGTAGTCGACGGCGGCGACGGCACCGTGCGGGACGTACTCACCTGCGCACAGGAGGTTTTCGGGGACGCCCTGCCCCGGCTGGCCGTCGTCCCCTCGGGCAAGACCAACGCGCTTGCGCTCGACCTCGGCATCCCGAACGACTGGACGGTACAGGATGCGCTGGAAGCAGGCGCCCATGGCGGGGTCCGCACCCGGGCGTCCGTGGAGATCCTGCGCGGCGATGCGAGCAAGCCGGAGCTGTGCGGCTTCCTGTTCGGGGCGGGCGCCTTCGTGCGTGCGACCGAACTGGCGCAGCGCACGCACAAGGCCGGCGCCTTCAACAGCTTCGCGGTCGGCGTCTCGCTGTTCTGGGGCGTCGCCCAGACGATGTTCGGCGGGCATGCCAACGAGTGGCGCGCGGGCGAGCCGATGCGGCTGCAGCTTGACGAGGGTGCCCCGGTCGACAAGACCTTCTACATCCTGTTCAGTTCGACGCTGGAGCGGCTGCCGCTGCGGCTCAAGCCTTTCGGCCACGAGCGCGCCGGGTTGAAGATGCTGGCGGTCGATGCGCCCCCCACTCGCCTCTCGCGCGCGGTGCCGGCCCTGCTGCGCGGCTCCGAAGCCGCGTGGCTGGAGCAGGCCGGCTACCGCCGCCACGACGTCCATTCCTTCACGGTTACGCTGGCGGGTGGCTTCATCCTTGACGGCGAGCTCTACGACGGCGGCACCATCACCGTGCGCCAGGGCCGGCCACTCCAGTTCGTGACGCCGTGATGCGCCCGCTTCGTCGCGCCATCGCCGACATGCTGGCGGCCGAGGTCCGGCCCGAGATCGTCGAGGCAGCCGCGGTCGTCGCCGGCCGGCTTGGGGGATCGGCGGTGCTGTTCTACGGCTCGGTGCTGCGGACCGGCGACCTGGACGGGCTGCTCGACTTCTACGTCCTGACCGAGGGGCCGCCGGCGCCCGGCGTCCGCGGCATGGTGTCGCAGCGGATCTGGCCCGACATCAGCTTCGAGGAGGTTCGCGTCGGCGGCCGCATGCTCCAGGCCAAGGTCGCGACCATGCCGCTCTCCGTCTTTGCGGAGGCGGCGAGCGGGGAACTGGCCGACACGACCATCTGGACCCGCTTCGTGCAGCCGAGCGCCCTGCTGTGGATCGCCGGCGCGGCGCAGGCGGAAGCGGTCGTGGACGCGATCGCGGCGGCCGCGATCACCGCCGCTCGCTTTGCCGCCGTGCTCGGCCCCACTCACGGCGCGCCAGCGGCCTATTGGAAGGCGCTGTTCCGGGAAACCTATCGCGCGGAATTGCGCGTCGAGCAGCCGGGCCGCGAGGACCAGATCCTCGCCTATGATCCGCAACGCTATGCCGAACTTCTCCTGCTCGCCTGGGAAGCGGCCGGGATCGAGGTTCGCCGAACGCCGGACGGGGTGTCGCCGATCCTGGACGCCGAGACACGGGCGCAGTTGCTGCGCCGCTGGCGATCGCGCCGGCGGCTGGGCAAGCCGCTCAACGCGCTGCGCCTGGTGAAGGCCGCCTTCCTGCTCGACGGGGCCGCGCGCTACGGCGCGTGGAAGGTCGAGCGGCATACCGGCGTACCCGTCAAGCTGACGCCCTGGGCCGAACGCCACCCCCTGCTCGCCGCACCCGGCGTGCTGTGGAAGGTCTGGCGCGCGCGCGCACGGGCATGAGCGCGTTCCACGCCCTGGTGCTCGCCGGCTCGCGCGGCGGCGTCGATCCGGTGGCCGACTATGCCGGCGTGCCCGCCAAGGCGCTGATCGAAGTCGGCGGCGTGACGATGCTCGCCCGCGTCGTCCGGTCGCTCCGCGCAGCCGGCGCCACCCGCATCGGCGTCTCCGTCTCCGACCCGGCCGTTGCCGCCCACGCGGAAACGCTCGGCGTCGAGGTGCTGCCCGCAGAGGCCGGCCCCAGCCGGAGCACCCGCAGCGGGCTCGAGACCCTGGGCACGCCGTTGCTGGTCACCACCGCCGACCATGCGCTGCTCGAACCGGAGTGGATCACCGCGTTCCTGGCGGCGACGCCGGCGGGCGCGGACGTGACCGCGCTGCTCGCCCGCCGCGACGTGATCGAGGCAGCAGTGCCGGACACGCAACGCACCTATCTGCGCTTCGCCGATGGCAGCTGGTCGGGGTGCAACCTCTTCTATCTGGCGACGCCCAAGGCGAACGCGGCGCTCGACCTGTGGTCGCAGGTGGAGGCGGACCGCAAGCGGCCGTGGCGGATCGTGCGTCGGCTCGGCACCGGAACGCTGCTGCGCTATCTGGTCGGGCGGCTCACGCTCGATCAGGCCCTCATGCGGCTGGGCGCCGCCGCGGGCATTTCCGCGCGGGCCGTTGCGAGCCCGTTCGGCCTGGCGGCGGTGGATGTCGACAAGCCTTCCGATCTCGACCTCGTCCGCCGCCTCGTCGGCTAGCGCCGGAGGCCCAGCAGCAGGGGCGCGCTTGCGCTCAGCCAGCCCCGCGCCGGGCCGCGGATCAGTCCCCGCGCCAGCGGCGAGCGCAGGTAGGTCCGCACCGCCGCGGCCCGGCCCAGCGTCGGCATCGCCACGCGGCAGGCGAGCAGCCAAAACCAGCCCGTCGCCAGCGCCATCCCCTCGGGCGGAACGTAGCGGCTCTCCGCATTGCGCGCGCGCAGCGCCTGGAGCCAGTCATCGGCCCACCGCAGAAAGTCCGGCGGCGCCTCGACGCCCTTCAGCTTCGTCTTGCCCAGCATCGTGTGGCGGCGAAGATCCTCGGCGTCGAACCGCATGCCGAGCTCCGTAAGCGGCCCGGCGTAGAGCCCGCCCTTGCACTCGCGGATGCGGTCCTGCCGCTGGCACACGGTCTGGCCGGGATGCACGCGCCGGTCGACCAGCACCTGCGGCAGGTTCGCCAGCCTATGGTTCCGCGACAGGCGCACGAAGAGCTCCAGGTCCTCGCACACGTCGAAGCTCGGCTGATAGGGATTTGCCTTGAGCACCTCGGCCCGGCCCATCACCGAGGATTGCTGGAAGGCCGACCGGAACAGCAGCCAGGCGGCGATGTCGCCGGACTTGAGCGGCGGAACCCGCACGCCACGCTTGCGCCGGCCGTCCTTGTCGATCTTGCCCGCGCAGCCGCCGACGAGCGCGACGTTCGGGTTCCGGGCAAGGAAATCGACCTGCGCGCCCAGCCGCTCCGGCCGGGCGATGTCGTCGCTGTCGAGCCAGGCGATCAGCCGGCCGCGCGCGGCATCCAGGCCGGTGTTGCGCGCGTCCGGGATGCCGAGGTTCCGGGCGTGCCGCACCACCCGGATGCGCGGATCGCCGAAACCCTCGACCACCGCGACCGAGTCATCCGTCGAGCCGTCGTCCACCACCACCAGCTCGAAGTCGCCGAACCGCTGGCCCAGGATGCTGCGGATCGCATCCCCCACCAGATGCGCCCGGTTGTGGACCGGGATGAGGACGGAGACGGTCGGAGTTGCCATGGCGCGGGGATAGCCGCCTCCCCCGCCAAAGCCACGCGAATTTGCGACACCGGGTCCAGGTGGGTATCGCCGGTCGCATGGAACAACAGGCTCTCCTCTTCGCGCTCATCGGCGTGCTCGGCATCGGCGCGCAATGGGTCGCCTGGCGAACGGGCTGGCCCGCCATCGCGCTGATGCTGGTGGCGGGGATCTTCGCGGGTCCCGTCACCGGCCTGATCGACCCGCATGCCGCCTTCGGCCCGCTGCTCGAACCGGCGATCTCGATCGCCGTCGCGGTGATCCTGTTCGAGGGCGGCCTCAGCCTGAACTTCCGCGAGCTGCGCAAGACCGAGGGCGCCGTCACCCGCCTGGCGCTGATCGGCATCCCGGTCGGATGGGCGCTGGGAGCGCTCGCCTGCTATTATGTCGCCGGGCTGGTGTGGCCGGTCGCGATCCTGTTCGCCGGCATCATGGTGGTCACCGGACCCACCGTGGTCCTGCCGCTGCTGCGCCAGAGCAACGTCGCGCCGCGGCCCCGCGCGATCCTGAAGTGGGAGGCGATCGTCAACGATCCCTTCGGCGCGCTCTGTGCGGTCATCACCTATGAATATCTCCGTCGATCGGAGGCGGGCGCGTCGCTGGGCGGGGTGATCGTGTCGCTGCTGGCGGCCGCAGTGCTCGCGGGCCTGATCGGCTATGCGGTGGCGCGGGCGATCGCCTGGGCGTTCCCGCGCGGGCATGTGCCGGAGTATCTGAAGGCGCCCGTCCTGCTGGTCGCGGTGATCGGCACCTTCGTGCTGTCAAACCTGATCCAGCAGGAAACCGGGCTGCTGGCCGTGACGGTGATGGGCATCGCGCTGGCCAACATGAAGCTGGACTCGCTGCGCGACGTCCACCCGTTCAAGGAGAACATCACCGTCCTCCTGATCTCCGGCGTGTTCGTGCTGCTCTCCGCACAGCTCGACCTGGAGGTGCTGCGTCGCTTCGAATGGCGCTTCGCCGGCTTCCTGGTCGCACTGCTGCTGCTGGTGCGCCCGGCGACCGTGCTCCTCAGCCTCGCGTTCAGCCGGGTGCCGTGGAACGAGCGGCTGCTGATCGCCTGGATCGCGCCGCGCGGGGTCGTCGCGGTCGCGGTGTCGGGGCTGTTCGCGCTCCGGCTCGACCGGCTCGGCTACAGCGACGGCGACATTCTCGTGACGCTCTCCTTTGCGGTCGTGGTCACGACCATCATCGCCCACGGCTTCAGCATCCGCACGGTCGCCCGCTGGCTGAAGGTCACCGGCGCCAGCGAGCGCGGCCTGCTGATCGTGGGGAGCACCGACTGGAGCCTGGCGCTTGCCGAGCATCTGCGCTCGCTCGACGTGCCGGTGCTGGTGAGCGACAGCAGCTGGCAGCGGCTCTCCCCCGCCCGCCAGCGCGGCATCCCGACCTATCACGGCGAGATCCTGGCCGAGGCGACCGAGGAGCAGCTGGACCTCAGCCAGTTCCAGGTCCTGGCCGCGACCTCCGAGAACGAAGCCTATAATGCGCTGGTGTGCAGCGAGTTCGCGCCGCAGATCGGGCGCGACGCGGTGTACCAGCTGGGCGACGCGAGCGGCGATCCGCGCGCGCTGCCGGAGGCGCTGCGTGGCCGCGCGCTGTTCACCTCCGGCCTCGGCGTCGAGGAAATTACCGAGCGGGAACGGGCCGGCTGGTCCTTCCGCAAGACCCGCATCAGCGAGCAGTTCGACTTTGCCGACGCAAAGGCGGTGCTGCCGGACGAGGCCGACATGCTGCTGCTGTTGCGCAAGAACGGGACGCTGCGCTTCTTCACGCATGCCACCCGGCCGACGCCGCAGCCCGGCGACGTGATCGTCTCCTATGCCCCGCCCCGCGTGCGCGAGCCGGAGACCCGAAACGAGAACCTGATTGGGGAGGAACGATGAAACGGACCTTGTGCCACGCGGTGGCGGCCGGCGGGCTGGCCGCGCTCCTGGCGGGATGCGGCCCTTCCGAGGGCAACCGCGCCGATCCCGCCCCGGCCGAGAACAACGCCGAGCTGGAGGTCGTCAACATCGCCCCGACGGCGGAGCCGACGCCCGAGGGCAAGTCGATCATCCGCCCGGAAACCGAACCGGACGCCGAACCCACGCCGCCGCCGCTCGAGCCGATCGAGGCGACCGTCCAGTTCCCCAAGGGAGTGGCCTTGGACGACGCAGCCAAGGCTGCGCTCGACACGCTGCTGGCCGAACCCGCGCTCCAGGCGGGCGGCCCGATCCGGCTGAGCGGCCACAGCGACTCGAAGGGTTCGGACGCGGACAACCTGCGCGCGTCGCGGCGCCGCGCGGAGGCGGTGCGCGACTATCTGGTCGCGAAAGGCGTGGCCAAGGATCGCATCACCGTGATCGCGCTCGGCGAGAACCGGCCGGTGGCGCCCAACGCCAATACGGACGGCAGCGACGACGAAGCCGGCCGCGCGCGCAACCGCCGCGTCGACATCGCGGTCGCGCTTCCCGAGCCGCAGCCGAGCCCTACGCCGGAGCCCACTCCCACCGAGTGACGCGAGGTCAGGCGCCCGCGATGCGGGGGGCGAGGCGCTGCATCAGCAGCTCGCAGCCGGCGGCGTCCTCGGCATCGAAGCGCGCCGGCGAGGGGCTGTCGAGGTCGAGCACGCCGAGCAGGCGGCCGTCGTGGACGATCGGCACCACCAGTTCCGAGCGGCTGGCCGCGTCGCAGGCGATGTGTCCGGGGAAGGCGTGCACGTCTTCCACGCGCTGAGTCTCGCGGGTGGACGCAGCGGCGCCGCACACGCCCTTGCCGAACGGGATGCGGATGCAGGCGGCCTTGCCCTGGAACGGCCCCAGCACCAGCTCGTCGGCAACGTTGCGGTAGAAGCCGGACCAGTTGAGGTCGGGCAGATATTCCCACAAGAGCGCCGCCGCATTGGCCATGTTGGCGATCGCATCCGGCTCGTCGGCGGTGAGCGCGTCGAGCGCGCTGGCGAGTTCGCGGTACAGCTCCTGCTTGGAGCCGGCGGCGATGTCGAAGACGTACATGGCGTTCCTTTTCCTTGTTGCGGCCCGGCGCTCAGTCGAAGCGGACCTTGCCGCGTCCGGCCTTGACGGCGCTGCGGCCCTTTTTCTCGTCCACCCGCCGCGCCTTTGCCGCGCGGCTGGGCTTGGTGGGCTTGCGCTTGCGCGGCACGAAGGTCGCCTCCCGGATCAAAGCGACCAGCCGCTCGCGCACTTCCTCTCGGTTGAGAAGCTGGGAACGCGCCCCCTCGCTGCGCAAGACCAGCACGCCCTCGCGCGTCATCCGGGAGCCCGCCAGCTCGGCCAGCCGGTTCTTCACGGCTTCCGGCAGGTTCGGGGAGGCCGCCACGTCGAAACGCAGCAGCACCGCGCTGTCGGTGGTGTTGACGTGCTGCCCGCCCGGCCCGCTCGCGCGCGTGAAGCTCTCGACCAGTTCGTCGCTGTCGATGTGGATCGAGCGGGTGATCGGGATGGCTGCCATTCGGACGGCGCCTCAGCTGTCCCCGAACCCAGCCGCTGCGAAGCTGGGCGGCAGCGGCGCGATCGCCTCCACCGGCGGCTTGCTGCCGCGCGGCACGGTGAGCTGCGCGGCGTGGAGCAGCATCGGGCCGCCCGCCCGGCCATAGACCGGGTCGCCCGCCACCGGTGCGCCCAGCCCCTCGGCGGCATGGACGCGGATCTGGTGGGTGCGTCCCGTCTCGGGGAAAAACGCGACCAGCGCGCGGCCGCCGTCGGCGCGCAGCAGCTTCCAGTTGGTGCGCGCGGGCTTGCCCTTGGAATCGCCGACCATGCGCCAGCCCGCCTCCGGACTGCTCACCTTGGCGAGCGGCAGGTCGATCGTGCCGGAGCTTTCCGCCGGCACCCCGTCGAGCACGGCCAGGTAGCGCTTCTGCACCAGCCCGCCCTCGAACGCCTGCTGGAAGCGGGCGTGCGCCTTGGGATTGCGGGCGAGCAACAGGCAGCCGCTGGTGTCGCGGTCCAGGCGGTGGACCGGCGTCGGCAGCCGCTGGAAGCCGAAGGTCAGTTCGTCCAGCCGCGATTCGATGCTCGGGCTGCGGTCGCGCGGGCGGTCGACCGGCAGGCCCGCCGGTTTGTCGATCACGATCGCTTCGCCATCGATGAAGAGCACTAGGTCATCCAGCATGCTGGTCCCTTGCCACCGCCGCCGCCGACATGCCAGAGCGCAGGCGCCGAAAGGCGGCAGCGCCGCCCCGTGCGGTTCAGGAGGTTGGATTGCGTAACTCCCTGCGGATGTCCGCTGCGCTGGTGCTGGCGCTTGCCGCCTGCTCGGCGCCCAGGCCCGCTCCCGTCGAGGCGCCGGTGGTGCCCGCCCCCACGCCTGCCCCCGCAGCACCGCCGCCAGCCGTCGCCGTCAACCGCGCGCCGATCGCGCTGTGCGACCGCGGCATCGTTCAGCCGGGGCCGGACGGGCGGCTGTTCAACCACTTCCCCTACCCGGATACGACGGAAACCGCGCTGATCCCGGCGCCGGAGGAATTCGCGCCGGGCGGCAGCTGTCGCATCCACCCGGCCATGCTCGCGGACCTGCAGGCACTGCTCGCCCGCGCCGACCAGGATCCGGCGATCGCGGGCAAGCTGCGCGCGGTGTCCTGCCACCGCTCGGTCCGTCTGCAGCGCCAGACCTTCTGTGGCGGCATCAATCCGGACGAGAGCAGCAGCTTTCGCGAGCGCGCCTGGGCCTCGGCCCCGCCGGGGTTCAGCGAACATGCGACCGGCTATGTCGTCGATTTCGGCACGCGCGATCGCGGCGGCTGCCCGGATGCGGAGGCCTGTTTCGCGGCTACCCCCGCGGGGCGATGGCTGATCGCCCATGCCGCCGAGTTCGGCTTTGAGCAGTCCTTCCCGGCCGGCAACAAGCAGCAGGTGAAGTGGGAGCCGTGGCATTGGCGCTGGGTCGGCCGCACGCCGAACGCACCGGGCGCGGCAACCGCGCGCAGGCTGTTCGCGCCCGCGGCCGCACGCTTCCCCGCCTACCCGAACCGCCCCGAGGACAAGCGGCTGCTGGCGCCGCGGCCTGCGACGCCTCCGCGACCCTGACGGTAGTATCCGAGGATCGCCCAGGCAGTGCCCCGGCGCAGGCCGGGGCTCAGGTGGGGAGGTCGTCGTGCCTCAATCCGGCACTATCCCAACTGGGCCCCGGCCTTCGCCGGGGTACCGCTTCCGATCACATGGGCGCGCGCCTCTTGGCCCCGCCGACCGTCAGGCGGTGAGCTTGGCCGCGGTCAGCGCGATGCGACGACCCTGGTAGCGCGCCGACTCGAGTTCCTCCGCGTGCGGTTGGCGGCTGCCGTCGCCGCCCGCGATGGTGGTCGCACCATAAGGCGATCCGCCGCGCACCTCGTCCACGCCCATTTGCCCCTGGAAGCCATAGTCGAGGCCGACGATGGCAAGCCCGTGGTGCAGCAGGTTGGTGATGATCGAGAACAGCGTCGTCTCCTGCCCGCCATGCTGACTGGCCGTCGAGGTGAAGGCGCCGCCCACCTTGCCGATCAGTGCGCCGCGAGCCCAGACGCCGCCCGTCTTGTCCCAGAACGCCGCCATCTGGCTCGTCATGCGGCCATAGCGGGTGCCGGTGCCGACGATGATCGCGTCATAATTGGCGAGTTCGTTGACGTCCTCCAGCACCGGATAGGGCTGATCCATCACATAGTGCGAGGCGCGGGCGAGATCCTCCGGCACCGTCTCGGCAACGCGGCGGATGTCGACTTCCGCCCCGGCGCCGCGGGCACCTTCGGCGACCGCCTCGGCCATCTTCATGATGTGGCCATAGGACGAGTAATAGAGCACCAGAACCTTTGCCATCGCATGTCTCCTTGCTTCTGCCCGCCCATGGCCTTGGAAATCGGGGGCCTGCCTCAGGGAGGGAGAGATCGGCAGGCCCCCTTCCCCGGCCGCACGTCGCGGCCCGGGAAACTCGTTATTCGGCGTCGACCAGAACGATCTCCGCATCCTCCAGCGCCGTGATCGAGACGGTCGCACCGCCGTCGATCGCCGCGCCGTCGCGGGCGTCGAACCGCACGCCGTCAATCTCCACCGCGCCGGTTGCCGGCACCAGATAGGCGTGGCGGCCTGCGCCCACCTCGTGGGTCAGGGTCTCGCCTGCCTTCAGCGTCGCGCCCAGCACCCGTGCGTCGGCGCGGATGCGCAAGGCGTCGGCGTCCTCGGCAAAGCCGCTCGCCAGCGTCACGAGCCGGCCCGAGCGATCGTCGCGCGGGAACGGCTTGGCGCCCCAGGAAGGCGCGCCGCCCTTGAGCCGCGGCTCGATCCAGATCTGGAAGATCCGGGTCGTCTCCGGCTCCAGATTATACTCGGCATGGCGAACGCCGGTGCCGGCGCTCATCACCTGCACGTCGCCTGCCGCCGTGCGACCGGTGTTGCCCATCGAATCCTGATGGGTGATCGCGCCGCTGCGCACGTAGGTGATGATCTCCATGTCGCGGTGGGGGTGCGGCGGGAAGCCGCTGTTGGGTGCGATCTCGTCGTCGTTCCAGACGCGGATCGCGCCCCATCCCATCCGCTTGGGATCATGATAGTTGGCGAAGGAGAAATGGTGCCGGGCGTTCAGCCAACCATGGTCTGCATGGCCCAGGCCTTCGAAACTGCGCTTGTCGATCATGGGAAATTCCTTTCCGCTGGCATCGAGCCGTTGGTCAGAAGGTAGGCGCTCCTATCACGACGTAAACGGAAACGTTGGAAACTGATCGTTGCGCCGCTATAGCTGCAAGCACGGAGGTGCTGTCGGATGATGCTACCTGATTTCGAGGCCTGGGCGATCTTTGCGTCCGTGGTCGAACACCGTTCCTTCAGCGGTGCCGCACAGGCGCTCGGCACGTCCAAGGCCACGGTGTCGAAGGCGATCAGCCGCCTGGAGACGCGGCTGGGTGCGACCCTGTTCCACCGCACCTCGCGCCGCCTGACCCTGACCGAAAGCGGCCGCGCCCTTTCGGAGCGTGCCGCCCGCATCCTGGCCGAAGCGCGCGAGGCCGAGGAAGTCGCGCGCGATTCCAACAGCACGCCCACCGGGCGCGTGCGCCTGGCCGCGCCGATGAACTTCGGCCTGACCCGCGTCGCCCCTGCGCTGGCCGACTTCCTGACCCTGTACCCCGGCATCGAGGTCGACCTGACGCTGTCGGACGCGCCGACCGACATCGTCGCGGAGGGAATCGACGTGGCACTGCGCGTCGCCGAGCTCCCCGACAGCAGCCTGCGGGTGCGCCGGCTGGCGCCGGTCACGCTCCACCTGGTCGCGGCCCCCGCCTATCTGGAAAAGCACGGCCGGCCCGAACACCCCGCCGACCTCGCCCACCACGCCTGCCTGGCCTATACCAACGCCAGCCGGCCCTTCGTCTGGCAGTTCCGCCGCGGGAACGAGGAAGTGGCGATCCGGCCGGCCGGTCCCCTCTGCACCGACAGCGGCGAGGCGATGCTCCCGGCGCTCCGCGCGGGTCTCGGCATCACGCGCCTGCCCGACTTCATCGTCGACCAGGATCTGGCGGACGGCACGCTGGTCGAGCTGCTCCAGGATTGGCGGGAGACCAACATGGCGCTGCACCTCCTCACCCCGCCCGGCACGCTGCGACCCGCACGGGTCGAGGTGCTGATCGAGTTCCTGGCGGAGCGCTTCCGCCAGCTGTGCGCGAGCCGCCAGTGAACCGGCTTCGCCCGGATGCGGAGGACGCCCGCTTCCTGCGCCGCGTCGTCCTGCTGATCCTGATCGGCGCGGTTGCGGTCGCGCTCTATCGCGCGCTCAACCTGTTGATCCTGGCGTTCGGCTCGATGCTGGGCGCGACCGTGATCCACGCGCTGGCCGACATCTACGGGCGACGCTTGCGCGTACCCGAGCGGGCGCGGGTGCCGGCCGGCATGGTGACGGTGCTGGCCTCCGTCGCTTTCCTGGTGTGGCTGTTCGGCTATCAGTTCGGATCGCAGGTCAACGCCCTGGTGCTGGCGCTGCCGGGCCTGCTTTCCGACCTCGCCGCCTGGATGTCGCACTCGCCCGTCGGCGCGCGCATCGTCGAGGCGGTGGAGGCGGCGTTTGCCGGCTCCCGCATCGCGCAGGACATCGGCGGGCTCGTCCAGGGTTCGGGCGAGCTGCTGCTCAACTGCATCCTGCTGCTCGCCGGCGCGATGTTCTTTGCGGCCGATCCGGGGATCTACCGCCGCGGCGCGCTGCTGCTGATCCCGCGTTCCAAGCGCGACGCGTTCGCGGATGCGCTCGACGACACGGCCGAGACGCTGCGGCTGTGGCTGCGCGCGCAGATCATCCTGATGACCAGCATGGGGGTGCTGATCGGCATCGGCCTCTGGATTTCGGGCGTGCCGTCCGCCGCCGCACTCGGGCTGCTGGCGGGTCTCAGCGAGTTCATCCCCTATGTCGGGCCGACCGCGGCGATGATCCCCGCGCTGGGGCTCGGCGCCACCCAGGGTACCGGGCCGCTGATCGGTGCCCTGGTCACCTATGCGGTCGTGCGCCTGCTGCAGACCAACTTCATCACGCCCTTCGTCCAGGCGCGGGTGATCGCGATCCCGCCTGCCATCACCCTGTTCGCGATCATCGCCATCGGCATGGTCTTTGGCCTGTTCGGCCTCTTCTTCTCGGCAGCGCTGCTGGTGGTGATCTTCACGCTGATCCGCAGCCTCTACCTGCGGGAGACGCTGGGCGAAGACGTGTGACAATCCGCCTACGTACGCGTTCGACGTACGAGAGATTTAGGATCGCGTTAACCTTTTGCCTTCACTTCGGTTTAGGTTAATGATTGTCCTACGGCGCGCCGCCTCCGGTTCGCTCGCCGCACAGGGGGACTGCGATGCGCGTTTTGTTGATCGAGGACGAACCCACCACCGCCAAGGCGATCGAGCTGATGCTCGAGGCCGAGGGGTTCAACGTCTACACCACCGATCTCGGCGAGGAAGGGCTCGATCTTGCCAAGCTCTATGACTACGACATCATCCTTCTCGACCTGAACCTGCCCGACATGCACGGGTACGAGGTTCTGAAGAAGGTCCGCGTCGCCCGGGTGCAGACGCCGGTCCTGATCCTGTCCGGCATCAGCGAGATGGACACCAAGGTCCGCTCGTTCGGCTTCGGCGCGGACGATTACGTGACCAAGCCCTTTCATCGGGAAGAGCTGATCGCCCGCATCCATGCCGTGGTGCGCCGCTCCAAGGGCCATTCCCAGTCCGTCATCAAGACGGGCAAGCTGGCGGTGAACCTGGATGCCAAGACCGTGGAGGTCGACGGCAACCGCGTCCACTTGACCGGCAAGGAATATGCGATGCTGGAGCTGCTCTCGCTCCGCAAGGGCACGACGCTGACCAAGGAGATGTTCCTGAACCATCTCTATGGCGGCATGGACGAGCCCGAGCTCAAGATCATCGACGTGTTCATCTGCAAGCTTCGCAAGAAGCTCAGCACCGCCTGCGACGGCGAGAACTACATCGAGACGGTGTGGGGCCGCGGCTATGTGCTGCGCGATCCCAACGAGCAGCCGACGGCACAGGTCGCCTGATCCCGCCTGGGCCGGACACGAAAAGGGCCGCGGCTTTCGATCAAGCCGCGGCCCTTTTTCGTTGGCCGAAACGAGCGCCGGTCAGCCGCCGCGGCTCGGCTGCGGCGGTTCGTTGCTGGCGAGGCGAGCGCTCTGCTGCTGGCAGGCGGCGGCGATCGTCGGGTAGCTCAGGTCCGTGTTGCGGACCAGCGCGTCGGGCATCGCCGCCTGGCACGACTGGATGCTGCTATAGGTCGCCGGCTCGATCCGCGCACTGCGGCACTGGCTGGAATCATCGGCACAACCCATGATTGCGATGACGTACAAGATCGAGCTCATTCGACTTCCTTTCGAGGAGTCAAGCGATTGAGATTACATCCGGTTCCATCCACCTTGCACCGTCGGGACTTGTTCGGTCCGTTGCGCACCGGCCCCGGACATCCCAAATCGGGATCCGATGCCTCCTGATACTTCTGCTCCCGCCGCATCCCAGCGGCCGATGATCGCGACCCTCCGGCGCTTCCTCCCCTACCTCTGGCCAAAGGGTCAGGCGGGGCTGAAGCTGCGCGTCGTCGGCGCGCTGCTGCTGGTGGTCCTGTCGAAGCTGGTGCAGGTCTATGGCGCATCCTTCGCGCTGCAGAACGCGATCGACACGATGAGCGCCGGCAGCCGCGACGCGTTGTGGCTCGTGGTCGCGCTGATCGTCGGCTATGCGGCCGCGCGCTTCGGGGCGACGCTGTTCGACAACCTGCGCAACATGGTGTTCGAGCGCGTGGGCCAGGATGCCGCGCGCCGGCTGTCGGGTACGGTGTTCCGCCACCTCCATGGCCTGTCGCTGCGCTTCCACCTCGAACGCCGCACCGGCGCCGTCACCAAGGTGGTGGAGCGCGGCACCAAGAGCATCGACACGATGCTCTACTTCCTGCTGTTCAACATCGCGCCGACGGTACTCGAACTGGCGCTGGTGCTCGGCATCTTCGGCGTCCGCTTCGGCGGGTGGCTGGTGGTCGGCACGGTGGTGATGGTCGCCGCCTACATCCTCTTCACCCGCTGGGTGACGGACTGGCGCAACGCGCTGCGCGAGCGGATGAACGACCTCGACACCGGCGCCGTCGCGCATGCCGTCGATTCGCTCCTGAACTTCGAGACGGTGAAATATTTCGGAGCGGAGGGCCGTGAGGCCGAGCGCTACGAGCGTGCCGTCGCCGCCTATGCGACCGCAGCCGTGCGCAGCGAGAACAGCCTCGCACTCCTCAACATCGGCCAGGCGCTGATCACCGGCGTGATGCTGGCCGGCGGCATGGCGCTGGTGGTGTTCGGCTGGGCGAGCGGGCGCTTTTCTCCCGGCGACGTGGTGCTGGTCTCCACCCTCCTCACCCAGCTGTTCCGCCCCCTCGATCTGCTCGGCATGGTGTATCGCACCATCCGCCAGGGAGTGACGGACATGGGATCCATGTTCGACCTGATCGACACGCCGACCGAGGTGCGCGATCTCCCTGACGCGCCGGCGCTCGCCGTGTCGCACGGGCATGTCCGCTTCGAGGATGTCCGCTTCGGCTATGATCCGGAGCGGCCGATCCTGAAGGGCATCGACATCGACGTTCCGGCTGGCACCACGCTGGCGGTGGTGGGTCCGTCGGGTGCGGGCAAGTCCACGCTCGCGCGGCTGCTGTTCCGCTTCTACGACCCGACCGGCGGGCGCATCACCATCGACGGGCAGGACATCGCCCAGGTGCGGCAGGATTCGCTGCGCGCCGCGATCGGCATCGTTCCCCAGGACACCGTCCTGTTCAACGACACGGTCGGCTACAACATCGCCTATGGCCGCGCCGGCGCGACGGCGGACGAGATCGCGGCGGCCGCCCGCGGTGCGGCGATCGCGCCGTTCATCGAGAGCCTGCCGGACGGCTACGACACGCGCGTCGGCGAGCGCGGGCTGAAGCTTTCGGGCGGCGAGAAGCAGCGTGTCGCGATCGCCCGCACCCTGCTCAAGAACCCGCCGGTGCTGATCCTGGACGAGGCGACCAGCGCGCTCGACAGCCGGACGGAGGCGGAGATCCTCTCCACGCTAGAGGCGATCGAGCAGGGCCGAACCACCATTGTCATCGCCCACCGCCTGTCGACCGTGGTCCACGCGGACCGCATCGTCGTGCTGGAGGCGGGCCAGGTGGTGGAGAGCGGCACCCATGCCGAGCTGTTGCGCAAGAGCGGCGTCTATGCCGAGATGTGGGCACGCCAGGCCGCCGAGCGCGAGGAGGCGCTCGCCGCCGCCTGAGACGGGGGCGTCGGGAGCGAAAACGCGCCCCTACCCCCGCCGCGGGAAATCCTCTAAGCCCCTGGCCGAGAACTTATCCCCGGGGTGGAAATGCGCCTGTTTGCCGTTGTTTTCGCGTTGTTCGCGTCCTTGTTCGCGCTGCCCGCCGCAGCCCAGCTGATCGATGTTCCCGGCCGCGCGGCACCGCCCGCGACCACGGACAAGGAGAACCTGTGGCTGCTCGACCTGTCGAGCGGTGGCCGCGTCACCATCTGGCTGCGCCCGGACGTCGCCCCCAAGGCAGTGGAGCGCGTCAAGACGCTCACCCGCCAGAAGTTCTACGACGGCCTGCCCTTTCACCGCGTGATCGAGGGCTTCATGGCCCAGGGCGGCGATCCCAAGGGCGACGGCACCGGCGGATCGGAGCTTCCGGACCTGGAGAAGGAGTTCAACTATCTTCCCCACGTCCGCGGCGCCGTCGCCGCCGCGCGCGCGCAGGATGAGAACAGCGCCAACAGCCAGTTCTACATCATGCTCGCGCCGCGCCTGGCGCTGGACAAGAAGTACACGGTGTTCGGCCGCGTGCTCGACGGCATGCAGTATGTCGACGCGATCCAGCGCGGCGAGCCGCCGGCGAACCCGACCCGCGTCGTCCACGCCTATATCGCTGCCGACAATCCCCCGCCGTACCAGCCGGCACCGGCTGCCGCCTCGACCGTTCCGGCCGAGGACCAGAACCTGACGCTGCCGTCCGGCCCGGCCAAGCGCTGACCCATCCACGCCGGTCGTTCGGCGGACGCCTGAGATGAATGTAGACGATTTCGACTTCGAACTGCCGGCGGAGCGCATTGCGCTTCGCCCGGCGGCGCCGCGCGACGCCGCGCGCATGCTGGTGCTCGACGAGGCCGGCACGCGCGACGCGGTGGTGACCCACCTTCCCGACGCGCTCCGCCCGGGCGACCTCTTGGTCTTCAACGACACCCGCGTCATCCCCGCCCAGCTGGAGGGCCGCCGCGGCGAGGCACGCATCGGCGCCACCCTGCACAAGCGCGAGGGGCCGCGCGCCTGGCGCGCCTTCGTGCGCAACGCACGGCGGCTGCGCGACGGGGACGTGATCGACTTCGGCGCCGGCGTGTCGGCGACGGCGGGCGAGCGCGGTGACGACGGCAGCGTGCTGCTGGCGTTCGCGGGCGACGAGCCGGTCGAGCTGCTGCTCGAACGCGCCGGCCGCATGCCGCTTCCGCCCTACATCGCCTCCAAGCGCGAGACCGACGCGCGCGATGCCGAGGATTACCAGACGCTGTTCGCGCGCGAGGCAGGTGCCGTCGCCGCCCCCACCGCGGCGCTGCACTTCACGCCCGGGCTGATGGCGGCGCTGGAAGCGCGTGGGATCGGCCACGCGACGCTCACCTTGCACGTCGGCGCCGGCACCTTCCTGCCGGTGAAGGCCGCCGACACCGACGAGCACCGCATGCATGCCGAATGGGGCCGGCTCGACGCGGAGACCGCCGATCGGCTCAACCAGGTGCGCCGCGACGGCGGCCGCGTGATCGCGGTCGGCACCACCAGCCTGCGCCTGATCGAAAGCGCCAGTGGGGAGGACGGCATCATCCGTCCGTTCGAGGGCGACACCGCGATCTTCATCACGCCGGGCTATCGCTTCCGCGGCATCGACGGGCTGATGACCAACTTCCACCTGCCCCGCTCGACACTGTTCATGCTGGTCTCGGCGCTGATGGGGCTGGACCGGATGCAGGCGGCCTATGCGCACGCGATCGCCAGCGGCTATCGCTTCTACAGCTATGGCGATGCCTCGCTGCTGCTGCCCGAACGGCCGGCATGAGCGACCTTCGCCCCCGCCGCAGCGCGCTGTTCCTGCCGGCGTCGAACGCGCGGGCGATTGAGAAGGCACGCACCCTTCCCTGTGACGTGGTGATCCTCGACCTGGAGGATGCGGTCGCGCCCGAGCAGAAGCAGGCGGCGCGCGAGGCGGCGGTGGCGGCGGCGCGAGCAGGCGGGTTCGGCCCGCGCGAGCTGGTGCTGCGTATCAACGGTCTCGACAGTCCCTGGGCGGCCAACGACCTCGCCGCCGCCGACACCGCCCCCTTCGACGCCGTGCTGGTTCCCAAGGTGAATGCCGCAACCGACATCGACGCTGTCGAGGCGCAGATGCAGCGCGCGCCGATCTGGGCGATGATCGAGACCTGCCGTGCCATCCCCGCGCTCGGCGCCATCGCTGCGGCAGCAGAGCGCACGCGGCTCCAGGCGTTCGTGATCGGCACCAACGATCTCGCCAAGGAGATGCGCTGCCGCCTCTCCGCCGATCGCGCGGAATTGCTGCCGCTGCTGACCCTCGCGCTCGCCGCCGGGCGCGGCTGGGGACTCACGGTGCTGGACGGCGTCCACAATGCGATCGACGATGATGCCGGGTTCGAGGCGGTGTGCCGGCAGGGTGCCGCCATGGGCTTCGACGGCAAGACGCTGATCCACCCGCGCCAGATCGCCGCCTGCAACGCTGCCTTCTCGCCAAGCCCCGAGGATGTGGCGCGGGCCGAGGCGATCGTGGCCGCCTTTGCGAGCCCGGACGCGGACGGCCTGGGCGCGATCCGCCTGGACGGGGCGATGGTGGAGCGGCTGCACCTGGAACAGGCGCAACGCGTGCTGGCACTCGCGGCCCAAGGTCGTTCGGCCGACTGAACCCGGTTACGGCTGCCGCAGGTTGGACAGGCGCTCCGGCAGGCGATAGCCTCGAACCCGACAAAGCGTACGGCACGGTGATGCCGATCGCGAACGGGGGGATGCGATGCGGCCGCACGAACAGCCACGCGACGACCGGCAGCTTTCTGCCCATGCGGACACGGGGCGCATGTCGCCCGCAATCGTGCTCAGTGCGCTCGGCGCGGCATTGGGCGGCCTGTTGTTCGGGTTCGACACGGCAGTGATCTCGGGTGCCACCCAGGCATTGCAGGCGCATTTCGCGCTGTCCGATCCCGCGCTCGGCTTCACGGTCGCCTCCGCGCTGATCGGGACGGTGATCGGCTCGCTCGCGGCAGGTGCTCCCGCCGACCGGTTCGGCCGCAGGCGCATGCTGCTGGCGATCGCCATTGCCTATTTGGTCTCGTCGCTCGGCTCCGGGTTGGCGAACAGCTGGCCGGTGCTGCTGCTGTTCCGCACGCTCGGCGGCCTTGCGATCGGCGCGGCCTCGGTGGTCACGCCGGTCTATATCGCGGAGGTTGCACCAACGCGTTTTCGCGGCCGGCTGGTCGCGCTCAACCAGCTCAACATCGTGCTCGGTATCCTCCTCGCCTTTCTCTCCAACTATCTGATCGCGCGCGGCATGGACGCGGACGTCGCCTGGCGCTGGATGCTCGGGATCGTCGCGGCGCCCTCCGCCCTATTCCTGCTGGTCACCCTGCTGCTCCCCGAAAGCCCGCGCTGGCTCGTCGTGAAGGGGCGATCCGCGGACGCGCTGGACGTGCTGCAACGGCTGGGCTCCGCCGACCCGGAGCGCGAGATCGCCGCCATGCAGGGCGCACAAGTGCGCGAGCGCCAGCCGCAGCTGTTCCAGCGCCGCTATGCCGTGCCGGTCGGCTGCGCGATCGCGATCGCCATGTTCAACCAGCTCTCCGGCATCAATGCGCTGCTCTATTATGCGCCGCGCATCTTCGCGCTGGGCGGTGCCGGCACCGACAGCGCCATGCTCCAGTCGGTGGCGGTGGGCGGCATCAACCTGGCCTTCACCGTGCTCGCGCTGTTCCTGATCGATCGCTTCGGGCGCAAGCCGCTGCTCTACGTCGGCTCCCTCGTCTGCGCGCTCGCGCTGTTCCTGGTCGGCTTCCAGCTGGAGCAGCCGGTGGCGGACGGGACGCTGATCCTGGTCGGCATGCTCGGCTTCATCGCCGCCTTTGCCGTCAGCCAGGGCGCGGTGATCTGGGTCTTCCTGTCCGAGGTGTTCCCAAGCGAAGTGCGCGGCAAGGGCCAGGCGCTGGGCTCCACCACGCATTGGGTGATGGCCGCGGCGATCACATGGATCTTCCCGATCGTGGCGGGCCGCGTCGGCGGCTGGGTGTTCCTGTTCTTCGGCGCGATGATGCTGCTGCAGCTCGTCTGGGTGTGGCGCTTCATGCCGGAGACCAACGGCGTCCCGCTGGAGGAGATGCGGCTGTAGCGTCCGCGCGGCGCTTACGCTGAAGCGCTTCAGGGGCTCACAAGCAGTCGCCGCGAGGCACGCCGAAGCGCAGGAGCATGGCGTGGCCGGAATGCTGCGCGGGAAAGGCCGATCACGCCCGCGTCATTTGCGCCGTCGCGATCGTCTCAGCTTCAGGGAAGTGGAGCGGGTGAAGGGAATCGAACCCTCGTCGTAAGCTTGGGAAGCTTCTGCTCTACCATTGAGCTACACCCGCGAGGCCGTGGTCCGGCTCGGCCGCACGCGCCGGGACGCTTGCGACGGTCGGCAACTGCCATGCTTCTCATCGCCTCGTCAATGGCGATGATGGTTACCCGCACGTCTGCCCCGGGCGAGCGCCGTCTGCCCGCAGCCCCCCACCCAGCGCGAGGTCCGCCCGTCCGCGATCGGAGGCGCGCGCCGGGCATCACGGGAGCGGCCCCGTCGAGGCAGGGCCGGATCGCGCCGGACCCGCCGCCGTTTTGGAGAGGATCGCCCAGCCGCCTCGCGGCCGAGCCGGTCGCCTATTCGTCGAGCCAGCACTCGTGGCATTTGGTTCGGCCGATCTCGGCTTCCGCGCCGCAGCCGCACTGGCCCGGCTCGGGCGCGCGGAGCGCATGTTCGAAGTAGCGGCGAGGCGCGGCGAATACTGCACGCGCGACACGAAGAATCGTATCCATCCCCTATCTCCTTATTTTCTGCACGCAACTTGCCGCGCAACAAGTTGCTTGTCGAGTGGGTACTTCGCACCTCCTTCGGGTGACTGTGGCGGAGGATGTTCCGCCGGTTGAGGCACCTCGAAGCCAGCTGCGGTACTGGGGAAGCGGGGTCTCGTGCGGCCGCAGCGACTCGGCCGTGCGGCGACCACGCCTGCACCATTGGACAGGACGCGATCCCATGGAGCAATGAGAGCGATAGTGGTCGCGAACTGGCGCAGCCGCGCCAGCGGTTCAGATGCCGCCGGTCACCACCGGATATCCGGCCGCGACGAGCTGCGCTTCCAGCTCGGCGGTGCAGGCGTCGAGGAGCTGCCGGTCGGTCGCGCGGATCACGAAGTTGGCGCCCACTCGCCCCTCTCGGAAGAAGGGATAGCTGCCGATCGAGACGCCGGCGTGGGCGCGCTCCGCCTCGCGCAGCAGGTCGGCGACCTCGCTCTCCCCGACCCAGCAGCCGATGGTGGTGGAAAGCACCGGCAGCCCGCCTTCCAGCGTGCCGGTGAGCGCGTCGAGCATCGCCGCGGCGATATGCGGCACGCCGGCGAGGATGAAGAGGTTGCCGATGCGGATCCCCGGCGCGCCCGACTGACTGTTGGCGATCAGGGTCGCGCCCTCCGGCACGCGCGCCATGCGCAGGCGGGCGTCGTTGATCCCGCCGCGCTCGGCGTAATGCGCCTCCAGCATGGCCTGTGCCTCGGGATGGACCACCACGGGCACGCCCAAGGCCGCCGCTACGGCGTCCACCGTGATGTCGTCATGGGTCGGCCCGATGCCGCCGGTCGTGAAGCAATAATCGTTGCGCGATCGCAGCGCGTCGAGCGCCTCCACGATCGCCTCCTGCCGGTCCGGGACGATCCGCACCTCGGCCAGGCGGATGCCCTGAACGTTCAGCCAGCACGCGAGCTGGGCCACGTTGCGGTCCTGCGTCCGTCCGGAAAGGATCTCGTCTCCGATGACGAGCAGGGCGGCGGTCCAGGTGCGCACGGTCATGTCCCCTGCATAGCGCCCGTCCCCGCCCTCGCAAAGCGGCACCCGAGCCGTTATATCGCGGGGCATGACCGAATATGTAACCGTCTCCGCCGACACTCCCCTGGCGCGCACCGGCGCGATCAAGCTGCATGGCCCCGAAGCGTTCGAGGGCATGCGCAAGGCGGGACGCCTGGCGGCCGAGGTGCTCGACGCCGTCACGCCGCACGTGGTGCCGGGCGTTTCCACCGCCGAGATCGACGCGATGATCTTCCGCATGATCGACGATGCGGGCGCGGTGCCGGCGACGCTGGGCTATCGCGGCTATACCCATTCGACCTGCATCTCGATCAACCATGTCGTGTGCCACGGCATCCCGTCCGAGCGCGTGTTCAAGGACGGCGACATCGCCAACATCGACGTGACCCCGCTGCTCGACGGCTGGCACGGTGACACCAGCCGCACCTATCTGGTCGGCAACGTGCCGATCAAGGCGCGGCGGCTGGTCGAGGTGACCTATGACTGCATGATGCTGGGCATCGAGCAGGCGCGGCCCGGCAACCGGCTGGGCGACGTGGCGCATGCGATCCAGCAGCATGCCGAGGCGCACCGCTATGGCGTGGTCCGCGACTTCTGCGGGCATGGCGTCGGCCGGCTGTTCCACGACGCGCCGGAGGTGGTGCACGCGGGGCGCCCGGGCACCGGCCCGGAGCTCAAGCCCGGCATGATCCTGACGATCGAGCCGATGATCAACATCGGCAAGCCCGACGTGAAGGTGCTGGACGACGGTTGGACGGCGGTGACCCGCGACCGCTCGCTGTCCGCGCAATTCGAGCATTCGATCGGCATCACCGAGGACGGCTGCGAGATCTTTACGCTGAGCCCCGCGGGCTACACCAAGCCGCCGTATTTCTGAGCGGCGGCGTGTCGCTGCTTCGGCGCGCGGCGTTCCTTGCGCCAGGACAAGGGCAGCCGCGGCGAAGCCGTCCATCGCAGGCTGGCCGCGGGTCGCCGCATCCCCTAGCCTGGGCTTGTCGGCACGGGCCGAGGCTTGGGGCATGCTGGCGCGCACGCCCCGGCAAGGCGCGCCGCAACGAGGGAGATGCCAGAATGAGCGATCACAACAGCGAAGACATGGCGCGGGTCGGCACCGGGCAGCCGGTGGCGAACGCCGATCGGTGGACGGGATCGCTGACGACGCGGAGCGGCTTCACCTTCCACGTCCGTCCGGCCCGGCCGGGTGACGAGGAGCGGCTTGCCGAATTCTTCCGCCATGTCTCGGAAGACGACATCCGCTTCCGCTTCCTGATCGCGCTCGACAAGGTGGGCCACGACCGGCTCGTCGCGATGACCGCGGTCGATCATGATCGCACCGAGAATTTCCTGGCGCTCGATGACGAGGGCCGCATCCTCGCGACCGGCATGCTCGCGGCCGATCCGAAGCTGGAACGCGGCGAGGTCGCGATCTCGATCCGCACCGATCACAAGCGCCGCGGCATCAGCTGGACGCTGCTCGAGCACATCGCCGCCTATGCCGAGGCGCGCGGCATCAAGACGCTCGAATCGATCGAAGCGCGCGAGAACCGTGCCGCCATCGAGCTGGAGCAGGAAATGGGCTTCACCGCCCATCCGCTGGAGGACGATCCGACGCTGGTGCTGGTCCGCCGCACCCTCGGCTGACCTGGCCACGCCGGTGCCGCGCCTCAGGCGGCGCCGGGCACCGGCAGGCGGATCTCCGCACACAGTCCGCCGGTGGGGCGGTTCGACAGCCGGAACTGGCCGCCCTCCGCCTCCACCGCCCGCACGACGATCGACAGGCCCAGGCCGAAGCCGATCGTGTCGCGCTTGCGGGCGGCATCCAGGCGGACGAACGGCTCGAGCACCAGCGGCAGCGAGTCCTCGGGAATGCCCGGCCCGTCGTCCTCGACGGAGAGCACCACCGCATCGGCATGCGCGGCCAGGCGGATGCACACGGTGTCGGCGTGATGAACCGCATTCTCGACCAGGTTCACCAGCGCGCGCTTCATGCCCGACGGGCGCAGCCGGCACTCCAGATGGTCCGGCCCGTCATAGGTCACGTTCTGCCCGAGGTCGGCCGCCTCGTCCGCCACGGTCGCGCTCAGCACCGCCAGGTCGATCAGCACCGGCTGCTCGGGCTCGCCCTCTCCTCCGAGGAACGCGAGCAACGAGGCGATCATCGACTCCATTTCCGCAAGGTCCGAGTCGAGCGTCTCGCGAAGCTCGTCGTCCGCCACCCGCTCGGCGCGCAGCCGCAAGCGCGCGAGAGGAGTACGCAGATCATGGCCGACCGCCGCCAGCGCGCGGGTGCGATCGTCGATCAGCCTGTGAATGCGGGCCTGCATGCGGTTGAAGGCGGCGACCACGCGGCGCACTTCGCCGGGCCCCGCCTCGGACACACGGATCGGCGCGCCATCGGGACCGCTGCGGCCCACCCGATCGGCGGCGGTCGCCAGCTGGCGCATCGGCAGCAGCGTACGCCGCACCAGCAGGCCGCCGATCACGATCAGGGCGATGGCCGGGATCAGCGCCAGCAGCACCCGCTCCCATGCGAGGTTGAGCGTGCGCAGCGATTCGAGGGTGCGGAAATGGAGCCAGCTGCCGTCCGACAGGCGTATGCCCCCCGTCACGACCGAGCTGCGCCCGGGCGAGGTGAGCCGCAACCGCAGGTCCGAGGTCGCTAGCGACGGCTCCCAGTCCACCACCTGCTCACGCATCCCGTCCAGCGATGGCGAAATGCGCGCGGGGGGCGGCAGCTCCGGGCTCCAGCGCAACTCGTAGCGATCGGTGGTGAGTTCGGCCGCCATGGCTTCGCGGCGCTCGGGCGGGCTCTCGGTAATCAGCCGGCGCGCGATCACGAGATGCTCGGCGAGCCGTCGTGCCTCGTCGTCGCGGACGGCGAACTGGCTCGCGCGCTCGTACAAGAGCGTGCTGACGCCGAATTCGAGCGCGGTGGTGAGCAGCAGGATCGCGACGATGCGGCCGAGCAGGCCGAAGGACGGGTGCACGAAGCGCGCAAACCGGGTCAAGCGCGCTCCACCGGCACGTTGAGCATATAGCCGACGCCGCGCACGGTGATGATCGGCGCGCTGCCGCCGGCGCCCGAGAGCTTGCGGCGAAGGCGGCTGACCAGCACGTCGATGCTGCGATCGGAACTGTCGCCCAGCCGGGTGCGCGACAGCTCGATCAGCCGCTCGCGTGCGATCACGCGCTGGGCGTGGTCGAGCAGCACGGCCAGCAGGTCGAACTCCGCGCCCGTCAGGTCGACGACCGCGCCGGTCGGCGAAAGGGTCTCGCGGCGCCGCAGGTCGATCGTCCAGCCGTCGAAGCGGCGGAGCCCCTCCTCCCGCGCACCGGGGGGTACCTCACGGCCGCCGCGGCGCAGCACCGCGCGGACGCGCGCCAGCAGCTCGCGGGTGCTGAACGGCTTGGGGAGATAGTCGTCGGCGCCGAGTTCCAGGCCGGCGACCCGGTCGGACTCGCTGCCCTTTGCGCTGATGAAGATGATCGCCACGTTGCTGCGCTCGCGCAGCTGCCGGCAGAGCTCGATCCCGCTGGTGCCCGGAAGCATGATGTCCAGCAGCACCAGGTCGGCAGGATGCGCGTCCAGCGCCTCCCACATCTCGTCCGCTGCGGAGGCGGTACGGACGAGATAGCCGTTCTCCTGGAGCGCGCGGGCGGTCAGCGTGCGGAGTGCGGCATCGTCCTCGACGAGCACAATCGAAGGAGCGCTCATGCGGCTGGAAGATCAGGAGCGGGGCGGTTCATGGGTTCCGGAGGTAGGCAGCGGCTAGGCGTTGGTCAACGCGCCGCGGCGGGAGCGAGGACGAGGCGGCCAGCGCGACCGCCCCACCCCGCCTCCCGCTGCGGATCAGGAGTCGATGTCGCGGCGGAACGTTTCCGGCAGGAAGAGCAGCGCCACCACCAGCGTGATCGCGGCGATCACGATCGGGTACCACAGGCCGTAGTAGATGTTGCCGGTGGCCGCGACCATCGCGAACGCCGTGGTCGGCAGGAAGCCGCCGAACCAGCCGTTGCCGATGTGATAGGGCAGCGACATGGCGGTGTAGCGGATCCGCGTCGGGAACAGCTCGACCAGCAGCGCCGCGATCGGGCCATAGGCCATGGTCACCAGCAGCACGAGGAGGATCAGGATGCCGACCACCATCGGCTTGTCGATCCGCGCCGGATCGGCCGCGCCCGCCGGGTAGCCGGCGGCAGTGAGCGCCTGCTGCACCTGGGCGCCATAGGCCTTGATCGCATCGGCACGGGCGGGGCCGGTCACCGTCGCCGGGTCCACCGCCGGCAGCACCTGCCCGCCGACATGGATGCTCGCGGTCGTCCCGGCAGGCGCCACGACGTTGCCGTAGGAGATGCCGGCCTTCGCCAGATAGGCCTTGGCGATGTCGCAGGAGCTGCTGTCGAATTTGTTCTTCCCCACCGGGTCGAACTGGACCGAGCATTCGTTCGGGTCCGCCACCACCGACACCGGCGTGGTCTGCTGCGCCTCGTACAGCGCCGGGTTGGCGGCATGCGACATCACCTGGAACAGCGGATAGTAGAGCAGCGCCGACAGCGCAAAGCCCGTCAGCAGCACCGGCTTGCGGCCGATCTTGTCGGACAGCCAGCCGAAGAAGACGAACGCGGGCGTCGCGATCAGCAGTGCGACCGCCACCAGGATGTTGGTGGTGGCGCCGTCCACGCGCAGCATCTTTTCCAGGAAGAACAGCGCATAGAACTGGCTGGTGTAGAAGATCACCCCCTGCCCCATCGCCGCGCCGAGCAGCGCCACCAGCACCACCTTCAGGTTGCGCCAGGTGCCGAACGCCTCGGTGAGCGGCGCCTTGGAGGTCTTTCCCTCGGCCTTCATCTTCTGGAACACCGGGCTTTCGCTCATCTGCAGGCGGATCCACATCGACACCGCGAGCAGCACGATCGAGATCAGGAACGGCACCCGCCATCCCCAGCTCGCAAAGGCTTCCTCGCCCACCGCAAAGCGGGTCCCGATCACGATCAGCAGCGCCGCGAACAGCCCGAAGGTCGCCGTCGTCTGGATGAAGCTGGTGTAGAGGCCGCGCTTGTTGTTGGGCGCATGCTCGGCGACATAGGTGGCGGCGCCGCCATATTCGCCGCCCAGCGCCAGCCCCTGGAGCAACCGCAGCACCACCAGCGCGATCGGTGCCGCGACCCCTGCGGTGGCATAGCTCGGCAGCAGGCCGACGATGAAGGTCGACAGGCCCATGATGCCCATGGTGACGAGGAAGGTGTTCTTGCGGCCGACCATGTCGCCGATCCGCCCGAACACCAGCGCGCCGAACGGCCGCACCGCGAAGCCCGCTGCAAACGCCGCCAGGGCAAAGATGAAGCCGGTGGTCTCGTTCACGCCGGAGAAGAACTGGGCCGTGATGATCGTCGCCAGCAGGCCGTAGAGGTAGAAGTCATACCACTCGAACACCGTGCCCAGCGAGGAGGCCGCGATGACGAGCTTCTCGCTCTGGGTGGCGGGGTGGTGTTTGGGAATGTCCCCCGGTGCGGTCGCCATGTGCTGCCCCTCTCCTTCGATTCGCAAAGCGCGGCGTGGCCCTTCGTGCGGGGCCGTCACCGGGTCGGTTCCGAGCGCCGCTCGCGCCGGGGGTCCGATTGCGACCATGGTGGCGGCATTCGAATTGCGGGTCGAGCCACTTGATTGGTCGGATCGGGGAAATCGCAGGTCCGCGCGCTTGGGTCGCGCATCGCTGATCCTTCCATCCGCTCCCTTCGTCCCATTTTGGTCTTGCGCACGGGGGCGCGGGCGCGGGAGAATGGCGGGGACACCGGTCGCGCGCCGGCTCCATCGGCTCGTGGCGACATGCCCGATGGCGGCGCGTTCGAACCGTAGAGAATGGAGAGGATGATGACCCAGTCCTGCTACCCCGTGCCGGCCGAATGGGCCGAAAAGGCGCTGATCGACCAGGACCGCTACGCCGCCATGTACGAAGAGGCCGCGACCGATCCGGACACGTTCTGGGCGCGCGAGGCCGAGCGGCTCGACTGGGTGCGGTTCCCCAAGCGGATCAAGGACACCTCGTTCGAGGAAGCGGACTTTCACATCCGCTGGTATGAGGATGGTATCCTCAACGTGGCCGAGAATTGCGTCGACCGGCACGCCGCCAAGGACCCGGACCGCATCGCCATCCTGTGGGAAGGCGACACGCCGGGCGAAGAGCGCAAGATCAGCTATGCGGAGCTGAAGGACGAGGTCAGCCGCCTCGCCAACGCCTTCAAGACCGCGGGCGTCAAGAAGGGCGATCGCGTCACCATCTACCTGCCGATGATCCCCGAAGCCGCATTCGCGATGCTCGCCTGCGCGCGGATCGGCGCGGTGCATTCGATCGTGTTCGCCGGCTTTTCCCCCGACAGCCTCGCCAACCGCATCCAGGATTGCGGGTCGAAGCTGGTCATCACCGCCGACGAAGGGCTGCGCGGCGGCAAGCGGGTGCCGCTCAAGGCCAATGTCGACGCGGCACTGGAGGACGAAGCCGGCAAGATCGTCGAGACGGTGATCGTCGTCCGCCGCACCGGCGCCGAGGTGCCGATGCAGGAGGGCCGCGACCTCTGGTACGACGATGTCGTGCAGGCGGAGTCGACCGACTGCCCGCCCGAGCCGATGGGCGCGGAAAAGCCGCTGTTCATCCTCTATACCTCGGGATCGACCGGCAAACCCAAGGGCGTGCTCCACACCACCGGCGGCTATCTGGTCTGGGCGTCGATGACGCACCAATATGTGTTCGACTATCGCCCGGGCGAAGTATTCTGGTGCGCGGCCGACGTGGGCTGGGTCACCGGGCACAGCTACATCGTCTATGGCGCGCTCGCGAACGGCGCGACGACGCTGATGTTCGAGGGCGTACCCAACTACCCGGACTTCTCCCGCTTCTGGCAGATCGTCGACAAATATCAGGTGACCAGCTTCTACGCGGCGCCCACCGCCCTGCGCGCGCTGATGCGCGAGGGCGACGAGTGGGTGAAGAAGACCAGCCGCGCCTCGCTGCGCGTGCTCGGGTCGGTCGGCGAGCCGATCAACCCGGAGGCGTGGGAATGGTACTACCGCGTCGTCGGCGACAGCCGCTGCCCGATCGTCGACACCTGGTGGCAGACGGAGACCGGCGGTCACATGATTACCCCGCTGCCCGGCGCGACGGCGCTAAAGCCAGGGTCGGCGAGCAAGCCGCTGTTCGGTGTCCTCCCGCAGCTGGTCGATTCCGAAGGCGTGGTGCTGGAGGGGGCGACCGAGGGTAACCTGGTGATCGCCGACAGCTGGCCCGGGCAGATGCGCACCGTGTGGAACGACGCCGACCGCTTCTTCCAGACCTATTTCACCACCTATCCCGGCAAGTATTTCACCGGTGACGGCTGTCGCCGCGATGCCGACGGCTATTACTGGATCACCGGCCGCGTGGACGACGTCATCAACGTGTCGGGCCATCGCATGGGCACGGCCGAGGTCGAGAGCGCGCTGGTGGCGCATGCCAAGGTCGCGGAAGCCGCGGTGGTCGGCATGCCGCACGACGTGAAGGGCCAGGGCATCTATGCCTATGTGACGCTGAACGCGGGCGAGGAAGGCGACGTGGCGCTCCGCAAGGAGCTGATCCAGTGGGTCCGCCGCGAGATCGGGCCGATCGCGACGCCCGACGCGCTCCAGTTCACCCCGTCGCTGCCCAAGACGCGCTCTGGCAAGATCATGCGCCGCATCCTGCGCAAGATCGCCGAGAACGACTTCGGCAGCCTGGGCGACACCTCGACGCTCGCCGATCCGGGCGTGGTGGACGCGCTGATCGCCGGCCGGGAGGACGCCACCAAGCTGGCGGCGTGACGAACGGCGCCGCCCGTTCGGGCCGGGACTGAACCTCACCGCGGCCGCATGGCCGCGGTGGGCGCTCAGGGTACCGAGACGGGATCGCGCCGCGGGAACTGGCGCATCAGCGCGGAAGCGAGCTTGGTCGCGACCGTCGCGGGCGCATCGGCCGCACTTCCCTCCACCTGCACGGTGGAGGCGCGGCCGCTCCAGACGGGCGTGTCCCCGCCGCGCAGCAGGATGTCGACCGACAGGTCGGTCGAGACCAGGCCGCGGATCTGGCTCTTGCCCGAGGGCAGCGGCACGAACACCTGGCCCAGCGCCGCCATCGCCGGCGGATCCTTTGCCTTTGCCGCCACCGCGCCGCTCTCGGTGCGCGTGACCGTCACGCGCGCGATGTAGCGGCTGTGGCTCTCGAGCGGCAGCGAAACGAAGCGGGCGTCCGAAAGCGCGCGGGTGACCGCGTCCGTGAACAGCCGATCGGAGGCGGTGGCATCCTCGGCCACCTCGACCGCGATGGTGCCGGGCGCGACTGCGGGCGCAGGCGCCGCCGCCTGGGATTGCAGCGCGAGTGCAAGGAATGCTGCGGTCGGGATGCTCATCGTCTTTTCAACCAAGGCCGGAAGGGGCTGTCGCGCTGGTCGCACGAACCGGGCGCGAAGAACAGAGACGCCGCGACTGCCCCCCTCCCCTCAGGCCGGATCTTTTCCGAGCGGCAATCCGCCATAGCCGATCTTGAAGATCACCCGGTCGACACAGCCCGAGCGCCCGGTCGCGGACGCGGGCTTCCGCGCCGAACGCAGGACATGGATCGCCTGCTCGCCGAAATCCGCCGTCGGTTCGCTCGCCAGCACCCGCAGGTTGCCGAGCTCGCCCCAGGGCGCCACGTCGAACGCGACGACCGCCCACCCTTCGATGGCGCGGCGCGGATAGCCGTTCGGGTAGGTCAGCGTCGGCGGCGTGGCCCAATCGCCGGAATGCGGGCAGTTGCTGTCGGCGGGCCGGAGGCTGTCCTCGGAGGGAGGCGTGGGCGCCGCAAGGGTCGTCGGTGCTCGCCAAAAGGGAAACAGGCAGCCGGCGCGCGCGCCGCCCGTGAAGCGGGATTTGCGCACCGCCCGTACGGCTGCGCGGTCCAGCGCCGCACTCCCCGTGCCCTCTACCGTGCGGACATGGATCGGCCGCCCACGCGCATCCTGATCATAGGCGACCATCGTCCAGTGCTTGACGCCCGGCGTGCCCGGCAGCTTGTCGAAATCGGGATACACGGCGACCAGCGGCCGGGGCCGCGGTTCCGTGAGGCACGATGCCTGGGGCGACTGGATCCGGGCCCAGCCATCGGGCGGCAGTTCGCCCGACTGGGGTTCGAGGGAATAGGAGATCAGGTCCCCGACCGGCGCTTCCTCGGGCGACATCGCGCGCAGCGTATAGCGGATGGTGCAGTCCGCCTGCGGAGCGCCCGCCCCGAACCGGCTGGCGGCAAGCGACGGCGCGACATCGTCGCTCCACGGCGCTCCACCCCCTTCCCTGCGGATCGACAGCGTCCGGCCGCTGGCATCGATGCGGAAGCGATAGGTGAGTGCGTCCGTCGCATCATATTGGTTGCCCCGGCGAATGCTCGTGATCGGACGTCGCAGCGCCAGCGGGACCACGCTGGTGCCGCCGCAGCGCACCTCGCCCGGCATCCAGGCGAGCAGTTGCCAAGGCACCGCCGGGCGTGGCGACGGAAGCGACTGCGAAGATGCCGTATTTACGGGCAGCACCAGGCTGGCGAGCAGCAGCATTCTCTTCATGCAGCCAGTCTGCGCAGGAAAGATTGCGCCCCGCAAGTAATAGGCTCGCCGGAGTGGGCTCCTCTTATGGCGAATACTTCGGCCGTTCCTTGCCGCTCCCCTGCCAGCAGCCGGAGCATACTGACCCCGACCAAGGCCGTCGCCCTGCTCAAAAAGCGGGCATTTTCCAGGGCTGTGCCGAAAAGGCGGGCAGGATCGACAGGCGCAGCCGGATCGGGGATGCTCGCCCCCGCGATTCGTGCTCTGGCACGGTTCTTGATTGTCGGCACCTGTGTGCGTGGCCGTGTTCGGCCGGGGGGAATACGCGAGGCATGAAGAAGATCGAGGCCATCATCAAGCCGTTCAAGCTGGATGAGGTGAAGGAGGCGCTGCACGAGGTCGGCGTGAGTGGCATCACCGTCACCGAAGCCAAGGGCTTCGGCCGCCAGAAGGGCCATACCGAGCTCTATCGCGGCGCCGAATATGTCGTCGACTTCCTGCCGAAGGTGAAGCTGGAGGTGGTCGTCGAGGACAGCCTCGCCGATCGCGTCGTCGAGGCGATCGCGGGCGCTGCCCAGACCGGCCGCATCGGCGACGGCAAGATCTTCGTCATCCCCGTGGAGACGGCGCTTCGCATCCGCACCGGAGAGCGCAACGAAGACGCCATCTGACCGGACATTTCTTTCGACGCACTGCACGAAATCCGCCGCGGGGGGGCGCCTCGCGGGGTAATGGTTTTATCCAGAAAGGGCTTAGTTCCATGGCCAATACCGCCAGCACGATCCTCAAGATGATCAAGGACCAGGAGATCGAGTGGATCGATCTTCGCTTCACCGACCCCAAGGGCAAGTGGCAGCACCTGTCGATGGTCGCCTCGATCCTGACCGAGGACGAGCTGACCGACGGCCTGATGTTCGACGGCTCCTCGATCGAGGGCTGGAAGGCGATCAACGAGTCCGACATGGTGCTCAAGCCCGACCTCGACGCGGTCTATGTCGATCCGTTCTCGGCGACGCCGATGCTGATCCTGTTCTGCGACGTGGTCGAGCCGTCGACCGGCGAGCTCTATGCGCGCGATCCGCGCTCGACCGCCAAGCGCGCCGAGGCCTACCTCAAGACCACCGGCATCGGCGACACCGTCTACGTCGGTCCCGAGGCCGAGTTCTTCATGTTCGACGACGTGCGCTTCGAGAATAGCTATTCCAGCAGCTACTACAAGCTGGACGACATCGAGCTGCCGACCAACAGCGGCCGCGAATATGAGTCGGGCAACATGGCCCACCGTCCGCGCGCCAAGGGCGGCTATTTCCCGGTCGCGCCGGTCGACAGCGCCGTCGACATCCGTGGCGAGATGGTCTCCACCATGCTCGAAATGGGCCTACCCTGCGACAAGCACCACCATGAGGTGGCCGCCGCGCAGCACGAGCTGGGCCTGACCTACGGCACGCTGACCACCACCGCCGATCGCATGCAGATCTACAAGTATGTCGTGCACCAGGTGGCGCATGCGTACGGCAAGACCGCGACCTTCATGCCGAAGCCGATCAAGGAAGATAACGGCTCGGGCATGCACACCCACTTCTCGATCTGGAACGAGGGCAACCCCCTGTTCGCGGGCGAGGGCTATGCGGGTCTGTCGGACACCTGCCTCTATTTCATCGGCGGCATCATCAAGCATGCCAAGGCGCTGAACGCCTTCACCAACCCGTCGACCAACAGCTACAAGCGGCTGGTGCCGGGCTATGAGGCGCCGGTGCTGCTCGCCTATTCGGCGCGCAACCGTTCGGCTTCGTGCCGCATCCCGTACGGCACCGGCCCCAAGTCCAAGCGCGTCGAGATCCGCTTCCCGGACGCGATGGCCAACCCCTATCTCGCCTATGCGGCGCTGATGATGGCCGGCCTCGACGGCATCCAGAACAAGATCCACCCGGGCGAGGCGATGGACAAGAACCTGTACGACCTGCCGCCGGCAGAGCTCGCCCAGGTGCCGACCGTCTGCGGTTCGCTGCGCGAGGCGCTCGACAGCCTGGAAGCCGATCACGACTTCCTGCTGAAGGGCGACGTGTTCTCGGCCGACCAGATCGAGGCCTATGTCGAGGTCAAGCGCGGCGAGGTCGCCCGCTGGGAAATGACCCCGAGCCCGGTCGAATTCGACATGTACTATTCGGCCTGATCGTCCACACGATCGCCAAGCAGGAGGGGCGTCCGGAGCGATCCGGACGCCCCTTTTGCGTCGAGGCGGCAGCACTGCGACGCTTGCCCCCGCGCCATCGCGGGGCCAGGAAGACGACATGCCAACCCCTCCCCATTTCATCGACGGCCATTGGGTCGAAAGCCGCGGCGGTCGCGCCGCGCAGGTACGCGATCCCGCGACGGGCGAGGTCTGTGTTCAGCTGACGCTGGGCAGCGCCGCCGACGTCGACCGTGCGGTGGCGGCCGCGCGGCGGGCGTTCGACGGGTTCTCCCGCACCAGCGTCGCCGAACGCGCCGCGCTGCTGGAGGCGATCCTCGCCGCCTACGAGGCGCGGCTGGACGCCTTTGCCGCCGCCATGACGCGGGAGGTCGGTTGTCCTGCGAGCATGGCGCGCGATGCGCAAGCCATGTCCGGCGTCGACCACCTCCGGGCGACGCTTCGTGCCCTCGGCGAGGTGCAATGGGAGGAACGCCGCGGTCGCCACGCGATCCTGCGCGAGCCGATCGGGGTCGCCGCACTGATCACCCCGTGGAACTGGCCGATGAACCAGATCGTGGCCAAGGTCGCGCCCGCGCTCGCCGCCGGCTGCACCATGGTGCTCAAGCCCTCGGAAGAAGCGCCGAGCTGTGCCGCGTTGTTCGCCGAGGTGATGGCCGAGGCGGGGGTACCGCCAGGCGTGTTCAACCTGGTCCAGGGGGACGGCGTCACCGGCGAGGCGCTTGCCGGGCACCGCCATGTCGAGGTGGTGAGCTTCACGGGTTCCACCCGTGCGGGCATCGCCGTGGCGCAGGCGGCGGCCCCCACGGTCAAGCGGGTCCACCAGGAACTCGGCGGCAAGGCACCCGCGCTGGTCCTGCCGAGCGCCGATCTGGAAGCGGCCGCGCGCGCGACCGTTGGCAGCGTTACCTTCAATTCCGGGCAGAGCTGCCTCGCCCCCACTCGGCTGCTGGTCCCCGCCGCGCAGCAGGAGGCGGCGATCGCGATCGCGCGGCAGGCGATGGCGGCGGTCCGGGTCGGCGATCCGCGCGAAGCGGGCGATCACATCGGCCCGCTGGTGAACCTGGCCCAATGGCAGCGTGTCCAGCAACTGATCGCAAGCGCCCTCGCCGAGGGCGCGACCCTGGAGGTGGGCGGCCTCGGCCACCCGGAAGGCTTCGAGCGCGGCTTCTACGTGCGCCCGACGCTTTTCTCTGGCGTTACCCCGGACATGACCATCGCGCGTGAGGAGATCTTCGGACCCGTCGTGACGGTGATCGCCTATGCGGACGAGGAAGACGCCGTCCGGATTGCCAACTACACCGACTATGGCCTCTCCGCAGTCGTGTTCGGCGCGCCCGAGGATACCCGGCGACTGGTCCCCAGGCTGCGCGCGGGCATGGTCTATGTGAACGGCGGCGTGCCCGATGCCGACATGCCGTTCGGCGGCTACAAGCGGTCCGGCAACGGCCGCGAATATGGCGCGCACGGCATTGCGGAATATCTGGAGGTGAAGTCGGTGCTGGGCTGCGGCTGAGCCGGCCCCGCCCTTCTACTCCACCAGCGGCAGGGTGAGGACAAAGCGCGCACCTTCCCCGAGCGCACTGTCGACCACGATGTCACCGCCCATGGCGCGGGCGAGCCGCCGGGCGATGTAGAGGCCGAGGCCGCTTCCGCCCTGCTCGCTCGGGTCGACCCGCTCGAACTTCTCGAAGATGCGGGCCTGGTCCTCGGGCGCGATGCCCTTGCCCTGGTCGGCCACGATGACGCAGGCGATCTGCCCTTCGCGCTCCAGCCGCACCCACACGGTGGCCCCCGGCGGGGAGTAGCGCACCGCATTGCCGATCAGGTTGACCAGGATCTGGAGCGCGCGACGGAATTCGCCGCGTGCCGCCAGCGTCTCGTGCGCGCCCGGCCGGTCGATCGTCACCCCGGCCCGCTCCGCCCGCACCGCCAGCAACCCGGCCGCGCGACGGGTCACGTCGGCCAGGTCCAGCGACTCGACGGCGATCGCGAAGTCCGGGTCCTCGACCGCCTGCACATCCTCCAGGTCGTTGACGAGGCCCATCAGGTGGCGGCCGGCACTCGCGATGTCGCCGGCATAGTCGGCATAGTCCTGGAGCAGCGCCCCGTCCGCCTGCGCGCTGATGCTGTCGGCATGCGCCACGATCTGGTCGAGCGGCTGGCGCAGCGCCGCGCGCAGCCGCTTGCCGAAGTTCTGCGGCAGGCCCTGCGGCTCCGGCTGCGCCTCGGGCGCGTCCGGCTCGACGGCATGGGCCGCGCCGATGAAGCCTGCGAAGCGCCCTCCGGCGTCGGTGCGCGGCACGCCGGACAGCAGCACCGTACGCCCGGTATCGCGCAGCGTCGCATATTGCCCCTCGAACGGCTGCTGCGACGCCATCGCGCCCAGCATCGGGAAGCCGCCCTCGCCATCGTCGGTCAGCTGGAACAGCCAGGTGAGCGGGCGGCCGAGCACGTCCGTCGCATCGAAGCCGAAGCGGGTGCCCGCGGCGGGCGAGACATAGGTCAGGTGGAGCCCGCTATCGGCCTCCCAGCGCCAGTCGGCATCGAGCGCCAGCAACTCGGCGGCGTCGGCCTCGTCGTGCGTCCCCTCGCCGTCGCCCGGAAGCCCCCAGGCGCCGACCGTCAGCCGCAGGCCGTCGCCCTCCGGCTCCACCTGCACCCACAGCTCGACGTCGTCCTCGCCATCGGCGACCAGGATCTTGCGCGCGACATCGATGCCCAGGCGGAGGCTGATGCGCACCAGCTCCGCCATGGCGGGAACCGCGATCGGCTGGCCGGGCTCGCCGCCGGCACGGGCGTTCAGCCCCGCCAGCCGCGGCTCGGCATGGCGCAGCCGCCCGTCGGCATCGAGCATCGCGGAAGCCGGCTGGTGGTAGCGATCAAAGGCGCTCATGCGCCCGCTCCATCGCCCAGCGCGAGCAGCGCGGTGCGATAGCCGGCGGGAAGCGCCATCGCCGCCACCGCCCGCCAGGCCGCCTGCAGCGGCACCGCGGCGACTTCGTCGATCAGGTCGGCGAACGCGTCCAGGTCCCGTGCCGGATCGGCCTCGCACAGCGCAAAGCCGATGCGCGCCAGCGTCTCGCGCGGCAGGTCGAGCGCACGCAGCAGCATGCAGAGCGGCGCCGGATCGCGCTCCAGCACCAGGTCCCGCACCGCCCGGGTGCCGAGCCCTCCCGCGTCCGCGACCAGCGCCACCACCAGTTCGAGCCGGCGGTCGGAAAGCGCCTGTTCGATCAGTTCCGGCAGCGTGGCCACATCGCGGCGCAGCGCGCGTGCAAGCCGGGCTGCGGCCGGCGCCTCATTGTCTTGCCCGCGCAACTGCTCCACCGCCGAGATCAGCGCGCGGTCGAGCAGCGCGATCTCCTCCGGATCGGTCGCATTCTGGCGCAGCGCCGCCGCGATCGGCCAGCACAGCTGCTGGAGCGTCGCATACTCGCCGCCGCTGCCGTGGAGCAGCAGCAGCTTGGCGGCCTCGGCAATCAGGGCGTCGTCGGAATGGGCGAGCCGCGCGAGCAGGCTCGGCTGGTCGGGGTTGAAGGGCGCGCGAACCGGAAGCGCGGCGGCAAGCAGCGCCAGCCGCGTTTCGGCCAGCAGTTCGGCAAGCAGCGTCTCGTCCCACAGCGTCGGCACCGCGGCAAGCCGATCCCAGACCTGTTCGGCCTCGCCCCGGATCCGTGCGGCCAAAGCCGGCTCGGCCGCGGCGTCCAGCCGCGCGGCCGCCACTTCGGCCAGCCGATCGGCGGAGGTGCGGACCAGCCGCTCCAGCCGCTCGGACAGGGCGGCGCGGGTGCGATCGTCGAGGGGATCGGTCGGCGGCGCGAACAACGCGGCCACCGGCGGCGCCGCCCGCACCTGCGCACGCATGCCGCGCGCCGCCGCATGGGAGAGCAGCGCTGCGGGATCGGTATCCATCTGGGTCGAACGGGCGGCCATGCACCCTCGCCTAACGTGCGGTCGTTAAGACCGGCCTAAGCCTTGTGACGGCTGGCTTCAACCGCCGCGGCAAGGCTGACGACCGCGTGCAGCGTCGCAAGGGCCAGGCCCAGCGTCGCCAGGCCCAGCAGCGCGAACGGCGTCAGCAGCAGCACCTGCGAGGCGGCGCTCGCATACCATGGCCGCGGGCGCACCGGCACGCGATCGGCCACGGTGTTGCTCGCCACCCCCCACAGCGCCAGCACGAACGGCGTCGCATGCCCCGCGGCCAGCGAGGCGATGATGCCGAGCAGCAGCGCCGAAAGCACCGCCAGGAGGAGGATGCCCTGTTCCTGCTGGCTCGCGCGGACATTGTCGCCCCGCAGCCAGCTGAGCAGCGACCCGGCCGAAAGCAGGATCACCGAAAGGAGCGCGAGGAGCATGCCGGGCGCCGGATGCCCCAGCCCCAGCGTCACGAGCGCGAGCAGCCCCGCGCCCCCGCCCGCCACCGCGGTCGCCCAGGCGGGCACCTCGCGCCGGACGAGCTGGGGCAAAAGGAAGCGCGTGATCGGGGTGAAGAACCAGCGGTCCGCCCAGCCGGTGCGCTGGTTGGCAAGCGCCCCCAGCACGTCGTTGCTGCGCCCGGCCAGCACCTGCGCATCGCGCTCCACGCCATGACCCGATCGGCGAGCGGAGGCAGGGAGCGCGACGTGGCGGGCGCCCGCCTCCACCGCGATCCGCAGCACGGTGGACTGGAAATCATATTCGCGGGGCAGCGCCGCGACTTCGGCGAGCCGCTGCGCCGAAAGCGTCGCGACGCCTGCCCAGCACTGGCCGCGGTCGAGCCGCTCGACCGCGCCGCTCGCCTCCGCCTCGGGCGTCACCAGGATCGCGTCGGGCGCCTCGCCGGCCATCGCGTGCAGCATCGTGTCGGTGGTCACCAGCCCGTCCGCGATCACGACGACGGTGGCGAGCGGATGGATCTTGGCGGACGCTTCCTCGGCGGAGCGGACGATGTCCACCGTCACCTCGCGCTTGGCGATGCGGCTGACGGCGCCCAGCAGCGCGGGCGTCACCCGTCCCACCGCTACCACCATCTGCCCCACGCCGGCTGCGGCGAGCAGCCGCGCCTGATATTCGATCAGCGTCATGCCCCCGAAGGGCAGCGTCGCGGCGAGCGTGCCGGCGCGCCCCTCGGCGTCCTCGGTCGCGAAAATAAGCCCTGCAAGCATGGGCATCGGGTTAGGCGGGCGCAGCGGCGCTGCCAAGAGGCGCAGGACGCGCAAATGCGCCGGAAATCGCATCTTCTCGACTTCGCGGGCGCCGAGCGGCTAGGGAGGCCGCGCAAACAGCAGAATGATCGAGCGATGACCCAGTACAACTCCGACCTCCTCCGCCTGCTCGACGGGCGCGGCTATATCCACCAGGTGACCGACGCGGCGGCGCTCGATGCGCTTGCGGCGAGCCGAGTGGTGCCGGGGTATATCGGGTTCGATCCGACCGCGTCGTCGCTCCACGTCGGCCATCTCGTCTCGATCATGATGCTGCGCCAGCTGCAGCGCGCCGGCCACAAGCCGATCGTCTTGATGGGCGGCGGCACCGGCAAGATCGGCGACCCGAGCTTCAAGGACGAAGCGCGTAAGCTGATGACGGAGGAGACGATCCAGGCGAACGTCGCCTCGATCAAGCGCGTGTTCGAGCGCTTCCTGACGTTCGGCGACGGGCCGAGCGACGCGATCATGCTCGACAATGCCGAATGGCTCGACAAGCTCGAGTACATCCCGTTCCTGCGCGACATCGGCCAGCATTTCTCGGTCAACCGGATGCTGAGCTTCGATTCGGTGAAGATGCGCCTGGACCGCGAACAGTCGCTGAGCTTCCTCGAATTCAACTACATGATCCTCCAGGCATACGACTTCCTGGAGCTGTCGCGCCGCGCCGGCTGCCGCCTGCAGATGGGCGGATCGGACCAGTGGGGCAACATCGTCAACGGCGTCGACCTGTCGCGCCGGGTCGACGGCACGACGGTGTTCGGACTGACGACGCCGCTGCTCACCAACGCCGACGGCACCAAGATGGGCAAGTCGGTCGGCGGCGCGGTGTGGCTGAACGAGGATCTGCTGTCGCACTTCGACTATTGGCAGTTCTGGCGGAACACCGACGATCGCGACGTCGGCACCCGCCTGCGCCTGTTCACCGACTTGCCGCTGGACGAGATCGCCCGGCTGGAGGCGCTCGAAGGCGCCGAGATCAACGAGGCGAAGAAGATCCTGGCCGACGCCGCGACCGCGCTCTGCCGCGGTGCGGATGCAGCGGCCCAGGCGGCCGAGACCGCGCGCCGCACCTTTGAAGAGGGTGCTGCCGGGGATGCGCTTCCCACGCACCAGCTGGCGGAGGGCAGCATCACCGCGGTCGACGCGCTGGTGGCGCTGGGGCTTGCCGCTTCCAAGGGCGAGGCACGCCGGCTGATCAAGGGCGGCGGCGCCCGCGTCGACGGCGAGAAGATCACGGATGAGGCGATGCAGATCGCCGTATCGGCACCGGTGCGCCTGTCCTCGGGCAAGAAGCATCACGGCATCCTGCTGCCGGCGGCGTGACGCCGGCACGCTAGCGGCAAAAGCTGTCGTATCCCTGCGCTGGCAGGAATCCAGGGCCGAGCAGAGCAACCGCGGGTTGCGCTCGTGACCCTGGGCTCCTGCCTTCGCAGGAGCACGAAGCGCGCCCCCTTCCTTCTTCGTACCCCGGCGGAGGCCGGGGCCCAGGTGGGGGCGGCTGCGAGGGTGCGGGCCTTCACTACGGCCTTCCCAACTGGACCCCGGACTCCGCCGGGGTACTGAGATCAACCGTCGCCGGGGATACGAGAAAAGGCGGTACCTCCCCGAGACGGTGCCAAGTACCGCCCGAGCATCCATCCTTCCCCATCCCCGCCAATGCTGATATCCATTCGCCGCAAGGGGGCGCCATGGACGAGAAGTTCAGGCAGACGACGGCGGGGGCGGTCGAGCCGTCGCACGTGCGCGACGAAGTACAGTTCGAGGCGCGGGGCTTCGGTCCTGCGGCCGAGGCGCTGCAACTGCGCGTCCTCAACATCTCCTCGCACGGCCTTTCCGCGACCACCGACCTGGCGTTCCAGCCCGGCGACCGGCTGCGGCTGATCCTGCCGGTAGTCGGCGTGATGGGTGCGGACGTGCGTTGGGCCAAGGGCAAGCGCTTCGGCTGCGTGTTCGACCTGCCGATCGACCGCGCGAGCTACTACGAACTACTCGCCGCCGTGCTGGAGCCGCTGCCGCCCTTCGATCCTCAGCCCGAGCGCAGCAGTCCCACGGCAGCATCGCGCTCGAACAAGTAGAGCGCCAGCCGCGCCGCCTCGCCGCGCGGGCCGTGCAAGCCGCCGTCGCGGTCGACCAGCAGCCGGGCGTCGCCGTTGGCGGCCGGCATCAGGTCGTCGAGCATCTCTGGTGTCGCCAGGCGGAACTGCATCTCGCCCGACTGGCGGGTACCCAGGATCTCGCCCGCGCCGCGCAGCCGCAGGTCTTCCTCGGCGATGCGGAAGCCGTCGTTGCTCTCGCGCATCAGCGCCAGTCGCGCGCGGGAGGTTTCGCTGAGCGCATTGCCGCGCAGCAGCAGGCACCGCGAGGTCCCCCCGCCCCGTCCCACGCGCCCGCGCAGCTGGTGGAGCTGGGCGAGGCCGAAGCGGTCCGCCGCCTCGATCACGATCAGCGTCGCGTTGGGTACATCGACACCGACTTCGATCACCGTGGTCGCCACCAGCACGCCGGTGCGCGCCGCCTGGAAATCGGCCATCGCCGCGTCCTTTTCGGGCGCCTTCATGCGTCCGTGGACGAGCCCGACCTTCTCGCCGAACCGCTGGCGCAGGCCCTCCGCGCGCGCCTCGGCGGCGGCGAGGTCGCTCTTCTCGCTCTCCTCGACCAGCGGGCACACCCAGTACGCCTGCCCGCCGTTCGACAGGTGGCGCGCGAGCGCGTCGACCACCTCGTCCAGCCGATCCTCCGAAACGACGCGCGTCTCGATCGGCTCGCGGCCGGGCGGCATCTCGTCCAGGCGGCTGACGTCCATCTCGCCATATTGCGCGAGCGTCAGGGTGCGCGGGATCGGGGTAGCGGTCATCACCAAGAGGTGCGGCGGGCGCTGCGCCTTCGCCTGGAGCATCATCCGCTGGGCGACGCCGAAGCGGTGCTGCTCGTCCACCACCACCAGCCCCAGGTCGCGATAGCCGACACCTTCCTGGAAGATCGCGTGCGTGCCGACCAGGATGTCGATCGAGCCGTCGGCCAGCCCCATCAGCGTCGCCTCGCGCGCGCGCCCCTTGTCGCGGCCGGTCAGCACGGCGACATTCACGCCGATCGGCTGGAGCAGCCGGGTCAGCGTCTCGCCATGCTGTCGCGCCAGGATCTCGGTCGGGGCGAGCAGTGCGCCCTGCGCCCCCGCCTCCACCGCGATCAGCAGCGCCATGATCGCCACCAGCGTCTTGCCGGAGCCCACGTCGCCCTGGAGCAGCCGCAGCATCGGCTGCACCTGCGCCAGGTCGCCCTCGATTTCCGCGATCGTCCGCGCCTGCGCGCCGGTCGGCGCATAGGGCAGCTGCAGCCGCGCGCGCACGCTGCCGTCGCCGGTCAGCGGCCGGCCGCGCTTCGCCCGCGCCTCGCCCCGCACCAGCAGCAGCGCGAGCTGGTTGGCGAATACCTCGTCATAGGCGAGCCGCTGGCGCGCCTTGGCATCGGCCGGGTCGGCGTGGATGCGAGCCAGCGCCTCGCGCCAGCTCGGCCAGCCGCGGGTGGAACGCAGGCTCGGCTCTATCCATTCCGGCAGTTCGGGCGCCCGCTCGATCGCCTGCTCGACCAGCCCCGCGACCCGCCGCGAGGTGAGCCCTTCCGACAGCGGGTACACCGCCTCGCGCTCCGGCAGGCCACTCGCTTCCTCCAGCGGCAGCACCTGATCGGGGTGGACGATCTGGAGTGATTGGCCATAGGTCTCGAGCTTGCCCGACACCCGCTTGGGTTCGCCGAGCGGCAGCAGCTTCTTCACCCAGCCGGCATTGCCGCCGAAATACACGAGGCTGACGACATTGCCGGCCGCATCCTGCGCCTGCACCCGCGTGGGCCCCCGCCCCGCGCTCAGCCGATAGTCGGTCGGCGTCAGCGTGATCGCGATGATCCGCCCCGCGTCCGCCATGTCGAGCGTGTCGCGCGGCAGCCGGTCGACCCAGCCGCTCGGCAGGTGAAAGGCGACGTCGATCACGCGCGACAGGCCCAGCCGGTCGAGCGGCTTGGCCATGGCGGCACCGACACCCTTCAGAGCGGTGACCTCGGCGAACAGCGGATTGAGAAGTTGGGGACGCATGACTATCTGCTGCCCCTACCGCGTTTCGGCCCGTGTCGGGAAGCGGCGTCGCACTGACTCGCCGACGGCCGTTCGCGTCCGCCGGCTCCTTGCCGTTGGAGATCCCATGGACCGCGAAACCCGTCTCAAGCGCCTGCGCTTCCGCGCCTGGCACCGCGGCACCAAGGAAGCCGACCTGATGATCGGCGGCTTCTTCGACGCGCACGGGCAAGGCTGGAGCGACCAGGAGATCGCGTGGTTCGAAACCTTCCTGGAGGAGCAGGACGTCGACATCATGGCCTGGGCGATGGGAACCCAGCCGGTGCCGCCGCAGTTCGGGGGCACGGTGATGGCCGCGCTCAAGACCCTGAACTACGTGCCGATCGCCCGCTGAAGGGCCATCCCGCCTTCCCACGTCCCAGACCGAACGGAACGCCCGCGCCCGACATGCCCGATCTCCAGACCATCCTGTCCGCCAGCCGCCCGCTCACGCTTTCGGGCGTGCCGGCGGGGTTCCTGCCCAGCCTGCTCGCCGATCTGGCGCGGGGAAGCGCCGGCGGGGTGGTCTATGTGGCCCCGGACGAGGCGGCGATGCGCGCGGTGGCGGCGACTGCGCCCTTCTTCGCGCCCGAGCTGGAGGTACTGAGCTTCCCGGCGTGGGACTGCCTCCCCTACGACCGCGCCTCCCCGACGCTGCGCGCCATGTCCGAGCGGCTGGCCACGCTCCACGCGCTTCAGACCCCGGCCAAGGCGCCGCGCCTGCTGGTGACCACCGTCAACGCCGTCACCCAGCGGGTGCTGACCCCGTTCCGCATCCGCCAGCTGGTGGCGCGGTTGGCGCCGGGCGAGCGCATCTCGCTCGATCGGCTTGCCGAGCTGCTCCAGGGCAACGGCTATGTCCGGGTCGAGACGGTCCACGACGCGGGTGAGTTCGCGGTCCGCGGCGGGCTGGTCGACCTTTTCCCCTCGGGCGCCGAACAGGGGCTGCGGCTCGACTTCTTCGGCGACGAGATCGAAAGCGTCCGCACCTTCGACCCCGCCGACCAGCGTACCAGCGGCCGCATCGACGGCTTCACCCTGCTCCCGGCCTCCGAGGCGCTGCTCGACGAGGAAAGCGTCAAGCGCTTCCGCGCCCGCTATCGCGAGACCTTCGGCGCGACCGCGACCGGCGACCCGCTCTACCAGGCGATCTCCGACGGCCGCCGCCTGTCGGGCATGGAGCATTGGCTTCCGCTGTTCGAGGAGCGGCTGGAAACGCTGTTCGAGCACCTGCCCGCCGACGCGGTGATCGTGCGCGACGCGGGCACGCCCGGCGCCGCCGAGGCACGGTTCGAGGGCATCACCGACTATCACGCCAACCGCGCGCGCGCGCAGTCGGCCGATCCCGGCAGCTACCGCCCGCTGCTCCCCAACCAGCTCTACCTCAACAATGAGGAATGGACGCGCCGGCTCGACGAGGCGGCCGCGCATCAGGTGACGCCGTTTCACGAGCCGGAAAGCGCGACCGTGCTCGACTTCGGCGTCGACGGCCCCCGCGACTTCGCGCCCGAGCGTACCGCCGGCAACAACGTCTATGAGGCGGTGGTCGCGCACCTCGCCAAGCTCAAGCGCGAGGGCCGCAAGGCGATCCTCGCCAGCTATTCGCCGGGTGCGCGCGAGCGGCTGACCGGGCTGCTCGCGGATCATGGCCTCAAGGGTGCGATCGCCGCCGATGGCTGGCAGGAGGCGCTGGGTGCGGCCGAGCGCGGGCCGACGCTGATCGTCCTGCCGCTCGACCACGGCTTCACCGCGCCCAATGTCGCGGTGCTGACCGAGCAGGACATGCTGGGCGACCGGCTGGTCCGGCGGGCCAAGCGGCGCAAGAACACCGACGCCTTTCTGCAGGAACTGGCGACGCTCTCGCCGGGCGATCTGGTGGTGCATACCGAGCATGGCATCGGCCGCTATGAGGGGCTGACCCAGATCCCGGTGTCGCGCGCGCCGCACGACTGCGTGGCGCTGAGCTACTCAGGCGGCGACAAGCTTTACGTGCCGGTCGAGAACCTGGAAGTCCTCTCCCGCTACGGATCGGGCGAGGAGGGTGCGACGCTCGACAAGCTGGGCGGCGAGGCGTGGCAGCGGCGCAAGAGCCGCATGAAGGAGCGTATCCAGGCGATCGCGGGCGAGCTTATCCTCACCGCCGCCAAGCGCGCGCTCCGCCCGGCCGACGTCGCCGAGCCCGATCCCAGCGGCTATCCCGCCTTTGTCGACCGCTTCCCGTACCAGGAGACCGAGGACCAGGACCGCGCGATCGGCGACGTGCTCGACGATCTGGGCGCCGGCACGCCGATGGACCGGCTGGTCGTCGGCGACGTCGGCTTCGGCAAGACCGAGGTCGCACTGCGCGCAGCGTTCGTGGCGGCGATGGCCGGCATGCAGGTCGCGGTGGTGTGCCCCACCACGCTGCTCGCGCGCCAGCACCACATGAACTTCACCCAGCGGTTCGAGGGCTTTCCGATCAACGTCGGCCGCCTCTCCCGCCTGGTTCCCGCCGCCGAGGCCAAGCGGGTCAAGGAAGGCCTGGCCGATGGCACCGTCGACGTGATCGTCGGGACCCACGCGGTGCTGTCCAAGACCATCGACTTCAAGCGGCTGGGGCTCGTCATCGTCGACGAGGAGCAGCGCTTCGGCGTCACCCACAAGGAGCGGCTGAAGGCGCTGAAGGCCGACGTCCACATGCTGACGCTGACCGCGACGCCGATCCCGCGCACGCTGCAGATGGCGATGTCGGGACTGCGCGAGCTGTCGGTGATCCAGACCCCGCCGGTCGATCGCCTGGCGGTGCGAACCTATGTCATGCCCTGGGATCCGGTGGTGATCCGCGAGGCGTTGCTGCGCGAGCACTATCGCGGTGGCCAGGCCTATTTCGTGACGCCGCGCATCGCCGACCTGCCCGACATCGAGAAGTTTCTGCGCGAGGACGTGCCCGAGATCCGCTACGTCGTCGCCCACGGCCAGATGAGCCCGAGCGAGGTCGAGGAGCGCATGTCCGCCTTCTACGACAAGCGCTACGACGTGCTGGTGTCGACCACCATCGTCGAAAGCGGCCTCGATATTCCCTCCGCCAACACGCTCGTCATCAACCGCGCCGACAAGTTCGGCCTGGCCCAGCTCTACCAGCTGCGCGGGCGCGTCGGCCGCGCCAAGACGCGTGCCTATGCCTATATGAACACCGCGCCCGAGCGGCAGATGACCGAGGCCGCGACCAAGCGGCTGAAGGTGCTGTCGGACCTGGAGTCGCTGGGCGCCGGCTTCCAGCTTGCCAGCCACGACCTCGACATCCGCGGCGCCGGCAACCTGCTGGGCGACGAGCAGTCGGGCCACATCAAGGAAGTCGGCTACGAACTCTACCAGTCGATGCTGGAGGAGGCGATCCTCGACGCCAAGGCCGGCGGCCTGCGCGAGGACAAGCCCAAGGAGTTCTCACCCTCGATCACCGTCGACGCGCCGATCCTGATCCCGGAGGACTATGTCCCCGACCTCGACCTGCGCATGGGCCTGTACCGTCGCCTCAACGACGTGGACGACCGCGCCGGCATCGACGCCTTCGCCGCCGAGCTGATCGACCGCTTCGGCAAGCTGCCCGAGGCGACCGAGAACCTGCTCAAACTCATCGAGACCAAGCTCAACGCCAAGCGCGCGTGCATCGCCAAGATCGACGTCGGCGCGCGCGGCGCGATCGTCACCTTCCACGAGGACAATTTCCCCAACGTCCCCAACCTCCTCGCCTATGTCGACCGCCTGGGCGGCGCTGCGAAGCTGCGCCCCGACATGAAGCTCGCCATCTCCCGCGCCTGGCCCGACCCGCGTTCGCGCCTCCATGGCGCGCTGCAGCTGTCGCGCGGGCTGGCGAAGGCGGCGGGGTAAGGTGCCGCTGCAAATCGCTTGCGCACCGATCTGACTGGCTCCTATCCTCGCCAGACGAGATAATCTCGGGGGGGATAATGGAAGTCTGGAAGACGAGCGCGATGCGCTCTTGGCTGCTCGCGGGCGGTGCCGTCGCGGGTGCGCTGATGCTGAGTTCTTGCGGCATTGATGATTCCGCGTCGCCGGCACCACCACCTCCTAACAAGGCGCCCGCGTTCACCTCGGCGGCAACCGCAAACGTCGTCGAAAACAGCTCCGACTTCACCTACACGGCGGCAGCGACGGATTCGGAAGGAAGCGCGCTCACCTTCACGATCTCGGGCGGGGCTGATGCCGCCGCGTTCGTCCTGTCGGGAGCCACGCTGAAGTTCGTTGCCGCGCCCAACTACGACCTGCCGGCCGATGCGAACGCCGACAACGTCTATGAAGTGCAACTCCAGGTCAGCGACGGGCAGGCCCGCACGACCCTCGACCTGCGGGTCAGCGTCACGAACAGCAAGGAAGGCATCGCACTCACACGCGTGGCTACAGGCTTCGTGGATCCCGTCGCCATCGTTCCAGTTCCCGGTAGTACATCGCTGTTCGTCGCTGAACGCGGCGGCGCTATCTACACGCTGGATCCTGCGACTGGCCAGAAGACGCTTTTCCTGACGCTCTCCGTCGACACCGAAGGCGAGCGCGGTCTCCAGGCGATTGCAGTCTCGCCAAATTACGCGAGCGATGGACGCTTTTACGCGGTGTTCAGCGGGTGGGAGGGACGTGTCTTGATCACCGCCTGTCGCCGTCAAGGGACGTTCCTCTCACCGTCCTGCGGCGAGGCCGTCCTTTCGGTAGCAGCCGAGGTACACGAACCGACCAACAACTATGCCGCTTCCATGGTGTTTGGACCGGACGGAAAGCTCTATGTCGTCACCTCCGACGGAGGCGGCAGTCGCGATCCCGCTGGAACTGCACAAAGCGACACCTCCATTCTCGGCAAGCTCCTCCGGGTCGATAACAACCCCGACCCATACGCTGGGGCCTCGCCCAAGTACTACGTTGCCACCAGGATCGCGAAGGGCTTCCGCAATCCTCGTGGCGCCAGCTTCACCAGCGGCCTGCTCCTCGTGGCGGATCGGGGCGAAACCGGAAAGGAAGAGATCAATCTCGTCTCGACCGCAAACGCCGGCAACTACGGCTGGCCCGCGAAGGAGGGCACGAGCGTAGTCCTCCCGCCGGCTCCCAAGGACGCGATCGATCCGGCGATCGAGTACACGCGGCCTGAGGGCGGCGGGGTCGTCGGCGGCTACGTATATCGCGGGTCCGTCGCCTCGCTCCGGGATCAATATGTCTTTGCGGACAAGAGCGGGATCGTGTTCTCGGTCCCGCGATCGAAGATTGTTGCCGGAATCACGCTCGGGGCAGCGGCGCTGGAACGCCGTACGGCGGACTTTGCACCGGACCAGGGTACCCTTGGCCACCCCGCCCTCTTCGGTGAGGACCTGCAGGGCGAACTGTACGTAGTCGATGCTGGCGGTGACGTATTCCGCGTGCGGCAGGCCGATTAGCAGAGTCTCGCGCCCACCTCGGACAGCTCTCCGAGGTGGGTGCGGGATCGAGCTCTATTTGACCGGCCCGATGCTCAGCCCGCGGCGATAGTTCATCGTCACCGCCACGCGGTTCTCGCCCGAGCGCACCGGGATCACCACCTTGGCGAAGTCCGGCTCCAGGCGCATCAGCGACAGCTTGGGATCGCGGGAGAAGCCGCCGCCGTCGTTCCAGTCGGACTTGCCGTTGCCGTTCGCGTCGTGGCGGACCGCCACGGCATAGTCGCCGGCGCGCGGCACGGCGATGCAGATGGTCGCTCCCTCGCGCGCGGGTGCCTCGACGCGGCCCAGCCAGCGGCCCTTCTTCAGGAAGCCGGCGCCGTCGTAGAGTTGGACACGGACCTTGCCGGTGCTGTTCTTGAGGCCGCGCACCGTCACCATCAGCCGGGTCTGCGTCGCAGCGGTGCAGGCGCCCGGATCGGCCGCCTGTGCGGACGCAGGGGCGGCGGCCAGCAGCGCCCCGCCGAGCAGCGTCGCGATTGTCGCGTTCATCTTCCAATTCTCCGTTCTTGCAGCCGCGGCCCCCCTATCCGCAGCCCCAAAGCAGAAACGGGCGCCGTTGCGGGCGCCCGTTTCGTGGTTCTGGCTAGGGCGCGCCGCCGATCAGGCGGCGTCTCCCGCCTTCTGCTTTTCCGCATAGACGCGGACCGGTTCCTTGCGGCCCTCGATCACGTCCTTGTCGACCACCACCTCGTCGACGCCGTCCATGCCGGGCAGGTCGAACATCGTGTCGAGCAGAATGCCCTCCAGGATCGAGCGCAGGCCACGGGCACCGGTCTTGCGATCGATCGCCTTCTTCGACACCGCGACCAGCGCGTCGTCGTTGAAGCCCAGGCGGACGCCTTCCATGTCGAACAGCTTCTGGTACTGCTTGACCAGCGCGTTCTTCGGCTCGGTCAGGATCTTGACCAGCGCGTCGATGTCCAGGTCCTCGAGCGTCGCGATCACCGGCAGACGGCCGACGAACTCGGGGATCAGGCCGAACTTGAGCAGATCCTCCGGCTCGGTCTGGCGCAGCACCTCGCCGGTGCGGCGCTCCTCGGGAGCGGCCACATAGGCGCCGAAGCCGATCGACTTGCCCTGCAGGCGGTCGCCGATGATCTTCTCCAGGCCCGAGAACGCGCCGCCGCAGATGAACAGGATGTTGGTCGTGTCCACCTGCAGGAATTCCTGCTGCGGATGCTTGCGGCCACCCTGCGGCGGAACGGACGCGGTGGTCCCTTCCATCAGCTTGAGCAGCGCCTGCTGCACGCCCTCACCCGACACGTCGCGCGTGATCGACGGGTTCTCGGCCTTGCGGCTGATCTTGTCGATCTCGTCGATGTAGACGATGCCGCGCTGCGCCCGCTCGACGTTGTAGTCGGATGCCTGGAGCAGCTTGAGGATGATGTTCTCGACGTCCTCGCCGACATAGCCGGCCTCGGTCAGCGTGGTCGCGTCCGCCATGGTGAACGGAACGTCGAGGATGCGCGCCAGCGTCTGGGCGAGCAGCGTCTTGCCGCAGCCGGTGGGGCCGACGAGCAGGATGTTCGACTTCGCCAGTTCTACGTCGGCGCCCTTCTGGCCGTGGTTCAGGCGCTTGTAGTGGTTGTGGACGGCCACCGAAAGCACGCGCTTGGCCTGCTTCTGCCCGATGACATAGTCGTCCAGCACGTCGCAGATCTCCTGCGGCGTGGGGACGCCACCGTCCTTCTTCGACACCAGAGCAGACTTCGTCTCCTCCCGGATGATGTCGTTGCACAGCTCCACGCACTCATCGCAGATGAACACGGTGGGGCCGGCGATGAGCTTGCGCACCTCATGCTGGCTCTTGCCGCAGAAGGAGCAATAGAGCGTGCTCTTGGAGTCACCGCCGCTGAGCTTGGTCATTCACTTCTCTCCCGCGCACCTAGGCGCGTTACACCGCCCGACAGTCTACACTCGGGCACCGGTCCGGCAATCCATAAAACACGTGGGTTATCAGGATGTTGCCCGCGCCGCCGGATTCAGGCGCGGGCATGTTCCAGCCGCGGATCAGGCCGCAGGCGCTTCCTCGGTCGGGGCCGGGCGCTTGTCGAACACCTGGTCGACCAGGCCGAACGCCTTGGCCTCTTCCGCCTCCAGGAAGGTATCGCGATCCATCGCCCGCTCGATCTCCTCCAGCGGCTTGCCCGTGTACTTGGCGTACAGGTCGTTCATCCGGCGACGGATGCGCAGGATCTCCTTGGCCTGGATCTCGATGTCCGAGGCCATGCCCTGGGCGCCGCCCGACGGCTGGTGGACCATGATGCGCGCGTTGGTGAGCGCGACGCGCATCCCCGGCTCGCCGCTGGCGAGCAGGAAGCTGCCCATCGACGCCGCCTGTCCGATGCACACCGTGCCGACGCGCGGACGGATGTACTGCATGGTGTCGTGGATCGCCATGCCGGCGGTCACCACGCCACCCGGCGAGTTGATGTACATCCAGATGTCCTTCTTCGGGTTCTCGGACTCGAGGAAGAGCAGCTGGGCGGTGATGAGCGACGCCATGTGATCCTCGACGCCACCGGTCACGAACACGATCCGCTCGCGCAGCAGGCGCGAATAGATGTCGAAGCTGCGCTCGCCGCGGCTCGACTGTTCGATGACGATGGGGACGAGGGCGTCGTGGATGTCCTGCATTGGGTTCCCGCTTGGTAAGGTTCGAAACACAACATCGGCGCTCGGATCGCCCGGCGCAAGGGCCGCGAGGTGCGATCCGCGGCGGGACGTCAGTTGCCGGGGGCCGGATGCGCCAGATAGGCCAGCCGCCGCACCTCCACCCGCCCGCGCACCACCGTGTCGAGGATCAGCCCCGAGAATCCGCACAGGAAGGCGAGGATCATCAGGCCCGTCACCAGGATCGCGGTCGGGAAGCGCGGCACGAGGCCGGTCTGTAGATAGGTGACCACCAGCGGCACCGCCAGCAGCAGCGCGACGGCCGCGAGGAGGAGGCCCACCGCGCCAAAGAACCACAGCGGCCGCTCGAACCGATAGAGCGTCGCGATCGTCCGCGCGATCCGCCAGCCGTCGCGATAGGTGCTGAGCTTGGAATGCGACCCCTCCGGCCGCGCGAAATAGCAGGTCTCGACCTCGGCGACCGGCATCTTGAGCTCGAGCGCATGGACGCTGATCTCGGTCTCGATCTCGAACCCGCCGGACAGCGACGGGAAGCTCTTCACGAAACGGCGCGAGAAGACGCGGTAGCCGGAAAAGATGTCGGTGAAGCTGCGCCCGAACAGGCGGGCGAGAATGCCGGTCATGGCGCGGTTTCCGAACCGGTGCCCGCGGCGATAGGCGGCCTGGTGCTGCTCGACCCGCGAGCCGACGATCATGTCGAGCTGCTCGCCGACGAGCTGCGCGACCATCGCCGGCGCGACGCTGGCGTCATAGGTCGCGTCACCGTCCGCCATCACATAAACGTCGGCCTCGATGTCGGCGAACATGCGGCGCACGACGGCGCCCTTGCCCTGGATGCGCTCGGAGCAGACGACCGCCCCCGCCTCGCGCGCGACCGTCACGGTGCGATCGCGGCTGTTGTTGTCGTAGACGTAGATCGTCGCGTCCGGCAGCGCCTCGCGAAAACCCGCCACCGTCTGCGCGATCGCAGCCTCTTCATTGTAGCAGGGCAGCAGGACGGCGATCTTCATGCAGCTTCCGGTAGCGTCTGGACTGCGCCCGCGACTACCCATCCCGCCCCGCCTCCGCCAGCAGAAAAGGGAGGAGTGCCCGGTCTGGGAAGGCGTGCGATGCGGCTATTCGGCCTCGTCCTCATACTCGGCCAGCGCAGCCAGGACCCGCGGGTCGCCCGCATATCGCGCCCGCAATGCTTTCAGCTCGGCGTCTGTGCCCGTGCAGGTTCGTGTCAGCGCCTCGCTCAGGAAGGCCGCGCGTTCCTCGTCATACGGGTCCTCCCCGCGGAAGTGATCGCACTCGTCGCGGCGTTCGCGGAACGCGACCACCTCCGGCGGCAGCGGCGCGTCCGGCGCAGGCGCGGCGGTGGGCGTATCCGGAAGAGGCTCGAGTGCGGGCCGAGAAGATCCAGTTGGGCTCGGAGGTGCGGGCGTCGGCACCGCGCCGGCCTTTTCGCTCGGGGAAGGGTTGTGCGCGCCGTCACAGCCCGCCAGCAGGAGTGCGACCGTCAGGCCAATCCTCTGCAACATCCGCTTCCCCTGTGCTGTCGACCCCGCCGCACGGTTCATCCCAGGGTGCGCCGGTAGAATGCCAGCGTCAGCCCCATCGTCTGCAGGAACAGCGCGGGATCGTAGCGCGGGCCCTCGTCGCGCAGGAACGCGTGCTGTGCGTTGACTTCGTGCCATTCATAGGCGGCGCCGACTTCTTCCAGGCGCTGGCGGATCGCCTCCCTGCCTGCAAAAGGCACGTGCGGATCCTGTCGGCCCCACACGAACATCACGGCCGCCTTCAGCTCGGCCATGCGCGCCAGGCTGTCGTCCGACCGGCCCTCGCCCAGCGTCCCGGAATGGATGTCGGTGGGGTAGAAACAGGCCGCCGCCGACACGCGCGGATCGAGCGCGGCGCGATAGGCGAGATGCCCGCCAAGGCACACGCCGAAGGTCCCCACCCGGCCGTTGCATGCCGGGTTCTGGAGGAGTGCCGTCACCGCAGCCTTTGCATCGGCGTCATAGGCGGCGACGGGCTTGGTAAATTTGAGCGCGTTGCCGCGGTCCGTGCCCGCAGGGTCGTAGGTCAGGACCGTCCCGGCAGGCTCATACTCGTGATAGACCTCCGGCACCGCCACGACATAGCCGTTGCCGGCGATCATCGCCGCGAGCCGACGGATGGGCGCGGTGACCTGGTAGATCTCGGAGAACAGGAGCACGCCCGGGAAGCGCCCCTCGATCGCCGGGCGGAACAGATGCATCCGCATCGCGCCGCTGCCGGGCACCTCCACATCCTGAGTCTCGTCGCTGCGCAAGATCATCCGCTCATCCTCATGACGTCCCGGGGACAGTGCCCATAAAGCCTAAGCACCGCGCTGGAACAGCGCACCCGCAACTGCACCTGCGAAGCGAGCCGACGCGCCCCTCGCCTTTCGTACCGCCGCCGGTCCCGCCAAAAGAAAAGGGCTGCAGGTCGCGGTCGACCTGCAGCCCTTCCATGATCCGGTCGGACGCGCGCTTAGGCAGCGTCGTCGGCCTTCTTCTTGGCGGCCTTCTTCTTCGGTGCGGCCTCGCCGGCCTCGTCCGAAGCGCCTTCTTCCTTGGCAGCCTTCTTGGTCGCAGCCTTCTTCTTCGGCGCGGCAGGAGCTGCCTCGGCGTCGGCGGCGGCCGGCTCGATGTCAGCGGCTTCGGCCTTCTTGGTCGACTTGCGCTTCGGCTTCACCGGCTCGGCAGCCGCTTCTTCGGTGCCGTGGTCGTGATCGTGCGCATGATCGTGGTCGTGGCCATGCGCGTGGTCATGGTCATGGTCGTGATCATGGTTGTGGACGTGGGTGCCGCTGGCGAACCCGTCCTCGCTCTCGATCGCGGCTTCCAGCTCCTCGCGGGTCACTTCGCGGTCGGTGATCTCGGCCTTGTCGAACAGGAAGTCGACGACCTTGTCCTCATACAGCGGCGCGCGCAGCTGGGCGGCCGCCATCGGCTCCTGCTGGACGTACTGGATGAAGCGCTCACGGTCCTGCGGCGAATACTGCTGCGCTGCCTGCAGGATCAGGCGCTGCATTTCCTGCTGGCTGACCTCGACGCCGTTCGCCTGGCCGATCTCCGACAGCAGCAGGCCCAGGCGGACGCGGCGGACCGCGATCGCGCGGTAATCCTCGCGCTCGTTCTCCAGCTCGGCCATCGCCGCCTCGGGGTCGGCCTCATGGGTCGCCTCGTGCTGGAGCTGCGCCCAGATCTGGTTGAACTCGGCTTCGACCATCGAGGGCGGAACCTCGAAGTCGTGGTCGGCAGCGAGCTGGTCGAGCAGCTTGCGCTTCATGTGGGTGCGGGTGAGGTTGTTGAGCTCCTGGCCGGCCTGATCCTTCAGGATGCCGCGCAGCTGCTCCAGGCTCTCCAGGCCCAGCGCCTTGGCGAACTCGTCGTCCGCCACGGTCTCGCCGGCCGGCACGCGGACGTCGGTGACCTTGAGGTCGAAGGTCGCCGGCTTGCCCTTGAGCGTGTCGACGCCGTAATCCTCGGGGAAGGTGACCTCGATGGTCTTCTCGTCACCCTTCTTGATGCCGACGAGCTGGTCTTCGAAGCCCGGGATCAGGCGGCCCGAGCCGATCTCGATCGACATGCCCTCGCCGGTGCCGCCCTCGAAGGCCACGCCGTCGACCTTGCCGGCGAAGTCCATGACGACCAGGTCGCCCGTCGCAGCCTCATGGCCTTCCGGCGCATCTTCGTGGCGCTTGTTCTGGCTGGCGAGCTGCTGGATGCGCTCGTCGATCGCCGATTCGTCGGCCGGAACGGTCAGACGCTCGAGCTTGATGCCCTCGATGGCGGGTGCCGGCACGTCCGGGAGCACTTCCATCTCGACCTTGACGACCGCGTCCTTGCCCGGCTCGAAGCCTTCGTCCAGCGACACCTGCGGCTGCAGCGCGGGGCGCAGCTTCTGCTCGGAAAGCAGCGTCTGCACGCCTTCCTGGATCGAGGTGTTGAGCGCTTCCTGCGTGAGCGCGGGGCCGTGCATCTTGCGCACCAGGTTCGCGGGAACCTTGCCGGGACGGAAGCCGGGCATGCGGATCTGCGGCGACACGCGCTTCACCTCGGCATCGACCTTGGCGTCGATTTCGGCCGCGGTGATGGTGAGCGTGTAGGCCCGCTTCAAACCCTCGTTCAACGTCTCGACAGTCTGCATTCTCGACAGCTTTCGTCCAATAGGATCGGGATCACGGTGTCCTACAAGCTTCGCTTGCGAGAGCGAAGCTGGTGCGGGCGAAGGGAGTCGAACCCCCACATCTTTCGATACTGGAACCTAAATCCAGCGCGTCTACCAGTTCCGCCACGCCCGCGAGCGGACACCGCCGGCACGGCGGCGTCTATAGCAGCCACACAGGCTGGAGCAAGCGTCGTGGCAACCGCGGGCCTCCCTGGCGCGTTCAATGCGCGTCCAAGGAGAGACACCATGCCCGTAGAGCCCCCCATCCCGGCCGCCCCACCGGAGGCACCGCCCCCACCCGGCAACCCGGCTGCGCCCGACGCGCCCCAGCCGGAGGCGCCGCCGCAGCCCGCCGAGCCCGGCCAGCCTTCGGCGCCCCCGCCGGAGATCAGCCCGCCGGGTCCGGACATCGACTATCCCAGTCCGGGCGCCGACCCGGTGATCACGCCGGCCCCCGGCCAGCCGATCATGCACGCGTAAAGGAGAGTTTCATGAGCGATCGCGAACGCAGCCCCCACCCCGACAGTGATCCGGCAGCGGACAACGACACCCGCACCGACATCGAGCAGGCCGTGCAGGCCCGTTCGGACGACGTCGAGCGGCTCGGGTCCAAGGTCGGCACCACCTCCCCGCTCGACCCGCCGGGCGAGTTCGCCGGCACCGCCGGCACCGGCGGCGTGGTCAAGAACCAGGACCTGACGCAGCAGTAATCGGCCGGGTACCGCGTCGCTCAGGCGGCGCGGTACAGCCACTCCGCGGGCAGACCCATTCTGCGGCATGCCTGCGCGGGTGGTGCGCTGCGGATCACCAGCCGATCCGCCCCCATGCCCGCAGCCCGCACCAGCCGCGCACCGCCGCGCGGCAGGCCGGCTTCCGGCCCAAGCTCCAGAACCTCCCGCGCACTCGCTGGCAGCAGATCGACGGCGGCGCGCAGCAGCAGCCGCTGCATCGGACGCAGCGCACGCGGGAACGCCGGCGCGTCCCGCATGATCGTCAGGAACTCGCGGATCTCCGGCGCGGCACGCAGCTTGGGCAGCATGGCCTCGAGCATGGCGTCCCAGCCGGCCTCGCTGTCCGCGGTGCCGGTGGCGCCGAACAGGCGCGCGCCCGGCTGCGCTTCCCGCCAGAAGCGGTCGCGCTCGGCTGCGTCCAGCGGTTGGACGAAGCGGTGGTAGGCCATCAGGAAGCCGTACGAGGCGGTCGCCTGCACCCAGTCGAGCAGCTCGGGATCCATCGCCGCATAGGCATGGCCCTCCCGCGTCGTGCCGCGCACGCGGGCGTGCTGGCGTCCCACCCCGGCGATCATCGCCTCGGCGACGCTGGCGGGCGCATAGACCGTGACCATCGCGGCAAGCCCGGTGCGGCGCAGGCGCGTCACCGGATCGCTGCGAAAGCTGCTGTGCTCCCAGACGCCGGACCGCACGCGCGGCTCGCCGAGTTCGAGCAGCACCGCCGCCACGCCGCCGATGAACAGCGACACCGGGTTCTTGAACACGCGCCAGGACACCGAGTCGGCGGCGGCAAGCGCGGGCTCCCCGGCCGGCCGGCTGAAGTCGATGTGCGGCATGCCGTCGCCTGCGAACAGCGACGCACTTTCGCGCTCCAGACGGCGCTGGAGCGGCATGGGAAGCGAGAGAGCGGCGGCAGTCATGCGTGTACCGACGCGCAGATGCTGCGCGAGGTTCCCAGGCACCCGGATCGGCAGCTGGGCCGTCCCCAGACGCAACCTGTACCCCGGCGAAGGCCGGGGCCCAGTTGGGGGACGGGGGTGAAGGCCGCCCTCTCTGCCACCTTTGTGCTCCCGCGAAGGCGGGAGCCCAGGGTTCCGAACGCCGGCACCCGTTGTTCTGCTTGGCCCTGGATTCCCGCGTGCGCGGGAGTACGAGGATGGATCGGATGCGTACGCGCTCTCACGCGTCCCCCAACTGGGCCCCGGCCTTCGCCCGGGTACAAGAGTGGCGGGGGGAAGCTCCCCCGCCCCTCCGAAGCGCCTTACCCCAGCGTCTTCTTCAGCAGCTCGTTCACCACCGCCGGATTGGCCTTTCCGCCCATCGCCTTCATCGTCTGGCCGACGAAGAAGCCGAACAGCTTGTCCTTGCCGCCGCGATAGTCGGCGACCTTGTCGGCGTTCTTCTCCATCACCTCGGCGATCACCGCCTCGATCGCGCCGGTGTCGCTGGTCTGCTTGAGCCCGCGCTCCTCGACGATCGTGCCGGCCCCTTCGCCGGTCTCCAGCATGATCTCGAACACCTGCTTGCCCAGCGTGTTGGAGATGGTGCCGTCGGCGACCAGGCCCAGCAGCTCGGCGCCCTGCGCAGGGGTCACCGGGCTCTCGCCGATGTCCTTGCCCAGGCGATTGAGCGCACCGAACAGGTCGGAGATCAGCCAGTTCGCCGCGGCCTTGGCGACCTCGCTCTCGCTCTTCTTCTGGACCAGCGCGCTTTCGGCCAACAGCGCCTCGAACCAGCGCGCCGTCTCCGCCTCTGCGGTCAACACCGCGGCGTTGTAGGCGGACAGGCCCAGCGCCTGTTCATAGCGCTGGCGCTTGGCGTCCGGCAGCTCCGGCAGCGACTGGCGGCATTCCTCCAGGAACGTGTCGTCCAGCACCAGGGGCAACAGGTCCGGGTCCGGGAAGTAGCGATAGTCGTGCGCGTCTTCCTTGGACCGCATCGAACGGGTCACGCCCTTGTCGGGATCGAACAGCCGCGTCTCCTGGACGATGCGGCCGCCATCCTCCAGCACCTCCACCTGGCGCTTCGCCTCATACTCGATCGCCGCCATGACGAAGCGCACGGAGTTGACGTTCTTGGTCTCGGTCCGCGTGCCGAACGGCTCGCCGGGCTTGCGCACGCTGACGTTCACGTCGGCGCGCATGGAGCCTTCCTCCATGTTGCCGTCGCACGAGCCGACATAGCGCAGGATCGTGCGCAGCTTGCGGACATAGGCGCCGGCCTCGGCGGGCGAGCGCATGTCCGGGCGGCTGACGATCTCCATCAGCGCCACGCCCGAGCGGTTGAGGTCGACATAGGAGCGCGTCGGATGCTGGTCGTGCATCAGCTTGCCCGCGTCCTGCTCGACGTGGATGCGCTCGATGCCGATCTCCTTGGTCTCGGCGTCCGGATCCTTCTCGTCCAGGCTGATCAGCAACCGGCCCTCGCCAACCAACGGGTGGTAGAGCTGACTGATCTGATAGCCCTGCGGCAGATCGGCGTAGAAATAGTTCTTGCGGTCGAACCGCGACCATTTGTTGATCTGCGCGTCGATCGCCATGCCGGTGCGCACCGCCTGGCGGATGCACTCCTTGTTGGGCGTCGGCAGCATGCCGGGCATGGCCGCGTCGACCAGCGACACCTGCGTATTCGGCTCCGCGCCGAATTCGGTGGCGGCGCCCGAAAAGAGCTTCGCCTTGGAGGTGACCTGGGCGTGAACCTCCAGGCCGATCACGACCTCCCAGTCGCCGGTGGCGCCACGGATGCGGTAGGTGGACTCAGTCATTCTGCGTCTGTCCAGTCAGAGTTCGTTTGAACAGTGGATGCGCCTTCCGCTTCCTAGCGGGCGTACCCAGCTTGATCTTGCGCCGCTTAGCGGGACGTTCGGATCGAAACAGGAGGCGATCAGCGACTGCGTCGATGATCGCTCCTGCAAGTTCGATCCAGAACATGTCCTACCACCAAGCCTCGGGACGTGCGGTGAAGCCGGCGCGCTCCTCGATGGCGAGGCCGGCGTTCAGCACGCCTTGCTCGTCGAGTGGCTTGCCGATCACCTGGAGGCCGAGCGGCAGGCCGCCCGCGTCCAGCCCGCCCGGCACGCTCATCGCCGGCAGGCCGGCGAGCGACGACGGCACGGTGAAGACGTCGTTGAGGTACATGGCGATGGGATCGTCCGACTTCTCGCCCAGCGCGAACGCCGCCGACGGCGCCGTCGGGGTGAGCAGCAGGTCGCACTGCGCCCATGCCTTCTCGAAGTCCTGCGCGATCAGCGTCCGCACCTTCTGCGCCTGGGTGTAATAGGCGTCGTAGAAGCCGGCCGACAGCACATAGGTGCCGATCATGATGCGGCGCTTCACCTCGTCGCCGAAGCCGGCGGCGCGCGTGGCGGCGTACATGTCCTGCAGGTTGGCGCCCTCGGGCAGCTCGCGCTGGCCATAGCGAACGCCGTCATAGCGCGCGAGGTTGGACGACGCCTCCGCCGGCGCGATGATGTAATAGGCCGGCAGCGCGTATTTGGTGTGCGGCAGCGACACCTCGACGATCTCGGCGCCCGCGTCCTTCAGCCAGTCGATGCCCTGCTGCCACAGCGCCTCGATCTCGGCCGGCATGTTGTCGACGCGATATTCCTTGGGAATGCCCACGCGCTTGCCGGCGAGGTTGGACGAAAGCCCCGCCTCCCACTTCGGCACGGCCAGGTCGAGCGAGGTCGAATCCTTCACGTCGAAGCCCGACATCGCCTCCAGCATGATCGCGCAGTCGCGCACGTCGCGCGCCATCGGCCCCGCCTGGTCGAGCGACGAGGCAAACGCGATCACGCCCCAGCGCGAGCAGCGGCCATAGGTCGGCTTGATGCCGCTGATGCCGGTGAAGGCGGCGGGCTGACGGATCGAGCCGCCGGTGTCGGTGCCGGTCGCCGCCGGGCACAGCCGCGCCGCGATCGCCGACGAGCTGCCGCCAGAGGAGCCGCCGGGCGCGAGCGGGGCATTGTCGCCGCCGCCCCGCCGCCACGGCGAGATCACGTTGCCGAACGCCGAGGTCTCGTTGGACGAGCCCATCGCGAACTGGTCCATGTTGAGCTTGCCGAGCATGCCGGCGCCCGCGTCCCACAGCCGCTGCGACACCGTCGACTCGTAGGTCGGCGTGAAGCCCTCTAGGATGTGGCTCGCAGCGGTGGACGTCACACCCTTGGTGCAGAACAGGTCCTTCATGCCGATCGGCACGCCGGCCAGGGGCTTCAGCGTCTCGCCGGCCGCACGCGCGTCGTCCGCCTGCTTGGCGGCGGCGAGCGCGTGGTCGGGCGTCTCCACCAGGAAGGCGTTCAGATCCTTGGCGCGCGACACCGCGGTCACGAATGCGTCGGCGACTTCGCGCGCGGAGAAGGCGCCGGAGCGCACGCCGTCGCGGATACCAGCGACGGTCAGGTCGGTAAGCTCGGTCACTATTCGATCACCTTGGGCACGGTGAAAAAGCCGTGTTCGGCCTGGGGGGCGTTGGCGAGCACCGCGTCGCGCACGTTGCCGTCGGTGACGACGTCTTCGCGCAGGCGCAGCGTGTTCGGGATGACGGCGGTCATCGGCTCGACGGCAGAGGTATCCACCTCCCCCAGTTGCTCGATCCAGCCCAGGATGTTGCCGAGCTCGGGCGCCAGGCGCTCCGCCTCGGCATCGGTGATGGCGATGCGCGCGAGGCTCGCCACGCGCTTCACGGTTGCAGTGTCTACGGACATGGGTCCGCGGCTAGCATCCCCGCACCCCCGCCACAAGCGGGCGGCGGCCTCTGCGCCATATGGCCCGACGGTTGCGTAATGCGCATGCTTGCCGCACGGGAAGCCGGTTGCGTCGACCTCCTCGATGCTGCACTGCACAACGGAGAGCCCGCGTGGCGCGCAAATTCCTCTACGGAGTGGCAATTCTGGTCATGCTCGCGCTCGGCGGCACCTTTGCATTTCGGATGTTCGGCGCGGAACTCCTGCGCTGGAGCATGGTGCCGAGCGCGCGCTTCGCGGAACAGCCGGCGGCTGCGCCCGCGGCCTATGCCAATCCCGACATGTGGCTCGCGCGGCCGGGCACGCCGAACGACCCGGCGCGCTGGACGCCGCCCGGCATGGGCGTGCCGGAGCGTGCCGAGGCAGCGGTGTTCTTCATCCACCCGACCTCCTACCTCCGCAAGAACCAGTGGAATGCGCCGCTCGCCGACGAAGAGGCGAATGCGCGCGCTGCCCTGTTCCTGCGCGGCCAGGCAAGCGCCTTCAACGAGATGGGCGAGGTTTGGGCACCCCGCTATCGCCAGGCGACGTTCGGCGCATTCCTGACGACCGTGAGCGATGCCGAGCGCGCGCTCGACCTCGCCTATGCCGACGTGCTGCAGGCGTTCGATTCGTTCCTCAGCCAGGTCGACCCGAACCGTCCGATCGTGCTTGCCGGGCATAGCCAGGGCTCTCTGCACCTCACCCGGCTCCTGCACGATCGGGTCGCAGGCAAGCCGCTCGCCCGCCGCATCGTCGCCGCCTATGTCGTGGGCTGGCCGGTGTCGCGCACCGCCGACCTGCCGGCACTCGGCCTGCCCGAATGCACCGCGGCCGACCAGCCCGGCTGTATCCTGTCGTGGCAGGCCTTTGCCGAGCCCGCCGATCCGCGCCTGATCACCGACACCTTCGATGCGACCAACGGCTTCACCGGTGCCTCGCGCAAGGGCACGCCGCTCATCTGCACCAACCCGATCACCGGCACGCCGGGGGCGGACGCGCCGGCAAGCGCGAACCTGGGCACGCTGTTCCCGAACGCCAACCTCACCAACGCGACGCTGGAACCCGGCCGCGTGGCGGCGCGCTGCGACGGGCGCGGCTTCCTGCTGATCGGCGCAAGCCCGCCGGACGTCGGCAGTTACGTGCTGCCGGGCAACAACTATCACGTCTATGACTACAGCCTGTTCTGGGGCAGCGTGCGCGCCGACGCCGCGCGCCGCCTGAAGGCGTGGAAGGCGCAATGATCACCACTGACTCCGCCGCGTTCCGCGCAGCGCTTCCCGATGGCGGCCGCCTCCTCGGCCTGGACGTCGGCACCAAGACGATCGGCACCGCCGCCTGCGACGCCGGCTGGAGCTTTGCGAGCCCGGCCGTGCTGATCCGCCGCACCAAGTTCACCAAGGACAAGGCTGCGCTGGTCGCGCTGATCGCGGAGCGCCAGACGGTCGGCCTCGTCATCGGCCTGCCGCTAAACCTGGACGGCAGCGATTCGCCGCGCACCCAGTCGACCCGGGCCTTTGCCCGCAACCTCGACGACCTGGGCCAGCCGATCCTGCTGTGGGACGAGCGCTGGTCGACCGTTGCGGTCGAGCGCGTGCTGATCGAACAGGACATGAGCCGCGCCAAGCGCGCCGAGGCAGTGGACAAAATGGCCGCCGCGCATATTTTGCAGGCCGCAATCGACGCGCTGGTGAACAGCTGACGCGCGCCCGCCCCTGCGCTATGGGCGGCGGACACAGACAGGATGATACCAATGGCTTCCCGCAGCAGCAGCTCCGCCCGCGACCTCAGCTGGCTCGTCGCCATCGACGGCGCCGCCGTCCTTGGCAGCTTCGCGCTCGCCTGCATGACGCCGTTCGCGGCGCTTGCCGCGGCGTCGGCGCTCACGCTCTCGCGTCGCGCCGGCATCATGGCGGTGCTGGGCGCCTGGCTGCTCAACCAGATCATCGGCTTCGGCTTCCTCGGCTATCCGACCGACCCGATGACGATCCTGCGCGGGGTCGCGATCGCGGTGAGCACGCTCGCCGGCTTCGGCGTCGCCCATGCGGTGCGCGGCTCCACCGGCACGCTGTCGCTCGCACGCATGGTCGCCGCGATCGCAGGCGCGTTCGTCGCCTATGAAGTCGTGACCTACCTCACCGCGATGGTGCTGGGCGGGACGGAGAACTTCACCCCCGCGATCGTTTGGATGCTCGCCCGCAACGACGCGATGTGGTTCACCGGCCTGATGGCGCTCTACCTCGCGCTCACGGCCGGTGCGCCGTCGGTGTTCGGCCGCCGCCCGCAGCTGCGCCTCGCCTGAACCTCCCCCGTTCGCCTCGAGTAGGGATCGAGCTTGTCGAGAGCGCGTATCGAGAGGGGCGGCGTGCGCGACCTCTCGACACGCCGTCTCGACAAGCTCGACGCCTGCTCGAGGCGAACGGAACAGGATACGTTGGTCCAGCCTAGCTGACCGATGGCCCTGCACGCCTTGCGCGTGTCCGCCGCGGGGATTAGGCGATCCCCTCGATGCACATTTCCGATCACAGCCCCGCCGCCCAGATCCCCGGGGGCGCCGTGTTTCCGCACCGCCACCTGACCGGCATCGAAGGTCTCCAGCCCCACGAGATCCTGTTCCTGCTCGACGAGGCGGAACAATGGGTGGAGGCCAACCGCAGCCGCGCTCAGAGCGACCGGCGGCTGGACGGCATCACCCAGATCAACGCCTTTTTCGAGAACTCGACGCGCACGCTCTTGTCGTTCGAGATCGCGGGCAAGCGGCTGGGCGCCGACGTCGTCAACATGCACGCGGCCCAGTCGAGCGTGAAGAAGGGCGAGACGCTGATCGACACGGCGGTGACGTTGAACGCGATGCGCGCCGACGTGATCGTCATCCGCCACTCCGCTTCGGGCGCAGTCAAGCTGATCGCCGGCAAGGTCGACTGCCCCGTGCTCAACGCCGGCGATGGCTGGCACGAGCATCCGACGCAGGCGCTGCTCGACGCACTCACCATCCGCCGCCGCACCGGCGCCATCGCCCACCGCAAGGTCGTGATCTGCGGCGACATCCTCCACAGCCGCGTTGCCCGCTCCAATATCCTGGCGCTCACCACGCTGGCTGCCGAAGTGCGCGTGGTCGCCCCCTCGACCCTGATGCCGGCGGAGATCGAGCGCATGGGCGTGACCCCCTTCACCGACTTCGACGCCGCGCTCGAAGGCGCCGAGGTCGTGATGATGCTCCGCCTCCAGAACGAGCGCATGAACGGCGGCTTCATTCCTTCCACCCGCGAGTATCACATGCGCTACGGCCTCACCTCCGAACGGCTGAAGCGCGCGGCGCCCGGCGCGTTGGTGATGCACCCCGGTCCCATGAACCGCGGCGTGGAGATCACCTCCGAGGTGGCCGACGACCTGGAACGCTCGGCCATCACCGAACAGGTCGAGATGGGCGTCGCCGTCCGCATGGCGTGCCTGGACGTGCTCACCCGGCGCTCGCGCGGCGTGGAGGGCTGGGCATGACCCTCGCCTTCGTCAACGCGACGCTCGTCTGCCCCACCAACGGCGTCTCCATCGGCACGCTGCTGGTCGAGGGCGATCGCATCTCGGCAGTGGGCGACGTCGCCATCCCCGAAGGTGCCGAGCGCATCGACGTGCGCGGAAAGCTGCTCGCCCCCGGCATCGTCGACCTCGGCGTGTTCGCGGTGGACCCCGCCGCGTTCCGTGCCGGCGGCATCGTCCGCGTCGGGCTCATGCCCGACCAGTCTCCGGTGCTGGACGATCCCGGCATCGTCGAGCGCGCCGCCAAGGCGGGCAAGCCCGACCTCTGGATCCACCCGATCGCCGCCGCCACGCGCGGCCTCCAGGGCACCGACCTCGCCGAGATGGCGATCAACGCCAGCGCGGGCGCGCGTGCGGTTGCGACCGGCCGCCGTTGGATCGGCAACTCCGGCGTGATGCGCAAGGTGCTGCGCTACGCCCGCGACTGCGGCCTGACGGTCATCGCCCATGCCGAGGACGGCGGCCTCGCCGAGGGTGCTGTCGCCACCGAAGGCGAGACCGCCAGCCGGCTGGGCCTGCCGGCCGCCCCGTCGATGGCCGAGGCGCTGGCGATCGCCCGCGACCTGATGCTCGTCGAGGAGACCGGCGCCGCGCTCCACTTCCGCCAGGTCACCACCGCCGCCGGCTTCGACCTCGTCCGCCGCGCCAAGGCACGCGGGCTGCCGGTCACCTGCGGCATCACGCCCGCGCACCTGCTGCTCTCCGACAACACGCTCAACGACTATCGCACCTTTGCCCATCTCTCGCCGCCGTTGCGGTCGGAAGAGGACCGGCAGGCCGCACTCGCGGCGGTTCGCGACGGGACGGTGGACGTGCTGTGCTCGGGCCACGACCCGCGCGGGCCGGAGGAAAAGCGCCTGCCCTTCACCGATTCGAGCGAAGGCATGGCCGGTGCCGAGACGCTGCTCGCCTTTGGCCTCGGGCTGGTCCGCGACGAGGTGCTCACGCTCGATCGCCTGTTCGCGCTGCTCGCCGTCAATCCGGCGCGCGTGCTCGGCATCGACACCGGCAGGCTCGCGGCCGGCAATCCCGCCGACCTGCTGATCGCCGATGCCGACGCACCCTGGCTGATCTCCGCCGAGCGCATGGCGGCCAAGGCCGGCAACACGCCGTTCGACGGCCTGCCCGTACAGGGCAAGGCATTGAAGGTCATGAAGGGCGGCCGCTTCCTCTGAAGCGGCCCGCCGGTCAGCGGGCGGCGACCTGCCGCTCGCGCGCGGCCCAGGCGGCTACCCGGTCGCCCGCCTCCGCGCGGACGAAGCAGCGCCCGCCCTGCGCGCGCAGCCGCTCGCACAGCGAGACCGCCTCGGGCTGGGCAAAGCCGCCCACCGACAGGCGATAGAAGCGGCCCTCGCCGACCCGCGCCTCCACGCCGGACGGGGTGAGCCCTGCCAGCGCCCGATAGCGACGCCGCGCCGTCTCCCAGGCATCTCTTGCCACGGCCGCGTCCTCATGCGCGCCGAGCTGCACGTAATAGCGTCCCCGCGCGGGCGCGGCCGCTTCGATCCGTGGCGCTGCATCCTGCGCAACCGCCACGCGCGCTGCGATCGATTGCACGATCTCCTGGCGCGGTGCGAAGCGGACGCCCCCGATGGGCGCTGCGTCGGCGGGTTCCGCCTCGACCGACACCGGCGCCTGCGCCACTGCCACCGGTGCCGCCGCAACCGGGCGCACCAACGCGAGCGCCAGCGGCTGCCCCGGATCGGCCACCGCCTCGGTACCCAGCAGGGTCGCCACCTGCTGCGAGGAGGTCGTCGGCTGCACGAACGCCATCCACTCGCGCATTCGCCGCTCGAGCTCGTCGCCGGTCAGGTCGACGGCCGCTACGGCACGCGCCTCCGCCCAGCGCCCGCCAAGCGCGAGCGCCAGTGCCAGGTTCTGCCGGGCGGTCGCGCTCGCCGCGGCGCCGCGCGCTTCCTCGCCGATCAGCACCGCCCCGCCGATCGGATCCCCTGCCAGCGCCAGCGCCAGCCCGCGATCCGCCGGCCTCAGAACTTCCGCATAAGTGGCAAGCGTCGCCCGCGCCGCGGTCCAGTCGCCGAGTGCCGTCTGTGCGAGCGCGAGGTCGAGCGCCGCACGCGGATCGCGCGGGTCGAGCGCCAGCGCGTCGCCCGCCGCCTGCGCGGCCGAGGCGAAGCGTCCCGCCTGCAGATAGGCATGTGCCAGCAGCGCACGGTGGGCGGGATCGGAAGGCGACAGCGCCACCAGCTGCTCGGCGTATTTCACGGCAGCCGAGCCGCGATGCTCCGCGATCGCGACCTCCGCCTTGTTGACGAGCTTGTCGATCCGCGATTGGCTGCGCGCCCCTGCAGCGTCGCTCGCCACGGGGAGGTCGCCGGAGCCGCTGGTGCTGCATCCGGCACCCAGCAACAGGGCGGACGCGCCCACGGAAAACAGGGCACGGCTCCTCAGCATTCCACCCCTGCCCCAGCCGCCTGCACGTCACCCATTCCCGGTCCCTTGATTGCACGCGCAACCTGTCCCGTTTCCGGATAAGATTGGGTTAATGGAGGCGGCACGAGCAAGCCCGCACGCGCACGCACGGCATTGCCCACGAGGGTGGCGCCCGGGTGCACGCCGCGATAAGCGGGCAGCGACGCGGAAGGATGAAGACCATGCGAGCCAAGCTTTTTCTCGGGACCGCAGCCCTGCTGCTGCTCGGCCAGCCGGCATTTGCCGACGTCAAGGACGGGGTGGACGCCTGGACCCGCGGCGACTTCGCCCGCGCGGTGAAGGAATGGCGCGGTCCGGCGCTGAAGGGCGACCCGGACGCCCAGTTCAACCTGGCCCAGGCCTATAAGCTCGGCCGCGGAGTGCCCGCCGATCTCGCCCAGGCGGAGCAATGGTATGCCAAGGCGGCCGCCCAGGGCCATCCGCAGGCGGTGACCAACTATGGCCTGGCGCTGTTCCAGAACGGCCGTCGCCAGGAAGCGGTCAAGTGGCTCGAACAATCCGCCGCCCGCGGCGAGGCGCGTGCGCAGTTCGTGCTCGGCACCATGTTGTTCAACGGCGACGCCGTGTCGAAGGACTGGGTCCGGGCCTATGCGCTGATGACCCGTGCCTCCAGTTCGGGGCTGCCGCAGGCGTCGCAGACTCTGGCGCAGATGGACAAGTACGTCTCGCTCCAGGATCGCCAGCGCGGCCTGGAGATGGCCCGCACCATCGAGGCACAGGCGGCACGCGCGCCGGTGACCGCCACCACGGTCGCTGCGGCAGCGCCGGCAGCAGCCGTCACCACTGCGCGCACCGCACCGGCGGCACCCGTTCCGGCCGCACCCGCGGCACCCGTTCGGACCGCACCCGCGACGCCCGCGCCGGTACGCACCGCACCGGCCCCTGCCCCGGTGCGCGCGGCACCGGTGGCGCCGGCCGCGGCCGCCCGCCCGACCCCGCCCGCCGCCGCTCCCGTGGCCGGCGGTGGCTGGCGCGTCCAGCTCGGCGCTTTCCGCGAGAGCGGCGGCGCCCAGGCCTTGTGGTCGCAGATGCGGGCCAAGTTCCCGGGCCGCACGCCCGAATATGTCCAGGCCGGCGCCGTCACCAAGCTGCTGGTCGGCCCCTACGCCTCCAGCGCAGAGGCCACGCGCGCCTGCTCCGCGGTCAAGTCCTGCCTCCCGGTGAAGCGCTGACGAGGGCTGGGCTCCGCTGACGCTAGCGCAAGGCGAGCCGCGGCCGCAGCCTCCTGCAACCCTGGACTCCCGCCTGCGCGGGAGTACGCCTCTTCACTTGCAGGCGCACCCTCCCCGCACCCGTGCTCCTGTGAAGGCAGGAGCCCAGGGCCACGAACACGACGCGCGCTTAGCTGCAGCGACAGATCGCCTCGCCCCCCATACTGTACCCCGGCGAAGGCCGGGGCCCAGTTGGGAAAGCTCCGACGGTTGCGCGCCGCCACCACCGCAACCGGACCGGCCTCCGCCGGGGTACGGCTGGCTTACTCCAGCACCCAGCGATCCCGCGCATACCCCTGCGCATAGAGCAGCGCCGACAGATCCCCATGGTCGATCCGCGCGCCCGCCGCCGCGGCCACGATCGGCTTGGCATGGAACGCGACCCCCAACCCGGCCCGGCGGATCATCGCCAAGTCGTTGGCCCCGTCGCCGACCGCCAGCGTCGCCGCCGGATCGAGCCCCAGCGTCGCGATCGCCTCGACCAGCGTCGCTTCCTTGGTAGCCGAGTCCACGATCGGCTTCGCCACCGTCCCGTCGAGCACGCCGTCGGCGATCATCAGCCGGTTGGCGATCGCCCGGCCGAAACCGATCTGGCGCGCGACCGGCTCGGCAAAGCGGGTGAAGCCGCCCGAGATCAGGATCGTCTCGGCCCCGTTCGCGCGCATCGTCTTCACCAGCGCCTCGGCACCCGGCGTGATCCGCACGCGCTCGGCCAGGCAGCGCTCGATCGCGTCCTCGCCCAGGCCCTTCAACAGCGCGACTCGCGCGTCCAGCGCAGCGGCGAAGTCGAGCTCGCCGCGCATCGCCCGCTCGGTGACCTCGGCGATCTGCGGCTTAATGCCGGCATAGTCGGCGAGTTCGTCGATGCACTCGACGGTGATCATGGTCGAATCCATGTCGGCGATCAGCAGCCGCTTGGCCCGCCCTGCCGCCGGCTGCACCACCACGTCGGTGCCCGCAAACGCGCCTTCCAGCACGCCACGCGCAAGATCGGGCCCGTGCGCGAACGGCACGTCCGCCGCGCGTCCTTCCTCGATCCACGCGACGGCACCGGGCGCACAGCCCGCCGCCGCCAGCCGGTCCGCCGCTGTCGAAATATCGCCTGCGCCGATGCGTTCGGCTGCTATCAGCGTCGCGATGAACATGGTGCATACCCCTTTGCCGAAGGTCGCGCTCATTGCAGGGCCGACCGCCAGCGGCAAGTCCGCGCTGGCGATCGCCGTCGCCGAACGCTACCGCGGCACTGTCATCAATGCCGACTCCGCCCAGGTCTATCGCGACCTGCGCGTGCTGAGCGCCCGTCCGAGCGCCGAAGAAGAGGCACAGGTTCCCCACCGCCTGTTCGGCCATGTCGATGGCGGGGAGGATTATTCCGCCGCCCGCTGGGCGGCAGAGGCGCGCGTGGCGATCGACGCGGCGCTGGCGGAGGGGCGGCTGCCGGTCCTCGTCGGCGGCACCGGCCTTTATCTCCGCACGCTGCTGGACGGCATCGCCCCGGTCCCGGAGATCGACCCGGCCATCCGCACAGAGGTTCGCGCGCTCCCCGTGGCAGAGGCGCACGCCGCGCTCGCGCGCCTCGACCCGCAGGCGGCCGGGCGGCTGCGCGCGAGCGATACGACGCGGGTGGCCCGCGCGCTGGAGGTGGTGCGCTCGACCGGCCGGCCGCTCGCCCAGTGGCAGGCCGCGCGCGAAGGCGGCATCGCCGACCGCATCGATCTGGTGCCGCTCATCCTGCTTCCCGACCGGGCGTGGCTGGTGGAGCGCTGCGACCGCCGGCTCGAAGCGATGTTCGCAGGCGGCGCGATCGGGGAAGTCGCGGCGTTGCTCGCCCGCGAGGACCTCAGCCCCGACGCCCCGGTGCGCCGTGCGATCGGCGTGCCGCAGATCGCCGCCTGTCTCCGCGGCGAAATCACGCGGGAACAGGCACTTGCCGAGAGCCGCCTCGCCACGCGCCAATATGCCAAGCGCCAATACACCTGGTTTCGCAACCAGCCGCCCGCCGACTGGCACCGCGCCACCGCGACGGAATCATGCGACTTGGAAGCTTTTTTTGAACAAAAGTTGTCCGACTAGCCTTGCATCCTTGCTTTCCTGTCGATAGGCGGCCTGCGTCCGAGAGGCTGCTGCTGCAGCTGCGAAGTAAGGAGGACGTGACGTGGTCGAGAAAAGCGGAGCCGAAATCCTGGTCGAGGCGCTGGTCGATCTCGGCGTGGAGCTCGTGTTCGGCTATCCTGGCGGCGCGGTGCTTCCGATCTATGACGCGCTCTTCAAGCAGTCGAAGATCCGCCACATCCTGGTCCGCCACGAACAGGCGGCGACCCATGCGGCGGAGGGCTATGCCCGCTCCACCGGCAAGCCCGGTGTCGTGCTGGTCACCTCGGGCCCCGGCGCGACCAATGCCGTCACCGGCATCACCGACGCGCTGCTCGACTCTATCCCGATGGTGGTCATCACCGGGCAGGTCCCGACCGGGCTGATCGGCACCGACGCGTTCCAGGAAGCGGACACGGTCGGCATCACCAGCCACTGCACCAAGCACAATTACCTGGTGAAGGACCCGGAGCGGCTCGGCTCGGTGGTGCATGAGGCGTTCCACATCGCCACCTCGGGTCGCCCTGGCCCGGTCGTGATCGACATCCCCAAGGACGTGCAGGTCGCGACCGCGCGCTACAGCGCGCCGGGTCCGATCCAGCACAAGACCTACCGCCCGCAGGTCGAGCCCGACGCGGCCGCGATCGAGGCGGCGGTCGAGATGCTGGCCGCGGCCGAGCGCCCGATCTTCTACACCGGCGGCGGCATCATCAACTCGGGCCCCGAGGCCTCGCGGCTCCTGCGCGAGCTGGTGGCGATCACCGGCGCGCCGGTCACCTCCACGCTGATGGGCCTCGGCGCGCTGCCCGCGTCGTCGGACAAGTGGCTCGGCATGCTCGGCATGCACGGCACCTATGAGGCGAACCTGGCGATGAACCAGGCCGACCTGATCGTCTGTCTGGGCGCGCGCTTCGACGATCGCGTCACGGGCCGGCTCGACGCCTTCAGCCCCCACAGCCGCAAGATCCACGTCGATATCGACCGGTCCTCGGTGAACAAGAACGTGCGCGTCGACCTGCCGATCGTCGCCGATTGCGGCCGCGCGCTTGCGGCCATGATCGAGCTCTGGAAGGCCCGGGCCTATCCCACGCCCGACCTGAGCGAATGGTTCGCCCGCATCGCCGGCTGGCGCGCCAAGCACTGTCTCGATTTCGAGGATCGCGCGGACGAGATCATGCCCCAGCGGGCGATCCGTGCGCTGTACGAAGCGACCAAGGATCGCGCGCCGATCATCTCGACCGAGGTCGGCCAGCACCAGATGTGGGCCGCGCAGCACTTCGGGTTCGAGGCGCCGAACAAGTGGCTGACCTCCGGCGGTCTCGGCACCATGGGCTATGGCCTGCCCGCGGCGATCGGCGCGCAGCTGGGCGATCCGGACGCGCTCGTGATCGACATCGCCGGCGAAGCCTCGATCCAGATGAACATCCAGGAGCTGGCGACCGCGACCCAATACCGCCTGCCGGTCAAGATCTTCATCCTCAACAACGAATATATGGGGATGGTCCGCCAGTGGCAGGAGCTGACCTATTCGGGCCGCTATTCCGAGAGTTACAGCGAAAGCCTGCCGGACTTTGTGAAGCTGGCCGAGGCCTATGGCTGGAAGGGCATCCGCATCGAGCATCCCGACGATCTCGACGACGGGATCCAGGCGATGCTCGCGCATGACGGTCCGGTGGTGGTCGACTGCCGGGTGTCGAAGCTCGCCAACTGCTTCCCGATGATCCCCTCGGGCGCGGCGCACACGGAGATGATCCTGTGGGCGAGCGAGGTATCGGGCGAGATGGACGACGAGGCCAAGGCGCTGGTCTGACACCGGCACCGCCTCTCCTCTTTCCCACAGATTTCAACCAGATCGGCTGAACCATGCACATCAAGGAAGAAGTGCGCGAGCGGCACACGCTCGCCATCATCGTCGACAACGAACCGGGCATCCTGGCGCGCATCGCCGGGCTGTTTACGGCCCGCGGCTACAACATCGAGAGCCTGACCGTCACCGACATCTCGGAAGACGATCTCATCAGCCGCATCACCATCGTCACCTCCGCCTCCGCGCCGGTGATGGAGCAGATCATCGCCCAGCTCGAGCGGCTGGTGCCGGTGCACAAGGTCGTCGACCTGACCGCGCTCGGCCCGCACGTCGAGCGTGAACTCGCGCTGGTGAAGGTGGTCGGCTCGGGCGAGCACCGCATCGAGGCGCTGCGCCTGGCCGAGGTCTATCGCGCACGGGTGCTCGACGCGACCATCTCCAGCTTCGTGTTCGAGGTGACCGGCGGCACCGGCAAGGTCGACACCTTCATCGAACTGATGCGCGAAGTCGGCCTGGTCGAGGTCGCCCGCACCGGCATCGTCGCCATCGCCCGCGGCCGCGAAGCCGCCTGATCCCATCCCGCTCCTGCAGCGGCAGGAACGCAGAACCAAACCGCCCCGCAAGGGCGCACAAGACCGAACCGAAAGGGAAGAACATGCGCGTTTACTATGATCGCGATGCCGATCTGAACCTGTTGTCGAACAAGAAGATCGCGATCCTGGGCTATGGCTCGCAGGGCCATGCCCATGCGCAGAACCTGCGCGACAGCGGCGTGCAGAACATCGCCATCGCGCTCCGCCCCGGCTCGCCCAGCGCCAAGAAGGCCGAGGACGCAGGCTTCAAGGTGCTCCCCAATCAGGAAGCCGCCGCCTGGGCCGACATCCTCATGATCCTGGCGCCCGACGAGCACCAGGCCGCGGTCTATGACGCGGACATCAAGGGCAATCTGCGTCCCGGCGCCGCGCTGGCCTTTGCCCACGGCCTCAACGTCCACTTCGGCCTGATCGAGCCGCCGGCCGACGTCGATGTCATCATGATCGCGCCGAAGGGCCCGGGCCACACCGTGCGCTCCGAGTACGTCCGCGGCGGCGGCGTTCCCTGCCTGATCGCCGTCCACCAGGACGCCTCGGGTAACGCGCATGACATCGCGCTCGCCTATGCTAGCGGCGTCGGCGGCGGCCGCTCGGGCATCATCGAAACCAACTTCCGCGAGGAGTGCGAGACCGACCTGTTCGGCGAGCAGGCCGTGCTGTGCGGCGGCACCACCGCGCTGGTCCAGGCCGGCTTCGAGACGCTGGTCGAGGCGGGCTACGCCCCCGAGATGGCTTATTTCGAGTGCCTGCATGAGCTCAAGCTGATCGTCGACCTGATGTACGAAGGCGGCATCGCCAACATGCGCTACTCGATCTCGAACACCGCCGAGTACGGCGACATCAAGACCGGCCCGCGCATCATCACCGAAGAGACCAAGAAGGAGATGAAGCGCGTCCTCGCCGACATCCAGTCGGGCCGCTTCGTGAAGGACTTCGTGCTCGACAACCGCGCCGGCCAGCCGGAGCTCAAGGCCAGCCGCAGCGCCGCCAAGCGCCACCAGATCGAGCAGGTCGGCAGCGAACTGCGTGCGATGATGCCGTGGATCGGCGCCAACAAGCTGGTGGACAAGGACAAGAACTGAGCTCTTTTCCTCCACCCCGTTCGTCTCGAGTAGGGATCGAGCTTGTCGAGAGCCCGTATCGAGAGACCTGTGGCTACGCGCCGCCCTCTCGATACGCCGTCTCGACAAGCTCGACGGCTACTCGAGGCAAACGGAACAGGGGAAATTGGCGGGCAGCGGGGGCGAGAAACCGAACGCCCGCGAAACGACTCGTTTCGCATTGGCCGGTTTGACAGCGAGGGGGCGGCGGCAGACAAATCCGCCGTCCTTTTCCGTTGGTGGAGACCTTCCGATGCGCATGCCCCTGATCCTCGCCGGCGCCGCCCTTGTCGTCGCCACCCCGCTCGTCGCCCAGCAGATGGCGATCCCCGGCACCACGGACGTGAGCCGCGTCACCGCGGGCACCTACAAGACCGACCCGGGCCACACGCTGATCGGCTGGCGCGTGAACCATTTGGGCTTCAACGACTATTTCGGCATTTTCGGCGACGCGGACGGCACGCTGGTGCTCGACCCCAAGCAGCCGGCGGCCGCCAAGCTCGACATCACCATCCCGGTGGGCAAGCTCACCACCGCCAGCGCCGGGCTCACCAAGCACATGATGAGCAAGGACTTCTTCAACGCGGAAGTGACGCCGACCGCGCGCTTCACCTCCACCGCGGTGAAGGTGAACGGCACGCGCGCGGCCATCACCGGCAACCTGACGCTGAACGGCGTCACCAAGCCCGTGGTGCTCAACGCCCGCTTCACCGGCGCCGGCGCCAACCCGATGTCGAAGAAGGAGACCATCGGCTTCGAGGCGGACGCCGTCCTCAAGCGTTCCGACTTCAACATGAACTACGGCATCCCGGCCGTGTCGGACGAGGTCGAACTCGACATCACCGTCGCCTTCGAAAAGGCCTGAGCATCCCTGGAAGGGGGCGCAGCATCGCGCCCCCTCCACCTTCTTCCGGATCGTTTCGCGCTCGCGTCAAAGCGGCTGGACAAGTTGGACCCCACGGGCCATGACGGCGCCCGTGATCGCAGCACTGCGCCTTCTTCGACTTATCCGCCCTTAGGGGCGTGTCGCGCGTGCGTGCGTGGCCCCTAAGGGCTGCTTTCTTCCGACCGAACCGCTGAACGACGCCCCGCGGCTGCTTGCGCGCGGGCGACCTGCAAAGAGGCTGCGATGCTGCGCGATCCTTCGACCAAATACCGCCCCTTCCCCCAGGTGGACCTGCCCGACCGGCAGTGGCCGTCGCAGACGATCACCCGGGCGCCGCGCTGGCTGTCGACCGACATGCGCGACGGCAACCAGGCGCTGATCGACCCGATGGACGCGGAAAAGAAGACCCGCTTCTTCGACCTGCTCGTAAAGGTCGGCATCAAGGAGATCGAGGTCGGCTTCCCCTCCGCCGGCGCCACCGAATTCGACTTCATCTCCGGCCTGGTCCGCAACGGCCGCGTTCCCGACGACGTGACCGTCCAGGTGCTGACCCAGTCGCGCCGCGACCTGATCGAAAAGAGCTTCCAGTCGCTGGAGGGCGCGCCCACCGCGATCGTCCACCTCTACAACGCCGTCTCCCCCGCCTGGCGCCGCATCGTGTTCGGCATGAGCCGCGACGAAGTGCGTGAGATCGCCATCACCGGCGCCAAGATCCTGCGCGACGAGGCAGGCAAGCGCCCCGACACCGACTGGCGCTTCGAATATTCGCCGGAGACCTTCTCCACCGCCGAGCTCGACTTCTCCGTAGAGGTTTGCGCGGCCGTCATGGACGTGCTGCGCCCCACCCCGGAAAAGCCGCTGATCCTCAATCTGCCGGCGACGGTCGAGGCGGCGAGCCCCAACGTCTACGCCGACCAGATCGAGTGGTTCTGCCGGAACGTGCCGAACCGCGACAGCGTCGTGATCAGCCTCCACCCGCATAACGACCGCGGCACCGGTGTCGCTGCCGCCGAGCTCGGCCTGATGGCGGGGGCCGACCGTGTCGAGGGCTGCCTGTTCGGCAATGGCGAGCGCACCGGCAATTGCGATCTCGTGACACTGGCCTTGAACATGTACACGCAAGGCGTTGATCCGGGCCTCGATTTCTCCAACATCGACGAGGTCATCAACACCGTCGAATATTGCAACCAGCTGCCCGTCCACCCGCGCCACCCCTATGCCGGCGAGCTGGTGTTCACCGCCTTCTCCGGCAGCCACCAGGACGCGATCAAGAAGGGCTTCGCCGCACAGGCGCAGCGCAACGACGGGCTGTGGGACGTACCCTATCTGCCGATCGACCCGGCCGACCTGGGCCGCGATTACGAGGCGGTGATCCGCGTCAATTCGCAGTCGGGCAAGGGCGGCGTCGCCTGGGTGCTGGAGCAGGACAAGGGGCTGAAGCTCCCCAAGCGCATGCAGGCGGACTTCAGCCGCCACGTCCAGCGCGTCGCCGACGAGACCAGCCGCGAACTGAACGCAGCCGACATCTGGGGCGCGTTCGAGGCGGCCTACCTGCCGAGCAGCGGCGACCGCTTCGAGTTGGTCGACTACTCGGAAAGCCATGGTGCCGCGGGCCAGGCGCGGACCTTCGTGGGCGAACTGCGGCTCGACGGCGAGACGCGGTCGATCTCCGGCAAGGGCAACGGCCTGCTCTCCAGCCTGCTCTCCGCACTGCGCGACGATTGCGGCATCGACCTCGACGTGGTCGACTATAGCGAGCACGCGATCGGCAACGGTTCAGACGCCCAGGCGGCCGCCTATCTCGAATGCACGCTGCCCGACGGCACCCGCGTGTTCGGCGCCGGCATCGACGCCGACGTGGCGACGGCCACCGTCCGCGCCGCGCTCAGCGCAGCGAACCGCGTGGCGGCCTAACCTCACCCGCAAGCTGTACCCCGGCGAAGGCCGGGGCCCAGTTGGGAGGGCAGTGCGAGGGCGCGCCATGGCAGCCAGACCACCGCAACTGGACCCCGGCCTTCGCCGGGGTACGATACTGGCTCAGCTTCGCCCCCCGTGCTCCTGCGCAGGCAGGAGCCCAGGGCCACAGGCGCTCCGCTCCGCAACCCTGGACTCCCGCTTTCGCGGGAGTACGGCGGCTGGTTTTCAGCCCGTAGCCAAGCTCACCCCAGCCCCATCAGCGCCAGCACTTCCTTGCGGCTGCGGTCGTCGTCGCGGAACACGCCCATCATCCGGCTGGTCGTCATCGTCACGCCGGGCGTGCGCACGCCGCGCGCCGTCATGCAGGCATGGCTCGCCTCGATCACCACCGCCACGCCCCGCGGCGCCAGCCGATCCCAGATGCAGTCGGCGACCTGCGCGGTCAGCCGCTCCTGCACCTGCAGCCGGCGGGCGAAGCCGTGCAGCACGCGCGCGAGCTTCGAAATGCCCACGACATGGTCCTTGGGCAGATATGCGATGTGCGCCTTGCCGATGATCGGCGCCATGTGGTGTTCGCAATGCGACTGGAACGGGATGTCGCGCAGCAGCACGATCTCGTCATAGCCGCCCACCTCCTCGAAGGTGCGCGACAGGTGATGGGCCGGGTCCTCGCCATAGCCCTGGCAATATTCCTTCCACGCGCGCGCCACGCGCTTGGGCGTATCGAGCAGCCCCTCGCGCTCGGGATCGTCTCCGGCCCAGCGGATCAGCGTGCGGATCGCATCCGCGACCTCGTCGGGCACGGGCAGCTTGGGCTGCGGCGCGACCAGGTCGCCCTCTGCGGTGGCAGGATTGTCGGCTTGCATTCTACTTCCCTTGGCCGGTCATGCCCTCGGCCGGCGCAAAGCACCCCGCCGGAGCCACAAAACGTCGCGCCCGGCGCACACCGCGTTGACGTCTCGAAGAAGGCAGCGTTAATTCCTCGTCGCGCAAAAGGGAACCGCGGCTATGGCGGGCCGCGTGGCGCAGGGGGAGGACGGACGCATCGGCACCATGGAGCACGACAGGCCGGCGAGCGAACCGGGGGGTCTCGCGAGCGATGCGCACGCGCACGTCGCCCGCCACGCGCCGCTCTTGCACGATCTCCCGGTGGTGCCGCACGTCTTCACAAGCGACAAGCCTCCCCAAACCGCGCATAAGCAAGGCAACCACGCGGCGACCCAGGGGTTCGGACCGCAGGATATAAGGAGAACCAGAATGGCCAAGACTTCGACCACCACCGCAAAGACCGGCGCCGCTCGCGGCGGTATCGCCAAGCCCGTCACGCCGTCGGAAGACCTGGCGAAGATCACCGGCAAGGATCCGCTGCCCCGCAGCGAGGTGGTCAGCAAGATGTGGGAATACATCAAGAAGAACGACCTGCAGAACCCGCAGGACAAGCGCGAGATCCTGGCGGACGAGACGCTCGAGAAGCTCTTCGGCAAGAAGAAGGCTTCCATGTTCGAGATGAACAAGCTGCTCAACGCCCACATGAGCTGAGCCTGTCGGAGCCGTCCGGCGATCCGGACGGCTCCGCAGCCATTCCGCCGGCACCAGCTGCCGGCACTCGTTTCCTCCAATCGCTGCCCTTGCGCCCCTTCGGCGCGGGCTTGCATCCGCGGGATGGCGCCACTAGGTGGCAGCGCAACTCGCAAGGACCCGGTGCAATCCCGGGTGGCTATTCCGGCCGCCGATCCGCCGGACAACAGATCACATGGACCGCGAAGACGCCGCGCAACGTGCGGCGCCATGTGCCTGCCCGTGGTTTTCTGACATGACCAACCCCGTTTCCCGCTTCCGGACCGAATGGTTCACCAGCGCCGCAGAGGCGCGCCGCGACGTGCTCGCCGGCATCGTCGTCGCCCTGGCCCTGATTCCGGAGGCGATCGGCTTCTCGATCATCTCCGGCGTCGATCCGCGCGTCGGCCTCTATGCCTCGGTCGCGATCGCGATCGTGATCTCGTTCCTGGGCGGCCGCCCGGGCATGATCTCGGCCGCGACTGCCGCGGTCGCCGTCGTCGTGACCCCGCTCGTGCGCGACCATGGCGTCGAATATCTGTTCGCCGCCACCATCCTGATGGGGCTGATCCAGATGGTCGCGGGACTGCTGCGGCTCGATCTGCTCATGCAGTTCGTGTCGCGCTCGGTCATCACGGGCTTCGTCAACGCGCTCGCGATCCTGATCTTCATGGCGCAGCTGCCGCAGTTCGTGGGCGTCACCTGGCACACCTATGCGATGGTCGCAGGCGGCCTCGCCATCATCTACCTGGTACCGCGCGTGACCAAGGCGGTGCCCTCCCCGCTCGTCGCCATCCTGGTGCTCGCCGCGATCAGCATCGCGCTCGGCCTGCCGGTCCGCACCGTGGGCGACATGGGCAAGCTGCCGGAAGGCCTCCCCAGCCTCGCCCTCCCGAACGTGCCGCTGAGCTGGGAGACGCTGCGCATCATCCTCCCCTATTCGCTGACCATGGCCGCGGTAGGCCTGCTCGAATCGCTGCTCACCGCCCAGATCGTCGACGACATGACCGACACCGACAGCGATAAGCGGCGCGAGTGCCTAGGCCAGGGTGGCGCCAACATCGCAGCCGCACTGGTCGGCGGCATGGGCGGCTGCGCGATGATCGGGCAGTCGGTGATCAACGTCACCTCCGGCGGTCGCAAGCGCCTGTCGACCTTCACCGCCGGCACCTTCCTGCTGTTCCTGCTCGCCGTGCTCGGCCCCATCGTCGGCCGCATCCCCATGCCGGCACTGGTCGCGGTGATGGTGATGGTGTCGATCGGCACCTTCAGCTGGAACTCGCTCCTGAACCTGCGCCGCCATCCCCTCACCTCCTCGGCGGTGATGCTGGTGACGGTGGCGGTCGTCGTCGCCACCCACAATCTCGCCGGCGGCGTGCTGGCGGGCGTGCTGCTGTCGGGCATCTTCTTCGCCGGCAAGGTGCGGCGCATGTTCTCGGTCGAGCGCGAGGCCGGCGCGGACGGCACCGCCACCTACCGCGTCCAGGGCGAGATCTTCTTCGCCTCGGTCGATCGCTTCACCCGCGCCTTCCAGGCGGAGGACAGCGCCGCCCGCGTGGTGATCGACGTCTCCGCGGCGCACTTCTGGGATATTTCGGGGGTCGGCGCGCTCGACAAGATCGTCGCCCGCCTGCGCCGCGACGGCCGCGAGGTCGAGGTGATCGGCTACAACCGCGCGAGCGCCGACCTGGTCGATCGCTTTGCCCTCCACGACAAGACCGGCGTCGAACTGGGCGCGGTGCCGCACTGAGGTTCGCGAGGCAGCTCCGCAACCGCGGTCGCAATACCGGCTGAGCGGCGGCAACCACGCGAAATCCGCTCGCCAACGCGCTGCAATCGGGCAATGCTGCCGCGTGGACGCGCCCATGCATCGCCGGAGGGCTGAACGTGCTGAACCATACCATCTTGCTCGTTGCCGCTGCCGCAGCCCTCGCCGGGCCGGAGGCGCGCGCCGACGAGTTGCAGAACCGCGTCGTGGCGGCGATGCGCGCCAGCCGCCCGGATGCATTCCGCTTCCAGCGGACGAGCATCACCGACCGCACCGGTTCGGCCCGCACGACGGTGGTGGAGCAGTATGATCCCGGCCGCCCGGCCGCGCTTCGCTGGCAGCTCGTCAGCGTGGACGGTCGCGCGCCGACGGCCAAGGAAGCCGAGAAGTCGCGCAAGGCGAAGCGCGGTCCCGACCCCTCCTATGCCGAGCTTGCGAAATGGTTCGGCGCGCCGGCGACCCGAAGCGAGCCGACGCCGGGCTATGTCACCTACCGCTTTGCCCGGCTTCCGGCCGGATCCGTGAAGATCGGGTCCCACGACGCTTCCGCCGACACCCAGGCGGAAGCATGGGTGAACGTCCGGGCCAAGACGCCGTTCGTCGAGCGCGTCCGGTTCACCTCCACCAAGGGTTTCCGCATGATGATGGTCGCGTCCGTCAAGAGCATGGATGTCGTCAGTCGCTTTGCGCTGCTGCCGGGCGGCCAGGTCGTGCCGGCCGCTTCCGAAACCACCCTGACCGGATCGCTGCTCGGCAAGTCGGGGCGGATCCACTCCACCGCGAACTACGCCGCGTTTCAGCCGGTCCGATAAGCTCTCAGCCTGATGGACCGCGCCGTCCTCCACGACAGGACAGACGTGCGACCTGGAGTGTTGCCGCTCTGAGGATCCGCCCCTTCCCTTGCGCCCCGGTCGGGGGCTGCTAGGCTCTGTGGATGGGGATTGGGGGAATGCAATGATCGGCGCGGTTCTGGGTACGCTGGCGCTCGTCGGTGCGGCTCAGGTGGAATCGGCGGCCTCGGGACCCCGGTGGTCCTTGCAGGTTGCATCGGCACAGTGTCTGCTGGAGCGCCAAAGCAACGAACCCGCCTCCACCTTGTCGATCGAAACGGCACCTGGGAGCGACAGCTACCGCCTTGCCCTCGCCAGCCCGAACCTCAAGGCCGAGGGGACACCTGGCCCCGCAAGCCTGACGTTCGGGCCGTCGCACCATGTGCTCAAAGGCTACGCCCGCATGGCTTTATCGCCGGAGGGTACGCCGCTCTTCTGGATGCAGGGCATCGCGCCTGCACTTCTCGACGAGCTTGCCAGCGCTGAAACGGTGGCCGTGGCAACCCATGGGGGCGCCAGCGCCGTGGTCCCGGTTCCCGGTGCCGCCAGGGCGGTCGCGGCGCTTCGCCGTTGCAGCGCGGATCAGTTGATCGAGTGGGGCGCCGACCCTGCCCAGTTCGAGGCCGGTGGTCGGCCACCGGTTCCGCGCAAGAACCGGGATGAGTGGATTTCAGACCAGGACGTCTTGGCGGTCGCCGGCCAATCGGCGCGGCCGCGAATCAACGACCTGTTCCGCGTCGGTGTTTCCGCCGAGGGGAAGGTCGACGATTGCCAGCCAGTGGCCGGCGATGTCGAGCCGGGGGTGGAGAGGATCGCCTGTGCCGCGGTAATGAACAAGCCGCTTTTCACGCCCGCCAGCAATGCCACCGGCACGCCGGTCCGCGGCGTCGCGACCTTCCGCGTCTCGGTCATGCGCGAGCCGGCATAAGAACACGCGCGCTCCGCCGCCCCCCCCCCTACGACAGCCCCTCGATCGCAGGCCGCACGCCCGGTGGCAGGCGCTCCAGCGCCTCGCGCTCGATCTGCTCCAGTTCGCCCAGCGTCTCCTCCAGCGCCTGCTTCTGCCGGCGCAGCCGCTGGATGCGGTCGTGGACCCGCAGGGCCAGCTGGCGCATCTGCTCGTGGTGCTGCGGGTCGGCGTCGTAGAGGTCCAGGAACTCCTTGATCTCGCGGATCGAGAAGCCCAGCCGCTTGCCGCGCAGGATCAGCTGCATCCGCGCCACTTCGCGCCGGGTATAGATGCGCGTGGTGCCGACGCGGCGCGGCTCGATGAGGCCCTGATCCTCGTAGAAGCGCAGCGTCCGCATCGTGACGCCAAGCTCCGCCGACACCTCCTGGATGCCCGACAGCTGCTCGCCGTCCTCTGGCTCGGCAGGGTGATCCGCCTGGCGCAGGGATGCCGCGCGCCTCATGCGGCCGCGCCCGCCTGCTCGGCCTTGGCGCGTTCCTCGGCAACCAGCTCCTTCTTGGAAAGCTTGCCGATCAGCGTCTTGGGGAGGGCCTCCCGGATCTCGACCTCGCGCGGCATCTCGATCTTGCTGATCCGCCCGCGCAGGAACCCGCAGAGCTCCTCGACGCTCGCTTCATGGCCCGGCCGCAAGGTCACGAACGCCTTGGGTGCCTGGCCGCGATACCGGTCCGGCAATCCGATCACCACCGCTTCGGCCACTGCCGGATGTTCATACAGGGCCTCCTCGATGACTCGCGGATAGACGTTGTAGCCGCCGCACAGCAGCATGTCCTTTATCCGGTCGACCAGGAAGAGATAGCCGTCAGCGTCGAAATAGCCGACGTCGCCCGTGCGCAGCGCGCCGTCGATGAAGCACTCCTCGGTCGCGTCCGGCCGCTGCCAATAACCCATCATCACCTGCGGCCCGCGCACGCACACCTCGCCACGCTCGCCCTGCGGCATCAGCTTGCTGGGGTCGATCAGGTCGCGGATCTCCAGCACGGTGCCGGGAAACGCCGGGCCGGTGCTGTTGCTCTTCACCACGCCGCCGTTGAGCGGGTTGCAGGCGATGATCGGCGACGCTTCGGAGAGGCCATAGCCCTCCACCACGCGGCAGCCGGTGCGCTCCTCGAACGCTTGGCGCACCTCCAGCGGCAGGGGCGCGCCGCCCGAGATACAGGTGTGGCAGAAATCGAGCCGCGGCACCCGGCTCTCGGCCAGCTGGTTCACCGCATTGTAGATGGTCGGCACCGCAAAGATCTGGGTCGGGCGCGTCCGCTTCAACGTGGCCAGGAACTGGTCCATCTCGAAGCGCGGCAACAGGATCATCTCGGCCGCGGTCTCGACCGAATAGTTGAGCACCGTGGTCAGCGCGAAGACGTGGAACAGCGGCAGCACGCCCAGCGTGCGCTCCTGCTGGTCCGGCGGGCGGCCGACGTGAAGCACCATCTGCTGGCTGTTGGCGGTGAGGTTCGCGTGGCTGAGCATCGCCCCCTTGGGCTCGCCGGTGGTTCCGCCGGTATATTGGAGCACCGCCAGATCGCTCGGGGATTGGGCGACCGGATCGGGCGCGGCGTTGTTCGACACCAGCCGGCTCCAGCGGACGTGCCGGGGATCGCTGCCGATGCGCGCGAGTTCGCGGCGCTTGAACAGGCGCAAGCCGATCGACTTGGCCCAGGGCAGCACGTCGGCGAGCGAAGCGGCCACCACATGGCGCACCTCGGTCCCCGCGCAGGCGGCGAGCAGCTTGTCGTGGATCGCGACTAGGTCCGGCACGATCACCACCTCGGCGCCGGAGTCGACCAGCAGGTGGTGCAGTTCCCGCTCCACGTAGAGCGGGTTCATCGCCACCACGACCGCGCCGATCTTCAGCACCGCGAAATAGGCGATCACATAATAAGGCGTGTTGGGCAGGCAGAGGCCGACGCGCGTGCCGGGGCGGACGCCCAGGTCCTGCAGACCGCGGGCGGCACGCTCCACCTGCTCGCCGATCTCGGCATAGGTCCAGGTGCGGCCCAGGAAATCAATGGCGGTGCGCTGCGGATATTGCGACGTCGCTCGCGCCAGCAGGGTCGGGATCAGCCGGGGCTCGATCTTTGCCGGCACCGCGCCGGCGGGGGCGCGCTCGGTCACGGGCATCGCCGCGCTCATCGGGCGTGCTCCAGCATCCAATGGGGCTGCGTCAAACTGCACATGCGGCCTTTGCCTCCTCTCCGGCGCCGCCTGCTCTCGTTCCGTCGGACTCGCTTTCACGCGGGCTCTCGACATGTCGGCGCCTGTTCCTACCTTAAACAGAAATCGGTTGACGTATAGGGAAATCTCGCACCATTAGGAACGAAAGGTGCCGTTAGGATGCCCGAAGCCTCGGAGAGGATTGAGATGAAGAGCGTCGTGATCGCGGGCTATGCCCGTTCTCCCTTTCATCCCGCGCACAAGGGTGCGCTGGCCCGGGTTCGCCCGGACGACCTGGCCGCCCAGGTGATTCGCGGCCTGATCGACCGCACGGGCGTCGATCCCAAGGATATCGAGGACCTGATCGTCGGCTGCGCCTTCCCGGAAGGCGAGCAGGGCATGAACGTCGCGCGCCTGGTCGGCCTGCTCGGCGACCTGCCGCTGTCGGTCGGCGGCATGACCGTGAACCGCTTCTGCGGTTCCTCCATGAGCTCGATCCATATCGCCATGGGCCAGATCCAGATCGGCGCGGGCGAAGTCTTCATCTGCGCGGGTGTCGAATCGATGAGCCGCGTGCCGATGATGGGCTACAACCCCCTCCCCAACCCCGCGCTCGCAGAGAAGATGCCGGGCGCCTACATGGGCATGGGCGAGACCGCCGAGCGCGTCGCCACCAAGTACCAGATCACCCGCGAGACCCAGGAAGCCTTTGCGGTCGACAGCCAGAAGAAGGCTGCCGCCGCGCAGGCCGGCGGTCGCCTCAATGACGAGATCGTGCCGATCCAGACCAAGAACGGCGTCGTGAGCGAAGACGGCACCGTCCGCCCCGACACGACCGCAGAGGGCCTGGCCGGCCTGAAGCCCGCGTTCGACAAGGAAGGCTCGGTCACCGCCGGCACCTCCTCGCCGCTCACCGACGGCGCGGCCGCCGTGCTCGTCACCAGCGAGGACTATGCCCGCGCCCACGGCCTGCCGATCCTCGCCCGGCTGAAGACGGTCGGCATCTCCGGCCTGGAGCCCGAGGTCATGGGCCTCGGCCCCATCGGTGCCTCGCGCAAGGCGCTGGAGCGCGGCAACGTCGACGCCAACGCGCTTGACGTCATCGAGATCAACGAGGCCTTCGCCAGCCAGGCGCTCGCCTGCATCCACGACCTCGGCCTGGATACCGCCAAGGTGAACATCGACGGCGGCGCGATCGCGATCGGTCACCCGCTCGGCGCCACCGGCGCACGCATCGTCGGCAAGGCCGCGTCGCTGCTGAAGCGTGAAGGCGGCAAGTATGCGCTCGCCACCCAGTGCATCGGCGGCGGCCAGGGCATCGCCACCCTGCTGGAGGCAGCCGAATGAGCGAGCCCATCCGTAAGGTCTGCGTGATCGGCGCCGGCACCATGGGTGCCGGCATCGCCGCCCAGGTCGCCAACGCCGGCGTGCCGGTGCTGCTGCTCGACATCGTCCGCGACGAGGCGAACCGCAATGCGGTGGCCGAGGGTGCGGTCGCCAAGCTGCTCAAGACCGACCCCGCCCCCTTCATGTCGAAGCGTGCGGCCAAGCTGGTCGAGACCGGCAACATCGACGACCATCTCGATCGCATCGCCGAGTGCGACTGGGTGATCGAGGCGATCGTCGAGCGGCTCGACCTCAAGCAGAGCCTCTATGCCAGGATCGAGGCGGCGAAGCGCCCCGGCACGGCGGTGTCGTCGAACACCTCCACCATCCCGCTCGGCCAGCTGGTCGAGGGACGCTCGGACCAGTTCCGCCGCGATTTCCTCATCACCCACTTCTTCAATCCGCCGCGCTACATGCGGCTGATCGAGGTCGTCGCCGGCCCCGACAGCGATCCCGAGCTGGTCGCGCGCGTGTCGGACTTCGCCGACCGCAGCCTGGGCAAGACGGTCGTCCCGGCGCACGACACGCCCGGCTTCATCGCCAATCGCGTCGGCACCTATTGGCTGGCGGTCGCGATCAACGCGGCGATGGACCTGGGCCTCACCGTCGAGGAAGCCGACCAGATCGGCGGCAAGCCGATGGGCGTGCCCAAAACCGGCATCTTCGGCCTGATCGACCTCGTCGGCGTCGACCTGATGCCGCTCCTGTCCAAGAGCCTGACGGCCACGCTGCCGCAGGGCGATCCCTATTTCGACACCGTGCGCCCGCTGCCCCTCGTCGATCGCATGATCGCGGAAGGCTATACCGGTCGTAAGGGCAAGGGCGGCTTCTATCGCCTCGACCGTTCGAACGGCGGCAAGGTCAAGCAGTCGATCGACCTCGTCACCGGGGAGTACCGCGACAGCCGCAAGCCTGCGTCGCTGCCCTCGGGCGCCGACCGGGATCTGGGCAAGCTGCTCGGCGCCAAGGGCAAGGTCGGCGACTATGCCTGGACGGTGCTCAGCCATGTGCTGAGCTACGCTGCCATGCTGGTGCCGGAAGCGGCCGACAACATCGTCGCGATCGATGACGCGATGAAGCTCGGCTACAACTGGAAGTTCGGCCCGTTCGAGCTGGTCGACCGCATTGGTGCTGCCAAGCTGGTCGAGCGGCTGAAGGCCGAGAACCGCCCGGTCCCGGCACTGCTGGAGCAGGTCGGAAGCGGCAGCTTCTACCGGATCGAAGGCGGCAAGCGCCAGTATTTCGGCCTCGACGGCGCGTACCACGACATCGTCCGCCCCGAAGGCGTGCTGATGCTCGAGGACGTCAAGCGGGCCGGCGAACCGCTCGCCAAGACCGGCTCGGCAGCACTCTGGGACGTGGGTGACGGCGTCGCCTGCATCGAGTTCACCGGCAAGATGAACGCGCTCGACGGCGAGGTCATGAAGCTGATCCAGCAGGCGATCCCGATCGTCAAGGATCGCTTCAAGGCGCTGGTGATCTACAACGACGGCAGTCATTTCTCGGCCGGTGCGAACCTGGGCCTCGCGCTCTTCGCGCTCAACATCGCCGCCTATGGCGAGGTGCAGACGCTGGTCGTGGCCGGGCAGCAGGCGCTCAAGGCGTTGAAGTACGCCCCCTTCCCCGTCGTTGCCGCGCCTGCGGGCATGGCGCTGGGCGGCGGCTGCGAGATCGTGCTCCACGCCGATGCGGTCCAGGCCCATGCCGAGACCTATATCGGCCTGGTCGAGACCGGCGTCGGCCTGATCCCGGGCTGGGGCGGCAATGGCGAGATGATCGACCGCTGGCAGCAGTCGGGCCAGCTTCCCAAGGGCCCGATGCCGGCGGTGGCCAAGGTGTTCGAGACGGTCAGCACCGCGACCGTGTCGAAGTCGGCGGCCGAGGCGAAGGAACTGATGTTCCTCCGCGCCAAGGACGGCATCACCATGAACCGCAGCCGGCTGCTCGCCGATGCCAAGGCCAAGGCGCTGTCGCTGGTCGACGGCTACACCCCGCCGGCCCCGCCCGAGTTCAAGCTGCCCGGCGCCAGCGGCCGCCTGGCGCTGCGCATGGCGGCGGACAGCTTCCACAAGCGCGGCATCGCCACCGACTACGACCTGGTCGTGTCGGACAGCCTCGCCGAAGTGCTCACCGGCGGCGAGGCCGATCTGGTCGATACGGTCAAGGAAGCGGATCTCCTCAAGCTGGAGGTCAAGGGCTTCATGACCCGCGTCCACGATAGCCGCACGGTCGCCCGCGTCGAGCAGATGCTCGAAACCGGCAAGCCGCTGCGCAACTGATTTTGCCGCCGGGTGCCTGGCACCCGGCCGGAAAGGAGATCGACATGCAAGTCTACGAAGCCCCGCTGCGCGACATGCGCTTCGTGCTGCACGAACTGCACGGCGACGACGGGTTCGGCGATCTCGCCGCCCACGCCGAATTCACCCCCGACCTGCTCGACGCGGTGCTCGAGGAAGCCGCCCGCATGGCGCAGGAAATCCTGCTGCCGCTGAACGCCCCCGGCGATATCGAGGGCTGCCGGATCGAGAACGGCGTCGTCCGCACGCCCGCCGGCTTCAAGCAGGCCTACGACCAGTTCCGCGAAGCCGGCTGGGCAGCGCTTGCCTCGGACCCGCAATGGGGTGGCCAGGGACTGCCGGAATCGATCAACAAGCTGGTCGAGGAAATGATCTGCGCGACCAACGTGTCGTTCAGCCTCTATCCCGGCCTTACCCACGGCGCGACCACCGCGCTGCAGGACCACGGCTCCGAAGACCTCAAGCAGGCCTATCTGCCCAAGATGGTGTCGGGCGAATGGTCGGGTACGATGTGTCTGACGGAATCGCATTGCGGCACCGACCTGGGCCTGCTGCGCACCCGCGCGGTGCCGCAGGAGGACGGCAGCTACCGCGTCACCGGCTCGAAGATCTTCATCTCGGCCGGCGACCACGACCTGACCGACAACGTCGTCCACCTGGTGCTCGCCCGCATGCCGGACGCACCTCCGGGCGTGAAGGGCATCAGCCTGTTTCTGGTGCCCAAGTTCGTTCCCAACGCCGACGGCTCGCTCGGCAATGCCAATGGCGTCACCGTCGCCGGCATCGAGCACAAGATGGGCATGAAGGCGTCCGCCACCTGCCAGATGAACTTCGACGACTCCGTGGGCTGGCTGGTCGGCGAGCCGCACAAGGGCATGGCGGCGATGTTCACGATGATGAACACCGAGCGCGTGTCGGTCGGCGTGCAGGGCCTGGGCATCGGTGAGGCCGCCTACCAGAGCGCCGTCGCTTATGCGCGCGAGCGCCTGCAGGGTCGTGCGCTGGGCGGTGCCAAGCGCCCCGACCTTCCCGCCGACCCGATCATCGTCCACCCCGACGTCCGCCGCATGCTGATGACGGCGCGCGTCTATACGGAAGGGTGCCGCGCGCTCGGCGGCTGGGTCAGCCGTGCGCTCGATGCGGAGAAAGCCTCGGCCGATCCGGAAGTCCGCGCCCGCGCCACCGACTTCATCGCCCTGATGACGCCGGTCGTGAAGGCGCTGTTCACCGACCTCGGCTATGAGTCGGCGAACCTCGCGGTGCAGACGTATGGCGGCCATGGGTACATCCGCGAGCATGGCGTCGAGCAGTATGTCCGCGATGCCCGGATCGCGATGATCTACGAAGGCACCAACGGCATCCAGGCGCTCGACCTCGTCGGCCGCAAGATGCCGGCCCGCATGGGCCGCAACCTGCGCGCCTTCTTCCACCCGGTGTCGAACTTCCTCGACACGCATGAAGGGGAAGAGGCGATCAAGCCGATGGCGCAGGGCCTGCGCCAGGCGTTCGGCGCGCTCCAGCTCGCCACCGGCATGATCGCACAACGCGGCATGAAGGACCCGGAGGAAGCGGGTGCAGCCGCCACCGACTATCTGCGCCTGCTGGGCCTGGTCGGCATGGGCTATTGCTTCCTGAAGGCCGCACGCATTGCCCACCAGAAGCTTGCCGACGGGACCGACGAAGCCGGCTTCTACAAGGCGAAAATCGCCACCGCCGGCTTCTTCTTCGACCGCATCCTGCCGCAGGCGACCGCCGCCTTCCTGGCGATCAAGTCCGGCAAGCGCTCGACGATGGCGCTCGCCGAGGACGCCTTCTGAGGGGGCTGACGCGATGATGCCCCCCGCCTGGGAACACCGGCTCGCGATACCCGCGATCGTCGCGCCGATGTTCCTGATCTCCGGCCCGGCACTGGTCACCGCCTGCTGCCGGGCGGGGCTGGTCGGCACCTTCCCCGCGCTCAACCAGCGCACCACGGAAGGGTTCGTCGCCTGGCTCGAGGAGATCGAGGCCGCCCTCGACGATCGTAGCGCCCCCTATGGCGTCAACCTGATCGTCCATCGCAGCAACACGCGGCTGATGGACGATCTGGCGGCGATCGTTCGCCACCGCGTGCCGCTGGTGATCACGTCGCTCGGCCTTGTTCCCGAAGTGATCGACGCGGTGCACGGCTATGGCGGGCTCGTCTTCCACGACGTGATTTCGACCCGGCACGCGCAAAAGGCGGTGGCGGCGGGCGTCGACGGGCTGATCGCGGTGGCGGCGGGCGCCGGCGGCCATGCCGGCACGCTCAGCCCCTTCGCACTGGTGGCAGAGATCCGCCGCTTCTTCGACGGGCCGCTGGCGCTTGCCGGCGCCCTGTCGGAGGGGCGTCACATCGCCGCCGCGCGGATGCTGGGCGCGGACTTCGGCTACCTCGGCAGCCACTTCATCGCCTCGGAAGAAAGCCTCGCCAGTGCGGAGCAAAAGGCGATGATGGTCGGTTCTTGTGCCGCAGACGTCGTCCATACCGTCGCCGTCACCGGCGTCGGCGCGAACTTCCTGCGTCCCAGCCTGGAGGCCAATGGCTGGCAGCCGGGCGAGACGCCGACCCTCGACCTCGCCGAAGAGGCGCGGGCGTGGAAAACCATCTGGTCTGCCGGACAGGGCGTGGGCGCCGTCGACGCCATCCGCCCGGCGGCTGCCATCTGCACGGATCTGATCGCGGGCTATGCCCGTGCTTGGGAGAGAGAAGCATGAAGCTGTTGGTGCCGGTCAAGCGGGTGCTTGACTATAATGTGAAGCCGCGGGTGAAGGCGGACGGGTCGGGCGTCGACCTCGCCAACGTCAAGATGAGCATGAACCCGTTTGACGAGATCGCCGTCGAGGAAGCCATCCGCCTCAAGGAAAAGGGCGTGGCGACCGAGGTCGTGGTGGTCTCGATCGGCGAGCCCAAGGCGCAGGACACGCTGCGCACCGCACTCGCCATGGGTGCCGACCGCGCGATCCTCATCACGTCGGACGTGCGTCCCGAGCCGCTCGGCGTCGCCAAGCTCCTCGCCAAGGTGGTCGAGGAAGAGCAGCCGCAGCTGGTGATCCTCGGCAAGCAGGCGATCGACGACGACAACAACCAGACCGGCCAGATGCTCGCAGCCCTGCTCGGTTGGGG
>NZ_BAAAEL010000014.1:0-8046 GCF_039522995.1 Sphingomonas molluscorum | reverse complement strand
ATCCCGGTCTCCTTGCGGAGCCTGAATCAGATCGCGACGCTCACATCAATGGGTCCTGACCCTAAGCCATCGCTCGCCAACATTTAGGGCGCGAGCGGCCGGAGGACATTTGCGCTTTCGCCCCCAGACGAGGCGCGCGCGCATGTCGCATCCAAAAGATCGTTACACCAGCAACTTGCTACTCGGCGCACTGTCGTCCGAAGACCTGGCATTGCTCAAGCCGTCCCTGACGCGCCAGAAACTGCATCGGGAGCTCGTACTGGTTCACCCTGATCAGCCGATCGAACACGTCTGGTTCCCAGAGGGCGGCGTCGGCTCCGTCGTGGCGCACAAGATTGACTCTGGTCCCACGGAAGTCGGCATCTTTGGCCGGGAGGGGTTCGTCGGTACACCGCTGCTGCTTGGCGCGGACACCTCGCCGCACAAGATCCTGATCCAGGTCGACGGGGCTACCGGGCTACGCATGGAGGCATCGCATTTCATGGCGGCCATAGGCCAGAGCGCCGCCTTGCGGACAACGCTGCTCCGCTACGTCCAGACCTTCATCATCCAGACCGCCGACAGTGCCATTTCGAATGCCCATCAACGCATCGAAGCCCGGCTCGCCCGCTGGCTGCTGATGTGCCATGATCGCAGCGACAGCGACGAGATCGCGCTGACGCACGAATTCATGGCGATGATGATCGCAGCCGAGCGATCGGGGGTGACGGTGTCACTGCACGTGCTGGAAGGTGCGGGCATGATCCGGTCCACGCGTGGGCGGGTTCTTATCCTCGATCGCCAGAAGCTCGAAGAACTGGCAGGCGAGGGCTATGGGCGCCCTGAAGCCGAGTACCGCAAATTGATCGGCCCGTTCGGCAAGGATGGACCTCGGGTGGTGGTTGGCGCCTGAGCCTTGCGATAACCGGGTAGCGGTAGTGGCCGCCCCCCGCCCCCGCGGAGTAATAACCCTGCGCCATCGGCGTACGATGCAGGCGGCGCAGCTTCAGGGGCACGATTCCAGCCACGGACGGGTGAGTCCTGGCGCATCGGCATCGACGAACACGTCGCCCCGACCCGCCCCCGGCCTCTCACTTCCCCACGCTAGCCACCGCCGTGCGATCATCGCGCAGCTGCAGGTACAGCGGCGTGGCCTTGGGCACTGCCAGGCTCGTGCCGGTGAACCCCTCCGGCACGCGCACCGGCTGGGCGAAGCCGCGATCGCTCGCCACCGCGTCCAGCAGGAACAGGTCGCTGCCGGTCAGGGTGCAGCGCTCCTGACCGTCCGCGCACGCCACGCCCGCGATCCGCGGGAGCCGGACAAGGGTGCCGAGCGGCGCCCAGGGGCCGGACGCCTCGCCCTGCACCACGCGATAGCGCAGCGGGCCATAGGCAGAGCCGCCCAGCGCCTCGGCCGGGGCGATGCTCGCGATCGCGATCGTCGCGTCCTGGAGCTTCACGGGCAGCAGCGTGGTCGCGCGGCCGTCCTCGGTCGCGACCTCCACCCTCTCGGTGCCGGAAAAGCGGGTCGAGCCCTGCCCCTTCAGCGCAAAGGTCAGCCGCGCGTCGTTGGGGATCACCGTGTCGCCCTCGATGCGGATCGCTAGCCCCTCGCTGCCGCCGCGCGCGACGGTGCGGCTCACCACCGCCGCCATCGGCCGCTGCGCCTCGACCGTGCCGTCGATCGACAGGCTGCGCCCGTCCGCCAGCACCGCCTTTGCCTGGAACGGCTGGCCCGCGGCCGGCGCCGCCACCGGCGCGGCCGCGCGCAGCACCAGCCGGTCGGCCTTGCCCTCGCGGCCGAGGTCGGCGGGCTCGAACACCGCATCGCCGACGGTCAGGCGCGTCACCTTCTCCAGCCGCGCGCCATAGAGCGTCGCCTCGGCATCGCCGGCGTGGAAGCGCAGGCGGTCGATCCGGCTCGCCTCGGCCAGCGCCGCGATCGCGATGCTCTCCGGCTGGGCGACGCCCTGCTGCTCGACCAGCAGCGTCATCTTGCCGGGCCTGGCCTTGGCGAGCGGCAGGGTGGCGGCGATGCTGCCGTCACCCGCGGCCTTCCACGCGACCTCCTGCACCGCCCCCGACGCATCGCGCAGCGAGAGGCGGGAGACGCAGGCGGCGGCACCGCCCTCCAGCGTCAGCGCATTATCGCGGCCGACGACCACGCCCGCGCCCTCGCCCGCGATCCGCCAGCCGCCCCGGGGCGGCTGCAGGCGGAAGCTCGGCCCGTCCATCGGGGCAAAGCCCCAGTTGCCGTGCAGCTGCGCCTCCACCGGCTCCTTCTGCCCCGCCAGCAGATTGGCCGCGACCACATAGCCGCCGCGCAGCGCGTCCGCGCGCGCCGGCAGGTCGACGGTGGCGCCGTTGGGGCCCTTTACCCGCAGCGCCATGGCGTGGGCATAGTCGGTCGCATAGACCAGCGGCGCGCCCGTCACCGGCAGCACCAGCTCGCCCGGCGGCGCGCACAGCACCTGGTCGGCACCGGCCCGCAGCAGCGGCGGATCGACCGGCCGCACCGGCGGCAGGCCGACGACCATCACCGACTTGGGGCTGGCAAAGGAGGGCGCGGTGTTGAGCAGCAGCCCCGCACGCTCGCCGTCGAGCTGCGCCAGCGCTGGGATATAGGTGAAGCGCGTCGTCTGGAACGCGCCGAACAGCCGCGCCACGTCGCGCACCACGCCGATGTAGGGGCTGTAATAGCCGTACCCGCCCTCGGGCGTGGCGGCGATCTGGAGCGCCAGGTCGGTCGGCGCCCCCACCAGCGTCTCGGCCAGCGAGGTGCGGGTGCCGTCGGTCAGCAGCAGCGTGTTCTCGCTCTGCCCCATGCAGGCGGCGCGCTGCTCGACCGGCTGTTGCAGGCACTCGTCGCGCACCTTGATGGAAAGCGCGCGGGTCAGCTGCTCGGTACGCGCCGGGATCTCGGCCGGGCGGTTGCGCTCGGCATCCTGGATGCCGTCCAGGAACAGGTCCAGCCGCGCCCGGTCGCGCGAGGCCTGGGAAAGCTCGATCGAGGCGCGCACAAAGGCGCCGGGCTGGCGCTGCACCGTGTCCACCACCGCGTCGAAGCCGCCGCCCGTCTCCGGCACCACGAACAGCACCAGCTGCTCGGCGCCCTTGGGCACCTCCAGGTCCAGGCTGCCCTTCTTGCGCTCCCAGCTTTCCGCCTTGAAGAACCAGCGCTTGGGCGGCGGGTTGGTGGCGCCGCGCAGGAAGGCGGCGACCAGCAGGTAGCGCACGCCCTGGCTCCCGGGCAGCTCGGCCGCGATCTTGATGCGGTCGCCCGCGGCGATGCTCGGCACCTTGGCGATCGGCAGGGTGGCGCCACCGCGGGTCACCGACATGCGCAGGGCCGGGCCGGGCAGGTCGAACTGCTGGCTTTCGGCCTGCACCGCGGCCGGCAGCACCATCGCCGCCGCCGCCAGAAACGCTCCGAACCGCTGGAATCTCATGCGCAACGCCACTCCCGATGATCCTCGGCACCGCTGCCGTGCCGCCGCCCGGTGTCGATTTTAGGGCACGTCCGGTACCAGATTGGTCCTCTCGCCGCCGCATCCCTCTTTCACTAAACCGTCACGGTGCCTAAGGACGGCCGCATCGGTGGGCAACGAAAGTCGGACATGAAACTCCTCGCGGGCAACTCCAATCTTCCTCTCGCGCAGGCGATCGCAGGCTATCTGGAGATCCCCCTCACCCGCGCGAGCGTCCGCCGCTTCGCCGACGAGGAGATCTTCGTCGAGGTGCTGGAGAATGTCCGCGGCGAGGACGTGTTCGTCCTCCAGTCGACCTCCTACCCCGCCAACGACAACCTCATGGAACTGCTGATCATGATCGACGCGCTGCGCCGCGCGTCGGCACGGCGGATCACGGCGGTGCTCCCCTATTTCGGCTATGCGCGCCAGGACCGGAAGCCCGGCCCGCGCACGCCGATCTCGGCCAAGCTGGTCGCGAACCTGGTGACGGTGGCGGGTGCCGACCGCGTCCTGTCGGTCGATCTCCACGCCGGGCAGATCCAGGGCTTCTTCGACATCCCGACCGACAATCTGTTCGCCGCGCCCGTCATGTCGGCGGACGTCGCCACCCGCTATGGCGAGCACAACCTGATGGTGGTCTCGCCTGACGTCGGCGGCGTGGTGCGCGCCCGCGCGCTCGCCAAGCGCCTGGGCAACGCCCCCCTCGCGATCGTCGACAAGCGCCGCGAGAAGCCGGGCGAGTCGGAAGTCATGAACATCATCGGCGACGTGCGCGGCCGCTTCTGCGTGCTGGTGGACGACATCGTCGACTCGGCCGGCACGCTGTGCAACGCCGCCGGCGCGCTGAAGGCCGCGGGCGCCGAGGGCGTGGTCGCCTATTGTACCCATGGCGTGCTGTCGGGCGGCGCGGTCTCGCGCGTCGAGAATTCGGCGCTCACCGAACTCGTCATCACCGACTCGATCGGCAACCACGACGTGATCGCCGGGGCCGAAAAGATCCGCCACATGACGATCGCCCCGCTGATCGCCGAAGCGATCCGCCGCATCGCCGAGGAAGCCTCGGTCTCCAGCCTGTTCAACTGATCGGGGGGCAGCCCTCCTTCCCGTGCTCCTGCGCAGGCAGGAGCCCAGGGTACCAAGCGACACCGTTCCTGGCTCTGTGCTCCTGCCTCCGCAGGAGCACAGGTTCGCCTACCGTTCCCGCTCGGCGATCCGCGCCATCAGCGTCGTGATCCGCAGCAGCACCAGCAGCCCCGCCGCGGCAAAGCCCGCCAGCGCCAGCACCGCATAGGCCAGCGTCTCCAGCGAGTCGGCGATGCGGCTGTCGGCCGCTGCCGACTCGCGCTGCGCGATCGCCTGTGCGACCTCGGGCGTCACCTTGCCCATCGGCGTCGGCTCCACGCCGGCAAAGCTGTCCTGCCGCGGATCGACGGGTGGGATGCCGTCGGGCGGCACCGGCCGGCTCACGAGGGAACCCGGCGGCAACGTCGGCCCGCGCGACAGCGTCGCCAGCGCCCCGATCAGCGCGAGCGTCGAAAGTCCGCTCAGCACCAGCATCGCGAAGCGGCCGAGCCGGTCGGCCATGCTCACGCGTGATCCTCGGTCAGCGGCGCGTTGCGCGGATCGCCCGGCTGGCGCGCCCCCGCATTGCCGCGCCGCCGCAGCTCTGCCTTCAGCGCCTCGGGCTTGGGTGCCCACAGGAAGCCGAAGCTCACCGTGCCCTCCTTGGTGCCCACCGCATGGTGGAGCCGATGCGCCTGCATGATCCGCTTCATATAGGCCGAACGCGGCAGGTAGCGGTGCGGCACCCGCTTGTGCACGATCACGTCGTGAAAGCCGAAATAGATCGCGCCATAAGCGGCGATCCCCGTCCCGATCCACGCCCAGCCCGGCCACCAGCCCAGCTGCACCCCGCCCAGGATCAGCACGAACGACGGCACCGCGAAGATCGCGGCATAGAGGTCGTTCCACTCGAACGCGCCGGTGCGCGGGCGATGGTGGCTCGCATGCAGGAACCAGCCCGGCCCGTGCATCAGCCAGCGGTGCGCGGCATAGGCGAACAGCTCCATGCCAGCCACGGTGCCGATGAACAGCGCGATGCCGATTGCCCAGTGCATGGCCGCGATATAGCGATGCACCATGATGAGTGCGAGACTTGGATGGACGCTGGTCGCCGCCTCGGCGGCGCTGGCGGGCTGCGCCCTGCCCGAAGCACGGGTGCGCACCGGCCTCGAGCGTGCCGGGCTGTCGCCGCGCGTCTCCGGCTGCATGGCGGAGCGCATGGTCGATCGCCTCAGCCTCGCCCAGCTTCGCCGCCTCGGCGACCTGCCGCACGCCCGCGACGCCCGGTCGCTGCCGGACTTCCTCCGCGAGGTTCGCGCCCTAGGTGATCCGGAAATCCTGGGCGTCACAACCAGTTCCGCCGCTCTCTGTGCGACGGGCCTGGCGGGCTGATCTTTATTGCGACCGCTTCGCAATCGCATCAATGGTGTTCAGGGGTGGATTTACCGCACGCGCTGTGCTTAAGGCTGCCGGAATTTTTCCGTTTCTCGAACCATGCGAGGCAGGAACTTCTCCATGAACATTCACGAATATCAGGCCAAGGAACTCCTCGCGAAGTTCGGCGCGCCGATCGCCGCCGGCTATGCCGCCTTCACCGTGGACGAGGCCGTCGAGGCCGCAGGCCGCCTCCCCGGGCCGCTCTATGTCGTCAAGTCGCAGATCCACGCCGGTGGCCGCGGCAAGGGCAAGTTCAAGGAACTCGGCCCTGACGCAAAGGGCGGCGTCCGCCTCGCCTTCAGCCTCGACGAAGTCCGCGCACACGCTGCCGACATGCTCGGCAACACGCTGGTGACGATCCAGACCGGCGACGCCGGCAAGCAGGTCAACCGCCTGTACATCACCGACGGTGCCGACATCGCCAAGGAATTCTACCTGGCGCTGCTGGTCGATCGCGCGACCGGCCGCATCGCCTTTGTCGTGTCGACCGAGGGCGGCATGGACATCGAGGAGGTCGCCCACTCGACCCCCGAGAAAATCCACACCTTTGACGTCGATCCGGCGACCGGCTTCATGCCGCACCACGGCCGTTCGGTCGCAGCCGCGCTCGAGCTGAGCGGCGACCAGGCCAAGCAGGCCGCTAAGGTCGCAGCCGCGCTCTACAAGGCGTTCGAGACCACCGACGCCTCGCAGATCGAGATCAACCCGCTGGCACTGACCGAGCAGGGCAACATCCTGGTGCTCGACGCCAAGGTCGGCTTCGACTCGAACGCGATGTTCCGCCACAAGGACATCGCCGAGCTGCGCGACGAGACCGAAGAGGATCCGATGGAGCTCGAGGCGTCGAAGTACGACCTCGCCTACATCAAGCTCGACGGTGACATCGGCTGCATGGTGAACGGCGCCGGCCTGGCGATGGCCACGATGGACATCATCAAGCTCAACGGCATGTTCCCGGCCAACTTCCTCGACGTCGGCGGCGGCGCCAACAAGGAGAAGGTGACGGCCGCGTTCAAGATCATCCTGTCCGATCCGTCGGTGAAGGGCATCCTGGTCAACATCTTCGGCGGCATCATGCGCTGCGACATCATCGCAGACGGCATCGTCGCCGCGGCGAAGGAAGTGAACCTGCAGGTTCCGCTCGTCGTCCGTCTCGAAGGCACCAACGTCGAGAAGGGCAAGGAAATCCTCGCCAACTCCGGCCTCGCCATCGTCCCCGCCAACGACCTGGGCGACGCCGCCAAGAAGATCGTGGCCGAGGTGAAGAAGGTCGCCGCCTGATCCACTAGGCGCTCCCGCCCACGCGGCGGGGGCGCGGAAGTTTAGGCTGAGCTAAGCGGAAACAGCCGGCCGCCCCGGGACAGACCTAGTACCCCGGCGAAGGCCGGGGCCCAGTTGGGAAAGCGGCTGCAAAAGGGCGCCACGCCCACCTCCCGTGCTCCTGCGCAGGCAGGAGCCCAGGGTTCCAAGAGCCCCCAGCGGTTGCTCTGCCGGACCCTGGATCCCTGCCTTCGCAGGGATACGGAGGATTTCGCGGAAGGCGCGTGCATTTCGCACCCGTCCCGCAAGCTCGACCAATTCTCGGGGCCCGCCCCGGCCAAGGACCGGGGCACCGCCTCGAACCATGGCCGCGGCGGGCCCCTTGCTATAGGGTCCCCGGCATTTCCGTTCACGGAGAGAAACACATGAAGCTGTTGGTGCCGGTCAAGCGGGTGCTTGACTATAATGTGAAGCCGCGGGTGAAGGCGGACGGGTCGGGCGTCGACCTGGCCAACGTCAAGATGAGCATGAACCCGTTCGACGAGATCGCCGTCGAGGAAGCCATCCGCCTGAAGGAAAAGGGCGTCGCCACCGAGGTGGTCGTGGTCTCGATCGGCGAGCCCAAGGCGCAGGACACGCTGCGCACCGCGCTCGCGATGGGTGCCGACCGCGCGATCCTCATCACCGCGGACGTGCGTCCCGAGCCGCTCGGCGTCGCCAAGCTGCTGGCCAAGGTGGTGGAAGAGGAGCAGCCGCAGCTGGTGATCCTGGGCAAGCAGGCGATCGACGACGACAACAACCAGACCGGCCAGATGCTCGCAGCCCTGCTCGGTTGGGG
>NZ_BAAAEL010000013.1:0-71000 GCF_039522995.1 Sphingomonas molluscorum | reverse complement strand
TCTTCCAGATCGTCCCCGAACTCACCGAAAAGCTGTAAGCCAAAGGGGCGGGAGCAATCCCGCCCCTTTGGCTTACGCGGAACGCCCGCCCCACCGCACACCCCGTACCCCGGCGAAGGCCCGGGCCCAGGTGCGGTGCCGCCGCAGTAGCGCGCGCCATACACCACACCCCATCTGGACCCCGGCCTCCGCCGGGGTACGAGCGGCGCGATAGCGAGTTCACCTACCCGCAGAGTAACTACCGCCGCGCCCGCGGCTCCTGGGCTCCCGCCTACGCGGGAGCACATGGAAGGCCGACCCGGCTCGCGATCCACGCGGGACTTGCACCGCCCTTTGCTGGGGAACTCCAGCGCGTTCCTCTCCACCGTGCTCCCGCACGGCGGGAGCCCAGGGTAGCAGCACGCAACCCCGTGATCGCCTGCCCGCTCCACGCTATCACCCCAAAAACGCTTCAGCCGGCAAATCCCCTGCCCTAGTCTCCGGCCACCCTCACGATCCCGGAGCGTCCGCCATGATCCACCGCCACCTCTCGATCACCGGCCGCGTCCAGGGTGTCACCTATCGCGCGTGGATGATCGAGCAGGCCCAGGCGCTCGGCATCACCGGCTGGGTGCGGAACCGCGCCGACGGCAGCGTCGAGGCGGTGGTCGCAGGCCCCGCCGAGCAGGTGGACGCACTGGTGGCCCGCGCCCACCACGGCCCGCCGGGGGCGCGCGTCGCCTCGGTCACCGTCACCGAGGCACCGGCGGCGGTTCATCCGGATTTCGCCAAGCGCCCCACCGTCTGATCGCCCCGGCTGTCCTACACGCCGCCAAGCTGCTTCGGTGCGGCCATGGACCACGCACCCTTCCGCTTCGGCATCCCGCCTCCGCCGCCAGCCGTGCGACGGCGCGTCTTGGACTAACTTTCGCCTAACCTTTCACATGCTGGGACGGTTTGGGACAACCCGTAGGGGTTTGCGCGGCGCCAGCCGCAGCACCGCATAGCCCGCGAGGGCCGACAGCACCGATCCCGCAAGCACGCCGATCTTGACCTCGTCCACCAGCAGCGGGTCGTTCGGGAATGCGAGGCCCCCGATGAACAGGCTCATGGTGAAGCCGATGCCCGCCAGCAGCGACAGGCCCCAGATCTGCACCCAGCTGGCCCCGCCCGGCCGCGGCGCAAAGCCGGTGCGGTTGGCGATCCAGATGCTTCCGAAGATGCCGATCTGCTTGCCCAGCAAGAGGCCGAGCGCGACGCCCAGCGGCAGCGGGTCGAGCAGCACCCCGGCCGAGGTTCCCGCCAGCGACACGCCCGCATTGGCGAAGCCGAACAGGGGGACGATCGCGTACGCCACCCAGGGATGCAGCGCATGCTCCAGCCGGTGGAGCGGCGAGTCGATCGCGTCGGGCGCGGCCGGGGTGGGCTTGACCGGGATCATCAGCGCGGTCGCGACCCCGGCGATGGTCGCGTGCACGCCCGACAGGAAGACGAAGTACCAGAGCGCCAGCCCGAGGAGGAGATAGGGAGTGAGCGACCGCACCTTGGACTGGTTGAGCACGTACATCGCCGCCAGCACCAGCCCGGCCGCGGCCAGCGCCAGGCTGGCGATGCCGTCGGTATAGGCGAGCGCGATGATCGCCACCGCCCCCATGTCGTCGACGATGGCGACCGTGGTCAGGAACAGCTTGAGCGAAGCCGGCGCCCGCGATCCGAGCAGCGCCAGCACGCCGATGGCAAAGGCGATGTCCGTCGCCGCCGGCACCGCCCAGCCGCCCTGCAGCTCGGGCCGGCCGCCGGTCACCGCCAGGTACACCAGCGCCGGCACCACCATGCCGGCCGCGGCGGCGACCACCGGCAGCCGCCGGTGCTGCCAGGTGGCGAGCCGCCCGTCGACGAACTCGCGCTTGATCTCCAGCCCGACGAGCAGGAAGAAGATCGCCATCAGCCCGTCGTTGATCCAAAGATGGACCGTCATCGGCCCGTATTTGGGGCTGAGCACCGGACCCGTGGTCCAGTGAAGCAGGTGAAAATAGGGTTCCGACAGCCCCGGCAGGTTCGCCACCACCATCGCCAGCGCGGCCGCCGCGATCAGCAGCACACCGCCGCCCGCCTCGCTTTTCAGGAACTCGCGAAGCGCGGAACGGGGGTGGTGGGGGCTGTCTGGCATCATGGCTCCTGCTGGCGTTCCTCCCGGACTATCGTCGCAAACGCCCAGGGGCAAACCGCGCGCCCGCTCCGGTCACGCGCGGGCGAGCGCCTCCGCGATCAGCTTGCGGCTATTGTCGATGCCATAGAGCGCGATGAAGCTGCCCATGCGCGGTCCCTGGCTGGTGCCGAGCAGCGTCTCGTACAGCGCCTTGAACCAGTCGCGCAGCGACTCGAAGCCGCCGGTCTTGCCGATCTCATAGACGGCGTCCTGGATCGTCTCGGCGCTCGCATCCGCCGGCATCGCCGCCAGCTCCGCGTCCAGCCGCTGGAGTGCCGCCACCTCGACACCTTCCGGAGCCCGCCGCTCGGGCTTGTCGGCAACGTCGCGGACATAGGCGAGCGCATGGTCGATCAGCCGGTCCAGCGCCGGGTACGCCTCGGGCGAGGCATCGGCGACATAGTTCGCCAGATAGCCCCACACCTGCTCCTTGGTCGCCTCGCCCATCACGCCGACCAGGTTCAGCAACAGCCCGAAGGTGACCGGCAGCGTCTCTGCGGGCGGCGGGCCGCCGTGGATGTGGTGGACGGGGTTGCCCAGCTGCTGCTCGACCGGCTGGCTGGGGTAGTTGCCCCGGAACTGCCAATATTCGTCGATCGCCCGCGGGATCACGCCCAGGTGCAGCTGCTTGGCCTTCTTGGGCTCGCGATAGGCGTAGAAGGCCAGGCTCTCTTCGGGACCATAGGTCAGCCACTGCTCGAGGCTCAGGCCATTGCCCTTGGACTTGGAGATCTTCTCCCCCTTCTCGTCCAGGAACATCTCGTAGTTGAAGCCTTCGGGCGGACGCCCGCCGAGCACGCGCGCGATCTTGGAGGACTGGACGACCGAGTCGATCAGGTCCTTGCCCGCCATCTCATAGTCCACGCCCAAGGCGACCCAGCGCATCGCCCAGTCGACCTTCCACTGCAGCTTCGAAAGCCCGCCCAGTGCCGACTGGACGATCCGCTCGCCCCCGTCCTCGAACGCGATCAGCCCGGCCTCGGCATCCACCACTTCGACCGGCACCTGCAGCACCACGCCCGACTTGGGGCTCACCGGAAGGATCGGCGAATAGGTTTCCTGCCGCTCCTTGCGCAGCGTCGGCAGCATCACGTCCATGATGCCCTGGTAGTGGCGCAGCACGCCGCGCAGCGCCTCGTCGAAGCGGCCCGAGGTGTAATATTCGGTCGAGGACGCGAACTCATAGTCGAAGCCGAAGCGGTCGAGGAATTCGCGCAGCAGCGCATTGTTGTGGTGCGCGAAGCTCTCGTGCGTCCCGAACGGATCGGGCACCTGCGTCAGCGGCTTGCCCAGGTGCTCGGCGAGCATCTCGCGGTTGGGCACATTGTCCGGCACCTTGCGCAGGCCGTCCATGTCGTCGCTGAACGCGATCAGCCGGGTCGGCGTGTCCGACAGCTCGGCAAAGGCCTGGCGCACCATGGTGGTGCGCAGCACTTCGTTGAACGTGCCGATGTGCGGCAGGCCCGAGGGACCATAGCCGGTTTCGAAGATCACCGGCGCGCCGCCGGGCTTGCCCTCGGGATAGCGCTTGAGGAGCTTGCGCGCCTCCTCATAGGGCCAGGCCTTGGACACGAGGGCGGCGGTACGGAGCGCAGGATCGATCATCCCGGCCCTGTAACGCCTCGGCGACGGCTTGGCCAAGCCGGATTGCGCGGCACGCTTTCGCACTGCAACAAAGTCCGCGTTCCAGGCGTCTCCTCCGTTCACGCTTTCACCAAGGTACCGAAGTCTCGTGATCGTCAGTGCAACTCCTCGATTCCGCAACATCCTCCTGGACGTGTGGCAGCCGCTTTTCATCCTGTTCCTGTGGGACGTGGCGGTGACCGTCTTCTATTTCATCTCGCCGTTTCGCGCGCCGGCACTGCCGCTCACCCTGTTCGGCACCGCGCTAGCGCTGTTCCTCGGCTTTCGCGTCAATTCCGCCTACCAGCGCTGGTGGGAAGGCCGGGTGCTGTGGGGCGCGATGATCAACGCCTCGCGCAGCCTTGCGCGCGGTTCCATGGCGTTCCTGCCGATCGACGACATCGGGCCCGCGCGGGAACTGAAGCGCAGCATCGTGCTGCGGCACATCGCCTATGTGCATGGCCTGCGCTGCCAGCTCCGGCACCAGGATCCTGCGCCGGAGGTGTTGCGCTTCCTGTCGCCGGCCGAGGCCGCCGATCCGCTCAGCCGCACCAACGTGGCCAATGGCCTGCTCGACGGCACCGGCCGCCGCATCGCACGCGCGATGCGCGAGGGCTGGATCGACACCATCCAGCAGACCCAGCTCGAAAGCATCCTGGTCGACATCGCCAATGCCCAGGGGGGCATGGAGCGGATCAAGAACACGCCGCTGCCCAACCAGTACCGCTTCCTCCCGACGCTGTTCGCGCGGCTGTTCTGCATCCTGCTGCCGATCGGGCTGGTAGAATCCCTCGGCTGGGCGACGCCGATCGGCTCCAGCCTGGCCGGCCTGATGTTCCTGACGGTGCTGCACATCGGCGACGACCTGGTCGATCCCTTTGCCGACACCATCCACGACGTGCCCATGACGGCCATGTGCCGCACGATCGAGATCGACCTCCTCCAGGCGATCGGCGATGCGGCACCGCCGCCGCTGCAGCCGGAAAAGGGCGTGCTGTGGTGACGCCGTTCCGCTTCCGTTCACCGGCGAGGCGTCTATAGAGAAAGCCATGCTCCCCTATCCCGCGCTGCACGCAAGCCACGGCGGCATCTGGGTCGCCACGCCCGACGGGGAGGTGCGCGGGATCAGCCGGGGCGAGGCGATCCGGCTCGCCGCCGACACGCCGACGCTGGTGCTGAACGCGCCGCTGGTGGCGCAACGGCTCGGCTATACGGAACTGTCGGGCCTCGACCTTCTGGAGCTTTTCGCCTTCCTGCGCCCGGCGCGCTTCATGGTCCCCACGCCCAAGGGGCTCGCCGCCGTGACCGGCCTGCCGGTGCCGGAGAGTGATGCGGCCGTCGCCCCCTTCCTCCGCGATGCCGCCGCCGCACTCCTGGCCGTCATGGAAGGCGAGTGGCCGGAACGCGAGGGGGCCTGGCACGCTGCCCAGTCCCTGTTCCGACTGCGCTGGACCTGGGCACCTGCCGTTACCCAGCGGCTGGCAAAGCCGGAGCGCGCCGAGCGCTGGCTCTTTTCCAAGCTTCCGGAGTGGGAGGAGCGCGCACCCCGCCCCGCCCCGCGTACCATCGCCGTCGACGGCGCCGACGTGGTCGCCCGCCTCGATGCCCTCACCGGCGCCGGGGCCGAACGGCGGCACGGCCAGCGCACCTATGCTGCCGCCGCCGCCGATGCCTTTGCCCCGCGCGTGGTGCGCGACTCGCCCAATCTGGTGCTGGCGGAGGCGGGCACCGGCATCGGCAAGACGCTGGGCTATCTGGCGCCCGCGTCGCTCTGGTCCGAACGGGCCGGCGGCGCCGTCTGGGTATCGACCTATACCAAAGCGCTCCAGCGCCAGCTCGCACGCGAAGGGGAGCGACTGTTCCCCGACGAGGAGGAGCGCAAGCGGCGGATCGTCACCCGCAAGGGTCGCGAGAACTACGTCTGCCTGCTGAACCTGGAGGATGCGCTGCAGGGCGGGTTCGCCGGGCGCGCGGCGATCCTGGCGCAACTGGTCGCGCGCTGGGCCGCCTATACCGCCGACGGCGACATGGTCGGCGGCGACCTGCCCGGCTGGCTGCCGACGCTGTTCCGCCGCAACGGTTCGACCGCGCTCACGGACCGCCGCGGCGAGTGCATCTACGCAGGCTGCCCGCATTACCGGAAGTGCTTCATCGAGCGCGCGGCCCGCGCGTCTGCAGACGCCGACCTGGTCATCGCCAACCACGCGCTGGTGATGGTGAACGCCGCCCGCGGCCGCGAATCGGCGACTCGGCCCACGCGCTACGTCTTTGACGAGGGACATCACCTGTTCGATGCGGCCGACGCGATGTTCTCGGCAGCGCTGACCGGCGCAGAGGCGATCGAATTGCGCCGCTGGGTGCTGGGGCCGGAGGCAAAGGCACGCGGCCGCAGGCGCGGACTCGCCGCACGACTCTCCGACGTGGCGAGCTACGACGACGGCGGGGCGGAAACGATCGCGGCCGCGGTCAACGCCGCGCAGGCGCTGCCTTCCGACGGCTGGCTCGGCCGCATCAACGAAGGCGCGCCGTTCGGGCCGGTCGAGACGCTGCTCGCGGCGGTCCGGGGGCTCGTCTACGCGCGCGCACCCGATGCGGGCGAGGCGGGCTATGGGCTCGAGACCGAACTGGCCGAACCCGATCCCGGGCTCGTCGATGCCGCCGGTCCCGCGAGTGCGGCGCTGGAGGCCTTGCTGCGTCCGCTGCTGGCGCTCGGCCGCCGGCTCGAGTCGGTGCTGGCGGAAGCTCCGGACTGGATGGACGCACCGGCGCGGGCACGCGTCGAAGGCGCCATCGCCTCGCTCGGCTGGCGGGCCGAGACGGTCGGCGCCTGGCTCGCGCTGATCGCGCGGATCGGTGGCCCGAACGACCCCGACTATGTCGACTGGCTCGCTGTCGATCGAGTCGAAGGCCGCGAATATGACGTCGGGCTCCATCGCCATTGGCTCGATCCGAGCCGGCCCTTTGCCGACACCGTGCTCAAGCCCGCCCATGGTGCCCTGGTCACCTCGGCCACCCTCAAGGCCGGTGGCGACTGGTCGGTGGCGGAAGCACGCGCCGGCGCCCCTCATCTGGAGCGGGCGCCCGCTCGGTTCGAGGCCGCGAGCCCCTTCGACTATGCCGGCCAGGCGGAGGTCGTCATCGTCACCGACGTGAAGCGTGGCGACCTGGCCGCGCTCGCCAACGCCTACGCCCGGCTGATCGCCGCCGCTGGCGGCGGTACGCTTGGGCTCTTCACCGCCATCCGCCGGCTGCGGGCGGTGCATGCGCGCATCGCCGACCGGCTGGCGCGCGACGGCCTGCCGCTGCTCGCCCAGCATGTCGACCCGATCGACACGGGCACGCTGGTGGACATCTTCCGCGACGATCCCCGCGCCTCGCTGATCGGCACCGACGCGCTGCGGGACGGCGTCGACGTGCCCGGCGACTCGCTGCGGCTGGTCGCGATGGAGGGCGTGCCCTGGCCCAAGCCGACCGTGCTCCACGCTGCCCGCCGGCTGGCAGGCGGTGGCAGCGCCTATGACGACCGGATCGTGCGCGCGCGCCTGGCCCAGGCATTCGGCCGGCTGATCCGTCGTGCGGACGACCGTGGCATGTTCGTGCTCCTATCCGCCGCCATGCCGTCCCGCCTGCTCACCGCCTTCCCGGAAGGGACACCGGTGTTGCGCACCACACTCGACGAGGCGGTCGAACGTGCATCGCGGCTTTCCCTCGCCCGTCCCTTGGGGCATGAGGCGGCGACCGCCTGACGCCTCGCCCGACGGAAGTGCCATGAAGACCCTGACGCTGCTTCGCCACGCCAAGTCCGGCTGGGACGATCCCGTCGCGCGGGACTTCGATCGCCCGCTCAATGCGAAGGGCGCCCGCGCGGCCGAGACCATGGGCCGCCACCTGCGTGGCCTGGGGCTAGCCTTCGACCTGGTCGTCGCGTCGCCCGCGGTACGGGTGCAGGAGACGCTCGACCATTTCGCCTCCGGGCTCGGCGAGACGCTAGCGCCCGAGTGGGACCGTCGACTCTATCTGGCGTCGGAAGCGACACTGCTCGACGTGGTGCGGGCTCTTCCCGACGCCGCCGATCAGGTGCTGCTGGTCGGCCACAATCCCGGTCTTGAGGAACTGGTCCTGCTGCTCGCCGAGACCGGCGCGCTGCGGCAGGACGTGGCAGAGAAATTCCCGACCGCAAGCGTGGCGGTGCTGGAGGTGGGCGCGCACTGGAACGAGACGTGCGAAGGCGGCGCGACGCTCCTGCGCTTCATCCGGCCCCGCGACGTCGATCCGAGCCTAGGCCCGGACGTCGGCTGACGCTCAGCGGGCGTCCGCGGCGAGCGCGTCTGCCAGCATCGTCCGGATGCGAAGCAGCGGATCCTGCGCCACCGGCTTGCCGCGCTCGGCCGCCAGCAGGTTCTGCACCCCGCGAATCGTATAGCCCTCTTCGCTCAGCAGCTGGTGGATGCGCCGCACCAGCGCGACGTCCTCGGGGCGATAGTAGCGGCGCTGCCCGGCGCGGGTGACCGGCCGCAGCTCGGAGAAGCGGCTTTCCCAGTAGCGCAGCCGGTGCTGCGGCAGCCCCAGCTCGGCCGCGACCTCGCCGATCGTGCGAAAGGCCGTCGCCGATTTCTCGGACACGGCTGAAATCCTCAGCTGGCAGCGACGATGCGGTCGCGCATCATCTGGCTGGCACGGAAGGTCAGCACCCGGCGCGGCGCGATCGGCACCTCTACCCCGGTTTTGGGATTACGGCCCACGCGCTCGCCCTTGTCGCGCAGCACGAAGCTGCCGAAGCCCGAAATCTTGACGTTCTCGCCCTTATGCAGAGCCTCGCACATGTGGCCGAGGATATCCTCCACCAGCTTGGCGGAATCGGCGCGTGAAAGCCCGACTTCCTTGTGCAGTGCCTCTGCGAGGTCCGCGCGTGTCAACGTCCCGCCCGCAGTCATGGCAAACCCCCTACCCAGTGAATGCGCCAAGTCGCGTACCACAAGGTCGCCCTTGGTCAAACCACCGGCTGCCGGGCGTGCACCCGCCCAGCCACGCCGATCAGAAGCGAACCACCGCCGCGCCCCAGGTGAAGCCCCCACCCATCGCCTCGAGCACGATCAGGTCGCCGCGCTTGATTCGGCCGTCCCGAACCGCCGTGTCGAGCGCCAGCGGGACAGAGGCCGCCGAGGTATTGGCGTGCTGGTCCACGGTGACGACGACCTTCTCCGGTGCGAGGCCCAGCTTGCGCGCGGTGGCCTCAAGGATGCGGGCGTTCGCTTGGTGCGGCACCACCCAGTCCACATCGGCGGAGGTGAGCCCCGCGGTTCCGAGCGATTCCTCCATCACCTGTGCCAGGTTGACCACCGCGTGGCGGAAAACCTCCCGGCCCTTCATCCGCAGCTTGCCGACGGTGCCCGTCGTCGAGGGCCCCCCATCGACATAGAGCAGGCCGTTGTGGCGGCCATCGGCGTGGAGCTTGGTCGCGAGGATACCCGGCGCGTCCGCCTCGGCGGACTCGCGCGCCTCCAGCACCACGGCGCCGGCCCCGTCGCCGAACAGCACGCAAGTCGCGCGATCTTCCCAATCCAGGATGCGGCTGAATGTCTCGGCGCCGATCACCAGCGCACGCTGATGTGCACCGGCGCGGATCATGCTGTCGGCGACCTGCACCGCGTAGAGAAAGCCGGAACACACCGCCGCGACATCGAACGCAACGCAGTCGTTGATGCCAAGCGCCGCCTGGACCGTCGTCGCGGTCGCGGGAAAGGTCTGGTCGGGCGTGGCGGTCGCGAGAACGATCAGGTCGATCGCGTTCGCGTCGAGTCCAGCGGCCGCGATGGCCTTGCCTGCCGCCTCGATCGCCAGCGACGAGGTCGTCTCGCCCTCCTCCGCGATGTGGCGGAAACGGATGCCGGTCCGCTCGACGATCCAGTCGTCCGTCGTGTCGACCCGCTCCGCGAGCTCAGCGTTGGAAACGCGGCGCTTGGGAAGGGCAGAGCCGGTGCCGGCGATCACGGAGCGACGAGTCATGCGGCCTTCGCTTCGATCGCTGCCAGGTCTTCAGCGATCCGATGGGTTAGGTTGTTGCGCACCAGCTTGGCCGCGACCTCGATCGCGTTCGAAACGCCGATGGCGTTCGCACCGCCATGGCTCTTCACCACCAGGCCGTTCAAGCCCAGGAAGATCGCGCCATTGTGGTTGTTGGGATCGAGGTGATGCCGCAGCAGGTCGGTCGCGGGCTTGGAGATCAGGAAACCGACCTTGGAACGGACCGAACTGCGGAAGGCGCGCTTGAGCAGGTCCGCCACGAAGCGGGCGGTACCCTCGGCAGTCTTGAGCGCGATGTTGCCCGAGAAGCCGTCGCACACCACCACGTCGACTTCGCCACGCGAGAGACGGTCGCCCTCGATATAGCCGGTGAAGGTGAGCGGCAGGTGGGTGGAGGCGCGAATCGCGGCGGCCGCATCGCGGACGCTGTCGATGCCCTTCATGTCCTCGGTGCCGATGTTGAGCAGCGCGACGCGCGGGCTCTCCAGATCCAGCACGGCGCGGGCATAGGCAGCCCCCATTACCGCGAACTGGACGAGATTGCGCGCATCGCACTCGGCATTGGCGCCAAGGTCGAGCATCACCAGGTCGTTCTCGCCCAGGCTCGGCAGCAGCGCTGCCAGCGCCGGACGATCGATGCCGGGCATGGTCCGCAGCGCGAGCTTGGCCATCGCCATCAGCGCGCCGGTATTCCCGGACGACACGGCGGCGGCTGCCCGGCCCTTCTTCACCAGATCGATGGCGATTCCCATCGACGTGGTGCGGGCGCGACGGATCGCCTGGCTCGGCTTGTCCGAAGACCCAACCAGTTCCGGCGCGTGGACGACCTCCGACGCAGCGGTGAGATTGGGGTGCGACTGGAGACCGGCGCGAATCGCCGTCTCGTCACCCACCAGCAGGAACCGAAGGCCCGGATTGCGGCGACGTGCCTGGGCGACGCCGGCAAGCATCACCGCAAGGCCCTCGTCACCGCCCATCGCATCGACGGCGATCCACGAGTCCTCGGCCACCACGCCAGCGCCTCCGTTTGCGGTCAGGCTCAGCCTTCGACCGAGATGATCTCGCGGCCGTTATAGTGACCGCAACCCGTGCACAGGTTGTGCGGGCGCTTCAGCTCGCCGCAGTTCGGGCACTCCTGGAACGACTCGACCGAGAGCGAGTCGTGCGCGCGCCGCATGCCCCGGCGGGAGGGCGAGGTCTTTCTCTTGGGAACTGCCATGTCGGCACCTTTACCGGAAATCTAAGGATCGTTGGCCGTGAAATACCCAAGTTTCGACCGGGCAAGCAGTGCCGGGCGACCGGCCGCTCGCCGGACCGGCAGCATGGGCCATGTCACGAAGCGAGCCGCGCCTATAGCGTTTTTGGCAGTGGTTGCAAGCTTGTGGCGGGAATGCGCCTCAGCGGCCGTTCGCAACTCCCCTGCCGGCCAGCACCGAATCGGCCACAAAGGGATTGGTCTGCCGCTCCTGCCCGAAGCGCCCAGGCTGCCCGTGACCGGGGATGAAGCTGGTGTCGTCGCCCATCGGCCACAGCTTGGTGACGATCGAGTCGATCAGCGCCTCGTGATTCGAAAGCGGGAAGTCCGTCCGGCCGACCGAGCCCGCGAACAGCACATCGCCCACCAGCGCGAACCTGGTGCCTGGATGGTGGAAGACGACGTGCCCCGGAGTGTGCCCGGGCGTCTCGTACACGTCGAACGCGACCTCCCCCACCGTCACCTGGTCACCTTCGACCAGCCAGCGATCGGGTTCGAACGGCACCCCGCGCAGGCCCCATCGCTTGCCGTCTTCATCCAAGCGCGCGATCCAGAACCGATCCGCCTCATGGGGCCCCTCGATGGGCACGCCCAGCGCATCGGCCAGTGGCTTTGCCTCGCCACAATGGTCGATGTGGCCGTGGGTCAGCAGAATCTTCTCGATCGTGACGCCGTTCTGCTCGGCAGCCTGGCGAAGCCGGTCGAGGTCGCCGCCGGGATCGACAAAGGCGCCCCGCATCGTCCTGGTACACCACAGCAGCGTGCAGTTCTGCTGGAGCGGCGTCACCGGCACGATCGCCGCACGGATGGGAGAAGGCGTCATTCGGACGGGATAGGCGCGCATGCGGGCTTGCGGCAAGCGCCGCGCCGCTGCAATCCGCGGGAGGGATGCTCTTGCACGACGCCACGCCCTTCGTCCTGCTGGACGATGCCCGCCCCGGCGGGACTGCCCGGCTGTACCGGAACCCGCGTGCCGTCGTGCAGGCGGATACCCCCGAGGATATCGCGCCGCTGCTGCAAGCGCTGGAAGACGCCCGAGCAGAGGGGCAGGCGGTTGCGGGCTTCCTGAGCTACGAAGCCGGGCGGGTCATCGAGGGCATTGCAGCCGCCCCTGCCGGCGCGCTGCCGTTTGGCTGGTTCGGCATCTTCGACGCGCACGAGCAGCTGGATGCCGATGCGCTGGCCACGCTGCTTCCGGACCCCGCCGGCGCCTGGATCGGCACCCCCGAGCCCGAACTCGACTATGTCGGCTATGCCGAGGCGTTCGATCGGGTCCGGGGGTGGATCGAAGCAGGCGACATCTACCAGGCCAACCTGACCTTCCGCGCGACCGCTCCCATCCTGGGCGACCCGCGCGCGCTCTATGCCGCGATCCGGCCGCGCGCGGCGGCAGGGCACGGCGCTCTGGTCTGGACGGGCGCCGACTGGCTGCTCTCCTTGTCCCCGGAACTGTTCTTCCGGATCGAGGGCACCACCGTTTCCGCCCGGCCGATGAAGGGAACCGCCCGCCGCGACCCGGATCCGGTCCGCGACGCAGCCGCCGCAGCGGCCCTTGCCGAGGATCCCAAGCAGCGTGCCGAGAATCTGATGATCCTCGACCTGTTGCGCAACGACATCGCCCGTGTGGCGGTCGCCGGCAGCGTGGAAGTACCCGAACGCTTCGTCGTCGAGTGCTACCCAACGGTGCACCAGATGGTCTCCAGCGTGCGCGGCATCCTCGCTCCCGACAGCAGCCCGGCCCAGGCGCTCACGGCGCTGTTTCCCTGCGGCTCCGTGACCGGCGCGCCGAAGCGCCGGGCGATGGAAGTGATCGAGGCGGTGGAGCGATCGCCGCGCGGGATCTACACCGGCGCGATCGGCCGCATCGACGCGAATGGCGACGCCGCGTTCAACGTCGCCATCCGGACCCTCCACCTGAAACCCGATGCAGAGGCCGCGACGCTGGGGCTCGGCTCTGGTGTCGTCGCCGATTCGACGCCTGCAGCCGAATGGCGCGAGTGCCACGACAAGGCCCGGTTCCTGACCAATGGCCAGCGACGCTTCGATCTGATCGAGACCATGGCGTTCGACCCGCATCGGGGCATCCCGCTGCTCGAGCGACACTTGGAGCGCCTGAAGGCGAGCGCGCGACGCCTGGGCTTCGCCTTTGATCGACATGCCGCGCGCAACGAACTGCAAGCGGCCACCTTCCGGCTGGAGCAGCCGTCGCGCGTGCGGCTGCTGCTGTCGCCGAGCGGCGCGATCGCCGTCGAGGCAGGTCCGCTGCCGCCGGCGCCCTCCGAGCCGGTTTCCATCGCATTGGTACCGCTGCCGGTGTCCCCGGCGGATTTCCGCCTGCGCCACAAGACGAGCGACCGCCGTTTCTATGACGCCGCGCGCCAAGGGCTCGGGTGCTTCGACGTGGCGTTCGTCGCTCCTGACGGACAGGTGACGGAAGGCAGCTTCACCTCCATCTTCGTCGAGCGTGAGGGCTTGCTTCACACGCCGCCGCTCTCCGCAGGATTGCTGCCCGGGGTGTTGCGGGCCGAATTGCTGGGCGCTGGAAGCGCGGTCGAGGCGGTCGTGCGACCCGCGGATCTCGCGCAAGGTTTTTACGTCGGCAATGCCGTTCGCGGACTTATTCGTGCGCGATTGGTTGCGGAGCCCCCCTCCCCCCGCTAAGGCGCCAGCGCCTTTTCTCCAGCGGGAATTCCGATGAAGACCTCTGCCGCGCTCGACCGTATTAGCCCCTCGCCCACGCTCGCCATCACCTCCAAGGTGCTCGAGCTCAAGCGCCGGGGCGTCGATGTGATCGGCCTGGGCGCAGGCGAGCCCGACTTCGACACGCCCGACTTCGTCAAGGAAGCGGCGATCGAGGCGATCCGCGCGGGCAAGACGAAATACACCAACGTCGACGGCACGGCCGAGCTGAAGGAGGCGATCGCCGCCAAGTTCAAGCGCGACAACGGCCTCGACTACGCCGTCAACCAGATCAGCGTGAACGTCGGCGGCAAGCACACGCTGTTCAACGCGATGGTGGCGACGGTGAACCCGGGCGACGAGGTGATCGTGCCGGCCCCCTATTGGGTGAGCTATCCCGACGTGGTGCAGTTCGCCGGCGGCACGCCGGTGGTGGTGCAGGCGGGTGCCGACCAGGGCTACAAGCTGCGTCCCGAGCAGCTGGAGGCCGCGATCACCGAGCGCACCAAGTGGGTGATCCTGAACTCGCCGTCCAACCCGACGGGCGCGGCCTATACGGTCGAGGAACTGCGCGCGCTCGGCCAGGTGCTCGAGCGCCATCCGCATGTCTGGGTGTTCGCCGACGACATGTACGAGCACATCCTCTACGACGATTTCCAGTTCGCCACGATCGCGCAGGTGTGCCCGTCGCTCTACGAGCGCGTGCTGACCGTGAACGGCTGTTCCAAGGCCTATGCGATGACCGGCTGGCGGATCGGCTTCGCCGCCGGCGCACCCTGGCTCATCAAGGCAATGTCGAAGCTGCAGTCGCAATCGACCTCGAACCCCTGCTCGATCGCACAGGCGGCGGCCGTGGCCGCGCTCAACGGCGACCAGAGCTTCTTGAAGGATCGCGCCGCGGCGTTCCAGAAGCGTCGCGATCTGGTTGTCGGCATGCTGAACGCGATCGACGGCGTGACCTGCCCGACGCCCGAAGGCGCCTTCTACGTCTATCCCGAAGTGTCAGGGCTGATCGGCAAGACCGCACCCAATGGCCAGGTAATCGCCACCGACGAGGATTTCGCCGGCTATCTGCTGTCGGACGCCAAAGTCGCGGTGGTGCACGGCGCGGCCTTCGGCCTCTCGCCTGCGATGCGGATCAGCTACGCGACCTCCGAAGACGTGCTGCGCGAGGCGTGCTCGCGCATCCAGGCGGCCTGCGCGGCGCTGCGCTAGCCGCCGTTCCAGCTTTTTTTTCCGCCGCGTCCCGACGCGGCGGAACTTCTTTGCACCGCAGCGTTTCGCGCGCGTGGCTTGCGAAGCCGCGTCGCCGATGCCAACTGGCGATGAACGGCACGGCCAGCCCCGGTTCAGCCCCGGCGGCCTATCCCCGAACAGCGAACGACACGGAGTCGCAAGCAACTGCAGTCCGCAGCTGCTCGCGACACTGCAATGGAACGACTCTGATGACGCAGAACAAGCCCCGCCCCGGTTTCTTCCGGCTTTTCCTCAGCGGCTTCGCGCTCGGCGCCGTAGCGCTGGTGAGCGTGCAGGTCGCGCAGCCGGCGCAGGCATCCTCCTGGGACGCGCCGGTCGAAGCCACGAACTGATCTCCAGGTGGCGCCCTTGCCCCTGTTGATCGGCAAGGACGCCCCCATATTCGCGCCATGCGCTGCATCTCTGCCCTGATCCTCCCTGCAGCCCTCGGGCTCGGTGGTCCCGCCCAGGCCGAACGCGCAGTCCCGATACCGCCCGTCGAACATGAGAGCCCCTCCAGCGGCAGCCGTGCGGTCGCCGTGTTCGCAGGCGGCTGCTTCTGGGGACTGGAGGCGGTGTTCGAGCAGGTGAAGGGCGTTTCTTCCGTAATCAACGGCTATGCCGGCGGCACGCAGGCGACCGCCACCTACGCGCAGGTCTCGACCGAGCGCACCGGCCATGCCGAGGCGGTCCGCATCACCTATGATCCGCGCATCGTCAGCTATGGGACGTTGTTGCGCGTCTTCTTCTCGGTTGCGCACGATCCCACGCAGCGCGATCGCCAGGGCCCCGACCGCGGCCCCAGCTATCGTTCCGCAATCTTTCCTCAGGATGCCGGGCAGCGTGCGACGGCCATCCGCTATATCCGGCAGCTGGACGCCGCGAAGCGCTTTCCCGGGCTGATCGCCACCCGCATCGAGACGGGTAGGTTCTTCCCCGCGGAGGGCTATCACCAGGATTTCGCCCGCCGCAATCCGCGCTATCCGTACATCGTGCGCTGGGATGCACCCAAGGTAGCGGCCTTTCGCGCCGCCTTTCCGACACTCGCGCGCTGAGGCTCAGATCAGCGCGAGCGCCGAAAGCTCGCCGATGAGCCGCGGCGGCAGCTCGGCGATGCCTGCGCTGCCCTGGCCGAGATCGGGCGGCGCATCGGCTGCCTCCAGATAGCGCCAGCCCTGGTGCGCGCGCTTGGGACGCGCCTGAACCAGCACGAGGTCGGCCGCGAGGTGAATCGCCACCCGGCCTCCCTCCGCCTCGCCAAAGCCCAGGATCGGCGACCGCGCGACCAGCTGGTGCTTGAGGATCCAGAACAGCGATCCGCCTTCGATCTCGGCGGCGCGCTTGGGCAGGTAGCGCGTCGTCAGCGCCCCACCCTCGGCCGCGCGCAGGCGCAGCCGTTCGGCGAGGTGATCGACGCTTTCGATCGCGAACGCGACCTTGGTGAGATGAAGTGGCACGCCGTGGATCTGGGGATTGAAGCGATGGCGCTCAAGTCAGCCGGTGAGCCCGGCCACCGTCGCCAGGCCCAGGAAGGCGAGGAAGCCCATCGAGTCGGTTACCATTGTGACGAAGATCGACGAAGCCAAGGCAGGATCGGCGTTCAGCCGGTCCAGCGTGACCGGGACCAAGACCCCGGCCATCCCCGCGATGAAGATGTTGGCAAGCATCGCCGTCGCGATCACGAGACCCAACGTCACATCGAAGAACGCCGCCCCGACACCCGATCCGATGATGATTGCGACGGTCAACCCGTTCAGCAGCGCGATCGAAATCTCGCGGCGAATCGCGCGCAACGTGTTGGATTGGGTGAGCTGATTGGTGGCGAGTGCGCGCACTGTCACCGCCAGAGTCTGCGTACCGGCATTGCCACCTACGCCGGCGACAATCGGCATCAACGCGGCGAGCATCGCCTTTTGCGCAATCGTCGCGTCGAAGAGAAACACGATTGTCGCCGGGACGAGGGCCGTCATCAGATTGGTGATCAGCCAACGGACACGGCTCTTGTAGCTGTCGAACACCGGCTCGTTGATGTCGCCCTCGCCCGCGCCCGACAGCAGCAGCGCGTCCTCGCCCGCCTCTTCCTGGATGATGTGGACGATGTCGTCGACGGTGATGACGCCGACCAGGCGGCCGCTGCCGTCAACGACCGCGGCCGAAATCAGCGCGTACTTCTGGAAGCGTAGCGCCACCTCCTCCTGGTCCATGTCGACCGGGATCAGCGTCTGCTCGCGCTTCATCACGTCGCTGACCGAGACCGAACGCGGCGAGCGCAGGATCCAGGACAGCTGGCAGGTACCGACCGGGCGATGCGCCGGATCGACGACGAAGATCTCCCAGAAATCGGTGGCCAGCGACTCGCTGCCGCGCAGGAAGTCGAGCACGTCGCCGACGCTCCAATGCTCGGGCACCGCGATCAGCTCGCGCTGCATCAGGCGGCCGGCCGATTCCTCGGGGTAGCTCAGCGCCTCCTCGATGGCCGCGCGATCGTCCGGGTCGAGCGCGCGCAGCACCGCGCGCTGATCCGTCTCGTCCAGATCCTCGATGATCGCGACCGCGTCGTCGGTATCGAGCTCGGCGGCGAGGTCCGCGACCTGGTGCGGTTCGAGCGACTCGATCAGCGCATCGCGGACCCAGTCGTTCATCTCGGCCAGCACGTCGCCGTCCAGGCGATCGGCCACGGCGGAGGCGAGCGCCGGGCGCTGTTCGCCCGGTACCAGCTCGAACAGGTCGGCCAGGTCGGCCGGGTGCAGCGGCTCGACCAGCGCGCGCACCGTTTCGACATCGTCCGCTTCGACCGCATCGAGCACCGCGGAGACGAACTCGGGCTTCAGCCGGTCGTCGGCGTCGAGTTCACTTTCGGCGATGTCGTGGGCGGGAAGCTCGGTCTCGCTCATGGCTCGGCTCCCTCGCTGGCGTTGCGCGCCCGCTCTAGCGGCGGCGGCCGCGGTTGCAACCTCCAGGCCGCGGCTCTACGGACGGCATTCCCTAATTTTCCTGATTTCCGGAGCGTTTATGTCCGATCTTCCCAGCACGCTCGTGATGACGCTCGACACGGGCGAAGTGCGTATCCGGCTGCGCCCGGACCTGGCCCCCAAGCACGTCGAGCGCATCACCAAGCTCGCCGACAGCGGCTTCTACGACAACGTCGTGTTCCACCGCGTGATCGCGGGCTTCATGGCGCAGGGCGGCGATCCGACCGGCACCGGCACCAGCGGCTCCAAGGAGCCGAACCTGCCGGCCGAGTTCAGCCGCGAGCCGCACGTCCGCGGCACCTGCTCGATGGCGCGCACGATGGATCCGAACTCGGCCAACAGCCAGTTCTTCATCTGCTTCGACGACGCCCGCTTCCTGGACGGCCAGTACACCGTCTGGGGTGAAGTGATCGAAGGCATGGAAGCCGTCGACGCGCTGCCCAAGGGCGAGCCGCCGCGCCAGCCCGGCAAGATCCTCAAGGCCCGCAGCGAGGCCTGATCCCAAATGGCCGGTCGCCCGAGGGCGGCCGGCTTTTTCTTCGCCTCCGGGTCGCGGGTATTATTCCCGCGAGGACGCGGGCTTTGGCTAGATATTCTGCGCGCCCAGCGCTTCGATCAGCCAGTCGTGGAACAGTCGCGCCGGCTCCTGCTGCATCATGCGGGGGCGGCACACGAACCAGTGGCTGTAGGTGCTCTCCACCGACATATCGAACAGCCGGACGAGCCGGGCATCGCGTGCCTCCTCGAAATGTGATTCGAGCATGAAGGCGACGCCCAGCCCCTGCGCCGCCGCCTCAAGCATCAACGCACCGGAATCGAAGAAGTCCGTCGCCGCCGGCTCCAGATAGGGAAGTCCGGCCGCTTGCCGCCAGTCGGTGAAGGTGTCCGGCATGTCGCGATGGATCAGCGCGGTGAGCTTGGACAGCTGCTTGGGGTCGGTAAGCGGCATCTCCTCCACCAATGCGCGCGACGCGATCGCATAGACGCGGTTCCGGTCCAGGCGCCGCGAGTAGAGCGCCGGGTCGATGGTGTGGCCAAGCACGATGCCGACGTCGATGCCGTCACCGAGCCGAGCAAGGCTGTGCCCCGCCGTATCCACGTCGAGATGGAGCTCCGGATGGCGCCGCTTGAGATCACCAAGCCGCGGCATCAGCTTCTGGGTGGCGAACAGCGGCAGCACGCCCAATCGAAGGCGCAGCAGGTCCGACCCCGCCGACATCCGCTCCACTGCGTCCGAGAGCGTATCGAGCGCATGCGAGATCATTCCCAGCAACCGCTCGCCGTCGTGGTTGAGGCGGAGTGCCTGGTGCCGCCGCTCGAACAGCGGCTTGCCAATGAAACGCTCGAGCGCCTGAACCCGCCGGCTGAGCGCGGGACTCGACAACGCAAGCTCCTCGGCCGCCGCCTTGATCGATCCAAGTCGGGCGACGTGCACGAATGCTTCGATCGCCGTGAGAGGAGGAAGCCGCCGCATCTGCTCCTGCCTTGTTGTTGCACCGCATCATAACCGTACCGCGCGATGGCGCTAGCACCGCCGCGCACGAAGGAAATTAGCTCTTCGATTGCAGTTTCTGCAACCGCGATATTTTCTTTCGCATTTGCACAAAAAAGCTCTGCACCGCATACGGAACAGGCCTTTCAGGCATCCTCTCCTAAACCTTTCACGGCCGGTCCTCGCGATCGGCCTTTTTTTTGCGCCTTGCCCGGCGACCCCTCGATCCTATCTCCCGCACTCGTTTCGAGAAGGTGAAAGGATGCCGATGGCCGACGACGACTCGCAAGCGCGCCGGATACAGGTTGCGAATTCGCGGCCTGAGGACAGCGGTCGCGGCATCGCGCACCTTCCCCGTGCCCTGATGACCTCGCTCGGCCTTGCCGAGGGAGACGTGGTCGAGATCGTCGGCAAGCGGACGACACCCGCCCGCGCGGTCGGCCCCTATGGCGAGGACGAGGGTCTCGATCTGGTCCGGCTCGACGGCCTGCAGCGGGCGAACGCCGGCGTGGGCGCGGGCGACTTCGTCGAGGTACGGCGTGTCGAGTCGAAGCCGGCGACGCGAGTGGTGTTCGCGCCTGCCCAGCAGAACCTGCGCCTTCAGGGGTCCAGCAACGCGCTGAAGCGCACCTTCTTCGGAAGGCCGATCTGCCAGGGCGACGTGGTGGCGACCGCCGGACATCAGCGCGTGACGGACCCTGCCATCCAGCGCTTTGTGAATGCCCCCGCCTATGCGCTGCAGGAAATCCGCCTCGCCGTCGTGTCCTCGACTCCCAAGGGCGTCGTGCACATCGACGAGAACACCGAAATCGAGCTGCGGCCCGAATATGAGGAGCCGCGCGAGGTGCGCCGCGCCGACGTCACCTATGACGATATCGGCGGCATGGCCGGCACGATCGACCAGCTGCGCGAAATGGTCGAACTGCCGCTGCGCTATCCGGAGCTGTTCCAGCGCCTGGGCGTCGATCCGCCCAAGGGCGTGTTGCTCCATGGGCCGCCCGGCACCGGCAAGACGCGCCTGGCGCGCGCGGTCGCGAACGAGAGCGATGCCGATTTCTTCCTGATCAACGGGCCCGAGATCATGGGCTCGGCCTATGGCGAGTCGGAAAAGCGGCTGCGCGAGGTGTTCGAGGAAGCGAGCCAGAACGCCCCCTCGATCGTGTTCATCGACGAGATCGACTCGATCGCGCCCAAGCGCGGGCAGGTGTCGGGCGAGGCCGAGAAGCGGCTCGTGGCGCAGCTGCTGACGCTGATGGACGGGCTGGAGGCGCGCGCCAATGTGGTGGTGATCGCCGCGACCAACCGGCCGGAGGCGATCGACGAGGCGCTGCGGCGTCCGGGCCGGTTTGACCGCGAGATCGTGGTCGGCGTGCCCGACGAGCGCGGCCGTCGCGAGATCCTGGGCATCCACACCCGCGGCATGCCGCTAGGGGACGGCGTCGATTTGGGCGAACTGGCGCGGACCACCTATGGCTTCGTCGGCGCGGACCTGGCGGCGCTCACCCGCGAGGCGGCGATCGAGGCGGTGCGGCGGATCATGCCGAAGCTCAACCTGTCGGAGCAGACGATCCCGGCAGAGGTACTCGATACGCTGTCGGTCGGCCGCGACGACTTTCTGGAGGCGCTGAAGCGCGTCCAGCCTTCGGCGATGCGCGAGGTGATGGTGCAGGCACCGCAGGTCCGCTGGGAGGACGTCGGTGGGCTGGACGAGGCGCAGATGCGGCTCAAGGAAGGCGTCGAGCTGCCGCTCAAGTCTCCTGACGCGTTTCGCCGGCTCGGCATCCGTCCGGCCAAGGGCTTCCTGCTGTACGGCCCGCCAGGCACCGGAAAGACGCTGCTCGCCAAGGCGGTCGCACGCGAGGCGGAGGCGAACTTCATCGCCACCAAGTCGAGCGACCTGCTGTCGAAATGGTATGGCGAAAGCGAGCAGCAGATCGCGCGACTGTTCGCCCGTGCGCGCCAGGTCGCGCCGTGCGTGATCTTCATCGACGAACTCGACAGCCTGGTGCCTGCACGGGGCGGCGGCATGGGCGAGCCGCAGGTCACCGAGCGGGTGGTGAACACCATCCTGGCCGAGATGGACGGACTGGAAGAGCTCCAGTCGGTGGTGGTGATCGGGGCGACCAACCGGCCGAATCTGGTCGACCCGGCGCTGCTGCGCCCGGGCCGCTTCGACGAACTGGTCTATGTCGGGGTGCCGGATCAGGCCGGCCGGCGGCGGATCCTGTCGATCCAGACCGAGAAGATGCCGATCGGCGAGGATGTCGACCTGGATGCGATCGCGGCCGAGACCGAGCGCTTCACCGGTGCGGACCTGGAGGATGTGGTGCGGCGCGCGGGTCTGATGGCGCTGCGTGAGTCACTCTCCAACACCTCCGTGCGGATGTCTCATTTCCGCCAGGCGCTCGGCGAGTCGCGCGCCTCGGTCACCGCGGAAATGGAGCAGGAGTATCGGCGGATGTCCGCCAAGCTGAAGCAGGACGCGGTTGCGATTCAGCCGATCGGCTTCATCGCTCCCGGAATGGTACAGCCGCGCGGCGAAAAGCAATAACGGGACCGCGCGCCGCTTCCTGCACGGAAGCGGCGCGCGCCTTCCTTGGAAGGGCGTCGTTCGCCGCGCTGTGATACCGCATCGCGTCACGACGAAACCGTTCGGCTTGCATCTTCGTTTCGGTTTTGCGACGACAACTTCGACGCGGCTGCGGCCGCCCCGCCCAAGGATTTCCATGAACACCAGTTCCACCACCGCCAGCCGACGGAGCCCCAAGCGCGTTCCATCCCCGGCGGGCATGTTCCTGCGCGGATTCGTCAAGCATCCGGTGATGGTGGGATCGGTGATCCCCTCTTCGGGCAAGCTGATCCGCAAGATGCTGGCACCGGTCGACTGGGCCAACACCAAGGTGTTCGTCGAATATGGTCCGGGCGTGGGCACCTTCTGCCGCCCGATCCTGGAACGGATGGCACCGGACGCGCAGCTGATCGCGATCGATACCAACCCCGAGTTCATCGACTACCTGAACGGTACGATCCTCGACTCGCGCTTCTCGGCGGTACACGCCTCTGCGGCCGACGTGGTCCAGATCGTCGCCGACCACGGGCATGCCCATGCCGACTATGTGCTGTCCGGCCTGCCGTTTTCGACCCTGCCCCCCGGCATCGGCGACAAGATTGCCACTGCCACCGCAGAGGTGTTGCGGCCGGGTGGTGCGTTCTTGGTCTATCAGTTCAGCCCCAAGGTCCGCGACTTCCTCTCGCCCAATTTCGAGCGGATCGACCATGACATGGAGTGGTGGAACGTCCCGCCGGCGCAGCTGTATTGGGCCTGGAAAGACTGAGCCTTCCGGGCGCTGCCCTTCCCGTACTGAGGTTCCCGAGGGGCCGCGTGCACAGCCACGCGGCCCCTCGTTAATTCCACTGGTTGACGCGGGGCCAGGGGCACAACACATCTAGGTTCATGGACTATCTGAACCTGTCGGAATCCGAGTGGCGCAAGCGACTGTCGCCCCAGGCCTATCATGTGCTGCGGGAGGCGGGGACCGAGCGCGCCTTTGCGGGCCATTACAACGACAACAAGGCCGACGGCATCTATCGCTGCGCCGGATGCAGCAACGAGCTGTTCGACAGCCTCGACAAATATGATTCCGGGTCCGGTTGGCCGAGCTTCACGCAGCCGATCGCCGAGGATCGGGTGACCAACCACAGCGACACCAGCCACGGTATGCGTCGCGTGGAAACGCGCTGCGCGCGCTGCGACGGCCATCTGGGCCATGTCTTTCCGGACGGCCCGCCGCCCACGGGTCTGCGCTATTGCATGAACTCGGTCGCGCTCGACTTCCGCCCACGCGCGCAAAGCGGCGGCTGATCGCAAGAACGGCGTTGCGCGCTTGTGGGCGGCGCCCGCAGCGCGTAATCCGGCACGGCTTCCATGGCCACCCGCACCCGTAAACGCCCGCCCGCGCCCCGGTGGCGCCGCATCCTGCTCTGGACCCTGGGTTCGGGGCTTGCCCTGCTATTGCTAGCCGCCCTCGGCCTCACCGTCGCGGTGATGAACGCGCGGGCCAATCTGCCGAGCTTCGGGGAACTGAAATCTTCCCCGAACGGGCAGATGATCCGGGTACGCGCCGCCGACGGCACGATCCTCGTTTCTCTGGGGCCGAGCTATGGCGAGTGGATCCCGTATGACGAGATCCCCCCGGTGATGCGTGACGCGATGGTCGCCGTGGAGGACCGACGCTTCCGCTCGCATTGGGGAGTGGACCCGGTCGCCATCGCGCGCATCATCAAGTTCGCGATCGACAACCACGGCAACGGCCGGCGCCTGCAGGGTGCGTCGACCATCACCCAGCAGGTGGCGCGCACCATCTTCCTGTCGAACAGCTATACGGTGAGCCGGAAGCTGCGCGAGGTCGTGCTGGCGCTCGCGCTGGAACGCAAGTTCACCAAGGACCAGATCCTCGAGCTGTACCTCAACAAGGTCTATTTCGGCGGCGGTGCCTATGGGATCGACGCGGCCTCGCGGCGCTTCTTCGGCCATCCCGGCACCTCGCTGGATCTGTCGGAAGCGGCAGTCGTCGCCGGGCTGGTGAAGGCACCCTCGCGCTATTCGCCGACCGCCGATGCCGAGGCAGCCGTGGGCCGCGCCGGCGTCGTCCTGGAGCTGATGCAGGAGACGGGGGCGATCAGCGCAAGCGAGGCCGCATCGGCCGATCCGCATGCGGTAAAGCTCGCCCCAGAGCCCAAGCAGAACAGCGTTCGCTATTTCACCGACTGGGCATTGCCGCAGCTCGAGACGCTGATCGACGAAACCGACGCGCCGCTGGACGTCTGGACCACGCTGGACCTGTCGATGCAGCGGGCGGCGGACCAGGCGATCCGCGCCAACGCGCCGGCCGGCGTGCAAGGCGCGTTGCTGTCGCTCGATCGCGACGGCGCCGTGCGGGCGATGGTCGGCGGCAAGGACTATGTGTCGTCGATCTACAATCGCGCGACCCAGGCGACCCGCCAGCCCGGTTCGGCGTTCAAGCTGTTCGTCTACCTGGCTGCGCTGGAAGCGGGCTACAAGCCCGAGGACCAGGTGGTCGACGAGCCGGTGACGATCAACGGTTGGAGCCCCCGCAACAGCTCCGGCCGCTTCAACGGCTCGATGAGCCTGCGGTCGGCGTTCGCCTATTCGATCAACACCGTGGCCGCGAAGCTGGGCCGCGACGTCGGCTACACCACCGTCGCCGACATGGCCCGCCGCTTCGGCATCACCACGCCCATCGACACGCGTCCGGCAATGGTGCTGGGCACCTCCGACGTGCGGCTGATCGACATGACCCGCGCCTTCGCCTCCGTGTCGCAGAAGGGCGTTGCGGTGACCCCATATGGCATCACCCGCGTGACCGCCGGTGGATCGGTGATCTACCAGCACCAGGTCGACACCTCACGCGTGCTGGTCGCGCCCTATGTCGCAGCGCAGATGACGGACCTGCTCCAGACTGCCGTCGCGACCGGCACCGGCCGGGCGGCGCAGATCGGCCGGCCGGTAGCGGGGAAGACCGGCACGACCTCGTCCAACAAGGATGGCTGGTTCCTGGGCTTCTCGAGCGGGCTGACGACGGGAGTCTGGATGGGCCGCGACGATGCCCGTGCGGTCGGCGGCCTGCAGGGCGGCACCGCACCCGCGCGTGCCTTTGCGAGCTTCATGCGGAAAGCGGTCGCCAGTCGCCCGGTTGAGAATTTCGAGACTCAGGTGACTCTGCCCGAGTGGCAGGAAGAACCGGACGCCGAGTCCTACTATGGCGAGCCCGACAACGGCGTGTTCGTCGACGAGGACGGCTATCCGATCGAAGGGCCGTCCGAGCCGGAGGCGTTGCCGCCGGCACAAGTCCCGCAGCAGCCCACACGCACGCCCTACGAAGAGCCGGCGCCGCGCGAGACGTTGGACCAGGATTGGCTGGATCGGGCGATCGGCCGGACCGGGCCGCCGCGGGAGTCCGCACCGCCACCGCGCCGGCCCGCACCGGGCGATCCCAGACGATCGGTCGAACGCCCGGGCTATGACCCGGACGCGCGCCCGTACCAGTGAAGCGACGCACCGTGCGCGCGGAGCCATGCGCGCGCCGGTGCCGGATCGGCTTCCAGCAACCGCGCCACGGCGGCGTGAAAGGCCGGGCTATGATCCATGTGCAGCCTATGCGCGACCTCATGCGCCACGGTCGCCCGCAGCACGAACGCAGGCGCCAGGATCAGCCGCCAACTGTAGCGGATCGCCCCGGATCCGGTGCAGCTCCCCCACCGACCCCGCGGGTCGCCGATCGCCACCTGAGTGACGGTCACGCCCGCCCGCATGGCGTAGTGCTGCGTCTCCTTGGACAGCAACGCCAGCGCCTCGCTTCGTAGCCAGCGCTCCACGCGCGCCGGTACCCGCTCGATCGGCCCTCCGCATCGAAGCAGATCGCCTTCACGCACAAGGCTGCGGCCGGCCTTCTCCTCCCAGACGATTCGAAGCTCGGTATCGCCGAAGGGAATGGTCTCGCCCGGGATGAAGGGGCGCGCTTCCGGCAGGCGCGCCTGTTGCGCGTCGATCCAGGATCGCTTGCTCTCCGCCCAGGCAAGCGCGGGGCGGAGCGCGGCGCGGGCGGGCAGGGTGAGCCGCACGCGTCCCGTCGCCGGATCCACCGACAGGCGCGCGCGGCGCGCCCTCGGGTGCCGGACCACCTCGATCGGCGCACCCGGAGCTTCGTTCACAGCGGGCGATCGACCATGTGGTGCTCGAGGTCGCCGGCGTCGTCCTCGGAGATGGTCCACCCGCGGGTCGACTCCCCAGCGGCATGCACCGCCTCCCGGTCTCCACAGACGAGATAGTGCCACCCGGGCAGCGGCTCGTCGTTGGCGCGCAGCCGGTAGGCGCAGGTCGAGGGAAGCCATTCGATGTGCGGGACCGATCGCGCAGTGAGCCGCACGCACTCGGAGACATAAGCGTGGCGGTGGCGATAATCGCTGCACTGCCCCGACCGGCGATCGAGCAGGCGGCAGGCGACGTTGGTCGCCATCAGCTCACCCGTATCCTCGTCCTCCAGCTTGTGCACACAGCATTTGCCGCAGCCGTCGCACAGTGCCTCCCACTGCGCGCGGTCGAGCTTGGAGAGGGGGGTATCCTCCCAGAAACGGTCGCTCATCGTACCCACCGTTCAAGTTCGCGGGCGATCGCCTGCGGGCTCTGATCGGTGGGCAGCAGCGCGATCGGCTTGCCGTCCGGCCCCATCAGATACGCCTGCGTCCCATGATCCATCAGATACTCGGTCGAGCCCGCATCCTGTCGCTTGGCGAACGGGACCGCATAGGCACGCGCAACCTGCGCGATCGCTTCTGGCGTGCCCGTGAGGCCGACCATCCGCGGATGGAAGGCGGCGACATAGCGTCCCACGACCTCGGGCGTATCCCGCTCCGGATCGACGGTGACGAAGATCGGCACGACCTTGGCACCCAGCTCGGGATGCGCACCTTCGAACGCCTTGAGCCCGGCGGCGATCTTCTGGAGATCGACCGGGCACACGTCCGGACAGAAGGTGTAGCCGAAGTAGACGATGCGGTACTGGCCAGCGAAGTCGGTATCGCGAACCGTCTTGCCTGCCCCGTCGGTGAGCGCAAACGCGCCGCCGATGCGCGCGCCGGCAAGCGGCGGCTCCTGAGAGGGGCCGTTCGTCGCCCCCCCGCACCCGGCGAGAAGCAGCGCGAGCGACAGCATCGGGGCGGTGGCGAGGCGAGCGAAGCGATCCATGGTGCGATCAGCCATGATCTGATAGGCTCGCGCTTGCAAGCAGCCCCAGCGGATGAGTAAATTTCGCCCTATGTCCCGCGTCTTGAACCTGTGTCTCGCCGCCGCCCTCGTGGCGTCTCCCTCCATCGCCTCCGCCCAGCAGCGCTCGCAAAGCTACGAGTTCCTCGAAGCGGTGCGAAAGGGAGACGGGGACAAGGTCACCAACTTCCTGAACCAGCCTGGCCAGCTGCTGATCAACAGCAAGGACCGGACCACCGGCGACGCCGCGTTGCACATCGTGGCGAGCCGTAGCGACAGCGTGTATCTCCGCTTCCTGCTTTCAAAGGGTGCGGACCCGAACATCCAGGATGCCGACGGCAACACACCGGCGATGCTGGCGGTCGAGAAAGGCTTTACCGACGGACTGGATACGCTGATCCGCTACAAGGCCAATCTGAACCTTGCGAACTCGCGGGGCGAGACTCCGCTGATCCGCGCGGTGCAGCTGCGCCGCATCGATCTGGTGCGTACGCTGATCGAAGGCGGGGCCAACCCGGATCAGGCGGACGTCATGGCCGGCATGTCGGCGCGGGACTATGCCCGGCGCGACACCCGCACCCCTGCGCTGCTCAAGCTGATGGACGAAGCGCCCAAGGCCAAGAAGCCCGTCGTTGCCGGTCCGCGCCTCTAGGCGCGGGAAACGCGAGCGGCTGGCTACCAGCCCTGCACCGCATCAGGATCGGTGACGCCGATCAGCCGACGCGCAGCGCGGCGCGCGAAGGCGAGGGTGCAGCGCTTGCGGGTGGCCGCTGCCAGCGGCACCGTCGTCGCCTCCCGCAACACCGCGGCATCGTAGCGATCCGCGACCAAGATGCCGCAACGTTCGGGCAGGAACGCCTCGGTTTCGAGGATCGTGGTGTCGAATCCGGCCGGCACCGCCCAGAAATAGCGGTCGCAGTGGCTGAGGTAGTCGGTCCACTTGCCATCCCCGAGCAGATCGCTGCGCGACACCTTGATCTCGACGATGACGATGCGGCCGCGCGCATCGAGCGCCATCAGGTCGGCGCGGCGTCCACCGTCCAGCGGCACTTCCGCCATGGCGGTGCAGTCGTGCCGCAGCAGCAGGCGGGTCACCCCACGGGCGACATCCGCCGCCATCAGCGGACCGGCATCGACCGTGGGCAACGCAGACGCGGCGTTCGGAACAAGCACGGAACCCATGTCGCGCTTGTTAGAACAATTCACGAACGCGGGAAAGCCCCGCGCCGGGACGATCAGCGGTAGAAGACGTGATTGCCGACAGAGGCCACGCGGGCCTTGCCCCAGCGCGGCGCAAGGCGACGGGCGTGGAAGAACAGCGCGCCGTCAGCAGGGCTGTCCCAGAGCGCGCGCTTTGCGACATGCGCCACGGCAACCGCAGTGCGCCACGCGCTGCTGCCCGCGTTCGGCTCGGGCAGCTTGCCGCCGCGCACGAACGAGAACTGGCCCGGCTGCTTCAGCACGCCGCACGCAGTGTCCGGGAAGCGACCCGACTGGGTGCGGTTCAGGATGACTTCGGCAACGGCGAGCTGGCCGGAAAGCGGCTCACCCTTCGCCTCATAATAAATGCCGGTGGCGAGGCAGTTGATCTGCTCGTCTTCGCCTACATTCGACGGCTGCGCGGCAACCGCCGCAGCAAGCGAGCCAAAGGTGGCGGTGACGCTGGCCGTACCCACCGCCTGAACGATCGGGGTGGAGGCAGCGAAGGTAACGGTCTGCGGCTTCAGCGGGGAAGCGGCGGGGGCGACCGTCGTTGCGACGGTGGCCAGCTGGGTAACGGGGGCTGCGGGAACCTTTGCCGCGCTCTCCACGTTAACAGTCTCGACGGATGCACGTTCTGCTTCGAACGCGAAACCCGGAGTGGTGATCGCGCCCAGCAGCGCGACACAGAGATAGAGGGCCGCGGTGCACGCGGTCCGCTTCTTGGACGACATGGATCATCATTGCTATGCGGTTGGTGCGCGACCGATCGGCATGCCGATCGCCCGGGCTTTCCCCCCGACTGCGTCACCGACCGGTATCGCACCCCGGCGCGGCACAACGCCACGAAACAGTGGAACTCCCATCGCCGCGGCAGGAGATCGAGTCAATCAGCGAAGATCGTCTCAGCGGCGAGACGTTGTGCATCTGCGACATTCACCTCGACGACCCAGAGGTCAGGATCGCTGCGCCGACGCCGTTGCCAATAGTCGATCACCGCCCCTGGATCTCCGTCCTGGGGGCCCACCTGGACGATCGCACGACGGCCGCCGGGGCCGTAGCCGCGCTCGAACAGTCGCGAGGGGCTGCCGCGCTGCTCGACCAGAAGCAGCACGATTCCCGAGTCGCGGTCGCCGCGTGCCAGCACCATCGCGCTTCCCCCCGCCTGGTCGACCAGCCGCACCAGGGCGTTGACCGCAAGGGCGGTCGGAAGACGGTCGCTCACGCGGCCCGATAGCCCGGCAGGCCCGCGAGCGGGATCTGCGAGCGCATGAAGGTGCCCGTACCCCGCGCCGCCTCCTCGCCATCAGGGCCGATCAGCCGGGCATCGGCAACGAACACGCGACGCTGGCCGCTGATCCAGCGTCCCTCGGCCACTACCGGCCCCGCGCGCAGGGGACGGGTGAGCAGCAGGTTGAACGCGGTCGTGAGCAGGAAGCGATCGGTGACCAGGCTGTTCGCAGCATAGAAGGCCGCATCGTCGAGCATCTTGAAATAGCTCGTGCCGTGCGCGGCGCCGGCGGCGTGATAATGGGTTTCCTGAATCTCGAAATGGATGCGAGCCAGGCCGCTCTCCGGAATCTCTAGGCGGGATTCGAACAGCCGGTTGATCGGCGCGGCCGCGTAAAGCGACTCAAGCGCACGAAAATGGGCTTCCGCACCGGTCGGATCAGGCGGCGTCACGCGCCTCCACTCCCGTCAGCAGCGCGTACAGCGCGTCGGAGGAGCCGGCGCCGCGCAGCTTCGCGCGGAAGTCGGCGTCCCGCAGCGCCCGCGACACGCGCGCCAGCGCCTTCAGATGCTCGGCACCTTCGCTGGGCGAGAACAGCGCGAAGACGAGGTCGACAGGCAGGTCGTCGACGGCCGCGAAGTCGATCGGCCTGGCCGTCCGCACGAACACGCCCACTACCGAGCCAAGACCCTGGATGCGGGCATGGGGGGTCGCAGTACCGTTGCCGAACCCGGTCGATCCCAGTCGCTCGCGATGCGTCAGAAGATCACACGCCGCGCGCGGGTCCACGCCGGGCACGGTCGCTGCGACCGTGCCCAACTGCTGGAACAACGCCTTCCGGTTCGCGGCTAGCACGCCGGCCAGCACGCGATCGGGCGTCAAGAGATCACTGAAGTCGATCATCAGGCGACTGGAATCTCCGGCAGCCCTCAGGCCGCGCGGTTGGGCTCGACCCAGCCGATCGTGCCGTCATGGCGCCGATAGACCATGTTGAACGCGCCGGTGCCGCTGTTCTTGAACAGCAGCGCGTTGGTGTTGCGCAGGTCGAGCATCATCACCGCGTCCGAAACGCTGGCATCCGGCACGTCGACACGCGTCTCGGCGATGATCAGCGGTGCGTCGGCCTCTGCCTCTTCCTCGGCCTGGTTGCCGCCGAAGACAGTGTAGCCGGCGTTGTCGAAGTCGTCATAGGCACCCGCCTGGGCGAGGGCAGTGGCCTCCACCGCGTTGCGGTCCTTCAGACGGCGGCTGTAGCGGCGCAGCTGCTTTTCGATCTTGTCGGCGGCGCCGACGAAGGCACCCTGCGCATCCTGACCCGAGTTATGCCCCTTGAGCACCAGACCCTGGGTGACGTGCGCGACGATGTCGCAGGTGAAGCCGTTGTCGTGGGGCCCCTTGCCGAAGGTCGCCGTCGCGGAGATCGCGCGCGCGAAATATTTGTCGGCGATGCCCTGGAGGCGCTCCTGGACCAGCTGCTTCAGCGCGTCGCCCGTGTCGACCTGGTGCCCTGAAACCCGGATGTCCATACTTCTCTCCACTTATTGAACCGGCCTAGGCACAGTGCCCAGACCCGTCAACCAGCCGCCCCGGCAAGCCACAACGGCTGTTTGACCGTCTCTAGAAACGCTGCATGAGCCGCCAGTTCCGCATCGCTCGCCGCGAAAACCCGTGGCGGACGCACCTTCGGCGCTGCAACGACGATGGTTTCCTCCACCTGCGGCGCGGCCGAAGCGAGCCCGAGCCCGATCTGGCGCCCTCCCATCAGCTCGACATAGACCTGCGCCAGAAGCTGGGCGTCCAGAAGCGCGCCGTGCAGCACCCGGCGGCTGCGATCGATCCCGAAGCGGACGCACAGGGCGTCGAGCGTATGCTTGGCGCCGGGATGGCGGCTGCGCGCGATCAGCAGCGTATCGACCATGCGGTCCATCAGGATCGCCGAGCGTTTGCAGAGGCCGAGTTCCCCATTGAGGAAGCCGAAATCGAACGAGGCGTTGTGCGCGATCAGCGGGCTGTCGCCCAGGAACTCGAGCAGCGCGTCCACGCCCGCGTGAAACGCCGGCTTGTCCGCAAGAAAGGCGTCGGAGAGGCCGTGCACCGCCTGCGCCTCGGCAGGCATGGGGCGACCGGGGTTGAAATAGGCGTGGAACACCCGGCCGGTCTCGACCCGGTTGAACAGCTCGACACAGCCGATCTCGACCAGCCGATCGCCGCCTGAGAAGCTGAGGCCCGTGGTTTCGGTATCGAAGACGATCTCGCGCATCCGACCGCTATTCCTCGTACGAACCGGACAGGCAAGCGATCACGCGGTGAACCGCAGCCCGGGTCTCGGCGAGCGGAACATCCGTCGGGATGACGAAATCGGCGCGGGCGCGCTTCTCGGCATCAGGCAGTTGGCGCGCGAGGATCGCCTCCAGTCGCGCGGGCGTCATGCCGGGGCGCGCCAACACCCGCTGCCGCTGCACCTCGGCGCTCGCGCTCACCACCGCCACCTTGTCGACATAGGCTTCGCCCCCGGTCTCGTAGAGCAGGGGAACATCGAACAGCAGGATGGGCGCCGATCCATGATCGCGGACAAAGGCGGCCCGTTCATCGGCGACCGCGGGGTGGACGATCGCCTCCAGCCGGCGGAGCGCCCCGGGGTCAGCCAGGACCGCTTCCCCCAGGGCCGTGCGGTCGACGCCTTCCGCTCCGGTCGTGTCGGGGAACGCTGACTCGATGGCCGCGACCAGCCGCCCGGCCGGCCCCTGCAGCCGGTGCACGGCGGCATCGGCGTCGAACACGGGAATACCGGCCTCGGCAAACATCGCCGCCACGGTCGACTTGCCCATGCCGATCGAGCCGGTGAGGCCGAGGCGGATCATGCCAGCAGCAGCGCGCGCAGCTCCTCGTCCCGGTCGCGCGGGGGCTGGGCGTCGAACAGGATCTCGAACGCGAGCGCCGCTTGGCCCACCAGCATCTCCAGCCCGTCGACCGTTTCCAGCCCGCGCGCGTGCGCGGCGGTGAGCAATGGCGTCTCCAGGGGCGCATAGACGATGTCGTAGACCACCGCGTCTTCCGGCAGAGGCGCGAGATCGAGGTCGAGCGGCGGCTGTCCCGTCATGCCCAGGGCACTGGCGTTCACCAGCAGCTTGGCGGCGGGGACCGGCGCCGAAAGCGGCAGCGCATCGCCCTTCAGGCCGAAGCTGGCGAGCAGGGCCGCGCCCTTGAGCGGGCTGCGGTTGAGCAGCGTGACGCGGCCGACATTCAGCTTCGACAGCGCGAACAGGATCGCGCGCGCCGCACCTCCTGCACCGACGACGCATACCGGGGCGCCTTCAAGCGGCAGCCCGGCGATGGGCGCGTAAAAGCCACCCGCGTCGGTATTGGTGCCGACGAGGTGACCGTCTCCGTCGCGAAACACCGTGTTGATCGCGCCGATCGACTGGCGAACGCCGCCCCGGTCCTCGACATGGTCGAGCGCCGCAGTCTTGTGGGGCAGGGTAATATTGCAGCCGCGCCAGGCGGGATCGGCACGGCGCGCGTCGAAATATGCCTCCAGTCCCTCCGCTTCGACGCGGGTCGCGCGATAATCGCCGTCCATGCCGAGTGCGTCGAGCCAGAAGCGGTGGATGCGGGGCGACTTGGAATGGGTGATCGGGTCCCCGATCACCTCGGCATAGGGTTGCGTCACGACAACAAGACTCCTCTGTCCCGCAGATAGGCGGCGAGCGGCAGCAGCGGCAGACCCAGGATCGTCCAATGATCCCCGTCGATGCGATGGAACAGCTGCGCGCCCATGCCCTCGACTCGATAGCAGCCAACGCAGCCCGAGATCGCCGGCCACTCGGCGTCCAGATACGCTTCGATGAAGGCGTCGCTCAGAGTTCGCACGTGCAGGCGCGCGTGGCCGACGTGGCGCCAGACCGGGCGTCCGCCCTCGACGATCACCGCCGCGCTATAGAGATCATGCTGGGCGCCGGAGAGCCGCCGCAACTGGGCGGCCGCGTCGTCCCGATCGGCAGGCTTGTCGAGCAAACCCCCATCGGGCGCCGCGACGACCGAGTCCGCACCGAGCACCAGGCCATTGTGAACGCGGGTCGCCGCCCGCACCGCCTTCAGCTCGGCAAGGGCATCGGCGAAGTCGCGCGCCCCGAATCCCTCGGCCGCAAGCGCCGCCTTGGCCGCCTCCTCGTCCAGACCATTGGCCACGGCGTCGTGGGCGATCCCGGCGGCGGCAAGCATCGCCCGGCGCGACGCGCTTTGCGATGCGAGCACCAGGCGTGGAGCGTCCGTCATTGCCGCTCAACCTTTCGTTCCTGATAGAGGGTGATGATCGCGGCGGCCGTTTCCTCGATCGAACGCCGGGTAACGTCGATCACCGGCCACCCATTGTCCGCGAACATGCGTCTGGCGAACGCGATTTCGCGCGCGACGGAATCCTGCTCGACATAGTCGGTGTTCGCAGCCTGGTTGAGCGACAACAATCGGTTGCGCCGAATCTGGATCAGCCGATCCGCACTGGTGGTGAGCCCCACGATCATCGGATGCTTCAGCGAATAGAGCGCCGGCGGCGGTGGCGATTCTACGACAATGGGAATGTTCGCGGTCTTGTAGCCACGATTGGCGAGATAGATGGAGGTCGGCGTCTTCGAGGAGCGCGACACGCCTGCCAGCAGGATGTCGGCCTCCTCCCATTCCTCCCACAGCACGCCATCGTCATGGGCGATGGTGAACTGAATCGCATCCACGCGCGCAAAATAGGCCGCATCCAGGATGTGCTGCCGCCCCGGACGCGCCTTTGCCTCCTGCCCGAGCAGACTGGACAACGCGTGGCTGACCCCATCGAGCGGCGCTACCGCCGGCAAACCCATGACGCGGCACCGCGCCTCCAGGGTCTTGCGGATTTCGGCGTTCACCAGCGTGAACAGGACGATCCCGGGATTGTGGGCGATTTCCTGCAGGATTCGCTCGAGATGCGTCTGGCTGCGGACCATCGGCCAGAAGTGCCGAAGCGTCTCGACCCCGTCGAACTGCGCCAGCGCCGCTTTTGCGATGTTCTCGAGCGTCTCGCCGGTTGAGTCCGACAGGAGGTGCAGGTGCAGCCGCATGGCTCAGCGGGACAAGGCTGTGGACAACATGGGGATAAGCGCTAGCGCAACCCGGACACGCGGCCAAGCCGCCCGATCCGTCCACATTCCCCCAGATTCGTCCACAGCCGCATCGACAGCGGCCGGTTCCGTCCCCAGCCTGTGGATAACGTGGATAGGTGAATCCGAATCTAAGGGCTTGCGTGAGTCTGCCCACGTCAAGCTGTTGGCAATTTGGGGACGGAGGCATAAACCCCAGCATCCCCACGCCAACAACCTCCACCTCCTTCATTCTTTGAATCTTCTTTTCTGTAGAGGCACGACGCTGACTCAGATTCCGACGCCCAAGCCGCTGTTCGAAACCCTGCGCGGCAATCGCCAGGCCGTTCCTCCGCTGTGGCTCATGCGGCAGGCCGGACGGTACCTCCCCGAATATCGGGCGCTGCGTGCCGAAAAGGGCGGATTCCTCGACCTGGTGAACGACAGCGAAGCAGCCGCGGAAGTGACTCTGCAGCCGCTGCGTCGCTTCGGATTCGATGGTTCGATCCTGTTTTCCGACATTCTGGTGGTGCCGAACGCGCTCGGGCAGGATCTGTGGTTCGAAACCGGGGAAGGGCCGCGATTGGCGCCCAAGGTCGATCGGGCGACCCTTTCGTCCCTGCAACCCGCACCTGAGCGGCTGGAGCCGGTCTACGGGACGGTACGGCGGGTAAAGGCAGCGCTCGATCCCGCGGTGACCTTTCTTGGCTTTGCAGGAGCTCCGTGGACGGTCGCGACCTACATGATCGCAGGGCAGGGCAGCCGCGAGCAGGCGGAGGCGCGGCGATTAGCCTATCTCGATCCCGAGCTGATGACGGCACTGCTCGATCGGATCATCGGCCTGACCGTCGACTATCTGTCCGCGCAGATCGAGGCCGGGGTCGATGCGGTGCAGCTGTTCGACAGCTGGGCAGGAAGCCTGTCGCCCGAGCAGTTCGAGCGCTGGGTGATTGCCCCCACGACCCGCATCGTCGAAGCGGTCAAAACACGCCATCCCGACACGCCGATCATTGGCTTTCCGAAGGGTGCCGGGGGCAAGCTGGTCGCCTATGCCGAGGCCACCGGCGTCGATGCCATCGGGTTGGACGAAACCGTCGATCCGGTCTGGGCCAACGCCGCTTTGCCACGCCATCTTCCGGTGCAGGGTAACCTGGACCCGCTCGCGTTGATCGCGGGCGGCGAGACGCTGGACCGCGCGGTCGACCGGATCCTCGCCGCCTTCGCCGATCGCCCGCACATCTTCAACCTGGGCCACGGCATCCAGCAGGATACGCCGATCGCCCATGTCGATCAGCTCGTGGCACGCGTTCGCAGGAGCCAAGCATGACCAACTTCCTCGGGGCCGCCTACCTCTGGGTGAAGGCCGCGCACGTCATCTTCATGGTGTTCTGGATGGCCGGCCTGTTCATCCTGCCGCGCTACCTGGTGCACCACCAGGAGGGCCTCGACGACGCTGCCGAGCGGCCTCGCTGGGTTGCCCGGGAGGCGAAGCTTCGGGCGATGATCCTGACCCCGGCGCTGGTGGCGGTATGGCTGCTGGGCCTGGCGCTTGCTGCCAACGCCGGGCTTTTCGACGGACAGCCGGGTCTGGGCTGGCTGCACGCGAAGCTGCTCTTCGTGCTGCTCCTGACCGGCTACCACGGCTGGGCGGTCGGCTACACCAAGAAGCTGGCGGCGGGGCGGCCCACGCTCGCGTCCTCGCGCCTGCGCATGCTCAACGAAGTGCCGGCGCTGCTGCTGGCGGTAATCGTCGCCCTGGCGGTCGTGAAGCCCTTCTGATCCTCCCGGGATCGTTTCGGCGGACAGGCCGCGCTGCCGATCGCAGCGCGGCTCCGTCCTTGCTTGACTTGGGCACAGGGCGCACCTAACTCGCGACAACGAGCGGTTGCCCTCCGGCACTCGCGCGTCCTCCTCCAGCATCGTTTCGCGCCTTCCCTTCTCGCCGATCGACGCTCCTCCCTTATCCGCATCAACGCCACTCGGATCAGCTCCATGCACCTCAAGGACCTCAAGAAGCACGCGCCCGCAGACCTCGTCACGATGGCGGAGGCACTAGGTGTCGAAGGCGCGTCGACGATGCGCAAGCAGGACCTGATGTTCGCGATCCTGAAGGCGCAGGCCGAGAATGGCGACCAGATCATGGGCCTGGGCACGATCGAGGTGCTGCCCGATGGCTTCGGTTTCCTGCGTTCGCCCGAGGCGAACTATCTCGCAGGTCCGGACGACATCTATGTGTCGCCCAACCAAGTTCGCAAGCACGGCCTGCGCACCGGCGACACCGTGGAAGGCGAGATCCGCGCCCCCAAGGACGGCGAGCGCTATTTCGCCCTGACCAAGCTGGTGTCGGTCAACTTCGACGATCCCGATGCGGTCCGTCACCGCGTCAACTTCGACAACCTCACGCCGCTGTATCCCGAGCAGAAGCTGACGCTCGACCAGCTCGACCCGACGTCCAAGGACAAGTCGGCGCGCGTGATCGACATCGTCGCACCGCAGGGCAAGGGGCAGCGCTCGCTGATCGTGGCGCCGCCGCGCGTCGGTAAGACGGTGCTGCTGCAGAACATCGCCAAGGCGATCACCGACAACCACCCCGAAGTCTTCCTGATCGTGCTGCTGATCGACGAGCGGCCCGAGGAAGTGACCGACATGCAGCGCTCGGTGCGCGGCGAAGTCATCTCCTCGACCTTCGACGAGCCGGCGACCCGCCACGTCCAGGTTGCCGAGATGGTGATCGAAAAGGCCAAGCGCCTCGTCGAGCACAAGAAGGACGTCGTGATCCTGCTCGACTCGATCACGCGTCTGGGCCGCGCCTACAACACGGTCGTACCGTCGTCGGGCAAGGTGCTGACCGGCGGTGTCGACGCCAATGCGCTCCAGCGGCCCAAGCGCTTCTTCGGCGCCGCCCGCAACATCGAGGAGGGCGGCTCGCTCTCCATCATCGCGACGGCGCTGATCGACACCGGCAGCCGCATGGACGAGGTGATCTTCGAAGAGTTCAAGGGCACCGGCAACTCCGAAATCGTGTTGGACCGCAAGGTGGCGGACAAGCGCATCTTCCCGGCGCTGGACGTGGGCAAGTCGGGCACCCGCAAGGAAGAGCTGCTGGTGGACAAGGCCAAGCTGTCGAAGATGTGGGTGCTGCGCCGCATCCTCATGCAGATGGGCACCATCGATGCGATGGAGTTCCTGCTCGACAAGATGAAGGATTCGAAGACCAACGAAGACTTCTTCGACTCGATGAACCAGTAAGCGCTTCTTTTTTGACAAACGGACCGGTCCGCCGGCCGACCGTCACCCGATGGGTTCGGTCGGCTCGCGGGCCGATCGCGTTTTTGGCGCGCCGGCGCCCGGTGGCGACGAATTGTTACGAACCATTGCTGGAAAAGCCGGCGCCCGTCGTTCGGACTAGGCGCTCGCAGAGCCGCAGACTAGGATTTCGCAATGCTAGACCTTCTTTCGCACCTCAGTGTGGCCGCCACGGCGGTTCCAGCGGGGCCGGGCTCCCCGGCCGAGATCTGGAACCACATCATCTCGGACTTCAGCAACATCGGCTCGCCGTCGGCGCTGTCGGCGTTCCTACAGGTCCTGATGATCGACGTGGTGCTTGCCGGCGACAACGCGATCGTCGTGGGTGCACTGGCGGCCGGGCTGCCGGTGGCACAGCGCAAGAAGGTCATCCTGATCGGCATCATCGCCGCGCTGGTGCTGCGGATCGCCTTTGCGCTGGTGGTCAGCTGGCTGCTCGGGATCATCGGCCTGATCTTCGCAGGCGGCGTGCTGCTGCTGTGGGTGGCCTGGAAGATGTGGCGCGAGCTGCGGCCGGCCGGCGGCCCGGGCTCCCCTGAAGTCTATGGGGACGAGACGGAGAGCATCCGTCCGGCGAAGAGCTTTGCGGCAGCGGCCTGGGCGGTGGCAGTCGCCGACGTCTCGATGAGCCTCGACAATGTGCTCGCGGTGGCCGGTGCGGCGCGGGACCATCCGGGCATCCTGATCATCGGCCTGCTGCTGTCGGTCGCGCTGATGGGCATCGCCGCCAACCTTATCGCCAAGTACATCGAGCGCTATCGCTGGATCGCCTATGTGGGGTTGGCGGTGATCCTCTATGTCGCGGTGAAGATGATCTACGAGGGCATCACCGATCACCATATCGGCCTGCTCCAGCTGTTCGGTTGAGCGGCCGAGACTGGAAAAGAAGGAGAGGGGCGGCCGTGGTGGCCGCCCCTTTTCGTTTCAGGCGAGCGCTTCGGAAAGGAACGCGGCGGTCCGACCGTCTGCGAGGCGCGCGGCGGCGTCGGAACGTCGATCCCCCAGCTCGGTCGCAAAGCCGTGATCCTCGCCGGGATAGTCGTGCAGCGTGACCTTGGGGTGATCGTCGAGGCCGGCGTGCATCGCCGCCTGCACTTCCGCAGGAACGAAGTGATCGGCTCCGGCAATGTGCAGCATCAGCGGCCTGGCGATGGCGTGCTTCTCCCCAAGCAGTCCGTCGATGCCGACGGGATAATAGCCGACGCTCGCATCCACGTCCGTGCGGGCAGCGGTCATATAGGCGAGCCGACCGCCCAGGCAGAAGCCGATCGCGCCCACCTTGCCGCCGGAAACCAGCGTTCGCGCCAACCGGACCGTTGCTTCGATGTCCGCAATGGCGGTGTCCTGATCGAACTGCCCCATCAGATCGAGCGCATGCTGCATCTCCTCCGGCACATCGGGATTGAGGTCCACGCCCGGCGCGATCCGCCAGAACAGATCCGGTGCGACCGCCAGATAACCCTGTTCCGCCAGCCGGTCGCATTTGGCGCGGATACCGGCGTTCACGCCGAAGATCTCCTGGATCACGACGATTGCTGCACGCGGCGTTTCTGCCGGATCGGCGCGGTAGGCGGTGAACTGGCTCGTGCCGTCGAGCGTGTCGATGGTGATCGTTGCCATGGAGGCTCCTTTGGTTCGAAAGATGCGGCGTTTGCAGGGAAGCCTGCGTCCGGCGCATAGCAGCAGGACGCTAGGCAATGGCGCCGGGGCCCTCAAGCGGAGACAGCCAGTGAAGATCAACGTCGAGGTGGATTGCACGCCGGAAGAGGCGCGGCGGGCCATGGGCTTGCCGGACTTCACGCCGGTGCACGAGCGCTATGTCGCGATGCTGAGCGAGTCGCTCGAAAAGGGGGCGAGTCCGGAGATGCTGGACACGTTGATGCGCCATTGGGCGCCGATGGAGGAGGCCGGCATGAGCTTCTGGCGCAAGATGTTCGAAACGGCGAGCCGATCCGGCTGAGCCGATGGATACGATCTTTGCGGTATCGAGCGGCCAACCCCCGGCCGCGATCGCGCTGCTTCGGATAAGCGGCCCGAATGCGGTCGCGTCGGCGGAGGCGCTGGCCGGCACGCTGCCACCACCGCGCCGCGCAGGGCTGCGGGCGTTGCGCGACCCGGCCGATGGCGGGTTGCTGGATCGTGCGCTGCTGCTGTGGTTCCCAGGACCGCACACCGCGACCGGCGAGAACTCGGTGGAGTTGCACCTGCACGGCGGGCGTGCGGTGGTTCAGGCCGTCCAAGCCTGCCTTGCTCGCCAGCCTGGACTGCGCCCGGCGGAGGCGGGGGAGTTCACGCGTCGTGCGCTTGCCAACGGCCGCCTGGATCTGAGCGAGGCCGAGGGGCTGGGCGACCTGCTGATGGCAGAGACGGAGGCGCAGCGGCGCGCGGCGCTTGCCACTGCGGAAGGCGCGGTTCGGCGGCAGGTGGAGAGTTGGCAGGCGCGCCTGCTGATGCTCGCCGCGCAGGTCGAAGCGATGCTCGATCATGCCGATGAGGACGACGTTGCCGACGATATCGGCGCCCTTCAGGATATCCGCTCAGGGTGCGACGCGCTGGGTGCCGAACTGGTCGAGGTGCTCGCAGCCCCTCCGGTGGAGCGCCTGCGCGACGGGATCCGCGTCGTGCTCGCGGGACCGCCCAACAGTGGCAAGTCGACGCTGCTCAACGCACTTGCCGATCGCGAGGCGGCGATCGTTTCCCCGATCGCGGGCACCACGCGGGACCGTATCGAAGCGGCGGTGGTGCGCAACGGGGTCGCTTGGGTGCTGACGGATACGGCCGGGCTGGCGGAGCGAACGGACGATCCGATCGAGCGGATCGGCATCGCGCGGGCGGAGGAGGCGATGCGCAGTGCTGATCTGCTGCTGTGGCTCGCCGACGAGCCGGCGCCAGCGATCGAAGGGGTGGAGGTGCTGGCGCTCCATCCGCGTGCCGACGTGCCGGGGCGGGCGGAGGTACCCCCGGGTCGCATCGGCCTTTCGGTCGCGCAGGGGTGGGGCATCGCCGAGCTCTGGTCGGAGTTGGAGCGTAGGGCCCGCGGGCTGCTGCCGCGCGAGGACATGCTGGCGCTCAATCGGCGGCAGCGGGATCTGCTCCGCGATGCTGCAGATGCGCTCGCCGATGCTGCCATGCACCATGATCCGCTGCTGCTTGCCGAGGAGCTGCGCCGGGCACGCGCGGCCTTTGATCGCGTGACGGGCCGCGCGGATGTCGAGGGCGTGCTCGACGCATTGTTCGGGCGGTTCTGCATCGGCAAGTGAGTGTTCCACGTGGAACGCTTTGACGGCCGCGCGGTGGCGCAGTAGCGCACAAGCATGTCTCCATTCGATGTGATCGTGGTGGGCGGCGGGCACGCCGGCACCGAGGCCGCAGCCGCGGCCGCCCGTCGTGGCGCGCGCACGGCGCTGCTGAGCTTCGACCTTGGCAGGTTGGGAGCCATGTCGTGCAACCCCGCAATCGGCGGGTTGGGCAAGGGCCACATCGTCCGGGAGGTCGACGCGTTCGACGGACTCATTGCGCGCGCGGCCGATCAGGCGGCGATTCACTACCGGATGCTCAACCGCAGCAAGGGTGCTGCCGTGCAGGGTCCGCGCGTCCAGGCCGACCGCGTTCGCTACGCGACGGCGATCCAAACGATGCTTCGTGCGCAGCCGAACCTGACCCTCATCGAGGGAGAGGCGGAAGAGCTGCTCGTGCAGCAGGGAAGCGTTGCCGGCCTGTTGCTTGCCGATGGCACGCGGCTGAGTGCGCGCGCGGTGGTGCTCGCGACGGGGACGTTCCTGGGCGGGCGGATCTTTCGCGGGGAAGAGCGCGAGGAGGGCGGCCGCGTGGGGGAACGTGCGGCGACCGTCATGGGCGTGCAGCTGCGCGACCTCGGTTTACCGATGGAACGGTTGAAGACCGGCACCCCGCCGCGGCTCGATGGCCGTACGATCGACTGGGCGGCGCTCGACGAACAGCCGTCGGATGCCGAGCCTTGGACCATGTCGCCGATGCAGTCCGGCCGGGTGCTGCCGCAGCTGTTCTGCGCGGTCAGCCGCACGACCGAAGAGACACATGCAATCATTCGGAGCGGTCTGGATCGCTCGCCGCTGTTCAGTGGCGCGATCGGGGCGCCCGGTCCGCGCTATTGTCCCTCGATCGAGGACAAGGTGCATCGCTTCGGCGATCGGGACGGGCACCAGATCTTCCTGGAGCCGGAAGGGCTCGACACCCCGTTGGTCTACCCGAACGGCATCTCGACGTCGCTGCCGGTCGATGTGCAGGAGGCGATGATCCGGAGCATTCCGGGGCTGTCGCATACCCGCATCGTGACCCCCGGCTATGCGGTCGAATATGACTATGTCGATCCGCGCGCCCTCGATCCGAGGTTGGCGCTTGGGGCGATGCCGGGGCTCTTCTGTGCCGGGCAGATCAATGGCACCACCGGCTATGAGGAGGCTGCGGGGCAGGGGCTCGTCGCCGGCGCCAACGCGGCCGCCTATGCTTGCGATTTGGCGCCGCTGCTGCTCGATCGCGCGTCCAGCTACATCGGCGTGATGGTCGATGACCTGGTGCTCCAAGGGGTGAGCGAGCCTTACCGCATGCTTACTGCGCGTGCCGAGTATCGGTTGACCCTGCGCGCGGACAATGCGCCGACGCGTCTTTCGGCAACCGCGGAGGAGGCGGGTCTGTTGGGACCGGAACGGCTCGCCTGGGTACGTGCCCGCACGGAGGCACGCGCAGAACTGGAGCAGCGCTTCGACACCCGCCTGTCCGCGACCATGGTTGCAGCGAATGGCGGGCAGGTGAGCCAGGACGGTGCCGTGCGCAGCGTTCGCGAATGGCTGCGCTTCCCCGGCGTCGCGCTCGAGCAGCTGCTGCCGGACGGGCTTGAGGCAACTCCCGACGCGTTGCTCGCGGAAGCAGTCGAAGACGCGCGCTATGCCCCCTACATCGAGCGGCAGCAGGCGGAGCTCGCGGAGATGCGGGCCAATGACCACATCCATTTACCCGACGACTTCGGCTATACGGCGGTGCCCGGACTGTCGGCCGAAATGGTGCAACGTCTGTCGACGGCGCGACCCACGACGCTTGGCGCCGCGTCGCGCGTGCGCGGGGTGACACCGGCCGCGCTTGCTGCGGTGCTGGTCCATGCCCGAAAGGTGGTTGCATGATGACCGAAGACGAAGCCCGCAGCTGGTTCGCCGACCGCTATGACGCCGCGCGCGTGGAGCGCGTCGCGCGCTTTCTGGAGATCGTGCGCGAGGAGAGCGGGCGGCAGAATTTGGTAGCCGCCTCCACGCTTCCGAACCTGTGGTTCCGCCACGGCCTGGACTCTGCGCAGCTGGTCGAGCTGGCGGAGGCCAGGGAAGGGCTCTGGATAGACATCGGCACGGGGGGCGGCTTCCCCGGCATGGTGGTGGCGATCCTGCGCGACTCGCCCACGCTGCTCGTCGAGCCGCGGCAGAAGCGCGCAAGCTTCCTGCGGGACGCTGCCGATGCGCTGGGCCTGGCGAACGTTCGGGTCGAACAGAAGCGGGCGGAGAGCGTCGCGCCGCAGCCACCGGCGGCGATCGTCAGCGCGCGTGCCGTCGCCGCATTGCCGGCATTGTTCGGCGGTGCGGCGCACCTGACCGATCGAGATACGCTATGGCTGTTGCCGAAAGGGCGATCGGCGCGATCCGAGGTGGAAGCCTTAACCGGTTCATGGCAAGGTCTGTTTCACGTGGAACACAGCCTCACCGATCCGGAATCGCTCATCGTGATTGCACGCGGGATAACCCCAGCATGATCTGCATCACCATCGCCAACCAGAAGGGCGGCGTCGGCAAAACGACGACCGCCATCAACGTCGGGACGGCACTCGCCGCCACGGGACTGCGGGTGCTGCTGCTCGACCTTGACCCGCAGGGCAACGCTTCGACGGGGCTCGGCATCGGCCGCAATGATCGCGAGCGATCGACCTACGATCTGCTGCTGGGCGATACCACGCTTCAGGAAGCGGCGATCCCGACCCAGGTTCCGCTCCTCGACATCGTGCCGGCGACAGTCGATCTTTCGGGAGCAGAGATCGAACTGATCGAGTTCGACGCCCGCACGCACCGCCTCGATCGGGCGCTGCAACGCGGGGGAGAGCGCTGGGACGTGATCCTCGTCGATTGCCCGCCGTCCCTGGGGCTGCTCACCGTCAATGCGATGGTGGCGGCGCACGCGCTCCTGGTGCCGCTGCAATGCGAGTTCTTCGCGCTGGAAGGGCTCAGCCAGCTGCTCACCACCGTCGAGCAGATCCGTGGCCGCTTCAATCCGGGCCTGTCGATCCTGGGTGTGGTGCTGACGATGTACGACCGCCGCAACCGCCTTACCGACCAGGTATCGGACGACGTTCGCTCGGTGCTCGGTAAGGTCGTGTTCGATACGGTGATCCCGCGCAACGTCCGCCTGTCCGAAGCACCCAGCCACGGCATGCCGGCGCTGATCTACGATCATCGCTGCGCCGGCTCCGAAGCCTATATCGCCCTGGCACGCGAAGTGATCGGTCGCTTGCCCAAGCTCGCGGAGGCCGCATGACCGATAACACTGCACCCGCCCGCAAGCCGCGCCCCGGTCTTGGCCGCGGGCTGAGTTCGCTGCTGGGAGACAGCACGCGCGAGGCGCCGGTCTCGGGCGTGGAGCGACAGCCGAGCGGCGTCCGGCTGCTTCCCGTGACGGCGATGGTCCCGCATCCCGATCAGCCGCGGCGGCACTTCGACGAAGCGGCCCTCGATGATCTGGCGGCCTCGATCGCGTTGCGAGGACTGATCCAGCCCATCGTCGTGCGGCCGCACGGCAAGGAATATCAGATCGTCGCCGGCGAGCGCCGCTGGCGCGCGGCGCAGCGAGCCCGGCTGCATGAGGTTCCGGTGCTGGTCCGGGAGCTGAGCGACGCAGAGACGATGGAAATCGCTCTCGTCGAGAACATCCAGCGGCAGGATCTCAACGCGATCGAAGAGGCGGACGCCTATCGCAAGCTGATCGGCGAGTTCGGCCATACCCAGGATGCGCTGGCGAAGCTGGTGCACAAGTCGCGCAGCCACATCGCGAACCTGCTGCGGCTGCTCGATTTGCCGGCACCGGTGCAGGAGTTGGTGGTGACCCAGCAGCTGAGCATGGGTCACGCCCGCGCGATCATCGGTGCGCCCGATCCGGAGGCGCTGGCCGATCGCGTGATCGCCAAGGGTCTGTCGGTGCGCGAGACCGAACGGCTCGCCCGCGAAGCCAAGCCACAACCGCTCGGCGGCGCGCAGCCGCGGGGCAGCCGGGGCGGCGGCAACGCGACGGACGGGAACGCGGACATCCTGGCGCTCGAGCAGCAGCTGGGCGACGCGCTCGGCCTCAACGTGCGCATTGCGCATGGGGAAAAGGGTGGCACGCTGACGATCAGCTATTCGACCCTCGACCAGCTCGACATGGTTTGCCAGCGGCTGAGCGGTGACGTGATCTGAGGCGGGTCGCCTCGGCCCGAGGTTAGAGCTGGTGGCCGGTGCGGTCGCGTTTGGTGGCGAGATAGCGTTCGTTGTGCGGATTGGGTGGGAGCGCATGGCGCACGCGCTCGGCTACCGTAACGTCGGCGGCCTCGAGCGCGGCAACCTTGGCCGGATTGTTGGTCAGCAGGCGGATCTGCCGCTGGCCGAGCAGCTGGAGCATGCGTCCGGCGGTGCGAAAATCGCGGGCGTCGATGGCGAAGCCCAGCCGCGTGTTGGCGTCCACCGTGTCGAACCCCTGGTCCTGAAGCGCATAGGCACGCAGCTTGTTGACTAGGCCGATGCCGCGTCCTTCCTGGCGCAGATACAGCAGGATTCCCCAGCCACTCTCCGCAATCGCGGCGATCGCCGCGTCCAGCTGGGGACCGCAGTCGCACTTGAGGCTGCCGAGCGCATCCCCGGTCAGGCATTCGCTGTGCAGCCGCACCAGCGGCGGCTGACCATTGGGCGTGCCAATCAGCAGCGCGATATGCTCGCCGGGGGATTCCGGCGTCCGGAAGGCAACGATCTCGGCCATCTCCGCACCGGCGACCGGCAGGCGCGCGCGGGTGGCAATGGCGAGCCGGGCGGGATCCTCATGCGCTGCGACGTCCGCGGGCGTCACGGCTTCCGCGCCGATCTCCTGGCCTAGACGATGGAAGAAGGCGGGCAGCACCCCCGCGAGCCGCGCGAGCTGCAATGCGGTCTGCGCGGCATCGGGCGAGGGGAGCGGGATCGCGCGAAAAGGCCCCTTGAGGGGTGTTGCAAGATCGAGCTGCGGATCGGCAAGCGCGGTCGCGGCGGCGAAGTCGAGCCACGGTGCGCGGTCGATCAGGACCGGCGAATCCGGGACGGCGGCGTCGCGCTGGTTGGCGAGCTTCAGCGTGGCGGCGCGACCGGCGGAGAGCAGTACGGAGGCGTTTGCATCCGGATCAAAGGCGGCGAGCCGCAGCGGGTCGGCGGTCTCGATTGCCAGCACGGTGATGGCTGCCTCGGCGCCGAGGATCGCCACGGGCCAGCCCCGACGCAGCGCGTCGATCGCGCGGGCAACGGCGCGGGGGTCGGTCAAAGCGCGAACTCGGTGAGGATCGGGATATGGTCGCTGGGCTTCAGCCAGCTGCGGCAATGCTCGAAGACCTTGTGGCCGGTTGCCTTGGCGGCGACGTCGCGGCTCGCCCACATGTGATCGAGCCGGCGGCCGCGATCGGAAGCTGCCCAATCCTTTGCGCGATAGCTCCACCAGGTGAACAGCCGCTCGGGGGCCGGTGCGAAGTGGCGACCAAGGTCTACCCAGTCGTTCGCCGCCTGTAGGCGCGCCAGCGCTTCGATCTCGATCGGCGTATGGCTCACCACGTCGAGAAGCGCCTTGTGGCTCCAGACGTCGCTTTCGAGCGGGGCGACGTTGAAGTCCCCGACCAGCAGCGTGGGAATGCCCGCCAAGCCTTCGGACCAGCGCGTCATCCGTTCCAGGAAGTCGAGCTTCTGGCCGAACTTGGGGTTCACCTCCCGGTCCGGCACGTCACCACCGGCGGGAATATAGACGTTCTCGAGCCGGAGGCCGTTTTCCAGACGCACGCCGATGTGCCGCGCCTCGCCATTGGCCTGCCAGTCGAGCCGGTCGTCCTCGACCAGCGGCACGCGGCTCAGGATCGCCACGCCATGGTGCATCCGCTGGCCGTTGATCGCGATGTGCGTGTAGCCGAGCGATCGGAACGGCGCGTGCGGGAAGTCCTCGTTCACCACCTTGGTTTCCTGAAGGCACAGGATGTCGGGCGAGATTTCGCGCAGGAATCGCTCGACGATCTCCATCCGGAAACGAACCGAGTTGATGTTCCACGAGGCGATCGAAAGAGGCGCAGTCATCGCCCGCGATGTAGCGATGGGGACCGGAAGGCGCCAGAGCGCGGCGCGTTTGTCGCGGAAATGGAAAGGCCCTCGTTCCGGGGGCATGGAACGAGGGCCGACCTAGCGTTCGTCACGCAGGCAGGAATTGAGAACCCGGGCAACAGGGGGGAAAATCCCGGACGCGCCTCAACTCCGCAAGACACCCTCTAAAGGGTGAAAGCTGTCGCCAGAATGAATGGATCGAAAGAATCCGTTCAGCGGCGGTTGGTGCCGCGGCGCGGCTCGTTGAAGCGGAAGGCGCTGTCCGCGACCGGCACGTTGAACCGCTGGTTGGACAGGCGGATCGTCGTGCGGTTGTTCTGCGCGTCCAGCGTCACCCAGCCCTGGAGCATCAGCCCGGCGGGTGCCGAGGCGCTGCGTGCGAAGATCAGGGTGATTCGGCCATATTCCGGATGCTTGGGATCATAGGCCTCGACGCTCACAACGCGGGAGTCGCTCTCCGGAAGCACGCGGGCATAGCGCGACGCATCGCGGGACGGATCGAGCAGGATGCCGAGGGGCGAGTTCCCGATCGGCCAACGCTGCTTCTGCCCGACCTGATAATCGAGGAAGTAGAGGGACTTGCCATCCGAAACCACCAGGATCGGCACGCCCTTCTCATATTGGAAGCGGATCTTGCCGGGCTTCTTGAGCGTCAGCGTTCCGGTCAGCACCTTGCCCGCGCGGTCGGTCTGGGTGAACGCGGCCGTCATCGAGTTGGTCTGCGCCAGATGCTGCTGCACGGTCGCGAGCGTGACAGGGGCCTGCGCGTGCACGGCGACGGGCGCGGCAAGCGCGATCGCGGCGGCGGGGGCGAGAAAGCGAATGGGTCGTCTCCAGATCATGGGGCCAGGATTAGGCGTGGGGGATTGAACGCGTCGTGAACTCGCCGGTTTCCTGGCGTTCAGCCGGATTGCCGCCGCCTCAGGCCAGTGGCCTGCCGTCCGGATCCATCAGCACCTCGCGCCGGCCGACATGGTCCGGACGCGAGACGAGCCCTTCCTTCTCCATGCGCTCGATCAAGCGGGCGGCCGAGTTGTAGCCGACGCGCAACTGGCGCTGCAGCCAGGAGGTAGAAGCCTTCTGGCTCTCGGCTACGAGCTGGCACGCCTTGCGATAGAGCTGGTCCTCGGGGCTGTCGTCGCCGGTGGGGGCACCATCCAGGCTGAAGCCGCCGTCCTCGCCGGGATCGTTGGTGACCGCGTCGATGTAGTCGGGCTCGCCCTGCGAGCGCCAGAAGTCGGCCACGGCCTGCACCTCGTCGTCGGACACGAACGGGCCGTGAACGCGCGCGAGCTGCTTGCCGCCGGGCATGTAGAGCATGTCGCCGCGGCCCAGCAGCTGCTCGGCGCCTTGCTCGCCCAGGATGGTGCGCGAATCGATCTTGGACGTGACGTGGAAGGAGATTCGGGTCGGCAGGTTCGCCTTGATGACGCCGGTGATGACGTCGACCGACGGGCGCTGCGTCGCCATGATCAGGTGGATGCCGGCGGCGCGGGCCTTTTGCGCCAGGCGCTGGATCAGGAACTCGACTTCCTTGCCCGCCGTCATCATCAGGTCGGCGAGCTCGTCGACGATCACGACGATCTGCGGCAGCGGCTGCAGGTCGAGCGTCTCTTCCTCGTACATCGGCTGGCCGGTTTCCGGGTGATAGCCGGTCTGCACCTTGCGGCCGAGCTTCTGGCCCTTGGCCTTGGCGGCGCGGACCTTTTCGTTGAACGAGCCCAGCGAGCGGACGTTGACCGACGCCATCATGCGATAGCGGTCCTCCATCGTCTCCACCGCCCATTTGAGCGCGCGCACCGCCTTGGGCGGATCGGTCACCACGTCGGCGAGCAGGTGGGGGATGCCCTTGTACATGCTGAGTTCCAGCATCTTCGGGTCGATCATGATCATGCGGCACTGGTTGGGCGTCAGCCGGTAGAGCAGCGACAGGATCATGCAGTTCAGGCCCACCGACTTGCCCGAGCCGGTGGTGCCAGCGACCAGCAGGTGGGGCATCGGCGCAAGGTCGGCGACGACGGGATCGCCGGCGATGTTCTTGCCCAGCACGATCGGCAGCTGCGCATTCTGGTCGGCGAAGCTCTGGCTCGCCATCAGCTCGTGCAGGTTCACCGTCTCGCGGCGCGCGTTCGGCAGCTCGATCCCGATCACGGTGCGGCCGGGGATGGTGGCGACACGGGCGGAGATCGCCGACATGTTGCGCGCGATGTCGTCGGCGAGCTGGATCACGCGGCTCGCCTTGATGCCTGGTGCCGGTTCTAGCTCGTACATGGTGACGACGGGACCCGGCGACACCTTCACGATCGCGCCCTTGACGTTGAAGTCGTCCAGCACGCTTTCGAGCAGGCGCGCGTTGCGCTCCAGCGCCGCCTTGTCCACCGAGGGGCCGCTGTTGGGCGGCGGCGGGGCGAGCAGCTCGATCGACGGCAGCTCGAAATTGTCGCGCAGGTCGAGCGATTGCTGCGCCGACTTGGGCTGCGCGGCCGGCGAGGGCGCGGCGACGCGGTCCTCGATCGTGGGCGGCGGACGACGTTCGGGCTCGGCGAGCTTGCGTGGGCGGGGTTCGAAGGGAAGGTCTTCGGCGTCCTCGGGATCGACCGCAATGCGGCGGCTGCCGGCGAGCGGCATCGCCTCTTCCTCGTCCTCGCAGTCCATCAGGTCGGCGGCCGCGCTGCGGCGGGGCAGGCGGAGCGCGCCGGCGGGCAGCTCGATCGTCATGCCGCGGCCCCACAGCACCACGCCTGCGATGCCGGCCAGCAGTCCTACGACCCGCTGCGTCCACAGCACCGCCGTTGCATCGGGAAGGAACTCGATCAACGCCTGGAGGAGCGAGGCGAGCGACCAGCCGACCACGCCTCCCCAGCCGCCGGGAAGCGCCGTCACCGCTTCGTGCGAGACGAAGGAGAGGGCGGTGCCCATCAGCGCGACGCCCAGCACGCAATCGCGCAGCATCGCGCCCCAGCGGCCGACGGGCACGTCGCGCCACAGGCGGACCGCGATGATGATGCCGAGCGGAATCAGCAGCCCGACCGCCACGCCGAAGATCGTCAGCAGCAGGTCCGCGACATAGGCGCCGGGTGCGCCCACGCGATTGCCGATGGTGGCGCCGGCGGCGGTGTTCAGCGACGGGTCGCTCGGGTGATAGGTGATCAGCGCCACCGCGACGAGCAGCATCAGCACGAACAGCGCCGCTGCGCCGATCATCGCACCGCTGCGAACGGCCCCCGCGCGCATCGCGTCGCGCCACACCATCGGTTGCGCCTGGCTGGCCATGACCTTCTTCCCGCTCGAATATCTTAGAAAAACCGGCAAGATGCATCGCGCGCGCCGACTCCGCCGTCAAGGCGGCGGCAATCGGCCCGGCCCTTTGCGCGGGCGGGTTTCCGCACTACACCGGCGGCCATGCAGCAAGCGGACGTCCTTATCCTCGGCGGCGGACTGGTGGGCAGCACGCTCGCCGTCGCACTCGCCGCCCATGGCCTCACCGCGATCGTGATCGATCCCGCCGATCCGGCGGTGATCCTGGCACCCGGCTTCGACGGCCGCGCGTCGGCGATCGCAAGCGCCAGCCATCGTATGTTCGAGGCGCTGGGCATCGCGCAGCAGCTGGAGGGCAAGGGCTGCCCGATCCGTGCGATCCGCGCGACCGACGGCCTGGCACCCGGCGCGCTCGACTTCGTCCCCGATGCCGACGCGCCACCGCTCGGCGTCATGTACGAGAACAAGGCGATCCGCCGCGCGCTGCTCGAAGCTGCCGAGGCCGCGCCGGGCGTGGACCTCCGGATGCGCACGCGAGCGGTGTCGGTCGATCGCGGCCCCAACGGGGTGACGGTGGTGACCGACAAGGGCGATACGCTCACCGCCCCGCTGCTGATTGCGGCCGAGGGACGCAATTCGCCGACGCGCGAAGCGGCGCGGATCCGGGTGGCGCGCTGGAGCTATGACCATGTCGCGATGATCGCGACGCTGAACCATGAGCACAGCCACGAGAACGTCGCCTACGAGATCTTCTATCCGGCCGGTCCGTTCGCGATCCTGCCGATGAACGACGACGCCAACGGCCATCGTTCGGCGATCGTCTGGACGGTCGATGCCAAGGACGCGCCGGGGCTGCTCAAGCTGTCGGATCGCGGCTGGCTGGCCGAGGCGTCGAAGCGGATGGGCGGGTTCCTGGGGCATCTGGGGCCGCTGTCGCCGCGATCGAGCTATCCGCTCGGCTTTCACCATGCCGCGACGATCACCGCCGACCGGCTGGCGCTGGTGGGCGACGCGGCGCACGGCATCCACCCGATCGCTGGCCAAGGGCTCAACCTGGGGCTGCGCGACGTGGCTGCGCTGGTAGAGGTGCTGGTCGAGGGCAAGCGGCTGGGCATGGACCTGGGCGATCCGCACCTGCTCAAGCGCTATGGCCATTGGCGCGGGCTCGACACGCTGGCGGTGGCGACGGCGACCGACGGGCTCACCCGGCTGTTCGGCATCCCCGGCAAGACCGCGAGCGCGGTGCGTCGGTTCGGGCTCTCGGCAGTCGATCGCATCCCGCCGCTCAAGGCGCGCTTCATGGCCGAGGCGCGCGGCGAGACGGGGCAGCTGCCGAAGCTGTTGCAGGGCGAGCTAGCCTGAGCGCGCTCCGTGCTCCTGCGCAGGCAGGAGCCCAGAGCCACGAACGCAGCGATCAGTAACCCTGGGCTCCTGCCTGCGCAGGAGCACGGTTGCGGAAACTACCGTTCCGCCGCGTCGCTTTGCTCGGCCTGTGCCGGTGCCGCTTGCGGCCGCGTCATGATGAAGCTGCCGCCCCAGGCGCCGTGCACTTGCCAATGGCCGGTGATCTCGTCGCCTTCCGCGTTCACCGTCCCGCGATATTCGACGACGTCATAGTCCTCGCTCACGGGCGCGTAGAACTTGGTGAAGCGCACCGCCCGGCCATCGCGGGTGCCGTCGAGCGCGGAGGTGAGATGGCGCCCGACCAGGATCACCGCGTCGATCTCCTCGATGGTGCCGCCCAGCCGTCCGCCCGTGTCCGTGAGCGTCGCGCGGAAGCTGGTGGCCGGCAGATCCTCGGGATAGTTGAAGATGCCCAGCCAGACGCCGCTCAGGTCCGCGTCGCTCATGCGTCGAGCGGGCGGGCTTCCTCGACCAGCATGACGGGGACGCCGTCGCGGACGGGATAGGCGAGCCCTGCCGCCTCCGAGATGAGTTCCTGCGCATCCTCGTCCCAGCGCAGCGGCGTGCGCGTCACCGGGCACACCAGGATCGAGAGCAGCCAGGGATCGAGCGTCTTGGTCATTGCAGGGTCCTGCCTTCTTCGTCGCCGTGCCGGCCGAAGAACTGCATCAGCTGCACGATCAGTTCCGCGCGTCCCGACAGCGTGTCCGCTTCCAGCAGCGCCTGCTTGGACGCGGGATCGAACGGCGCAATTTGGGCGATTCCGTTCACCAGCGTCTCGTCGTCGAGGCGCGACACCGATTCCCAGTCGACCGCATAGCCCTGCACCTCGGCGAAGCGGCGGGACTCCATCTCCAGCGAGGCGCGCTCTGCGATCGCGAGCGTGCCGCTGGGCTGGTTCGGGAGCAGTTCCGCCTCGACCTGCCGGAACGGGGTCGCCACATCGAGCTCCTGGAGCACGCGGAAGCGCGCAAGGCCTTCCAGCACGATGTCGAAGCGGCCGTCGGGCAGCGCCTCCACGTCGATGATCTGGCCGACGCAGCCCATGTCGAACAGCGCCGGGCGCTCGCCGTCCCCACGCGGCTGGATCATGCCGATCCGGCGATCGCGGGCGAGCGCGTCGGACACCATCGCCCGATAGCGCGGCTCAAAGATGTGCAGCGGCAGGTGCATGCCTGGAAACAGCAGCGCGCCCGAAAGCGGGAAGATCGAGACGCGGGTCGCCATTCGCTCAGCCGAACAGGACGGCGGAGAGCTTGCGACGCTGCGCGGACACCCACGGGTCTTCCAGGCCGACGGCTTCGAAGAGCTTCAACAGCTGCTGGCGGGCAGCGCCCTCATTCCACTCGCGATCGGCGGCGATGATCGACAGCAGCGTCGCCGCGGCCGAATCCCGGTCACCTGCCGCCATCTGCCCGCCGGCGAGCCGGAAGCGCGCATCCAGGTCCTCCGGATTGGTGGCCACCTCGGCAGCGAGGCCGGCGAGATCGTCCACCGGCTGCGCTTCCCGTGCCAGCGCAAGGGCGGCGCGGGCGCGCTCGACCTCCGGGTTCTTCGCGGCCTCGGCGGGGAGGGCGGCGATCGCGGCCTCTGCCTCCTCGTTGCGGCCGAGCGCCATCAGCGCACGGACGCGGCCGATGGCGACGCCGGCATGCTCGGGCGCGATCTCGGCAACCTGATCGAAAATCGACAGCGCCCGCTCGGCGTCGCCGCCGGCGAGAACCTCCTCGCCCATCTGGACGAGGGGCTCGATATCGGCACCGGCATCTTCTCCCGCGGCACCGGGCTCCACCGGCAGCTGGCGCAGGATCTGGTCGAGCATGCCCTTGAGCTGGCTCTCGGTGCGGGCCTGGGTCAGGTCGGCGACCAGCTGGCCCTGGAACATCGCATAGACGGTGGGGATCGACCGCACCTGGAATTGCGAGGCGATGAACTGGTTCTTGTCGGTGTCGATCTTGGCCAGCACCACACCCTTGTCGGCATAGGCAGCGGCGACCTTTTCGAGCACGGGGCCGAGCGCCTTGCACGGCCCGCACCATTCCGCCCAGAAGTCGATGATCACCAGCTTGGTCATCGACGGTTCGACGACGTCGCGGCGGAAGGCTTCCACGGCCTCCTTCTCGGCGGCGGACAGTCCAAGCGTGGCCAAGGCGTGCTCCTGTTGCGATTGCGGTCAGCGTTGGCCGCCTATGTGGGCGCTGGGATGCGGCAGGCCAAGTCTTTTCGAAAAAGTGCAAGAAGGGGGTTGTCGGGTCTAAAAGTCGCTGCTAGTTGCCCCACCTCGCCGGGGCACACCGGCGAAACGCCAGAGAGCGGGCGTAGCTCAGGGGTAGAGCACAACCTTGCCAAGGTTGGGGTCGAGGGTTCGAATCCCTTCGCCCGCTCCAGTCGCCGTCATGATGTGGCGGCGCCACATCATGAAATGATCGGCGACACGGCCGGCGCCGCAACGCGGCGACCGACGACGTGGCTTTGCCACGGCGCTCCTCCTCCTTCTGATCTTTCTCCCAAGCGCAACCAGCTTGCGTCTGCGCTTCTCCCGGTCCTAGCTGCTGCAAGCAGTGCGGGAGAGCGGTGATGGCGGATGGCGCGGTGCGGGTCGGTATCGGCGGATGGAGCTTTCCGCCCTGGCGCGGCACCTTCTATCCCGAAGGCCTGGCGCAGAAGCGCGAGCTGGAGTTCGCGTCGCGGGCGCTGACCGCGATCGAGATCAACGCGACCTATCATGGCAGCCAGAAGCCGGCGAGCTTTGCCAATTGGGCGAACACGGCGCCCGAGGGCTTCGTCTTCGCGGTCAAGGGATCGCGTTACGTCACCAATCGCAAGGTGCTTGGGGAAGCGGGCGAATCGATCGAGCGGTTCCTGAACCAGGGAATCGTCGAACTCGGGGACAAGCTCGGCCCGATCCTGTGGCAGTTCATGGCGACCAAGCAGTTCGACGCCGACGACTTCGCCGCATTCCTGCGCTTGCTGCCGGGTCGCCACGGAGGCGTGGCGCTGCGCCATGCGGTGCAGGTGCGGCATGAGAGCTTTGCCGTCCCCGAGTTCGTGGCAATGGCGCGTGAGGCGGGGGTGGCGATCGTATTCGCTGATTCGACCAGCTATCCCGCAATCGCCGATGTGACCGCCGACTTCGTCTATGCGCGGCTGGAGGCGGCGGAGGAGGCGGAGCCGGAGGGCTATGCGGCGGCCGCACTCGATCGCTGGGCGCAGGCAGCGCAGACCTGGGCTGCGGGCGGCGTGCCGGAAGGGCTGCCCTATGTCGACGCCGCGCCGCCACCGGTGGAGCCGCGTGAGACCTATGTGTTCTGCATCAACGGGGCGAAGGTGCGCGCGCCGGCAGCCGCGCAGGCGCTGATCGCGCGGCTGCGCTGAGCGATGCCTCTGTACGCAATCGACGGCCTTTCGCCGCAGCTGCCGGAGGACGGATCGAGCTGGGTCGCACCCTCGGCCGACGTGATCGGCGATGCCCGGCTGGGGCGCGAGGTGGGGGTGTGGTTCGGCGCCGTGATCCGTGCGGACAACACGCCGATTTCGGTCGGCGACCGCACCAACATCCAGGAGGGGGCGATGCTGCACTCCGATCCGGGCAGCCCGCTGACGGTGGGGTCGGGGGTGACCGTCGGGCATCATGCGATCCTTCACGGCTGTACCATCGAGGACGATGTGCTGATCGGCACGGGGGCGATCGTGCTCAACCGAGCGGTGATCGGTGCGGGGTCGCTGGTGGGCGCCGGCGCACTGGTGACCGAGGACAAGGTGTTTGCGCCCGGCAGCCTGATCATCGGCAGCCCGGCACGCGCGGTACGCAGCCTGGACGAGGCCGCGATCGCCGCGCTGCGCCGCTCCGCCGATGGCTATGCGGAGCGTCAGCGCCGGTTCGCCCAGGGGCTGGTGCGGATCGACTGAACGTCCCGTTGCGGGACGAAGTTGAGGAAGTTGAGGCTCAACTGCACCTTGGCGTCCCTTTTGTCCGGCCGCACGACTCGGTGTGGCACTAGGCGGGCCATTAGGACAGGGGTCACCCTTCCCGTTTGTCTCGAGCAGGGATCGAGCTTGTCGAGAGCCCGTGTCGAGGAAGCCGCGCGCGCCGACCTCTCGACACGCCGTCTCGACAAGCTCGACGGCTGCTCGAGGCGAACGGAGGGGGCAGCAGGTACGTTCATGATGAACGTTGGGCCACCCTAGAACGCCGCAATACCCGTGATTGCGCGGCCCAGGATCAGGCCGTGGACGTCGTGGGTGCCTTCGTAGGTGTTCACGGTTTCCAGGTTGATGGCGTGGCGCAGCACGTGGAATTCGGCGGAGATGCCGTTGCCGCCGTGCATGTCGCGGGCGACGCGGGCGATGGCCAGTGCCTTGCCGCAGTTGTTGCGCTTGATGATCGAGATCGCCTCTGGCGCGAGGGTGCCGTCGTCGAACATGCGGCCGCAGCGCAGCGCCGCCTGCAGGCCGAGCGCGATCTCCGTCTCCATGTCGGCGAGCTTGATCTGGACCAGCTGCTTGGAGGCGAGGGGGACGCCGAACTGGTGGCGGTCGAGCGTGTAGCGGCGGGCGGCGTGAAAGCAGGCCTCGGCCGCGCCCATCGCGCCCCAGGCGATGCCGTAGCGGGCGCGGTTGAGGCAGCCGAACGGACCCTTCAGCCCCACCACGTCCGGGAGCAGCGCGTCCTCGCCCACCTCGACGCCGTCCATCACGATTTCACCCGTGACTGAGGCGCGAAGTGACAGCTTGCCCTCGATCTTCGGTGCCGACAGGCCCAGCGTGCCCTTGTCGAGGAGGAAGCCGCGGATCTTGCCGCCATGCGCGTCGGACTTCGCCCAGACCACGAAGACGTCGGCGATCGGTGCGTTGGTGATCCACGTCTTGGTACCGGTCAGGCGATAGCCGCCGACGATCGCCTGGGCGCGGGTGCGCATGCCGCCGGGATCGGAGCCGGCATCGGGCTCGGTCAGGCCGAAGCAGCCGACCCATTCGCCGGTGGCGAGCCTGGGGAGGTACTTCCGCCGTTGCGCCTCCGAGCCATAGGCGTAGATCGGGTGCATCACGAGGCTCGACTGCACGCTCATTGCCGAGCGGTAGCCGGAGTCCACCGCCTCCACCGCGCGTGCCACCAGGCCGTAGGAGACATAGCCGAGGCCGGCGCCGCCATATTCGGCCGGGATGGTTGCGCCGAGCAGGCCGAGCGCGCCCATTTCGTGCAGGATGTCGCGGTCGAAGTTTTCGTCGAGATAGGCGCGGGTGACCCGCGGCAGTAGCTTGTCCTGGGCGTATGCCTGGGCAGTGTCGCGGACGAGGCGTTCCTCGTCGGTCAGCTGCGCGTCGAGCCCGAACGGGTCCGCCCAGTCGAACCGGCCCATGTCGGCCATTGCCGCTTCCTTCTTCAGGCGCCGGTCTGGCTCAGGCCGGCTTCGTCGTTCGGGACGGGATCGGAAGCGGAAGGCGCGGCTTCGTCCGCCATCGGCTGGGCGGCGGGCGGGACCGGAAGCGGCGCCGGCGGCACGGGCAGGGTGCCGCCACCCTGGATCGCCACCGTCTCGATCGCATTCAGCGCCTGGCGCGCGGCGATGTAGCGGCGGGCGGCATCCATCCAGCTCTGCGCATTGGCGGCGCCCGGCATGCGCGCGATTTCCGCCAGCGCGCCTTCGACCTGGGCGGCGTCCAGTCGGCGGCGCGCGCGGGCGAGGCGGTCCGCGGGCAGCATGCTTGGGCTCGCATCCTGGCGGATGATGATCAGCTGCGACAGTTCGCGGCGGATGCCCTGCCACCAGCTTTCGTTGGGTCCGCCGCCCGACAGCTTGGGGGCGATGGTGTCGAGTGCGAGGCGGAGGTCCTCCAGCGTCACCGGTTGGCGTGCGGCGGCGATAACGGTTGCCACCGCCTGCGGCTCGGCCGCGGCGAAGCGCTGGCGCAACTGGTCCTCGACATAGCCGAGCGCCAGTCCGCGATCGAGCGCGCGGCGGGCGGCGAAGGCGACCAGCAGCCCTTCGGCGCGGGTCGCGAAGCCGGAGGCAACGCGCGAGCTGGTATCGACATTGGCGAGCCGCGCCTCGAGCTCGGCGATGTGCGCGGCGAGCACCTGCTCGCGCTGCGACAGCGTGGCGATGTCGGCCGGGCGCTGCGCGGGCGGGCGGGGGTTCTGCGGGGCGGCAGGCAGCGGTGCGCTCTGGACCACGGCTGGCGTGGCTGCGGGGCCGAGGCCGATCCAGGCGCCGAAGCGGTGGACCAGCCCGGCCATGGCCGCGAGTCCGAGCACAAAGGCGAGGAGCGCGATCCACAGCATGGTGTTCCCGCGCGGCTTGCGGGGAGCCCCCGTGGCGGAGGTCGCCGTTTCCATCGTCATGGCGTCCTTATCCTCGCGGCGGTGCGCGCGGTCAATCGGCGAGGCGGATTGCAGCCGCAACCAGCGCCGGATCGGTGGGAACCGACGCGACGGCGAGCGCGTCCCAGCCGTTTCCGGCCGCCTCTGCCGCCGCGGGGCTGATGGCGGCGAGCCTTAGGGTGGAGAGGGCCACTCCGGCTTCGGCAAGGACGTGTCGGAGCCGCTCGGCGGCGCGAGGGGAGTGGACCAGAGCGACGCTGCCGGCGAGGCGGCGAACGGCGTCCAATGACGGGGCCAGCGGCGTGCTGGCATAGACCGCGACCATGCGGGAGACGGCGGGATGCTCCAAGAGGCGGAGGGACTCGCCGCCCAGCCACAAGGCGCGACGGACGCCGGCCGCCCAGGCGGTGTCGAGGAGCGTCTTGGCCCCCTCCGTCCCGACCCGAATGACGGTCAAGCGGACGCCTGCGGCAGCCCGGGCGGTCGCTTCTCCGACTGCCCACACCGGGAGCATGGCCAGGCTGGCGAGCTGAGGCCCCGCGTGCCGAACCGTGTTCGCGCTGGTCAGGACGAGCGCGTCGTGGTCCGAGGCGGCAACCGGCGGCCATCCTCGTTGCTCCACGTGAAACAATGGCGTGCGCAGCGTCTGGTAGCCGGCAGCCGTGATCCGCTCGACGGTGGCCGATGCGCCGGGTTCGGGGCGCAGCACCGCGAGGGGGCGGCTCATTCGCCGGCGAACAGCCGCCGCACGCTATCGGGGGCGCGTGCGAGCAGGTCTTGCGCCAGGGCCGGTGCCAGCGCGACGTCGCCAACCGAGCCTTCCGTCGATCCGGTCACATGGGCGCTGCCGTCCTGCGCATAGAGTTCCGCGCGCAGCGTCAGGCGGTTGCCCTCGATCGTGGCGAGTGCCGCGACGGGGGAGTGGCAGTCGGCGCCGAGCGCCTCCAGCAGCGCGCGCTCGGCCGACACCGCCGCGCGGGTATCGGCGTGGCTGATGGCGCCGACGAGTTCGCGGGCGCGCGCATCCTCGGCCCGCACCTCGATGCCGACGGCGCCCTGCGACGGGGCGGGGAGCATCACGTCGAGCGGCACCGGGGTGCCCACGTCTTCGCGGCCGAGCCGCACCAGTCCGGCCGAGGCGAGCAGCGTCGCGTCCACTTCTCCGGCGGCGAGCTTGGCAAGACGGGTCTCGACGTTGCCGCGGAACAGCACGATCTTCGCGTCGGGGCGATGGCGGAGCACCTGGGCGGCACGGCGCGGCGAGCTGGTGCCGACGACGGCGCCCTGCGGCAGGTCCGCGAGGGCGGCGACGCCGAGGATGCGGTCGCGGACATCGGCGCGGGGCAGCATCGCGGCAATGGCGATGCGGGTGGGTCGGATCGTCTCGACGTCCTTCATCGAATGGACGGCGGCGTCGATCTCCTCTTCCAGCAGGGCGCGGTCGAGTTCCTTGGTCCACAGCGCCTTGCCGCCGATCTCGGCGAGCGCGCGGTCCTGCACCCGGTCGCCGGTGGTGCGGATCGGGACGATTGCGATCTGGTCCGGCGACCAGCCATGGGCGGCGGCGAGCGCGTCGCGCGTCATGTGCGCCTGCGCCATCGCCAGCGGCGATCCGCGCGTTCCGAGACGGAAGAGGGGAGCGGTGTCCATGGAGGTTGGCGTAGGCAAGCGGCCGCGCTTCGACAAGCCGCCCCTTCGACAAGCCACCTCTGAGCGGATAGAAGCGGGGCCATGTCCGCCCCCCTGATCCTCGGGCTCGAATCGAGCTGCGACGAGACCGCTGCCGCGCTGGTCCGCGGCGACCGCACCATTTTGTCGCACAAGCTTGCCGGGCAGGAGGCGCATCACGCCCCGTTCGGCGGGGTCGTGCCGGAGATTGCCGCGCGCGCGCATGTGGAGGTGCTGGGGCCGCTGGTAGAGGCGGCGCTGGCCGATGCGGGGGTGGCGCTGGCCGACGTCGATGCCATCGCGGCGACGGCGGGACCGGGGCTGATCGGCGGCGTCATGGTCGGGCTGGTGACCGGCAAGGCGCTGGCGCTGTCGGCGGGCAAGCCGCTGATCGCGGTCAATCATCTGGAGGGGCATGCGCTGAGCCCCAGGCTCGCCGATCCGGATCTCCAGTTTCCCTATCTGCTGCTGCTGGTGTCGGGCGGCCATTGCCAGCTGCTGCTGGTGGAGGGCGTCGGCGCCTATCGCCGGCTGGCGACCACGATCGACGATGCCGCGGGCGAGGCGTTCGACAAGACGGCCAAGCTGCTGGGGCTGGGCTTTCCCGGGGGGCCGGCGGTGGAGCGGGCGGCGGCCGATGGCGACCCCCGTGCGGTGCCGCTGCCGCGGCCGCTGGTGGGATCGGGCGAGCCGCATTTCTCGTTCGCGGGGTTGAAGAGCGCCGTGCTGCGGGCGCGGGATGCCGGCATCCATGCGACGCCGGATATCGCTGCCTCGTTCCAGCAGGCGGTGGTCGATTGCCTGGTCGATCGTACCCGACGCGCGCTGGGACGGATCGCCCCGCCGACGGCGCTGGTGGTGGCCGGCGGCGTCGCCGCCAATCGCGCGGTGCGGGGTGCGCTGGAGCAGGTGGCGGCCGAGCATGGCCTGCGCTTCGTGGCGCCGCCCTTGTGGCTGTGCACCGACAATGCCGCGATGATCGCCTGGGCCGGTGCCGAGCGCTTCGAAGCGGGGCTCACCGATCCGCTCGACGTGCCGGCGCGGGCGCGTTGGCCGCTCGATCTGGAGGGGGAACGCGTGCGCGGGGCGGGGGTGAAGGCATGAGCGTGCTGGGGGTTCTTGGCGGCGGTGCGTGGGGCACGGCGCTGGCGCAGGTGCTGGCGAGCGGCGGCCACGATGTGCGGCTGTGGGTGCGCGAGCCGGAGGTGATCGAGGCGATCAACGGGACCCACGAGAACCCGCTGTTCCTCCCTGGCCGGACGCTATCCGAGCGCATCGAGGCGACCGGGGACATTACCTGGGCCGCGGAGGCGGCGGCCGTGCTGGTGGTGACGCCGGCGCAGCACATGCGCGCGGTGCTCGCCGACCTGCCGCGCCACGGCCAGCCGCTGATCCTGTGCTCCAAGGGCATCGAGGCGGGGAGCCTCAAGTTCCTGCACGAGGTGGCGGGCGAGGTCGTCGATGGATCTCCGGTGGCGGTGCTGTCTGGGCCGACCTTTGCGCACGAGGTGGCGGCCGGGCTGCCGACGGCCGTGACGCTGGCGGCCGAGGATGCCGCCCTTGCCCATCAATTGGCGGCGACCATCGCCCAGCCGACGCTGCGCCCCTACGTCTCGACCGACGTGGTCGGCGCGGAGGTGGGCGGCGCGGTCAAGAACGTGCTGGCGATCGCGTGCGGCGTGGTCGAGGGCGCAGGGCTCGGGCAGAATGCGCGGGCGGCGGTGATCGCGCGCGGCTTTGCCGAGATGACGCGCTTCGGCCTGGCGCGCGGCGCACGGGCGGAGACGCTGTCGGGGCTGTCGGGGTTGGGTGACCTGGTGCTGACCTGTTCGTCGACGAGCTCGCGCAACTTCTCGCTGGGGGTGGGGCTGGGGCAGGGGCGCGCGGCGGAGGACCTGCTCGCCGATCGCCGCACCGTGGCCGAGGGTGCGCATACCGCGCCGGTGCTGGCGCAGGCGGCGGCTGCCGCCGGCGTGGACATGCCGGTCACCGAAGCCGTGTGCCAGCTGCTGGACGGGGCGGACGTGGGCCGGGTGGTCGAGGCGCTGCTGACGCGTCCGCTGCGCGAAGAGGGCTTCTGACGCGGTGCCGGAGCTGCCCCCCATCTCCGGCCTGCTCGAAACCGCGCTCTACGTCGCCGACATGGCCCGCGCGGCCGACTTCTTTCGCGAGGTGCTGGGATTGCGGCCGATGCTCACGGGCGAGCGGCTGACGGCGTTCGATGCCGGCGGCTCGGGCGTGCTGCTGCTGTTCCTGGCCGGAGCCTCCACGGAGGACATGCCGGGTGCCGGCGGCGTGGTCCCGGGCCATGACGGCAGCGGCCCGGTGCACATGGCGTTCGCGATTCCCGCCGGCAGCGAAGATGCGTGGCGCGCGCACCTCGCGGCGCGCGATGTGGCGCTGCGCAGCGAAGTGGCGTGGCCGCGCGGCGGGCGCAGCCTCTATTTCGAGGACCCCGACGGGCACGTCCTGGAACTCGCCACGCCGGGTCTCTGGCCCAACTACTGACCGGCTCCGGCCGGGCGCCGGAGCCCGGGATCAGTCGCCCTTCTTCGAAGCTTGGACGGCGGCAGCCGGATCCACCGACGGCGCACCCGACGCCGGGGTGGCGGCATTCTCGAGGTCGGCGGTCGGCGCCCCCTCGGCCACATTGGCCTCCGCCTGGGTGGCCGGCGCCTCGCCTGCGGCGGGTGCGGCCGGGAGCGGCAGGTTCGAGCCCTGGGAATTGAGATAGGCGACGACGTTCGCGCGATCCTGGGCATTGCCGAGACCGGCAAAGGTCATCTTGGTGCCCGGCGCGTATTTCCGCGGCGAGGTCAGCCAGGCGTCCATCGCGTCGAAGTCCCAGTTGCCGGGGACCGACTTCAGCGCGTCGGAATAGGCGAAGTTCGGCAGGTGGCCGTGCGGCTTGCCGATGACACCGTAGAGGTTCGGGCCGATGCCGTTGGCGCCGCCCTGGTTGACGGTGTGGCAGGCGGTGCACTTCTTGAACACCTCGGCGCCCTTGGCCGGATCGGCCGAGGCGAGCAGCGTCGCGAACGGGACCGCCGAAGCGCCACCGGCGCCTTTGCCTTCCACGCCCTCGATCGGATAGCCCATCTTTTCCGGGCGCCCGCCTTCGAAAATCATGCCGCTGGCGACGGTCAGGCCCAAAGCAGCGGCCAGACCAGCCAAAGTCCAGCCAGCGATCGTGTTCATCCGATTGTCCATGCCGCCGCCGATTTCTCGCTAAACAAGGGAAGATTGTTACGCTTTACGTCGGTCTGCCCTTGCGTCGCAAGCAGGCCTTGCGTCGTTGACATCGCGCAACTAATCGCCTGCCCCATGCAGAGCTATGCCGCACCGGCGCGGGCCCTGGTCGCGCGCATGACCGAAGCGGCGCGCGCAGCCCCCGAACGCGCCGTCGCCTATCAGGGCGCACCGGGCGCGAACTCCCATGTCGCCGCCAACCAGGCGCTTCCGGACGGGCTGCCGCTGCCGTGCTTCAGCTTCGCCGATGCGGTGGAGGCGGTGGTGAGCGGCACGGCCGGCTGCGGCGTGATCCCGATCGAGAATTCGCTGCACGGCCGTGTCGCCGACATGCATTTCCTGCTGCCCGAATCGGGCCTGGTGATCGTGGGTGAGCATTTCCTGCCGATCCGCCACACGCTGATGGGGCTGGGCCGGCTGGACGAGGTGACGCAGGCGACCAGCCACGAGCAGGCGCTGGGCCAGTGCCGCCGCTGGCTGGCCGAGCGCGGGATCGCGCCGGTCGCCTATGCCGACACGGCCGGTGCGGCGGCGCTGGTGGCGGAAACCGGCGACCCGAGCCTTGCCGCGCTGGCGCCGCCGGGCGCGGCCGAGCTCTACGGCCTCAACGTGCTCGCCAGCGACATCGCCGATGCTGCGCACAATACGACCCGATTCGTGATCCTGGCGCGCGAGGCGCGGGGCGGGCGGATCGAGGGGCCGGCGATGACCAGCCTGGTGTTCGAGGTGAAGAACGTGCCCGCAGCCCTGTTCAAGGCGCTGGGCGGCTTTGCGACCAACGGCGTCAACATGACCAAGCTGGAAAGCTACCAGCGCGACGCGAGCTTCACTGCGTCGGAGTTCTTCGCCGATATCGAGGGGCAGCCGGGCGACGTCGCCGTCGACCGTGCGCTCGACGAGCTGCGCTATCACAGCAAATGGGTGCGCCTGCTCGGCAGCTATCCCCGCGCCCGCGAGCGCGGCTGAGCGGTCAGTCCTGCGCGTCCAGCCAATGGGCGAGCAGGCTGTAGGCAATGGCATAGTCCGGCGGGGCGTCGAACCGCGCGCCCTCGGCCCGGGCGAGCGCACCGGCCACCTCGTCGCGGGTCGCCCAGAAGGCATCCTCCAGCTCGTGGGTGTCGAGCGTGATGCGATCGTCGAGCGCTTCGCCGACGCAGGCGAGCATCAGCTGCGAGGGGAAGGGCCAGGGCTGGCTGGCGACGTAGCGGACGGCGCCCACGGGCACGCCCGCTTCCTCCAGCACTTCGCGGCGGACGGCTTCTTCCAGCGATTCGCCCACCTCCACGAAGCCGGCGAGTGCCGAATAGCGGCCGGGTGCCCAGGAGGCTTGGCGGCCTAGAAGAACGCGACCGTCATGTTCGGCCAGCATGATGACGACCGGGTCGGTGCGCGGGAAATGCTTCGCAGCACAGGCCGGGCAGCGGCGCGCCCAGCCGGCGCGGAACAGGTCCGTCGGAGTGCCGCAATTGGCACAGAAACGGTGGCGGCGGTGCCAGTCGGCGAGGCTGCGCGCGGCGGCATAGGTGGCGGCGTCGGCGGCCGGCATGGCGGCGAGCACCCCCATCAGGTTCGGCGAGCGGCTGACCGGCGACCCTTCCGCATCGAGGGCGGCGACGAACCGGGGGACGCCCGCGTCATAGCCCAGGAACAGCGGCGTTACGCCGGCGGGAAGCGTGTCGAGCGCGTCCCAGACCATGCGGCCGTCGGCGTCCACTTCCGGTTCGAGCGCGCGCAGGCGCAGCAGCCGGGCGCGCGGATCGGCGAGGGCGGTGGCGAGCGCCTCCGGATCGTCGCGCTCGCGATCGGCGCGGTCGAGAGTGCCGCCGGTGAAGCCGATCATCGCTGGAGGTCCGCGAGCAGCGCGCGCGTCAGGTCGGCACGCAGCGGCCAGCGATCTGCGGGGAAATAGTTGACCATCACCGTGCCGCGCAGCTGGCGGGCGGGATCGACGAAGGCGATCGTGCCGGCGGCACCGCCCCAGCCATAGGTGCCCTTGCCCAGGCTGCCGGGCACGTCCTCCAGATACACCGAGCCGCCGGCCCCGAAGCCCATCTTCGGTGCATTGGTGCCGCCGGTGCTCGCGTCGACGCCGCCGAAGGAGACGCCGGCCGGGAGCAGGTTCGACATGGCGAGCGCAACCGTCTCCGGCTTCATCACGCGCTTGCCGTCCAACGTGCCGCGGTTCTGGAGCATGTGGAGGAAGCGATCATAGTCGCGTGCCGACGAGACAAGGCCGGCGCCGCCATAGGGGAAGCTCGGCGCGTTCAGGAAGATCGAGGTCGCGGCCGGATCGAGCGGCACCGCGCGGTCGCCGACGAAAACATAGTTGGTCGCGAGCCGCCCGGCCTGGTCGGCGGGCACCTGCCAGTAGGTGGAGGTCATGCCGAGCGGGCCGAACATGCGCGTTTCAAGGAAGCGTTCGAACGACATGCCGCTCGCGACCTCGATGACGCGGCCCATCAGGTCGAGGCTGACCGAATAGCTCCACGTGCTGCCCGGATCCGCGATCAGCGGCAGGGTGGCGAGACGGTCGGCGAACTCCGCGAGCGATTTCGGCCGCACGCGCAGCATCTCGGTCTCGACCTTGGCATTGATCGCGGCGGGGACGATGCCGAGCCGCTCATACTCGTGCAGCAACGGCCCCTTGGTAACGATGGAATAGCCCAGACCCGCCGTGTGGGTGAGCAGGTGACGAATGGTGATCGGGCGCGCGGCAGGGCGGCTGGCGAGGCTGCGCTCCGGATCGGTGAGCACCCGCATCTTGGCGAAGGCGGGAAGGAAATCCGACACCGGCTGGTCGAGCCGCATCTTGCCGTCCTCGATCAGCATCATCGCCGCCATCGCCGTGATCGGCTTGGTCATCGAATAGACGCGCCACAGTGAATCGGGAGTGACGGCGGCGCCGCCGTCCGAAAGCCTTCCCCTGGCGACGAAGCGGGTTTCACCCGGACCGCCGATCGCGACGGCGATGCCGGGCGCCCGGCCGGCGGCGACATAGCGGTCGGCGACCGCTTCGACGCTCGGGAGTGCTGGGGCGGAGGGCTGGCGGGTGGAGGCGACCTGCGCGGTTGCGATCGGCGGGGCGACCAGTGCCAGCGCCGCGATGCCTGCCATCCACGTCCGTGCCGTCATCGCAATCCCTCCATCAGCCGCTGTGCGCGGACGAACACCGTCGGCATGCCCGCTTCGTCGAGCGAGTCGATCGGCCACCATTCGCCATCCGGCACGGCCATGTGGGCCGGCAGCGTGGCCGCCGCAACCGTGCAGCTCAGGCGGAAATGGGTGAAGCCGTGGGCGACGGCGCCCATCGTCTGCCACTCGGCCTCGAACGGCGCCTCGGCCAGGCCGGGGGGCGTCTCCGCCCAGGGGCCCGTCGGCAGCGCGCGCATGCCGCCGAGCAGGCCCTTGGACGGGCGGCGGACGAGCAGCACCTGGTCGTCGCGTTCGAGCCAGAAGATCGTGCCGTGGCGGTGCGGCTTCTCGCGCTTGGGCGCCTTGAGCGGAAAGGCTTCCGGATCGCCGGTGGCAAAGGCGTCGCACTGGGTGCGCAAGGGGCAGAGCAGGCAACGCGGCGTGCGCGGGGTGCAGATGCCCGAGCCGAGGTCCATCATCGCCTGGGCGAAATCGCCGGCACGCGCGTCCGGCGTGATCGAACCGGTTGCGACGCGGATCGCCGGACGGCCGGCGGGGAGCGGCTGCGACAGCGCGAACAGCCGCGCGACCACCCGCTCGACATTGGCGTCGACCACCACCGCGCGGCGACCGAAGGCGATCGCGGCGATGGCGGCGGCGGTATAGGCGCCGAGCCCGGGGAGGGCGCGCAGGCCCTCCTCGGTGTCCGGCAGCACGCTGCCGTGGTCGTTCGCCACGGCACGGGCGCAGGCGAGCAGGTTGCGGGCACGGGCATAGTAGCCGAGCCCTGCCCAGGCGGCCATCAGCTCGGCATCTTCGGCGGCGGCGAGGCTCGCGAAGTCAGGCCAGCGCGCGACGAATTTTTCGAAGTATGGGCGGACGGTCGCGACCTGGGTCTGCTGGAGCATCACCTCCGACAGCCACACCCGGTACGGATCGGGGGCAGGGGTGCCGGGCGGCGCGCGCCACGGCAGGCTGCGCGCATTGGCGTCGTACCAGTCGAGCAGGGCGGGAGCGATTGCAGAAAGGTTGGCGGGCACGCCGCGCCTATGGCATGGGGAAGCCGCGATGACGACGCCCCCTAAAGCCCCAACCGCCACCAAGGTCCGGCCTCCCAAGGAGGAGCCGAAGCGCCACGGCTATGCGCGCGCGGTGGCGGACCTGTTGCCGGACATCGGCCGGGCGGCGTTCCGCAAGTTCGGCTTCATCCAGAGCGCGGTCGTGAGCCGCTGGCCCGAGATCGTCGGCGAGCGCTACGCACGCGTCTCGGCACCCGAATCGATCCGCTTCCCGCAGGGGCAGCGCACCGACGGGGTGCTGACCCTGGTGGTGCACGGCGCGCACGTGACCATGATGCAGCACATCGGCCCCGAGATCGTCGAGCGGGTGAACCGCTTCTTCGGCTATGCTGCGGTCGGCCGCATCGCATTCCGGCAGGGCGACGTTCGCCGCGCGCAGCGGGTCGCGCCGCCGCGCCCGACGCCGACGCATGTGCCCGCCGAGCTGGGCGAGAGCCTGCGCACCATCGCCGACCCGGAGTTGAAGGCGGTGCTTTCGGCACTGGCGGCCGGCGTCGCCGCGCCGCCGACGCCGCTTTCGATTCCGGTTCTGGGAAAGGTTCGTTGATGCGGTTGCTGGGGGTGCTCGCGGGTGTGCTCGCGGGGCTGGTGATGATGGGCGGCGCGGAGGCGCAGCCGGCACGCGACTGGCGCACGGTGACGGTGAAGGCAGCAAGCGGCGGTTTCCAGATCGGAAACCCCAAGGCGCGCGTCACGCTGGTCGAATATGTCAGCTACACCTGTCCGCACTGCGGCCATTTCGTCGAGGAATCCAAGGCGCCGCTCCATGACGGGCTGGTCCGCAACGGCCAGGTCCGGGTGGAGATCCGCAACTTCGTGCGCGATCCGCTGGACCTTGCGAGCGCGCTGCTCGCCCGCTGCGGCGGGACGGCGCGGTTCGCGCGTCAGCACGCGCTGATCTTTGCCAACCAGAAGGCGCTGCTCGACAAGGCGATGGCGTTCCAGGCCAAGCCCGATTCGTTCAAGGGCGCGACGACGCTCGAGGCACGGCTGCGGCGCATCGCCGCGGGTTCGGGGCTGACCGCGCTGATGACGCGCAGCGGGCTCACCGCCCAGCAGGCGGACCGCTGCCTGGTCGACCCGGCCGCGCGCCAGGAACTCGTCGCTGCGACCGAGAAGGTCCAGGGCCGGATCGAGGGCACGCCGAGCTTCGAGATCGACGGCAACCTGCTGGCCGCGAACAGCTGGGCCGAGGTCGAGCCCCCGCTGCGCCAGGCGCTGCAGCGCTGAACCCCCTTTCTCTTCACGGAGCCAATATCATGCGTATCGCTCTTCCCCTGCTGCCCCTTCTCCTGCTCGTCGGTTGCGGTGGTGGGGACGCGGGCTCCGGCAACAGCGGCGCGCCCGCGCAGAAGGTGGCGGCGGTGGCGGCACCGGCCGGCACGAACTGGGCCGAGACGGTGTCGGTGACGCCGGAGGGCGGCTATCGCATGGGCAACCCGGACGCGGCGATCAAGCTGGTCGAATATGGATCGCGCACCTGCCCGACCTGCGGCCAGTTCGGCCGCGATTCGGTGCCGGCGCTGGCGGATACCTATGTCGCGAGCGGCAAGGTCTCCTACGAGTTCCGCGATTTCGCGGTCCACGGCGCACCGGATCTTGCCGCCGGGCTGCTCGGCCGCTGCGGCGGGACGGGGCCGTTCTTCCCGATCCTGGACCAGATGTACGCCAACCAGAATGCGGTGCTGGACAAGCTCCAGTCGCTGCCGGAAAGCTTCCAGGCGCAGGTGCAGCAGATGCCGCCGGCCCAGGCGGTTTCGCTTTGGGCGCAGCAGCTGGGCTACATCGACTTCGTCAAGCAGCGCGGCATTCCCGAGGCAAAGGCGCGCCAGTGCCTGGCCGACCAGAAGGGGCTGGAGGCGCTCGTCAAGATCACCGAGGAAGCCGCCGACAAGGTGACGGGCACGCCCAGCTTCTTCCTGAACGACAACAAGCTGGACGCGGTGAACTGGACGCAGGTCGAGGCGGCGCTGCGCGACGCCGGCGCCTGATCGCCTTCTGACCGGGCGCGTGCGGCGATGCGGATCCGGCGGCTGCGCCTGTCCGGCTTCAAAAGCTTCGTCGACGCGTCCGACCTGGTGATCGAAGCGGGGCTGACCGGCGTGGTCGGCCCCAATGGCTGCGGGAAATCGAACCTCCTCGAAGCACTGCGCTGGACCATGGGCGAGAATAGCGCCCGGTCGATGCGCGGCGCGGCGATGGAGGACGTGATCTTCGCCGGCACCGCGACGCGCCCGCCGCGGGACTTCGCCGAAGTGTCGATCCTGGCCGACGAAGTCGGGCCGGACGCGGAGGAAGTGGAGGTGGTGCGCCGGATCGAGCGCGGTGCCGGCTCCGCCTATCGCATCAACGGCCGCGACGTGCGCGCCAAGGACGTGGCGCTGCTGTTCGCCGACGCCGCGACCGGTGCGCATTCGCCCGCACTCGTCAGCCAGAACCGGATCAGCGCCGTCATCTCCGCCAAGCCGGCCGAGCGGCGGGCGATGCTGGAGGAGGCGGCGGGGATCGCCGGGCTGCATGTCCGCAGGCGGGATGCCGAGAACCGGCTGCGCGCGACCGAGGCCAATCTGGCCCGGCTGGCGGAGGTGCTCGCCGACCAGGATGGGCGGATCGCGCAGCTGCGACGGCAGGCGCGGCAGGCGGAACGTTATCGCGAGCTGTCGGGGCGGATCCGGGTCGCCGAGGCGCGGCTGATCTTTGCGCGCTGGCGCGATGCGGCAGCGGCGGCGGATGCGGCGCGGGCCGAAGCCAAGGAGGCGGACGCGCTGGTGGCGAGCCGCACGGCCGAACAGGCGGCGGCGGAAGCGGCGCAGGTGGCAGCGGTGGCGGCGCTCGGCACCCATCGCGGCACCGCCCAGGCGGCGCGCGACGCGCTGTCCGAGGCGACGCACCGACGTGAGGCGCTGGTGGCGCAACGCGGGGCTGCCGAACGGCGGTTGCGCGAACTGGAAGCGGCGATTGGGCGCATCGCCGAGGATCGCGGGCGCGAGGGCGCGCTGGCGAGCGATGCGGCCGAGGCGCTGGCGCGGCTTTCGGCCGAGAGCAAGGCCCTGGAGGCCGAGGCGGCGGCGGCCGACGCGGCGCTGCCGGAGCTGGCCGCGGCCCTGGCGGCGGCCGAGCAGGCGAGCCGCGATGCCGAGGTGGCGCTTGCCCAGGCGCTGGCGCGGCAGGCGAGCGAGCTTGCAGACGTGCGCGTCGCACGCGCGGCACTGCAGGCTGCGCAGGCGCGGCTGGAGCGGGCAACTCGGGATGAGCGGCGGATCGCGGCCGAGCTCGCGGCGCTAGCCGATGCGGCGCCGCTTCATGCCGCACGTGCGGCGGCCGTCGCGGCCCGCGTCGCGGCGCTGGGCGCGATCGAGCAGGCGCGGGCGGCGCTGGCGGCGGCGGATGCCGAGGAGCGGGCGCAGGGGACGCGGCGCGAGGCGG